>PCUU01000069.1 GCA_002786855.1 Cytophagales bacterium CG12_big_fil_rev_8_21_14_0_65_40_12
ATATCTTATCGATCGAAGCTAACAAACGTCATCCTGTTTTGTGTGTTTTGAAACCAAAATATTAAGTCTCAGGATGACGGTTAGTTCTTACTTCCTGCTTCAACCTTCCTACTTCAAAATCTTTCAGATGCCATAGCCTTTTAAAATCGCCTTGGCCAAGCTGCTTTTGTGTACCTCATCTGGTCCATCATAAATTCTTGCTCCTCGCTCGTGTCGATACCAGAAAGAGAGTAAGGTGTCATCAGTAATCCCTAAAGCACCATGCACCTGAATTGCACGGTCGAGCACTTTCATCAATACATCGGCTACAAAAAATTTGATGGTAGAAATCTCCATTCTGGCTGCTTTACTTCCTTCTTGATCCATTTTATGGGCAGCATGAAGCACCATAAACCTAGCAGCATTGATTTCTGCTCGGCTTTCAGCAATCCAGTTTTGTATGGTCTGTTGATGACCCAACTTTTTACCATCTCTTAATTCTCTTGTCGCGGCTCGCTTACACATCATGTCAAAAGCGCGTTCGCAAATGCCAATCCAACGCATACAGTGGTGGATTCTTCCAGGGCCCAAACGCTGTTGCGCCAACATAAAGCCACTGCCCATTTCACCTATCAAATTACTTTTTGGCACACGACAATCGACATAATTTATTTCGGCATGACTTAAATAGCCTTCTCCTACATCGCCCATGATTGGGATGTTTCGCGTAAGCTCAAAGCCAGGAGTATCCGTTGGCACTATGATCATACTCGCCCTTTGATAAGGATCGGCTTCGGGGTTCGTTACTGCCATCACGATGGCGAAAGTAGCCCCTTCCGCGGCTGTAGTAAACCATTTATGTCCGTTGATGACAAATTCATCTCCTTCCAACACAGCAGTCGTGCCCAGATTCACAGGATTAGAACCTGCAAACTCAGGTTCTGTCATTGAAAAGCAGCTTCTGATTTCGCCCTTCATTAAAGGTTCTAGGTACTTAGCCTTCAATTCTTTCGAAGCAAACTGATGCATCAATTCTATATTTCCGATATCAGGCGCTTGACAATTGAGCACATAATGCCCAAGTGGGGTTCCTCCCAATAATTCGGAAATCTGACCAAATTCTGTCATTGACAGTCCGAGTCCACCTTCGTTTTCTGGTAGATAAGGAGCCCATAACCCCAACTCTTTGGCTCTCTTCCGCTTTGCATCTAAAATCTGACTTACTTCAGACCATGGGTCGGTGAGCAAATACAATTCTGACGGATAAAGCTCCTCCTCAATAAATTGCTTCACTTTTGGGTAAAGGGCTTTGAGTTTTTTGGTTGCAAATATTTCGGTCATTACTGTTTTTGGCTATTTGTTATTGTTGACTATAGAATGAGGAATATAATGGTTGAGCTTCTCACGAATGACCAATTTACTAATTAACCAATGACTAATCCACGAATTAACTAAACAGTATAACCCCCATCAGCAGAAATCACTGCGCCAGTAACGAATTTAGAAGCAGCAGAAGCTAAGAACAAAGCTAAACCCGCAATATCCTCAGGTTGTGCCAGCATAGGCAAAGCTTGTTTCATCATTACCAATTTTAAAATCTTTTCGTTCGAGGTTAAGGCTTCGCTGAATTTGGTTTCGATCAATCCAGGGCAAATCGCATTCGCGCGAATATTATGAGGTCCCCACTCGCGTGCCATTACTTTGGTGAGTTGAATAAGTGCTGCTTTACTTACCGAATATAATCCGAGTCCTTGCCCTGGAGTAATTCCTTCAATAGAGCTGATATTGATCACCGAACCTCCACCCCTACTTTTCATACTTTCTAGGGAATACTTGGCTAAGTTGAGTGGCCCTTTCACATTCACTTCGATGATCTTATCAAAGGCATCATCGCCAGCGTTTTCGACTGGGCCAAAAACCGGGTTTGCTGCTGCATTATTGACAATGATATCAATGCCACCTAAATTCTTAATGGTGCTAGCTACCAATTCTTTGATCTGCTCATCATCACCCATATGACATGGAAAAGCTACCGCTTTATAGCCCTTGGCTGTGAATTCTTCGGCCACTTCGGACACCGCTTCTAGCTTGCGGCTCGATACCACCACCGTTGCCCCTTGTTGAGCCAATGCCAATGCAATGTATTTTCCAATGCCCTTACTGGCACCTGTTACAATGGCTACTTTGCCATCTAATCGAAAGTTTTCAGCTATTTCCACCTCTTTTTCATGTTTGTTGATGTACTGTCAAGATAAATAATTTAAATTGTTATGCATGACGAGTATTTACTTTTCTATCCTCCCTTGAGGGAGGTACTCAAAGAGCGGAGGGTGATATTCATAAATTTAGATAAATGAAAGCAGTACAATTCGAAAGCTTAGGCTTACCCAAAGAAGTTTTAAAAATTGTTGAACTCCCAACTCCTGAACCAGCGGCAGGTGAAGTCAGGATCAAAGTCACCAAAGCGAACATTATTCCCGCAGATATCATGTTTATTCAGGGTATGTATGGCATCCGTCCGCAATTACCTCAAATCGCAGGTTTTGAAGCTACTGGCACCATCGATGCGGCTGGCGAAGGTGTTGATATGCCTGTTGGCATGGGTGTGATCTTTACTGGTACAGGCGTTTGGGCAGAATACGTTTGTGTTTCGGCCAAGGCTGTTATTCCAAAACCACCAGCAATGAGCGATGAAATTGCTTGCCAAGCTTTTGTAAACCCATTCACGGCCTATGGCATGTTGATGGAAGCTGATCTCAAAGCAGGCGATTGGTTAATGCTCACCGCAGCGGCTTCGGCCTTTAGTAAATTCGTAATCCAGTTGGCCGCAAGCCGTGGCATTAACGTCATTGGTACGGTACGAAGAGATGATCAAAAACAAGCATTGATTGACTTAGGTGCCAAAGCCATTATCAACGAACAGACAGAGAACATTTTTAAAGCAGTAAAAATAGCCACTGATGGCGCCATGGTCAATGCTGCTTTCGATGCGGTGGGTGGGCCATTAGGCGATAAGGTTTTGAATGCCTTGACCTTCAGCGGTAAAATGTTTGTTTATGGCGCACTTAGCTTACAGCCTATTCCACTGAATAATGGTTTGTTGATTTTCAAAAACCTAACCATCAAAGGCTTTTGGCTAAGCACATGGATGACTAGCCTGACCAAAGAACAACGTTATTCAATTATTCCTCAGGTATTGGGAATGCTTGCCACGCAAGACCTTAAAGCGGATATCGAAGCTACCTATACAATTGATGAAGTTCAAAAGGCCATAAAACATATGGAAACTCCAGGGAGAGGTGGGAAGATTTTGTTTAGTTTCTAGTCTTGAAAAAATTTCTCAAATACACAGGCCTTGCACTTTTAGCTATCATCATTAGCGTGGTGCTCATCTTTGGATATAGCGACCGCTCTGTAGTTGAATTGAAGGAAAAGTATGCGAACGATCAATCTAAGTTTATAGAGATTGAAGGCATCAAAGTCCATTATCGAGATGAAGGTAATGGGGTTCCATTGGTATTGCTCCATGGTACTGCCGCATCGCTGCATACTTGGGATGGTTGGACGGAAGCTTTGAAGGACAAATACAGAATCATTCGTTTGGACTTACCCGCTTTTGGACTGACCGGGCCAGCTTTCGATGGTGATTATTCTATCGACAACTACGGAAGGTTCCTCAATGCGTTTTTCAGTGAGATACAGCTTGATAGCATTTATCTTGCTGGTAATTCACTCGGTGGCCACATTGCTTGGACTTATGCTTTGGACAATCAAGATTTTGTGCGAAAACTCATACTGATTGATGCTACTGGAATTCCAAAAACAGCACCAGATCCAATGGTATTTCGTATGGCAAGAACTCCGATTGTAGGCAGTTTATTCAAATACATTACCCCAAAATCTTTTATCAAGAAAAACTTGAAAGAAGTGTACTATGACGATTCAAAGGTTACCGATGCTTTGGTAGAGCAGTATCATGATCTCGCCTTAAGAGAAGGCAATCGACAAGCCTTTATTGACCGCGCAGCTGTTGTGACAACTGATCGCTCCGATGAACTTCAATACCTTTTGACTCCAACGCTTTTGATTTGGGGAAAAGAAGACACTTGGGTGCCAATGTCAAGTTTTGAAAGTTTCAAGGTGCTTATACCTGATTTACAAACAGCACTTTTGGACAAGCTAGGGCATGTACCGATGGAAGAAGATCCCAAACTCACCAGTAAAATTGCCCATGACTTTCTTCAAAAAAAGTCGAAATAAAATTCTTAATTTCAAGGAAACCTTATACTCATGAAAACCAAACTTCTCAGTCTGCTCTTACTTCTATTTATTTACAGTTGCCAGCCCGCCAGCGAAAAGAAAGATCAATGGTTGGCTCCTGCTTCACCAACCAGCGTTGGATTTACTGCTGACTTTGAAACGCAATTAGACAGCTATATCGCCCAAGCCATAAATGACACGATCATTCCTGGTGGAACATTTTTGATTGCGAAAGATGGTAAAGTGGTTTATGAAAAAAGCTTTGGCAAAACCAACAGCCCAATCGAAAATTCTAACATTTATAGAATTGCTTCGATGACAAAGGCCATCACCTGTGTCGCCATGATGCAACTTGTTGAACAAGGCAAAGTTGATTTGGACGCTCCCGTTTATGAATACATCCCTTCTTTCCGTAATCAAGTAGTCCTCGATCAGTTTGATCCTTCGGACTCTAGCTACACTACCGTACCTGTTGAAAAACCTGTAACCGTTCGCAATCTAATGACACACACTTCAGGCATTGTATATGGTAGTTTTAACCCGGGCAAACTGATGGCCGTTTACGAGCAATTCAATATGAATGTAGGTTTTTCTCATCCTGAATGGTCCACTGAAGAATGGGTCGACAAATTAGCCGCTGTACCTCTTGCTCATCAGCCAGGTGCTAGATTTTCTTATGGTCTTAATATGGATGTGATGGGCAGAATCATTGAAGTAGTTTCAGGCGAAAAATTAGATCAATATTACAAATCACACATTTTCGATGTGGTAGGTATGGAAGACACTTACTTCTATTTGCCTGAATCTAAATTTGATCGCCTTACTCCTGTAATGATGAAAGTAAAAGGTGAATACAAATTGACTGACGATTTGGGAATGGCGGCTTTTACGGATTATCCAAAAGAAGGGCCAAGAGATATCTTCGCAGGCGGTGCGGGACTTAGCTCTACAGCAATGGACTATGCCAAATTTATAGAAACATTGGTTGAAGGAGGCGGTAACCTATTAGGAAACGAGGCCATGGCTGAAATGACCAAGAACCAACTGCCTATCGTGATCAACGACTATGAAAATTACCCTAAAGGAAGTGATGGAGGGTTTACGCTGGGCTTCCAGCTATATGAAGACTTACCAACGAAAAAGAGCCCGAAATCACCAGGTACTTACGAATGGGGTGGCTACTTTAATACCCAGTTTTTTATCGATCCAAAAGAACAAATGGTATTTGTCGGCATGACACAAATCAGTGCCTTTCAGCATGGCGATTTTTGGGATAAGATGTACAAAATGATTTATGAGGGGATTGAGGAGGAATCAAGTCTAAACCCTTAAAAAACAAGAAGCTTTACCTTTTGAGTAAAGCTTCTGTGTTTGTGGGCCCACCTGGGCTCGAACCAGGGACTTTCTGATTATGAGTCAGATACTCTAACCAGCTGAGTTATAGGCCCTTTTCAAATGTCTTCACTGACCTTTGAAATTTGGAGTGCAATGTTACATATTTGCTTCAAATTAAACAAGGTTAGATGAAGCCAGATCTCAGTAAAATTGACGCCATTATTTTCGACCTCGGTGGAGTAATTATCAATTTAGATGAAAGCGCTACCCTAAAAGCTTTTTCAGATCTTTCTGGAAAACCCTTGAATGAAATCAGAGAAATCTCTAAGAGCAGTGAGTTTTTTAAGCAATATGAAATAGGGGCAATTGATGACCCTACCTTCAGAGCACATCTTAGAGAAGCTCTAAACACTTTTGCTGAAGATAATATTTTGGATGGTGCTTGGAATGCCATGTTGGGGCAAATCCCAATGCAGCGACTTAGAAAGCTTGAGAAATTAGCCAAAAAGTATCAACTGTTTGTGATGAGCAATACCAATGATATTCATGCTCGTTTCTTTCTGCGTTTGGTCGATTTGATTTCTCCCAACAAGGCTTTTCACGATTACTTCACCGAGGTGTATTTTTCGCAAGAGGTTGGTGAAAGAAAGCCGAATCCTGGGGCATGGCAGCCTATTCTTAACGATCATCAGCTCGATGCTTCAAGCGTACTTTTTATAGATGATAAACTGGAGAATATTGAAGCCGCCATGCGCTTAGGCATGAACGGCTTCCATAATATTAGTCCAGATGATTGGGTAGAGGCAATCAGCTAGAATTCTTTTTGTTTCTATAACTCTCCAAAAGTGCTCATTCGTGCTTTAAACGAATGAATTAGCTACTGAAGTTAAAGAGACACCAACTTTTGGAGAGGTTTTCCTGTGTTTTATTTAGCCTTTTCTGACTGCAGTAGTGCGACTTGATATTCCAGCCTTTTCAACTCTCTTAAAATGGCATTTTTATCAAGTTGATTCCAACTCCATATTTTCATCAGAACAATGGTGATAAATCCCAATAAGGAGTAGAACATCCACTCCATCTTATCACCTAGGTCTTCTGCCTTGAGCATCTCGATGATTGTGAAAATCATGACTCCCAGAATGGCAAAAGTTATGATCACCATGACCACATTGAGCCAGCCATTCCTTCCTTTAAAAAGACCAAATACCATCTGAGGTAAATTCTGCTCTCCTAATTGATCGTAATAAGCAGCTTCCTCTTTGTTCAATGCTTGATGAATTAGGTCATCGATTTCGTTTTCAGACTTTTTCATGATTGTTAAGTTTTAATTGTTTCTTTAACTGTTCTCTGGCGTGAAATAAGCTTGATTTGATAGTGCCTTCAGGTTTGTCCAGCAATACTGAAATCACTTTTATGGGGGTCTTTTCCATATAAAACAACCTCAATATTTGCTGATGATGTTCTGCTAAAGCATGAATAGCCAATAACATTTCCGATACCTGATCTCCCTGAGTATCTGGTGTGTCAATATCTGAATAAGTTCGTTTAGCCTCTTCCATTCCTTTTCTAGATCGTTGTGCTTTTCTTATCCAATCGGCTGCTCTTCTTTGAACAATTTTATACGCCCAAAACCGGAATAAACTAGGGTCTTTCAGTTTGTTTAAATTGCTAAAAATAGACATCCAACTCTCCTGAGCTATTTCCTGAGCATCATCATTGTCTTTGATAAAGTCAAAGGCCCATTTCAATAATTTCGGCTGCCAGCGTTTCCAAAGCAGCTTTAGGGCCGCGTCATCTTTATCTTGACAGCGAATGATCAAAAGCTCATCAAAAATATGTTCTGCCTTTCGCTCCATTGTTTTGGTTAGGAGTCGTTAAAAAATGGGGTTGGTTCAATTTAGTTGGAAAAATTTATGATTTAAGGAATTGGCCTTCTTACAACAAAAAAGCCAGTCCCTTTTGAGAACTGGCTTTTCATATGCTTTGACTTACAGTTATTTATTGGCGGTTGTAGCACTAAAGGTTTTCACCTCTGTTTTCTCTAACAAATCACCATTTTTAATTTGCTTGGATACCACAAAAAATGGTCCTGAAACGATGATGTCACCGTCTTTAATTCCTTCTAAAATTTCAATATTGTCGTAATCGCTGATGCCAGTTTTTACCACGACCATTTTGGCAATTCCGCCATCGCTGATAAATACCACTTCTTTCATTTCTTCTGCTTTCGTACCCACCGCAGCAGTAGCCTGAACTGGCGCATCTCCTTCTTTCACCTCGGGACCCACTTTAGCATTTGGGTTGCGAGTTGTAACTGCGGAAAGCGGAACAGAAAGTACGTTTTCTTTTGAATTCGTGATGATTTCAACGCTGGCTGTCATTCCTGGACGGAAAGGTGATACGCCTTGGATTTCAGAAATTAAATCTTGAAAAGACTCATTTAAAATCCTGATTTTCACCTGAAATTCCGTTACCGCATCTGCAGAAGCCTTGGCATTGGCTGTATTGGCAATTGAAGTGACAACACCTTTGAACTTCTTGTCCATAGCAGTGTAAGAGTCTACATCAATTTCAACTTGATCTCCCTGCTTCACGCGGATGATGTCGTTTTCATTCACATCAACTTGTACTTCCATTTGAGTAAGGTCTGCTATACGCATCATCTCAGTACCTGCCATTTGTTGCGTTCCAACAACGCGTTCCCCTTTTTCAACATCCAATTTAGATACTGTGCCTGATGAAGGAGCTCTCACAACAGTCAATCTTACATTTTCTGCGGCTTCATCAACAGTCGCTTGACTTGATTTGACCACATACTCCGATGCATTGACACTCTGTTTTGCTGCTTCAAGATTTTTCTTGGCCACCTCGTAATTAGCTTTGGCTGTTTCAAAGTCAGCATCTGAAATTACATTTTCTTTTTTGAGTTGTTCAGCACGATCAAATGCTTGTTTAGATTGCAACAATTGAGCTTCACTTCTAGCAACGCTAGCGATATTCGAAGCCAAGTTTGCTTTCTGCTGGTTCAAGTTCGCTTGTGCTCTCTCCAATGCCGACTCTAGGTTGTCTGGTCTGATTTTCACCAACACCATTCCCTCGGTCACATAATCGCCTTCTTCAACGTTCAATTCAATGATTTCACCCGCTACATCTGGGCTGAGTTTAATTTCAGTGACGGGTTGAACCACCCCTGAAGCAGTTACTTTCTCTATAATGGTAGATCTCTTGGCTTCTGCCATTTGAACTTGCAAAGTTTTCGGCTTGCCGATAAATCCGGCTTGCTTGCCAACCACGGCAGCCACCAAAACCAATGCTACTACTGCGAGTAGTATATAGATTAACTTATTTGATCCTTTCTTTTTCTTAGCCATTTTATTGTAGTGTAATTGGGTTCCCTAAATAGAAATCTAAAATTTTTGTTCTGAAAACGTATTCGTATTTGTTGCGGATCAAGTCGGCTTTTGCAGCAAAAAGGTTGTTGCTCGCCACTTGATATTCCACAAAATTCACATCGCCAACATTGTAGCGCTGTTCTGTCGCACGAAACGACTCTTCAAGCGCCTTCACTCTTTTAACCGTTGCATTGTAGGTGTTATAAGCCCCAAGCGCACTATTGTAAGCCGTTTCAATTGTTTGCCTTAATTGGTTTTTTGTATTTTCAGCAGTAATCTCTGCTCGCTGTTTTGCGATTTTTGCTCTTTGTAAACCCGCAGTGTTTGAATACCTGCTGAACAATGGAATGTTCAAATTAAGCGATATTGCCTGACCTAAATTTTGATCTATCTGATCGCCAAATCTGGTGTCCTCAGTTATCAATACCGTTCTTGTTGTTGCACTAGAGAAAACAGGATCACCACTTCCTTGAACTACACCAATTTGAACAGGGGTGATAGGAACATCCGTAGATCCAACTACAGTCTGGGCTCTATCCGAAAAATTCGAAGATATTCTACCTGAAAGACTCAAAGAAGGATAAAAAGCGCCCTTTGCTATTTTCACTCCCAAATCGCTTGACTCTACGTTGAGTAGAGCACTGGCAATTTCTGGCTGAGCACCTAGTGCCACACCATAAATCTCGGAAGGATCTTTATCCACTGAACCAATGGATTCAACAGTCACTTCTGGTGCCACAACATTCAACTGCTCATCCGCAGGCATTTGCATGGCTTGCTTTAGGTTCAAAACAGCAAGTCTCAATGCGTTTTCGGCATTAATAACAGAAACCTCATTCGTGGCTACTTGAGATTCTAAATCCAATTGATTGGTAAGTGGAAGAGAGCCTGCTTCAACTAATTTAGTCGTTCTATCAAGTTGCGCTTTTGTTGATTCCAACTGAAAGGTGGCGTTTTTAAGCTGCTCTTGATTCAGAAGTACATTTAAAAAATTTGTCGCTACTGTAACCCCAATATCATTTTTGGCTTTTTGCAAATCCAGTTCACTGGCATCAAGACTTAGCTCGTTTTGCTTAATTCTGTTACGAATGATACCTCCGCTAGATAATGTGACAGATGAGCTTAATGAAAAGCTACCGTTCACGAAGTCAGTGCTGTTGAATGAGTTGGTGGAGGGGTCAATTGATCGACCAAATGACTTTCCAATGTTTCCATTTCCTCCCAAATTGGGCAACATTGCGAATCGAGATTCCTTGAGCGCAATTTCGTTGTTTAACTGCGTCAATTCACTTGAGCGAACCGTTAGGTTATTTTCCCAGGCATAATTAACACATTCTTCTAACGTCCAATTTTTGTCCTGACCATAGGACGAAATTAGAAGAAGCAGCCCACTAAGGCTGAAATAGAGTTTTCTTTTCCAAAGCATGTTTATTGTTTTAAAAATCGATATCGGGTATGTAGATGACCTTTTTTACCCAACTCAAATGGTTTAAGTATTCAATTGTTAATTTATCCATTCCAGAATCCGCTTCTATGCAATGGCATGCCATGTCTGATTTGCCTTTTCGATTCACCGACATATTTGCAATATTACATTCCGAATTAGCCAAGACATTGGCAATAAAAGCGATTGCTCCTCTTCTATCTTCCGCTGTTATTATTAAAGTGTGCAAATCTGCATTAAAACCAGTAGAAAAGCCATTTACATTCATGATTTTAATTACTCCTCCTCCACGGCTTTCTCCTATAACCTCAATAGTTTCACCTTCAGAAGTCGCCCTTATTTTCACCGTATTGGGGTGCATTGTAAGCGAGTTGCCCATTGATTTAAAAGTGTACTGAAAGCCTATTTTCTCGGCCTCTTCAAAAGCAGTTTTAATGCGAATGTCATCAGTTTTAAAATCCATTAACCCTGCAATAATCGCTCGATCACTACCATGACCCTCATAAGTCCTAGCAAAGGAATTATAAAAAGTTATCTCAGCTGTTTCAGGCTGACGTCCCAAAATTTTTCTCGCTACTCGACCAATCCTGACCACTCCAGCGGTGTGAGAACTCGAGGGACCAATCATTACTGGGCCAATCATATCGAATACGCTACTTTGCTCGGCCATAACCTAATTTCATAATGCTTTCAATATTAGAGAAATATCCCCTACTTAGACTTTGATTCTGTTTAAGTGGTTGATAGAATACATGAAAGCGATATTTAATTCCCGAATCATAACTTTGAAAAAAATCTCACTCGATTCAAAAAATCGTGCATTCTGTTATGGAGACGGCCTATTTGAAACAATTGTTACAGGGCCTTGCAGATTAAATTTAATAGAGTTTCACCTTGATCGATTAAAGCGCGGATGCGAGGTACTTAACCTTGATTTTCAGCAGCTTAATGCTGAAAATATCATGGAAATGATCTCGGAAATTGCCAAAGAAAATGGCACATCGGGCGCTTTGAGGTCAAGGCTACAACTTTGGCGGCAGACTGGAGGACGCTACTCTCCGACTTCAAATGCTTCTGAATTTTTAATTGAAGTAAGTCCAAATACGCAACCTGTATTTTCTATGGCGAATGGTTTAGACATTTCTTGTCGCACCAATGTAAATTTTAGTGCTATCTCATTCGCGAAAACCATGAGTGCATTGCCTTATGTTTTGGCAGGAATTGAAATGAGGGAAAGAGAATTAGACGACATTATATTACTGAACAGTGCTGGCTACTTGGCCGAAACGCACAGTTCAAATCTATTTTGGGTGAAAGATGATGTTATTTTTACCCCAGCCCTAAGTACGGGCTGTATTGAGGGGGTTATGCGCAGGTTTATCATGGGCCAAATGGAAGTAAAAGAAGTTTTGGCTTCTCCATCGGTACTCAACTTTGCAGATGCCATTTTCGCCACCAACGCAAGCGGTTTCAAATACTTTGCGAAGTACAGAGAAAGGAATTTAGATAGCCCAGAAAAGCTGTTGGATTCAGTGATTAAACAGCTACAGCAGCCTTGATATGTGGGTGCGGATCATATCCTACCAATTCAAAATCTTCAAATTTAAAATCGAAAATATTCTTCACTTCTGGGTTGATTTTGAGTTGAGGCAAAGGTCTCAAGTCTCGCGATAACTGCAATTCCGTTTGTTCAAAATGATTAGAGTAGAGATGGGCGTCTCCAAAAGTGTGAACAAAATCGCCAGGCTCTAAATCGCAAACCTGGGCTACCATCATCACCAATAAAGCATAAGAAGCAATGTTGAAAGGTACCCCTAAAAACACGTCTGCACTACGTTGATATAATTGGCAAGAGAGCTTTCCTTCCGCAACATAAAACTGAAAAAATGCATGGCAGGGCGGTAAAGCCATGTTATCAACATCGGCTACATTCCAAGCACTAACGATAAGTCTTCTCGAATTTGGGTTTTTCTTGATCTGTTCTACTACTTTGGTAATTTGATCGATAGTTCCGCCATCTCTTGCTGGCCAGTTCCTCCACTGATACCCATAAACCGGCCCAAGTTCCCCTTGTTCATCGGCCCATTCGTCCCAAATGGAAACTCCATTTTCTTTCAAGTATTTTATATTCGTTTCTCCCTTCAAAAACCATAGCAACTCATATATAATCGACCTTAAATGAAGCTTTTTAGTGGTAATAACCGGAAAGCCTTCAGACAAATCAAAACGCATTTGGTAGCCAAACACACTCCGAGTACCTGTGCCTGTCCGGTCGCCTTTATCCACGCCATTGTCCAAAATGTGTCTCATTAGGTCGTGATATTGCTTCATATTGATTGGTATTTGTTAGGTGGAAATGAATAATCAAAATAAGTTAATTTTGACTTCAATCCGAAAGTTAAAGGTCAAGATTTTGATCTGTATATTTGCTCGCGTGAAGAAAACGTCTGCTTATCTTGGTCTGATTTTAATACTAGCCTTAACGAGTGTCTTTGGGTTTCAAATGAAAAACCTGAAGTTCTCAGATAACTTTGACGCATTTTTTCCCGAAGGCGACCCAGCCCTTGCTTACTATCTGTCCATTACCGAGGAATTCGGTGTTTACAATGATTTCTTATTCTTGGCTTTGGAAGGCGATGATGTTTTTTCCGCAGATTTTTTAATGCGGATTGATTCGCTCACTATGCAACTGGCGGCACTTGAAGAATGTGAATCCGTTATTTCTCCAACCAATTTTAAAAGGTATCAACTCACCCCTTTCGGACTTAATAGTTTCAATGTAATTAACCCCAAAATAGGTGTCAATAAGGCGTCTATCAAGAACGAGAGCCCTTTCTATGGCCAGTTTTTTGGTAGAAACGACAAGTCCGTTGGCTTGATACTGCGCCACCGCGCTTTTGAAAACAAGCAAAGTGCAGATGAGTTTTACAACCGACTGGTAAATATTATTGACCAAAATGGGTTTACAAATCCCATCATTTCAGGTAAAATTCAGGCGCAACATGATTTTTCAATCCGGTTAAAAAGCGAAATAAGTATTTTGCTTGGTGCGGCTATCGTATTGATCATGGCCATGTTAGCTATAGTTTTCAGGGCTTTTAGAGGCGTAATTATTCCGATGATTACGCTGCTCATCACCCTGATCTGGATTTTTGGATTTTTTGGAATTACGGGACGACCAATTGATGTTTTGGCGATTATGATCCCACCTATTCTACTTGTGGTTTCGATGTCGGACGTTATTCATCTTTGCGACAAATTCAACGAATGTGTACACAAGGGAATGAAGGTGGTAGATGCCATCAAAGCATCGATCAAGCTGGTTGGCCTGGCCACCTTGCTTACCTCTCTGACTACGGCAATTGGCTTCTTTTCTTTAGCGGTATCACCTATTGCACCTATCCGAAATTTCGGGCTCTATACAGGGATTGGGGTTGTTTTTGCCTTTGTCATCACATTTATCACTATACCTTGCCTGCTAGTATTGCTGAATAAACCTCTGAACAAAGTGAAAACGGGTCATGAAGCATGGCACTTGCTGTTAAATCGTCTTCATAATTTTGTGATCGGACATAGGAAACAAGTGATTCTAATTTCGCTGACCATTTTGTTATTCGGTGGACTTGCCACTTTCAAGGTCAAGAAAAACACTTTTTTAATTGTTGGTGTAGATAAATCCGATCCCTTGATGGAGTCGATGATTTATTTTGATGAAAATTTCGATGGCAATAAACCCTTCGAAATGACCTACGAACTGGGTGCCTCTCAGGAATTATTTCATGAGTCGACTTTGAAAGATTTACAGGCCATTCAGGATTATCTAGAAAGTGAGCACGGCATCTATCATATTGAATCGCCATTAAGCCTGATCAAAACCATCAATCAAAGCATTTATGGCGGGGCATCAAGCGCTTATCAGCTACCCAAAAAGGAAGATTTTAATCGCATCAAACGCATTTATGATTCAAAACAGTTTGCGGATTTAAAAGCCAAACTTCATTCAAAAAATGGTACAACGCTCCGCATCAATGGGCGTGGCAGGGATATTGGGAGTGCGGTAGCGGCCATAAAAGACAAGGCTATGTTTACTTATTTTTCGGAGGAGCTTAGGCTTCGGAATGATCAATATCACCTTACAGGCACCTCGCATTTGATTGATAAAACCGACAATTATATTGTCTCCTCTATCATTTCAGGCTTAGCCATTGCCATAGTGGCCGTTGCTCTTTTAATGCTCATCATTACTAAAAGTATTTCAACCATGCTGATTTCGATTGTGCCCAATATTCTACCCTTGATAATTTTGAGTGGTATTATGGGCGTTTTAGGTGTAGACCTGAATATTGCCACAGCCGTTATTTTCAGCATTGCCTTTGGAATTGCAGTGGACGACAGTATTCACTTTATCATCCGTTATCAATTGGAGCGCAAAAATCACAACTTAAAAAAGGCCATTGAAGCAACTTTCTTATCTACTGGCAAAAGTATAATTCTCACTTCAGCAGTACTTTTCGTGGGCTTTGTTGTTTTCCTGTTTTCTGGATTTTCTGCCACCTTTTATATTGGGCTATTTGTGGCCACAACCTTAGCTGTGGCCTTAATAGCAGATCTTACTCTTTTACCCGCCTTATTAAGCTTTAAAAGGAAGTAATTTTATAGGTCATCCAAATCAACAACCTCTGACGGAGCTTTCCATCGTTTATACCCAAACATTAGGTTCAACCCAAATCGAAAATCGATCTTAGAAAATCGCTCAGGCCTATTGGTTATCAGGGCATTATCTGCTGCAAGATAAAGCTGTACGGGGCCTATGTCTGAGGCGATATTTGCTCCAATATTGACCTCGTTATCAGGTCCGCGATAGCTACCTACAAGTCCAAAAACGAACTTGTTGACCGAGTGATTATAGGCCAACGCGTAGGAAGGATCAATCTCATCAAAGACGTGATTGTTGAAAGCCATTAAAGTCACCCTATCCTTAGGCGTGAAATAATATGCCACGGCAAGAAATGTCCTTTTCGCTAATTTGGTTTTATAGGCCAAATTTGTTTCATCTCCTCTAAATTTATTCTGAATACTATCTTTGAATACATCTGAAGAAGCGTCCAGGCCTCGAAGCTGAACTCCCGAGATGGTTACGGTTGTGTCGTAGCTGTTATAGTTGATTGTTTTCTCCTTCCATTCTATAGAACCAATATCGTTCATGGCCGCTTCAACGGTAATTTTGTTGGTCACTTTAAATTTAGCTCCAATATCGAAGGCAAAGGTTGTATTTTCGTTTTTCATCAAATAATCAGTAAGATCGCCATCCTCGTAGTCATCTGAATTAAGAAAGTAATCCAAACCTGCCGTGTTTACGGTAGCATTTTTTGTACTGATCGTCCAACTAAAGTCATCCGGGTCGGTATAAAGCGAACCGCTAAGGCCCTCCTTAGTAGTGGCATTGAACAATCCCGTAACCATTTTTGCGCGAACGCCCACTGTTAATCGCTTATCCAAAAAAGTACGGGCATGCCCAATTCCAACTTCGTGATAACTATTGAAAGAAAGACGGCTATTCGAAATATTGATCTCGGCTCCGATATTATTGGAATTTCCGTTAGCCAAAAACTCAATGAAATCCTCGTCATACCTGAAATCAACTGTTGCTCTTGCGTTTACGAAAAAACTATAACCACCTCTCTTGGTCTTTAATCCCATGTACAGCAGATTGGTGACCAATTGTGTACTGACATCATTGACGTCTTTTGAAGCTGCCTGAAGTACATCAAAATCAATTTTAAAATTGAAATCATTGGGGCCTTTCGACAACAAATCCTGAAGGGTGAATTGAGACTCACTGATTGCCCCAAAAGTAGGCAATCCAAAAGTAAATGAATTGTTAGGAATAAAAGCTGGCTGCAAGCCTTGGGCTTGTGGAACGATGTCTCTTAATTGATACAAAGAGAAAAAAGCCTGCGATTTTGCCAATTGTACTGAAGCAACGACAACTAGCATGGAGAGTACGAGTTTTTTCATCATCTTAATTGCCGTTTGAGTTAATATTCACATCCGCTTGTGCTGCAAGCTTTATTTTCAATTCGTAATCAGAGAAAAAAGTAACTGCTTGACCTGTTCCTGCATTCGTAGTGCTCAACCTGGTCCTTACTTCTATCCGAACTGCATTTTCGATCTGGCGTATTTGCTCGCTTGCCAAAGTCACATCTACGATTTTGGTTACAGAACTTGAAGTTCTTCCGTCCGAACCCACAGGAGCAGCATCAAAAAAAGCCCTTTCAGAAATCACATATAGCTCATTATCATTATTGTCTAGAAAGGCCAATTCGACATTTCCTCCCAAAGGCAAATTATTTTCTGTTATGATTCTAAGAATCAAATTATTGGCTTGTTCAAGTGTGTTTGCAATATCAAGGTCCACCTGCTGACTGCCCGCAAGCTGATTGATATTGACAATCATTGGCATTTCCAGGAAACCCGTGATCCGCAATTCGCTTTCGTTGAGCATATAATTGTACTGGGTCGGGGCCTCGTTTGGGTTGGCAAAGGCATTGACATCAACAATTACCTTGGCAGGCTTGGAATTCACCAAGTCGGCCAGATTGGAATTGGTATTGTTCAGTTCAAAAACAGTTTCAAGGCTGGTTCCGATATTGCCTACCGTTGGACCTTCAATTACATTTACTTGATTCACTGCCGAACCTGTTAAATTGATAATTTGACCTTGCTGAGTTACGGCTGCCATTTCATTGAAGGTTATACCAAGAGGAAAACCAAAGCTGTTGTCAAAAGCAAACCTGAACACTGGGGCTGCAAAGTCTATAGTACCTGTTCCAAAGGCATCAAAAAATTCGAGATTCACCAATTCAAAACTTACATCCAACGGTCGCTGACCTACAAAAACATAAGCTTCATCGAACTGTGGTTGGCGTATGTTCAAGGCTACATTTAAGCCGTCAGTGGCTTGTATGCTGGAGGTAGGCGAAATATTAACTTGGTAGGTCAGCTCTACTACCAAGGTGTTTTTTACAGGATTTCCATTTTCGTCTCTAGAAAAGTCAGCGATGTACTTGACGAGATCATCACTGAATGAGGCAGAAGGATTAGCCGTGGTCAAAGTGCCTGAAACTGAATAAGGCACTCTAGTTGAATTATTTTCGAAGGACCTCAAAATCAAAGTAAAGTCAACGTTCGCGTCCAAATCAGAGCTCATTTCAATTTGAAGAGTGCCCGAAGAGAATGCTACACTATCGTATTCTTCCCCAAAACTGGTATTCCAAATCAATGGAAAAACATCTGTTTTGGAAACTTGAGAAGCGACTCCGGGATTATTGACATTTATTCCAGCTGACCTCTTTTCGGAAATGCTTTGATCGGAAATTTCAATAAACCCATTGGCCGATTGAGACTGAAGCTCCTCTTGATAGGTTAATGTCACAACGTCATTGGCATTTGAACCAATGTCAACGCCTGCATCAGAAATATCCCGGAATAAATCTCCAACATTATACGAAATCTCCCCAATGGGTAAGGCTACCGTGGGATTCCAAGTAAACTCTTCTAGCTGCGCCTCCGCAAAATAGTCGAGATTACACCCGAGCGTGAAAACGGCCAAACCACCGAGCAGCAGTATGGATTTTGTTTTTGATTTGAACATTGATTTAAGTTATGGTTGATTTTGGTTATTCCTGAGGCATCACAATCCACAATACAATGTAGACTATGAGGCCTGAAAATGCGGTAAAAATTGTGGCCAATACATAAAGTACCCTCACTAATGAAACATCCCAGCCCAGCCATTTGGCCAAGCCCGCACAAACTCCTGCCACAACGCGGTCGGAGGATCGTTTAAGATTTTTATCTGCTGACATAATAGTAAAATGAATGACCTAAATTAGTGAGTTATTGAATAAATACCTACAACTGGAAAGTGGTCAGAAAAATCAATGTTGCTTAAAGTCTCAAAATCAAATATCTCGATCTGATCATTATAAAATTGATTGTCAATTCTCAAAAAGGGTATTTTTCCATTATAGGTAAATCCAAGGCCATTTCCAGCATTTTCGAATGCGTTTTCGAAGTGTCTGGACAGCTTAAAATAATTGTAACTAAAGGGTATATCATTAAAATCCCCAACGATTAAAATCGGGTATTTGCAGTCCTCTATGTGGCTGATGAGATCGTCTAATTGCCCTGCTCTTCTGGCCGAACCGATTTCAAATTTTCTTCTCACGGATTCGTAATTTTGATCAAAACCCTGTTGATTCAATTCCTTGTCTGGGTTAATAGACATTGATTGAAGATGAACATTATAAACCCGAAGGGTGTCATCATCCACTTTCAAATCGGCATACAGAATATTGTTGGTGCTACTTTCTTTGTAAAGCACGCCACTATTAATGATTCGGTATTTTGAAAAAATTGCATAGCTATTGCCGTAGCCTCCTACAAAACTATGGTACTTCCCCTTTGAAGAAATTGCCTTTATCACCTCCTTGGTGCCTAAAAATTCCTGAAAGCACTTAATGTCCGATTCTTCCGATTGCAGCCAAGCCCGCATGGTATTTGCCCCACCTCTATCGCCCATTTTATTCATCCTCATCATGTTGTAACTCATGACGCTGATGGTTTTACCTGACTTCTGCTTTGAATTATAGGCAATTGTAGACCGAACAAATGGAATCGACAGCAGCAACAAGACCAAAGGAAAAATTATTTTCTTGCTCGGTTTGAAAAGTAAAAGCACGAACCAAAGCGCATTGGCCAGTATAAAAAACGGAATAGACAAAGCGATTAGGCCAGCGTACTTAAAAAATGCCGGAGAAACTAAAACGCTACCAAAACTCATGAGCGTGAGCAAACACCAGATTGGAATAGTGATTTTAGAAATGGCTTTCATCGGCTGCTATTCTAACCATTTTAAGGCTAAAATCTTGTTTTCCAAGCATAAAAAAAGCAGTTCGCAATGCAAACTGCTTTAATTCAAACAGATAACATTTACTCGTTTCTTAAAGCTTTGACAGGGTTGGCCCTGGCCACTTTTATGGATTGATAACTCATGGTCAACAAGGCGATCACAAAAGCCGATAAACCAGCCAAGACAAAGGCCATAATGCTGATAGAAGGCCGATAAGTGAAATCCTGCATCCACCAATTGACCCCATAATAACCCAAAGCTGAAGCAAGAATAAAGGCAATGAAGACGAGTATCGAAATTTCTTTCGACATTAAGTAAATGAGTTGACCCAAGGAGGCCCCCAGCACTTTTCGAATGCCTACTTCTTTGGTTTTTTTCTGCGCTGTAAATGCGGCAAGTCCAAAAAGGCCCAAGCAGGCGATAACGATAGCTAGGACTGCAAAAACAGTAAAAATATTGCCCAACTTAGTTTCTGCCGTGTACATATTGTTGAAACGATCGTCCAAAAAAGTATACTCAAAAGGTTGACCTGGCGCCAATTCATCCCATTTGGCTTCAGCTTCATCGACTACGGCTTTGAAATTGTCAGAATTAAGTTTTAGGCTCAAAAGCCCAGTGGAAGATCCCAAGCGAATGACCATCGGTTCAATTTCGCTTTTTAGTGATTCAAAATTGAAGTCTTCGATGATACCAATCACGTTGAAACGCTCCAAATAATCTGGACTCTCGTCAAATGTCCCGAGCACTGCGCCATCAAGTTCTTCAAAACCAAAAGCTTTTGCCGCGGTTTCATTGATCACAAAAGCCGATGAGTCAGTAGGGAATTCTTTAGAAAAGAATCTTCCCTTTTTGATCTTCATGCCAAAAACATCAGGATAATCCTCATCCACCGTCCAGTTTTGCGCTACAATCCCTTTGTCTTTATCAATGATTGCGTCAGGAAAAAAGACCGTACTCGACCTGTTGCTTGAGGTTGGCAAAAATGATGAAAAAGAAGTACTCAACACGCCTGGGTTTTCGCGCATGGCATTTTTATAGGCCTGCATGTTCTCTCTCAGCATGAATGCATTGCTGATCACCAAGATTTTCTCCCTATCGAATCCAAGCTTTCTGTTTTGAATGTAATTGAGTTGGTTGAGAATACTGAATGTAGCAATGATCAAGAGTATGGAAATGAAGAACTGAAAGCTTACTAGAACTTTTCTTAAGCCCCCACTTTTTCCTCCAACGCTAACATTGCCCTTCAACACTTTGGCTGGCGAAAATGCGGACAGGAAAAATGCAGGGTATAAGCCCGCCAAAAAGCCCACAAGCATAGAACCCAAAGCCACAATTGGCAGATTTGGCAAAAACTCCAGCACCATTTTTCTATCGGCAAAATCGTTGAAAAAAGGTATGAGCACCACCGCAGCAAAAAGCCCAATCAAGCCACCAATAAATGTAATGAGCACTGATTCGGCAATGAACTGGCCAATGAGCTGCGATCTGTATGAACCTAGCACTTTGCGCACACCCACTTCCTTTGCACGGTTTGCAGAACGGGCGGTGGCTAAATTCATAAAGTTAATGCAGGCAATGGCCAAAATGAAAATGGCAATTGACGTAAAAATGTACACGTAGGTAATGTCGCCTTCGGGTTCAAAACCACCGTAATTATTCGACCTAAGGTGTACGTCTTGCAACGGTTGCAAAAAGTATTCGAAATTATTCCCTGCCTCCTTGAATTGATCGAATGACATATCCAGAAACTGCTGAAGCTCAACGCCCATTTTTTCTATGGCAATTTCGTTCACTTTGTTTTGCACTGCCGCGATATCCGAATTTGGATTGAGCACCAAATAGGTTTCGTAATTCTGGCTGAGCCAAAATTTATTATTATACTCTTCATCACGGGTGATAAAAGAGAGAATGAACTCGAAGTGGAATTGGCTATTGTCTGGGATGTCTTCATAGACTCCGCTCACCACCCAATCTTCCTCATTATCGAGCCTTAAAACTTTACCAATGGCGTCTTCGCTGCCAAAATATTTTTTTGCTTGGGTTTGGCTTAATACTAAATGGTTGGGTTTTAAGAGGGCTTCTTCTGGATTGCCTTGAATCAAATTGACCGAAAAAACTTTGAAAAACGTCTCATCTGCAAAAACAACTTCGTCTTCATTAAAAACTTTGTCTCCGTACTTTACAACCCAGTTACCGGAGTTTCTGAACCTTAATTTTTCTATGACTTCGGGGATTTGTTCTTTGAAAGTAGGCCCTGCTGGCGCTGGGTTTTGAACTCCAGTGAAGTCCCTACCGTTGAACCTGCCCTTTATGACTACTCGATAAATATTTTCATGATTCTGAAAATGCTTATCGAAACTTAGTTCATAACTCACATAAGTGGTTATTAACAGCACGCAGGCAATTCCAATGGCAAGACCTGAAACATTAAGGAATGAGAAAAACTTATCCTTCCATAAGCTGCGAAAGGCAATTTTGAGGTAATTTTTTAGCATGTCGTTGTGTTTTGAGTTGTTTGACCTGAACGCGCTATCCACACGTTCAGCCGATAGACGACATGAAAAGCCGCAAAGTTGCAGGCACTATAATTTTTCTAAATGATTGATTACCTGACCATCAAAAGTCAAGTAGGATTTCATTAGGTTGGCTGTAAGGCAGGAGTGAATTGGCAATATCCCCAAAACATCGCCCACCTCGATAGTTTCAAAAATTTCGGGAGTAGCTTTCAACACCCCATGTTCTTGTGAAAGCGAGGTCAATTTAATGCCATCAATAATCGAAGACCATCCCTCTTCTTCTAAAATTACCACTTCACCGAAGAACTTCTGTTCCTTCCCATCGAACAAGTGATCTTTACTAAAATGAACCGCTCCACCGTGGATGATTATTTCGCTTCTTTCTGCACTTTTTGCCACTACTGGGCAAGCAACGGCCACTGCAATTTCGTCTTCAGTACATACATTAAGGTAGTTCATGACAAGGTCGTAAAAGACAAAATTACCTGGGCCAATTTCATCAACTCCCTCAAAATTTTCGACTAAGGTACAGCCTGGAGTATCGCCCATTCTTATTTTAAGCCCTTCTCCCAGCTCACCCAAATGAAGTTTCACAGTATTTACCTTTTTGATTCCTTCGGTCCATATCTGTTTTATTTCTGCTACCGAATTCGTTTGATAGGTATTTCCAGGATGGCAATAAAGGCCATATAAATTGGTCATTGCCCCTTTTTCGATCAATTGAGCGAGTTGTGTGATTTCAGAAATTGAATTTGTCGGAATGCCCGACCTTGGATAGCCCGCATCCAATTCTATAAAGACATTGATGGGCGCAACCAATTCTTTATTCAGCCTCTCGATGGTCGACCCATTGACGGCAAAAAGTGTGATGGCAACGTTTCTTTCCAAAAGCCTATTGACCGCGGGAATTTCTAAGACATTGAAGGGAAAAGCAATGGTGATATTTCCCCAGCCTTCTTTGGCGAAAAACTCAGCCATTTTTACCGAAGAAACAGTAATGGACTCTACTCCAAAGGCCCTAAACCATTCCCCGATTTCAGCTGATTGATGTGTTTTAAAATGCGGCACCAAATCAACATTGAATCGCTTAGCTTTGTCTACCATCTTTCGAATATTGGCTTTGCATTGTTTTTCGTTGAGCAATAAGGTTGGTCTGGTAATTGTTAACATTGGATTCGAACGATTAAAAATCACTAATATATTACGATCATGAATAAACCACTTTTTCTCCTGTTGTCCATATTATTTTTTAGCGCTTGCGATCCTAATAACGGGTCTTCTTATGCGGAGGACATCGCTTTGGAAGCTCCGATGGAAGAATTTGCTCCAAGAAATGAAAGCATGAAAGTTTCTGCGGATGCTGGCAGGTCCATGGTTGCCTCTTTTGCCGATGATCAGATCGACATAAAGATCATTACATCTGCGAGTTTGAATTTAGAGGTGCAAAACTTAGAGAAGTTCGAAGCAGAGTTAAAAACCCTTCTTTCCCAATTCAAAGCCAGCATCAATAATCAAAGCCGGAATGATTACGACAGAAGAATGGAATCGAATTTCACCATTAGGGTGCCATCTTCAAATTTTGATCAGCTTTTTGAGGCATTGAAGCCATTGGCAAAGAAGATTGAAAATCAATCCATCAATTTGCAGGATGTCACCGAGCAGTTCATTGATGTTGAATCAAGAATCAAGAATCGAAAAGCCTTAGAAGAACGCTATCGCGAACTTTTGAAACAGGCCAAAAACGTGAATGATATTTTGAATATCGAGCGACAATTGAACCAAATCCGCTCTGAAATCGAATCTCAAGAGGGACGATTAAAATACCTAAACGATCAAGTGGACATGAGCACTATTCAGTTGAATGCCTTTGAAATCAAGCCCTTCGTTTACGAACCCGAACCTACTGACGGTTTTGGTCAACAAATTCTAAAATCATTGTCAGACGGTTGGAGCAGGTTGATCCATTTGGTGATTTGGGTCATCAGTCTTTGGCCTTTTGCATTGGTCATTGGGTTTATCGTTTTCCTTTTCAAAAGAAGAAGAAAGGCTTAATGTTTTCTTGATCACAAAATTTAGAAAGTGGCACGCGCCACTTTTTTTATGCCCAAAAACGAAGTAAGAGGCCTTATTTCAATTCGCCAATAAAATTTTCGAACCAATTTTTATTCGTTCCGTAAAATAGTTTACTTTGATATTATTTTGATATCAATACAAATCAACTCAAAACAAATCAATCATGAAAGAAGAAAAACCATTTAACCCTAGCACAGGCTTTCCAATGCTGCTTTTCGTCATGTTATTGTTCTTTGGAACAATAGCCGCCTTGGTGCTTACCCGTGTTCCAGCCTTTTCCCTCTTGTTTTTAGTATTCTTTATCTTGTTGCCAGGATTCTTCATTATCAATCCAAACTCCTCCAGAGTAATGGTTTTCTTTGGCGACTACCGAGGCACTGTTAAAAAGAATGGATTCTTTTGGGCCAATCCTTTCTATTCTAAAAAGAAAGTCTCTTTGCGTGCCTACAATTTTGATAGCGAAAGGCTCAAGGTCAACGATAAACTTGGCAACCCCATCATGATTTCTGTGATTTTGGTTTGGCAGGTCCAAAACACATTCAAAGCCATGTTCGAAGTAAATGACTACGAGCATTTTGTAAGGGTGCAATCCGATGCAGCAGTCCGAAAATTAGGCGGAAGCTATGCGTATGACAACTTTGAAGATGAGGGTGAAATTACGCTACGCAGCGGTATGAACGAAGTAAACCACGACTTGGAAGAAGAGCTAAGAGAGCGCTTGGCTATGGCAGGAATCAATGTAATTGAAGCGCGGATCGGCTACTTGGCCTATGCCGAAGAAATTGCAAGCGCGATGTTGCAACGCCAACAAGCCACTGCAATAGTGGCGGCCAGACAGAAAATCGTGGAAGGTGCTGTGGGCATGGTCGAAATGGCCTTAGATGAATTGAATAAAAAGAGCATTGTTGAACTGGACGAAGAACGAAAAGCCGCTATGGTTTCTAATTTAATGGTTGTGCTTTGTTCAGACAGAGCGGTAACACCAGTTGTCAATACAGGAACCTTAAATCATTAATCCATGGAATATAAAATCGTACGCCAAAAAACATTTGGTAAGATAGAAACCTTCGAAAAAGAATTGAACGGCTATGCCATGCAAGGCTGGAGGGTAGTAACCTCTTACGCACAGGGCTCTTATTTAATTCTTGAACGAGCAAAAAGATAAATCAAAATGGCTAAGAAAAAACCGTTTGTATTGCGATTGGATCCCGACTTGTTAAATTCGGTAGAGAAATGGGCCGCGGATGAATTTCGCAGTACAAACGGACAAATAGAGTGGCTTATTAATAAAGCATTGAAAGACGCTGGAAGGATTAAAAAAATCAATCAATCAGAGGAATAAATGGGAAACACAGAATTGATATTGGTGCATCTCATGAATGCATTTGCAATAATTCTGCCTGCGCTGATCATGAAAAGCATCGATAAAGCGGGCAGCGAACCTAACAAGCTAGTGGGTTACCGCACCAAAGCCTCAATGCGCAGCAATGAAGCTTGGTTTTATGCTCAAAAACGCAGCGCAGATCTTATGGTCTATAGCGTCTATGTTGTGCTCTCCGTGCAAGTATTGAGTTTTGTGTTTTTGAACGCCCAAACCTCCATTATTGTGATGACCAGCACCTTGGTGGCGGCCATCATTGTCATGATGGTGATAGTTGAAGTCGAGCTTCGAAAGAAATTCGACAAAGAGGGAAAACCCAAATCAAACACCATCATTAGAGGCGACTGACCCAGGCATTATTCCAAAATTACTTTCTGTTTTCTTCCGTTTATTGGCGCTTCAATACCTTCTACTTGGATAGAAAAACGCAAGTCCAAACGTCCAGTATATTCTGGCACCTTTACTCG
The DNA here is from genome assembly GCA_002786855.1 of Cytophagales bacterium CG12_big_fil_rev_8_21_14_0_65_40_12. Classification (GTDB taxonomy): domain Bacteria; phylum Bacteroidota; class Bacteroidia; order Cytophagales; family Cyclobacteriaceae; genus Roseivirga. The sequence continues at coordinate 25,762 of PCUU01000069.1, forward strand.
TACCGTTTTGGCGAGCGATTGACCAGGACCAAGTTGTAGGGTTAAAACCTCTAATTTTTCGTCTGTTTGTGGCGTGAGCCCTTTTAAGAAGTGGGCGTTTAAATACACTTCGCGCCCATTCACGTCTGAAAAATCCACTGCATAGTCGTAGTTGTTGGTGATTTCAAGCTCCAATTCAATGGTCTCCCCAGATTTGAGTGTTTCTTCATCAAAATCGACCAGCTCCACATTCACATTTCTGAACGACCTGAAATTCTCGATCACCCTGTAATGGATACCCTTGCCAATAATGCTGGTAAATGTGGCGTATTCCCCTTTTCGGTTATGGCGATCAATCATGAACACGGTCTTTCCTTGTAGGTTTTCTTCCAAAGGCCACAAATCGTGCTGCGTCTCTCGATAATCATAAGTGTTATAGCAATGCACAATATCGCCTGTCAGGTAACTGTATCGCGATGCACGTTCATAGTGGTTGATAAAAATGATGGGCAAACCGCCTGAAAGTTCCTCCACCTCTTCGGCCCAACCGTCCCAGCCATGAAGCACATCCCAGCCTTTGGTCCACGCTTTAGGTAAAAAATCATGCATTAGGTAAATTCTTCCCGGAATAAAGAGTATCACCGAGATCAGGCATAATTTTACCATCCATTTTCTCCAATTTTCTTTGTTCGAAATGTACTCATGTCCCAATAAAATCAGCGGAACGATCACCACGCTTGTCCAATGCTTGTGTACTTCTACCCTAAAAGCAGAGATTAAAAAGAAGATAAGCACCCCCACAATATTGAACTTTAGTGCCCTGTGAAATTCATTTTCTGTTTTATGTCGGTAAGCCGCACCAAAAAGCAAAACCCCAATCAGTGGCCCAAACACAAGCGGCTGAATGCCAACATAATAAAGGATTGTTCCGAAGCTAAAACCAAGATCGATTCGATTGTACAAATGGAATTTTATACTGGCAAAATCATGTGTGTATTGCCAATAAGTATGCGGCAACATAAATACCACGGTAAGCCCAACCACTGCCCAAAAGGATTTCTTTTTGAAAAGGCTAAAGTTTGAAAGGACTGTAAAGAGCACCACAAGCACTCCATGGTATTTGCTCATCATTACCAATGCAATATTCAATGCCAAAAGCACAGCTGTTTTCCAATTGTCTTCTTTCAAATATTGCTTATAGAGAAAAAAGAAAGTAGCGGTAAAGAATAAAAGAGGCACATCAGTTTTTACCAACAAACCACCCAAATGAACAGGCAATAAGCCCAACATCATCCAAACAAAGAGCTTATCGTCCTTCACCTCCAAGGTTTTGCGGAGCACAATGATGGTGAGTACGTTGGTGATCAGCATGCCCATTCGGAGGCCTAAATTATTGGGCAAAAGCCAATAGCCAGGCGCTGTAACCACACCCACCATGGGGGGATGGTCCAAGTAACTCCAATCCAAAAACTGAGAAAAAAGCCAATAGTAGGCTTCTTCTCCACTCACTTCAGTGAAGTAATTCTGGATAAGGCCAACGATGGTCCAGACAATTAGAAAGTAGAAAAACAGCTTTTCTTGCTTGCCATTTTGTGTTGAAGAAAGTGAGGTCATAAGTTGGTTTGGTGTTCGGATTGCGAACAAAAGTACAAGTTTTAGAGATATTAAAATTGTTCAGCATATTTGTAATTGAACAATCTTGGATTCAGCTCCCCTTTAATGTTAGAGTTAGGCCTTAAGTTTTTAAAATTTTGCACCGTTGGTTTTTCGGGATTGGCCATCGACTTTGGCATTACCTACCTTGCAAAGGAGAAGTTGAAATTCAATAAATATGTAGCCAACAGCCTAGGCTTTAGCATAGCGTCTACTTCCAATTATTTTCTTAACAAAGTCTGGACCTTCCACGACACCAATCCAGACGCTATCACTCAGTTTTCGAAGTACATCTTTATCGCCTTGATTGGGCTTTTATTGAATAACCTGATCATTTACTTATTGGTGAATAAAAAGGAAGTGACCTTCTATTGGGCGAAACTCATTGCCATTGGCATTGTGGTATTCTGGAATTTTATAGCGAACTATAACTTCACTTTTGTTACGCTTTAGGCCAGCCATGAAACTCAAACCCATTTTTATCATTGCCCTGCTATTTTGTGCCCTTTCGGTTTCTGCTCAGGAATTTAAAAAATGGCAATTGAACGATTTGGGGTTAGAAATTCAGGCCTATCCTGCTGGCATGATGTTCATGGGCAAGGCGGATTTTAATCTCGGTGAAAACAACCAATTCACGGCCAAAGCAGGCTATAACATGGCCCGCAGACAAGACTTTGGCGAGCATGATAACGAAGAAGGGGGCGGATTAGGCCTCAACCTTGCTTTTAAACACTATCTCAAAGAAGATTATTTGGGATGGAATTACAGTTTAAGGGCTAGCCTTTGGATGATGACCATTGATTGGAGAGACAATGCGCCTGCTCAAACTGGAACGACCTCTATTACAGTTTTTCAACCCACAATCTCAGGTGGGTATGATTTTGCTTTGAACCCCAAATTAAAACTGGGGCTTTTTGTAGCCTTTGGTTACGAAATCAATGTCATCAGCTCGGGCCAAGAGGTTGGGCAAGGCGGAATATCGCTTGCAGGCTTCTCTCTTAGCCATAAAATCAAATAAGTCTATAATTTCTATAGGGAATAAAGAACTTAACTTAATTTTGGGTGTTCTTAGAAGGAACATGTTCAAATTTAAACACAATTAATATGTCTATTAGATTAGGAGATATTGCCCCTGACTTTACAGCGGCAACCACAGAAGGCACCATCAATTTTCATGAATGGCTCGGCAATAGCTGGGGAATGCTCTTTTCGCACCCTGCAGATTATACGCCAGTATGCACTACCGAATTAGGCCGTACAGCACAACTGAAATCAGAATTTGATAAGAGAAATGTAAAAGTGCTTGCGGTTTCTGTAGATGGGCTAGAATCACACAAAGGCTGGGTGAAGGATATTAATGAAACCCAGCACACCACGGTGAACTTCCCGATTATTGCGGACGAGGACAGGAATGTAGCCAACCTTTATGATATGATCCACCCCAATGCCAATGACACGTTGACCGTGAGGTCAGTGTTTGTGATTGGCCCAGATAAAAAAGTGAAGTTAACCTTGACTTACCCGGCCTCGACAGGTAGAAATTTTCAAGAGCTTTTGAGGGTAATTGATTCGCTGCAATTGACCGCCAATTACAGTGTGGCCACGCCAGCAGATTGGAAAGATGGCGATGACACGGTAGTTTCTCCGTCCATCAAAACAGCCGATATCCCTGCGAAATTCCCCAAAGGTTTTACAGAAATTAAGCCTTATTTAAGACTTACGCCTCAGCCTAATAAATAAGGCTTGGCATAAAAAAAGGACTTCATATAAAGTCCTTTTTTTATGCCCTTTTCCCAAACGACAGACCCTGAGACGAGCTGCTTATGACGCATCTTGATAAATGAGTTGATAGCCCAGTTCTTTAGCGTTCTTATAAAGCCATCGTTCTTTCTGCATTTT
>PCUU01000038.1:0-25919 GCA_002786855.1 Cytophagales bacterium CG12_big_fil_rev_8_21_14_0_65_40_12
CTCTTAGCCAACCAAAATTAGACCCTTCCTGCGTCAGGGAAAGAAGACCGTCATTTGTAGTTAGCCCAATCTTGTACTTCTGAAAAAGACCTCTGCGAGGTGACTTAACTATTGAGAATGTTAATTCTTGAAAGCCTTTGCGTTACTCAGCGCACTTTGCGGTAAAGTCAACCACTGTCGCAGGTGCTTTGATTTATCTGCCACTTAAGTTCAATACTGAGATTTTAAGCCAAAACAGCTTCAAAACGGCACTTCTTCTCCTGTGATCAAATAGTGTATGTACTTTTTATCCAAAACCCAAGGACTGCTCATGAGTGGCCCTCCATTTTCTATTCCTCTCAACAGTATAATTTCATTTTGCCTAAAAGTGTGATTGAGGCCAAATACAACACCTGCGCTCTCGCCATGCATATTGGAGACGCTCACTGCTTTAGCTATATTTACCTGCAAGGCACACACTTTGCGTTGATGCCAGCTGCGGGTAACGTTTATATGAAGTTTGGTTTTCTTAAATTCGTTTACTGTTCGTGGATCAATACCCAACCTTCGAAATCCTGCACTTACGGTAGCCAGGGCCATCAGGCACAATTTAACCACAAACTCAAGCATCTATGAACATAAAATTCCTTTATAAATTATTGCGAAACCTTGGCTCAAAAACATTTGAAAAAGGAGAAATTATCATTGATGAAGCAGATAAAATAAACAATGTTTTTTACATCAGGAAAGGCTTGGTCCGTAGCTATTTGATCAATGAAAAGGGCGAAGAAATTACTTTTCAATTATTTGCCGAAAGACAAATATTCGGAAATGTTCATACCATATTATTTAACGAACCTTCAAAGTTTACTTTCGAAACATTAGAAAATACAAAGGTATATTTTACAGATTTAAAAACATTTCAGGATTTAAGCACTTCTAATTCGGACTTTTTAAAAATCGACAATGCAATTTTTGGTCGGCAAATTTTGAAACAAGCTTTTCAAAGAATAGATTCTTTCGTTTTTCTTTCCCCTGAAAAGAGATACCAACAATACCTTAAAGATTACCCTAATATAATAAGCCGAGTGCCCGACAAGTACATTGCAAATGTGCTGGGCGTTACCCCTGTTTCTTTGAGCAGGATTAGAAAACGGATTTCAAAAAAGAATTAACAATCCTCTCATTTATTATCTTTTGTTAACGAGTATTTTCCCTCTTTAGAAATAATTACGCATCATAATTTTAAATACTTCTTAGATGAAAACTTTGATGCTTTTTTTAGGTCTGCTATTAACGTCAGTTTCTATGAATGCCCAACAAAGCATTAATGGGATTTGGAACACTGGACAAGACAACACTACAATAGAAATTAATAGTAGCACGGGTAAAATTCATTCTTCTAACAATGAAAAAGCAACCATTGGTAAACTCATCGTCAAAGATTTAAACAAAATAGACAATGCCTACAAAGGCAAGCTCTATATCATCAAAAAAAAACGATGGGTAGATGTCGAATTTGTTCCTAATGGAAATTCCTTAACCGTAACCATTTCTAAAGGATGGCAAAGCAAAACCTTAATGTGGAACTTGGTTGAAAAGTTATAATTACTACGTACTAATATTTTACCTAAAATTTTAAAAATAATGGACTCAATAAAATGGTACTTTTTGGTTTTGATATTAATCGCTGTAATTGCAGAGATTATTTGGTCAAATTATAAGAAAACTGACACTTATAACTTGAATGAAAGTTTAGGGAACTTAGGCGTTTTTGTTGGAAATCAACTGATAAAACCCATATCTATTTTATTCAAGTATATGGTGTTAGAATGGGTAGCTGAGTTCAAGTTTTTTGATATATCCGTTAATCTTTTCACCATAATTATAACATTCTTGGCGGTGGAGTTTGTCTATTATTGGTATCATCGGTTAAGCCACGAAATTCCGATATTATGGGCATTGCATCATACCCATCATTCAGCCATGAAATTCAACCTAACAACAGCAGTAAGATTAAATTGGTTAGGTTTATTCGTGAGTCCACTTTTTTATATCCCTTTAGTTTTGATTGGTTTGTCGCCTGAGATTATTATCTCTTGCTTGGCTGTTGGCCTGTTCTATCAGTATTTTTTACATACCGAAGCAGTAAAAAAACTTGGCTCTTTTGAAGGATTGCTCTTGAATACCCCATCTGCACATCGAGTACATCATGGTTCAAACGAAAAATACATGGATAAAAATTATGGTGCTATGTTAATCGTGTTTGACAAGCTATTCGGCACTTATCAAAGAGAAGAAGAAAAGGTGAAATATGGAGTCACTTCAGGTTTTTTCAGTAACAATCCATTGACAATTAACTTTAGACCATTGGTTGAGTATTTCAAAGGCAATTGGAAAAGAGAAAAGCAAAAAGTAAAAAAACAGTAACAAAAACGACTGTGCCCAATCGAGCATACAGCCTCGCCATCTGTAACTGACGAGGTGCGCCTCTTCCCTCGCCCTTCCACAAACACTTTTTTTTATTTTTATAACTACCTTTAATTTCATTTAAGTCATTGATCAAATTAATACAACATGAGAATAAGTTATTTAATGTTAATGGGTTTGATTGTGATTAGTTGCAAACAGGCAGACCTGCCGGCTATTGAATGTTTCGATTACTCTCCCCTGACAATAGAAGATTGTTCGATCGAAACGCAAATTCAAGCTACTACTTGTATACTCAGAGAAGTGATCTCCGATGGTGGAGGACAAAAATGGGTTTACAGCCACAACGGAGTTAATTATGACCATTTAGAACGTTTTGACCAATTCGAAGGTGTTACAACGCCTTTATGGACAATGGATTTCGAATATGACGGGCAGAATCGAATATCACAGGCAAATAAAAGTGATTTAATATATGGAACTACAACAGAAATTAATTTCAACTATGTCGATCAACCTTTTTTAATCATTACACATTTAGTATTCGATTCTAACCAAAACCTTGTTTTTAATTCTTCTCAAGAATATCCATATTATCCACTGGAAAAAGATTCACTTTATCTGATTGAATCCAATTCCAATTTCATGATGGGATTTGAAGGAGGTAATCGCACGACATTCTACGAAGAAGATCCAAGCAGTACTTGTAGTATACATAATTATACATGGATTAAAACGTCAGAGGATTACTACGATCAACGTCCAAATGTTTTCAGTGATTATGCCGTACTTCAATCAAGTGCTTTTCCTGAACAAATATGGTTTTGGGGAAATGAAAATAATTTAATTGGAGGTATAAATCCTAATGATCCTAATGCCGAATTAGGCATGTTGTGTTCTGAATATCTGACCAATACAAATGGAGATTACTGGATCAAAAGGTTTGTTAACAGAACATATTATTATGATTGTGAAAATTAAAGGCCTTGCCAATACAGATTTTCAACTATTGTAACAAATTCCTTGACTCTGATATTAAAAGAAGAATTCAGAACAGGCTCTAATAAGGTATAAGTAACGGAGATACTTTCGAGTTATCTGCTCTTATGGAATGGTACCCCCTCTTCTTCAATCATTTCAAAATGTCAGTTGCCTAATACCAAATGGTTAAAACCACTTCCTCCATAAATTCAAACAAATAGCCAACGGTTTAAACCATACATAGGCCATATAGCTATAGATTAGGTTAGAAGCTTTCTAACAAAAAAAGCATCAACCATTTCTGATTGATGCGCTTTGAAGAGGCGTTGTGCGGCTACCAATAATAAAGGCTATTCTTACGAACCCTCCAAAAGTCCTTATTCGTAGTTCAGATCAATCAGTACTATGGATGCTTAAATGTTCCTCAACTTTTGGAGGGTGGCCGTCTAATGATTTCGAACCGCGCGGTGCTCATCCGCTTAAGTACAAACAAAAGAGCATCAACCATTGCTGATTGATGCTCTTTGTAGAGGCGTTGAGCGGATTCGAACCGCTGTACGAGCTTTTGCAGAGCTCTGCCTAGCCACTCGGCCACAACGCCCTTTTTTGGGTTGGCAAATTTATCAATTAAACCTTAGCTGCCCAATGTTTCTTCAGTTTTTACCTGAAAGAAATTAAAAAAAGGCATCCAACTGAATCGGATGCCTTTATCATTGTAGGTTTTATAAACTATTAAGCTTCATCAGCTGGAGCATCGTCTGCTTTGGCTTTTGCTTTTTTAGTTTCTGCTGCTTTTTTAGCTGCGTTTGCCTTTTTTGTATTGTCTTCCATTTCAGCCTTCAATGCAGTTAATGCATCTAAATCACCTAGGGTAGAAACCTCTGCATCATTATTGGTTTTTGCAGAAGCTTTTCTTGGTTCTTTTTTAGCTGGTTTTTCAGACGGTGCTGGAGTCGTGTGAGTATTGGTATGTGAAAGAACAATTCTCTTATCATCTTTAGAGAATTCAATCACTACGAAATCCTCAGTTTCACCCACTGCTACTTCAGTTTCATCAGCTTTCTTCAAATGCTTGTTAGTCACAATACCTTCTAAACCGTAAGGTAATTCTAGCGTTGCGCCTTTATCATTTTTAGAGATTACTGTAGATTTATGCACTGATCCTGGCTTGAAAACAGTTTGGAAAGTATCCCAAGGATTTTCTTCCAATTGTTTGTGGCCAAGCGCCAATCTTCTGTTTTCGATATCAAGCTCAAGTACTTGTACTTCTAACTCTTCACCTACTTTTACAAATTCAGATGGATGCTTGATCTTCTTAGTCCAAGAAAGATCAGAAACGTGTACAAGACCATCGATACCTTCTTCTAGCTCAATGAACAAACCGAAATTGGTTAGGTTACGCACCACACCTCTGTGGTTAGTACCTACACCGTACTTGGTCAATACATTGCTCTTGGTCCAAGGATCTTCTGTCAATTGCTTAATACCCAATGACATTTTTCTTTCTTCTCTGTCAAGCGTCAACACTACAGCCTCTAATTCGTCACCAATTTTGATGAAGTCTTGAGGGTTTCTTAGGTGTTGTGACCAAGACATTTCAGAAACGTGGATCAAACCTTCTACACCTGGGAATAATTCAAGGAATGCACCATAATCAGCCACATTCACGATTGAACCTTTCACTTTAGAACCGATCTCGATGGTCGCTTCTAATTTATCCCAAGGATGCTCTGTCAATTGCTTCATGCCAAGAGAAATTCTCTTCTTGTCATCATCAAAATCAAGCACTACTACATTTACCTTTTCGTCAAGGCTCAACACCTCAGCTGGATCGTTGATACGTCCCCATGAAATGTCGGTGATATGCAATAGACCATCAACACCACCCAAATCGATGAATACACCGAAATTGGTCATGTTTTTGATCACACCTTCGAGTACTTGTCCTTTTTCAAGGTTTTCAAGAATTTCAGCTTTTTGCTGCTCTAGGTCTTTTTCGATCAATACTTTGTGTGAAACAACAACGTTGTCGTTAGTGTAGTTGATTTTCACAACTTTCACTTCCATTTTCTTACCTACAAAAACATCGAAGTCTCTGATTGGCTTCACATCAATTTGTGAACCTGGCAAGAACGACTCGATACCGAATACGTCTACGATCAAACCACCTTTGGTTCTTCTCTTCACCATACCCTCGATCACTTTGTCGTTTTCGTAGCTACCTTGGATCAATTCCCATGCTTTTACGATCTTAGCTTTTCTTCTAGAAAGCACTAATTGACCTAAAGAATTTTCTTGCTCCTCGATGTATACTTCAACTTGATCTCCAACTTTTAAGCCTGGAGTATCTCTAAATTCTGAAGCACTTACTAAACCATCTGATTTGAAACCAATGTTTAATACAAGGTCTCTGTCGTTGATAGATACGATTGTTGCAGAAACAACATTCTTCTCATCAATTGTGGTTAAAGTGTCTTCGTAAATTGCGGCTAGTTCTTCTCTTTTCTTGCGAGAATAACCTTCGCCAAAGCCTTTCTTTTCGAACGCTTCCCAATCAAATGCTTCCTCAGCTTCTTCTACTTTTTTAGTTTCAACTTTGGCAGCTTTTGGGGCTTTTTCTTCAGTAGCTGGGGCTTCTACTGTTTCAACTTCTGCAGCTACGTTTTGTACTTCTTCTGCTTCGTTGGTTTTGTTTTCTTCTGACATAAAAATACTCTGTTTGTTTACTCCTTATTGATGTCCAGAGCGAGCATCAAGGGATTTTGTTTTAGAATTACCTTTTCATTTATCAACAAAAAGACCGCTTCACTCGAAACGGACTGCAAAGGTAAAAAAAACTCTGAATTGAAGCAGTCGATGCTAGAATTAATTCACACTCAAATATTTAAGCCATTCCTCTGAAGTTAGCCCACTGAAATTTCTAACGAACATGATGTATGAGGGCTTAAAGGGCGATTTATTCAAAGGCATTTGGGCCTCTTCTGGCGTTTTATCTCCTTTTAAAGAGTTGCAGCGCTTGCAGGCGGCCACCAAATTTTGCCAGGTGGTTTGCCCTCCACGAGACTTGGGCAAAACATGATCCAACGTAAGTTCTTTTCTATTGCCGCAGTATTGGCATTGGTGTGAGTCTCGTTTAAAGACATTTTGCCTTGAAAGCATCACCGTTTTATAGGGAATGAAAATGTATTTTTGAAGTCTGATAACAGAGGGCATTGGGAAATGAGCGGTAACCGTTCGGATGGTTTCTCCCGGTGCATCATGTACCAAATCGGCCTTTTTGAGAAATAAAAGTAGAAATGCCCGCTCCGCAGAGCATAAGGTGAGAGGACTGAAATCTTGATTCAACACTAATACCTGTTTCATCTATTCCGCAATTTAACTTTAAACCATTTTGATGGCTTCAAAGGTTTTAACTCATGTATAATCTCTCAAAACTCGCTTGATTTTAAATAAAGTATGAGAATAAGCATTTTGTTCAACAGAAAATATTCCCTGAACATCCAATTGATCGATTTTCACCCTTCCTGAGGCATGAATTACCTGAGCATTCGGCAAAACAATTCCCACATGGTTCATTTTCCCCGCTTTGTTGGTAAAAAACACCAAATCGCCTGGCATGGCATTTTCAAACTTAACCTCTTTGCCTTTGGTGATTTGATCTTTAGTATCTCGCGGTAGTTTGTAGCCTGCCACTCGGAACACCACTTGGGTAAATCCTGAGCAGTCAATCCCGAAAGGTGATTTACCCCCCCAGAGATAAGGCGCATTCAAATATTTTTTGGACAAGGCAATCATCTGATCCACATTCCATTTTTGATGCAAGCTCTTGGCATCGCCATTGAAAGCAAATTTCTCTTGATCGTTGAAAAGAGGGTTGTTCAAAATAGGAAGCACCGCCCCTAGCGTGATATGTATCACATTACGGCCATAAAGAATTTCGGAAGTTAGATTGGTACAGATTTTATATTCCGTATTGTTGACCTGTTCGTAGTATTCGGCCGAAATTTTTGAATGTTGTTTGGCATCGATCCAACCTTCATAATTATCGAAGGCATTTTGAATTTTGTACCATTGCTGGTTTTTGGAAATTTCCAGCACGAAATAATGCTCGCCAAAAAGCAATTGTGAAATCATTTCAGAAGCGTCAGAGGCATCTGCCCGAACAGGCACGATACTTAAACGAGAGATTCCGTATTCCAAAGGCTCCATCAATATTTTATCCGTTCTAAATCCCGTTTAATGTCTTTGTCTTTGATTGAATCACGCTTATCGAATAACTTTTTACCCTTGGCCAAAGCAATTTCTATTTTTGCAAAGCCTCTGTCGTTGATAAAAAGCCTTAAAGGGATCACTGAGAGCCCTTTTTCTTCGAGTTTAGATTCTAATTTCTTTAGCTCGCGCTTATTCAAAAGTAATTTTCTTTCTCTATCTGTAATGTGGTTATTGTAACTTCCTTCTGTAAATTGTGCAATGTGCATTTGCTTGATATAGAGTTCACCCCCGTTAAAATAGCAATAGGCATCTTGTAATTGCGCTTTACCTTCCCTGATGGATTTGATTTCTGTTCCTCTCAATTGCATACCCGCCACAAAAGTGTCTAGAAATGAAAACTCATAACTTGCCCTTCTATTTTTGATATTGATTTGATTTGAAAATCGACTTTTCTCTTTGGCCATCTATCTTTCTAAACTACTAAAAATTTGCTTCAACTTCTCTCTCTTCAAAATTTTCTGTCCTGTTCTGCCGCTAGCCACTAACCTATCGGATTGTTTTACAAGCACTTCGCAAATGATCTCATTTTTCCTGATTTCAATGAGCTGGGCTGTAATGGTTAATTCAGCTCCTTGAACTGCGGGAGACAAGTGCTTTATTTCAACGAATGTACCTATTCCTTCTTCATCTTCCTCGCGCATTTCCAGGGCAAAAAGCCTTGTTGCCCATTCCATTTCGCGTGCCAATGCAAAGGTGCTGACCACTTCATGGACCGTGCCTGCATCAAAAATGGCAAAATCTTCCGCCTTTACATGGTAGCTATGGCTTTTAAATTGCCCGAGCAAAACCTCATTTCTCATTCAGTATTTTCATTTTAACCTGAATCAATTCGGCATGAGATTTTTCGTACTTGGACTTATATTCCTTGAGTTCTTTTCTCAATGCTTCGTTCGATGCTTTTAGTTGTTTGACCAAGAGCTCTGATTTGATCTGCACCTTTTCATCAGGCGTCATTTTTTCCTTTCTATTGAGCTCAATTTTACGTTCAATTTCGGCTTTGGTCTTTAACTGATGTTGCCTTTGCACCTCTTCTTTCAAAGCGGCAATCTCATCTTCCAGCGTTTCGATGTATTTTTTCGCTAGAACCAATCTTTCGTAATCTGATCTTGTTGTCATAAGTCAAATTTTTAAAACTTCATTCTTGGCAGTGCGCTTACTTCTTGGCTAGAGAAATCGTCTGCTAAATATTTAAAATGGGCTGCCATGGCGATCATTCCGGCATTATCAGTACAATATTCAAAGGCAGGGATAAATACTTGCCATCGCTCCTTTTCTGCCATTGTCTGTAGTCCATTCCTTAAACCACTATTGGCAGAAACACCGCCCGCTACTGCAATTTGATTAATTTTGAATTGTTTTGCGGCCTTTTTCAATTTTTGAAGCAGCATATCTACCAAGGTTTTTTGAATACTCGCACAAATGTCGTTCAGATTTTCATCAATGAATTTATCATTCTTTTTAAGCTCATCTCTCAAAAAATAAAGGATACCTGTCTTAATCCCGCTGAAAGAATAATCTAAGCCAGGCATTTCGGTGGGCGGAAATGGAAAACGGTCTGGATTTCCCAACTGCGCGTATTTATCGATCAGTGGTCCTCCGGGATAACTTAAACCGAGCATTTTTGCCGACTTATCAAAAGCTTCGCCAACGGCATCATCACGGGTTTCGCCTACAATTTCCATGTCCAGATAATCCTTCACCAAAACAATTTGAGTGTGCCCTCCACTTACTGTCAAACAAAGAAATGGGAAATTTGGCTTAGGGTCATCAATGAAATGCGCCAAAATATGCGCCTGCATATGGTTCACTTCGATCAATGGGATATTCAGCCCCAAAGCCATGGACTTGGCAAAAGACGTACCTACCAGCAATGCCCCCAAAAGGCCTGGACCACGGGTAAAGGCGATGGCAGACAGTTCAGATTTATCAATTCCCGAATTTTTCAAGGCTTCATCCACCACTGGTACAATATTTTGCTGATGCGCTCGTGATGCTAATTCAGGTACAACGCCCCCATATTTTATGTGCACTGATTGCGTAGCGATAATATTATTGAGTACTTTGCCATTATCGACAACAGCCGCGGAAGTTTCATCGCAAGACGATTCAAGGGCCAGTATTTTGATATCGTAGTTAGGCATTGAGTGTAACCATTAAAAGATCGCAAGTTATTAAAAAACGGATAGTCAAATTTATATTTTGGCTATTGTTGACACCTATTCTCCTGCTGTTTTTGGCGATAGGTTTATTGCATATCCCTCCAATACAAAACTACATTGTGGGCAAGGCCACCACCTACCTCACCGAAAACACTGGCTATCGTTCAGAAATTGATTATGCCAATATTCGCTGGTTCAATTCGCTCACAGTGGAAGGTTTAACCGTTTATGACCAGAACGACCAGCCCATGATTTATGCCGGAGAGGTTGTGGCTTCGTTCAAATTACTGAACTTGATCCAGGGCAAAAATATTGTGATTAACGAAGCTTGGCTGAACCAGGCTTCTGTTAATTTGAGGGATGAAAATGATGACGGGCTGAATATTGACAATTGGGTTTCGAAAATAACCGACCTCACTTACGTTGAAGGCCCAGCCCCCTTGGAACCCAGCATATTCTCTATCGGCAAGGTGACTTTGGTCAATTCGGAATTTAGCCTTTCGGATGCTCGAAAAGACTCGATTCAAGAGGGTTTTGATTACAACCACTTTAGGTTAGAAAAACTCAATGCCGAAATCATTAACTTAAAATCTGTCAGGGATACTTTTTCCATCGACCTGAGAAATCTAACTGCCGAGGAAACCCGCTCAGGGCTGAAAATCACGAGATTCAAGACCTATTTTCGCACCTCCCTAAAGTCCATGGCCTTCGAGGAACTCGACTTGATCATAGGCAAAAGTCACCTTAGAGACAGAGTGATCTTTAATTTTGAAGATCCTACGGCCATGAGCGAATTCAATACCGATGTTGAATTTGATGTCAACTTTAATAATAGTGTGCTGCACAGCGATGAGGTCGGTATGTTCGCCACCACTTTAAAAAAATATAATCAACAGATTTCTATTGATGGGCATTTTCAAGGCAAGGTAAATTCATTCGAATCCGATGATTTTTTGATTGCTTTTGGAAATGATACGCAACTCAAAGGCAAACTCGACATCGAAGGTTTGCCCAACATTAATGAAACCATTTTTGATGTGGACTTGGATGATTCTTACTTAAAGGCGACTGATATTCAAGAGTTTATTGATGCCAGAACTTTTCGGATCACCAATAAATTTGGCCGAATTAAGCTGAATGGCCAATACGATGGATTGCTCAACGATTTTGTGGCCGATGGCGATTTTGTGACCGCTATTGGCACCATCAATTCCAACACTCAGATTACCTTTTTAGAAGGAAAGCCCCCCACCTACCGAGGTCGGCTTGGGTTGAAAAATTTTGATGTTGGCCGACTTACTGAGGACAAAACTTTTCAGAAAGTAGACCTCAATGGAAGTATTGAAGGAGAAGGCTTTACGATTGAAACAGCAAATTTTAAACTGGATGCAGAAGTAGCTAAAATCGGAATTTTGGGCTATGACTACGTCAATATTAAGACAGATGGCAAATTCGCTCAATCCTTCTTCTCAGGAGAAATTGCTGTGGACGATCCTAATCTCATCTTAGATGCCACTGGATCGATCGATATTCGAAACAATAAGCGTTTGTTCAATATTGACGGCCGTTTATCTAGGGTCGATTTGAAGGCTACCAAAATCAGTCAAGACGAAATATTCCTTGCCACAGATTTCAACCTTGATTTTGAAGGCCTGCAATTGGACAGCCTGATCGGAGATTTCTATTTAACGGATTCCTATTTCAAATACTTTGAGCAGGACATTTTGATTGATTCCATTTTTTTCTCTTCGCAAAAGCAAAGCGACAAGCGCTTCGTTCGCTTCAATTCAGATTACTTTGACATCAACCTTGATGGTAATTTTGAGTTTTCTCAACTACTTACTGAAATCCAAAATATCAATGAGCAGTACCGTTTGGTATTTTCTAGCAGAAGTGATGAGATCGAATCCTTTTTAAAGACCAAGGGAAGAAGCAAAGTACCCTTCGACATCCGCTATACGGCAGAATTGCCCAACATCAGCCCTATTATTCAACTTTTCGATTCTTCGATTTACATAGGCAAGAATGCACTGCTGCAAGGGCGATTCACCAACAATTTGACCGAGGACTTTGGGATGAACGTAGTAGTTGACACTTTAAAATATGCGAATGTCTCGTTCCTTGGCAACGAAATCGACATCAATGCCAATAGCCTCCGCGATCCTAAAAAAGTATTGGCTTTGGCTTATATCAATTCACAAAAGCAGATTTACGCAAATACTTCTGAAACCAATGCCCTGACTTTTGAGGCTGTTTGGGATGGTAAGCGCATAGAATTGCGTCAGAATATAGAACAATCCGAAAGTGGTAACTATGCCGAAATTGGAGCTGGGATCGACTTTTTTGAAGACCGTACAGAGCTCCGTTTTCAGCAATCCAACATCATTGTACTTGATCAAACTTGGAACATCACAGAAAACAATGTGGTGGTATTTGAGAAGGACCAAATCACCATCGAAAACTTGGATATTTTCAACGATACCCAGTCAATTACTTTGGACGGTGAGGTTTCGGTCAAAAAAGACTCCTCTCAATCATTGATGGTCTCATTTCAAGATGTGGAAGTCGCCAATCTCAATTCGCTTACGCTAAAATCCTATTCTGGCAAAATCAACGGAGCCATCAATGCTCAAAACCTGCTTTATGCCCCCTTGCTTTTTGGCGACCTTCAAATCAAGGATTTCAGAATTGACGAGTTTCTGGTGGGCGATGCAAAAGGCGCTTTGATATGGAACGACAGGTTCAAAAAATTCGATATCAATATGAACGTAGACCGTTTGGATAAGCGGATCATTAGTCTTTCAGGTGATTTTTTTCCTTCCAAAGGAACGGATCAACTCAACCTAGACCTCAATTTAAATGAAGCTAACCTCAATATCAGCGAGCCCTATATTGAAGATTATTTTACAAACATCGCTGGTACAGTGAGTGGCAATATGAAAATCACAGGCCCTATCAACGCCCCATTGGTCAGGGGTAATGGCACCATCAACGGTGGGGGCATCAGAATCAATTATCTCAATACAGAGTATAAATTTGATGGCAGCCTGAGCATGGACAAAGACCTGATTGAAATTCCAGAGCTACAGTTCAAAGACGTGAATGGCAACCCAGCTCAATTCGGAGGTGAAATCAGGCACAACGCCTTCAAGAATTTCAGCTTAAATCTATTTGGAAACCTTACGGACTTTCAAGTTTTGAATACCAGTGTAGATAATGGAGACCTTTATTATGGAGATGCTTTTGCCTCTGGCACATTGAACATTCGCGGAGCGGCCAGCAATCTTACCATTAACGCAGATGTTACCACTCGACCGAACAGTAAATTGTTTATCCCCATAAACGAAGGAGTAGATGCGGGAGAAGTTGATTACATCACTTTTATTGATCGTACAGATACCGCCAAAAATATCATCAACAACATCGATGAAGTTGAAAAAATCAAAATCGAAGGATTAAAGCTTGATTTGAATATTAATGTTACCCCAGATGCTTATGTAGAAATCATTATAGATCCGAAAACAGGAGATATCATCAGGGGACGAGGCAACGGCCAACTCCGACTGGAGATTGATACCCAAGGAGAATTCAGAATGACAGGAGGTTTGAATATCACTGAGGGTGCCTATAATTTTTCGCTTTATAACCTCATTGTCAAAGAGTTTAATATTGAGCAACCCAGTAGAATCACTTGGTCAGGAGATCCTTTTACGGGTGTAATGGACATTAACGCCTCTTATGCTCAAAACACTTCTATCGCTCCGATTTTAGCCATTACAGGAGTTGTCGGTCAAACTGATGGATCTGCTACCGCAGCGGCCACAAGACGCTACCCGACCAAAGTACTATTGAAACTGGATGGACCATTGCTATCGCCTAATATCAATTTTGATATTGATCTTTCGCAAGTGGTTACACAAGATATTCAGCTCCAAACCTCACTCAATGCCTTCAAAAACAGGATCGCCAGCGATGAACAGGAGCTCAATCGACAGGTGCTCAATCTTATTGTTTTAAATAGTTTTACCGAAGTTGGAGGATTGAATATTGGTGGACGATCTACTACTCAAAACGTGAGTCAGTTATTGTCCAATCAGTTAAGCCAGCTTGTCGCCCAATTGGATGAAAACCTTGAAATTGATTTCGACCTTACAGATTTGGATAAAGATGCTTTCAACACCTTCCAATTACGACTTTCCTACACCTTTTTAAACGGAAGGCTCAGGGTAACGAGAGAAGGAGGCTTATCTAATCAAGCCAATAGCCAAGTTTCAAATACCGTTGACGTTTCCAGCATTGCAGGCGATTGGACAGCCGAATATTTACTTACCTCAGATGGCCGTTACAAAGTCAAAGTTTACTCTCGGGCCAATTACAACATTGCCAGCGCCCTTACCACTGGCAATGGCACCAACCAAACCACCGGTGCCAGTATTAGTCAGTCTTCTAGCTTCAATAGTTTGAGGGAATTTTTCAGCGGTATTGAGGACAAAAGAAGAAAGAAAACACAGAAAAAAGCCGATAAAGAAAAAGACACAAACTAATTTCCTTTTACTCGGTTTACAGTTTACATATTCCGATTCCATGCAAAAAATCAATATTTTTTGGTTCAGAAGAGACCTTCGATTGGAGGATAATACTGCTCTTTATTATGCTTTGAACCAGCCGCTAAGCGTACTGCCCATCTTCATTTTCGATCGAAATATCCTGGATAAATTGGAAGATAAAGATGACGCGAGAGTCACTTTTATTCAGTCTGTTCTGGAAGGCTTGAATGAAGATTTGAAAGCAAAACACTCAGGCCTTAAAACCTTCTATACCTCTCCCATCGAAGCCTTTGAGCAATTGGTAGCCGAGTATTCCATTGAGGCCATTTATACCAATCGCGACTACGAGCCTTATGCCAAAGAAAGAGACCAGCACATTGAAAAGTTCTTAAAGTCGAAAGGGGTTGGCTTCTATACTTTCAAAGACCATGTCATTTTTGAGAAAGAAGAAATTGTATCAGGTTCAGGTACTTTTTATAAAGTCTTCACACCTTACAGTCGAGCGTGGAAAGCGGCTTATCAAAATGCTACTCCGCAGGAGCTCCCTTCTGCATTGAATTATAAAAATTGGGTCAAAACAGATCAAAAAATCCATGCTCTTGAAGAAATGGGCTTTTCTAAATCTCAAATTGAAATACCCGCCAAGGGTTTAAAAGAAGAATTGATTAAGAAGTATAACGAATTGAGAGATTACCCTGCACAAGATGCTACCTCGAAACTGGGAATTCATCTGCGGTTTGGTACAATATCCATTCGGCAACTCGCTCGGCAAGCCTCTGGCCTGAATGACACATTTCTGAATGAATTGATTTGGAGGGATTTTTATGCCATGATTCTCGCCAATAATCCCCATGTGAAAGACAAGGCTTTCAAACCCGAGTACGATCAAATTCCATGGAGGCAAGACGAAGAAGGTTTTGAAAAATGGTGTCAGGGAAAGACGGGTTATCCCATTGTCGATGCAGGCATGAGGCAGCTCAATGCCACAGGCTATATGCACAATCGTGTGCGAATGGTAGTAGCAAGCTTTTTAACGAAACACCTTTTGATTGATTGGCGTTGGGGCGAAGCTTATTTCGCTAAGAAACTTCTTGATTTCGATTTGGCTTCCAACAATGGCGGCTGGCAATGGGCGGCTGGCACAGGTACTGATGCACAACCTTATTTCAGGGTTTTCAATCCTCTTTCGCAAACAGAAAAATTCGATCCTCAATTGAAGTACATTAAAAAATGGGTACCTGAATACGGTACTTCGAGTTACCCAAAACCCATGGTAGACCATAAATTTGGAAGAGAGCGAGCCATTCAAACATATAAGGACGCCTTGGGTAGGAATTGATTTTTGAGCTAGATTTCAAATCACAGAATGAATATTCACGTATATTCACACGTGCTTAATTCTAAATCTCAACACGTATGGTCACCAAACTCACTTTAACACTTCAAAAGGAAGTAATTGAAAGCGCGAAAAAATATGCTGCAGAGCAAGGAAGAAGTTTATCTGACCTTGTGGAAAACTACTTTAAACTGCTGACTGAACAAAAACCAATCACCAAGGCAGAAGAACCTCCTGTCAAATACAAAAGGCTAAAAGGCATTTTAAAAGTCGAGCAAGACTTTGACTATAAAACGATGCTTGAGGAAGAGTTGACCAAGAAGCACAATGACTAAGGTATTCATAGATACGGACATTATAATTGACTATCTAGCAGATAGAAGACCATTTTCTGATGATGCTGAAGTCATTTTTAGTCTTGCCCACGTGAAAAAATTAAGCTTGCATGTTTCTTCCTTAAGCATAAATAATATTCATTACATCATCAGAAAACTAATCGGCCCAGCCAAGGCCTTAGAGGCAATCCGCAACTTGGTTGATTACGTTACTATTGAAGCTGTTGGATCAACAGAGATTCGAAATGCCCTAGAAGCAGGTTTTGGGGATTTTGAAGATGCCATTCAAAACCAAACGGCCATCAAGATTGAAGGCCTTATGTGTATAATTACAAGAAACGTAAAGTATTTTAAAAAATCTGGGATCGCTGTTCTAAGTCCAGATACATTTTTAAAGACTTATATTCAAAATCCATAAACTACAGTCGTGAGTATAAGAATGACACTCTTCTTTAAAAAGCTTATTTGTCTCTCTACATTGTTTGCCTTTACATTTTCACAGACGCCAGCAGCTTATGGCCAAACAGATTCAATTCAAAACCGAAAATTAAACAAAGTCATTCTTTACAGCGGTGTAACTTATGGGGCTTCGATTCTTGCCCTAAGTCAAATTTGGTACAAAGATCAAGGATTTACCTCATTTCGATTTTTCAACGATAACTCTGAATGGAATCAAGTAGATAAAGTCGGGCATTTTTTTTCTACCTATCAATTTTCGAGAATTGCAGACAATGTTTTGCAAGGCGCTGGCTTAGAAGAAAAAAAGGCAGCCTTTTGGGCAAGTGTCACTGGAACCGGACTCTTGATCCCTATTGAACTTTTGGATGGCTTTTCCCCAGATTTCGGCTTCTCTTATGGCGATATGATTGCCAACGCAGCGGGTTCTGCCTTCTTTTTAGGTCAAGATTTACTTTGGAACGAACAGCGCATTCAACCTAAATTCTCTTTCCATCGCACTTCTTTAGCGAAAGTTAGCCCAAACCTGCTTGGCTCTAATTTTCAGGAGGAATTGATCAAAGATTATAATGGCCAAACCTATTGGCTCAGCTTCGATATTCATGCATTTGCCAAGCAGTCCAATTTTCCAAAATGGCTGAATCTTGCGGTGGGTTATGGCGCACAAGACATGGTCCGTGGAAGAGATTTTCAAAACCAAGCCACTGGGTTCGACAGCTACCGTCAGTTTTACTTAGGCATAGACTTCGATCTTTCTTACATCGAAACTGATAAGAAGTGGCTTAAAACCGCTCTTTTCATTCTTGATGCCTTCAAACTTCCTGCACCAACGCTTTCATTCGGTCGAAACAACCAACAATTCCATCTCTTCTATTTCTAGATAATAAACCACTAAGGACTGAAAGTCGGCTCTAAATATGATTGGCAAATTTACGATTGCCGATTTTAGATTTACGAAAATCGAAATTCGTAAATCGTACTAATAGGTTTTAGAAAAAAAGCGAAATACGCAAAACGAGTAGTTTCAACTCAATTAACCATGAAACTAATCCGTAGATTTTTCACAAGTTAAATACTACAGATACCAATAAATAAGTTGTTATTAAGTCAATCTTAACCAACCGAATATGAACTTGAGAAGGAATTCTCTTTTAATTATCTCACTAATATGGGCAGTCTCCTGTCAAAACAACGATGACCCAGGTCCTAGATTTGATGAAGAGATTGCCACCGAAGTAATTGCCGAATTCATCGATGACGATATTGAAAAAATTGTCCTTTCTCAAGTTTTCAACTTTTATCAAACCCGAGGTGTAAGTGCCGATGCACAAACACACCCTACTCCAAACCTCAATCCCTACGAACATCGAACAGGTTGTGCTATAAAATCAACTACAAATAACAATTCTCAAGTCATTATCGATTACGGCCCCGGTTGCAGAGATGATCAAAAACGTGTGCGTGCTGGTAAAATCATAGCCAATCTTTCAGAAAAGAAGGATTTAGTATTTGGAAGAATTGACATCATTTTAGAAAACTATTATTATGAAAGCGTATTAGTGACTGGCACCCGCACCATCATTGTAAATACAGAAACCACTCGCCAGTATGCTGAGGTAGAATCAAATATCACAGATGGACTTTTGACATTTGATGATGGAACTAGCTATACCTACAACGCGCAACGTGCAATAGCCTGGGATTTTTCTGGAGACACCGAAAGTGAGTTTTACTTTGCAACTGAACTCAATAAATCAGGCATTAATAGAAATAATGTTGAATTCGAAAGTACCTCCATGAGCAGAGTCATCACCCATTCTACCAATTTTGATTCAGGCATAGGTCAAATCACAGGGGGCATGTTGAGGCTTGCCACTGATAATAAAATCAAAAACCTAAATTTCAAGGGAACTACCGTTGTTGTTACCGAAAATGATGAGGAACCTTATTCACTTGATTTGAGCTCTCTTTTCATCAATCGCTAAATCAATCACAATACTTGCCTACCTTTGCGCTTGATACAAGCCATCTTATCGCTGCGACTAGAGCAATCAAAATCGGAGAGGAAAGTCCGGGCACCATAGGGAAGCATAGCGGCTAACGGCCGTCATCCACCGAAGCTTTAGCGAAGGTGGAGAGGACAAGTGCAACAGAAAGGATGTACAGGTAATGCTGTAGTGAAATCAGGTAAACTCTATGCGGTGAAATGCCACATATACCTGCGTTTGAGGGTTCCCGCCCGATGCAGGAGGGTAGGCAGATTGATCCCGCCAGTAATGTCGGGACTAGATAAATGATAAGAGCCCCGACCTGTCGGGGAACAGAACCCGGCTTATCGGCTTGTATCTTTTTTCTTTCTTATCATAGAAACACTAATTTCGTTTTGGGTAAGAAGCACCAATGACTAATTTACCAACCCAATAATCCTGAATACAAATGGCTAAGATTATAATTATAGATGACGAACAAAGTATCCGTAGCACGCTTCGCGAAATTTTGGAATATGAGGGCTATACCATTGACGAAGCCAAGGACGGACAGGAAGGGTTAGAAAAGCTGATTGCTGACAAATACGATATCGCGCTCTGCGATGTAAAAATGCCCAAAATGGATGGGATTGAACTTCTAGAAAGGGTTCAAATGGCTGGAATTGACACTCAATTTATTATGATTTCGGCACATGGCACAATCGAAACGGCTGTTGACGCCACAAAAATGGGTGCTTTTGATTTTGTTCCGAAACCACCAGATTTGAACAGACTTTTACTCACCGTAAAAAATGCGCTAGAAAAATCTTCTTTGGTTACAGAAACAAAAACGTTAAAGAAGAAGCTTTCCAAAAAATACGAAATGGTGGGCGATTCAAAAGCCCTGGCCGATATTATTGAAATGATGGATAAAGTTGGCCCTACTGATGCTCGGGTATTGATCACTGGCCCGAATGGAACGGGTAAAGAGCTTGTTGCGCACGGCATTCATGAGCGCAGCAACAGGGCCAAAGCACCTTTTATTGAAGTTAACTGTGCAGCCATACCTTCTGAATTAATTGAAAGCGAGTTATTTGGTCACGAAAAAGGGTCATTTACTTCTGCCATCAAACAAAGGATTGGCAAATTCGAGCAAGCCAATGACGGTACTCTTTTTCTAGACGAAATTGGTGATATGAGTTTGTCTGCTCAAGCCAAAGTATTGAGGGCTTTGCAGGAGCATCGTATCACGAGAGTTGGGGGGGATAAAGACATTAATGTGAATGTTCGAGTATTGGCAGCAACCAACAAAGACTTAAAGAAAGAAATTGCTGAAAATCGATTCAGAGAGGATTTGTACCACAGACTAGGCGTAATTCTGATTCAAGTACCCGCGCTTAAAGACCGCAAAGAGGACATTCCATTATTGGTTGATAAATTCTTAGAAGACATTGCCAATGAATACGGCAATAAAAAGAAAGCAATTAGTACCGCTGCTCTTACGGAATTGCAGCAGTATGATTGGTCTGGAAATATTAGGGAGCTTAGAAACGTAACCGAACGCCTTGTGATTATGGCTGGTGAGGTGATCAGCGATACAGACGTTAAAAAGTATTTGGTTTAATCAAAAACGGCCTTCCTTTTTTTCCTTTTTGTACTCCAAATCTGCTTTTGTATACGCAGGACAGGGTCTTTGAGCACATGATGAAATTCCTAGAATAGCCAAGATTAGGAAGAGTGCTACGTATTTTGTTTTTTTCATTCCTCTAGATTGTTTGACAAATTTATAAAAATTAGAAGCTTTCGAAAGTTAAATTTTAAATTCTCAGTCAAAACGGACCAATTCACTTAATATTTCAACTCACCATTAAATTGCATCCACGGACGTCTGAGTTGTCCATTCTACCTAAAACCTCGAATTTTCCATCAGAATGCACTTTTCCTACATCTTTGGTTTCTATAAAGGAGCAGGTTTGCACATTGGCCAAATCAATTATATTGAGTACTCCCGACCTTAAATTGTTGTTCACAGTCAAAGGATCATTGATATCTCGCGTAAAAACCTTCATGGTTTTTCCACATTCAAACAACCCATCAGCTTTGGCATAAGCTTGCGAAAAAAGCTCAGTCATTCCGTATTCCGAATGCACATGACTTACCCCAAATGATTTTCTCAAAATAGTATGTACCTCCTCTCTTACCAGTTCTTCCCTCCTGCCCTTCATTCCTCCTGTTTCCATTACGATCAATTCCGGAAAATCCATTTGGTGCTCTTCTGCAAAATCCAACAAACCAAAGGTAACCCCTATCAAAAGCGTTTTTTTACCAGCTGCTTTTTGCGCCATAAGCGTATCATAAAGTGCTTGATGTTCATTCAAATAAAAGCCAGAACGAGGATCATTCGACAATTGGATAAAATCATCGGCCATGGCGACAAGGCTAGAATTAGCCCTCTCTAAATAAGAAGGCAACAGTGCCAGAACGGTAAAATCCTTGATGCTTCCGTAAGCTTGCTCAAAAATTTGCCTCGCTATTTTAAGGTAAAAAGACTTGTCTGCTACCCAATGCTTGCTTGTGATTTGACCTGTTGTGCCGCTACTTTCAAAAAAAAGCTCGCTATTCCAGTTACCAGACTTAATCGTATGCCCTTTAAAAAATTCTATTGGCAAAAACGGAATTTGCTCCAACCGTCTGACTTCGGCTGGCTTTCTTCCCAGCCCATTCACATAGGCCTTGTACAAAGCATTGTTAGCATACTGAAAGTGAAAAATATCCAAAGCCAATGGGGCAAAGGAGGCCTCATCGACAGAAAAAATTCTTTCACATAAACTTTTAACAACATCCATTCGTTATTCCAGCGGCTCTGATATTTCTGATTAGGGCAAATATGACTATAATTGTATTGTTTTATAAAAGTCAATGGCCATTAGTTTTCAAAAACATTTTAAAGCATATCTCTCCATTGTACTGATATATGCATTTGCCAGCTGCACAAGACCTCCAGAATTACCGCTAGAGCCAGCTATTAGTTTCCAAAAAATTGAGTTTAAAGAAATTGTTGAAGTCATCGGACAAACTGGAATAGAAATTAGAACTGGCCTATTGAGCCTTTCTTTTAACATTGCAGATGGTGATGGTGACATTGGGATTGATGGTGGAGAAACTGGTCCAGATTTCAATTTTATCCGCGATAACTCGGGTGAAATAATTCAGTTTGGCCAAAGGCCGCAAGACCCACCTTTTACGTGTGTAGACTATTTGATCGAATCATTGGAAGGCGCTAATGGAATAGATTACAATGAAGATGGCGATGCCACAGACACACTCAGAATTGTTCTGAACGAAAACAGATTCAATTTCTTTATCGATTTTTTTGTGAAGAAAAATGGCACTTTTCAGGAACTCGACTTTAGAAGAATACCGGAATCCGCCAATGGCGAAACGCTTTGCGGTGAGGTGCCCTTCGATAGCCGAATCCCTTGCCTATCCACTGAAGATAATCCTTGCCGCGATTTGACCCAAAACCCCGGTCCGATTGAAGGGGTAATAAAATATGACATGCAGTCAGGTTTATTTTTACCTACTTTCAGACTTGATACAGTGAAGGTTGTTTTTCATATGCAGGACAGGGCTCTCAACAAAAGCAATGTGATTGAAAGTCCGGAATTTACTTTAGCGAGCATTCGAGTCAACTAGTTCACTTTCATTTGGACTGCTTTAATTGGGTTACTTTTGAAAGTATCTTTTCAGCCCTAAAGAGTTGATCCGCAGATTGTAAAACCTTCATTTTTAGCTGAGCATTATAGTTGGGGTTTTGGCTTAAGAAATCCCTCACCACCTTTACCGCAGATGCAGAATTATAATTTTCCAGCGTTTGACCTAGCCAACGAGAGGGAAAAAAGATGTCTCCTGTTTCTTGAATCTCTTTAAGCAAGGCCAGGCTAGGTTTTAAATATTTCTCTGATTCGGCCCTACGTAATGGATGATGTAAATAGCTCAAGCCAGCAAGTACCCATGATTCCGTCTGGCGGTTTTCCTCATTTTTCAACGATTCAAAAAAAGCATCTCTTTTGTCTATAGAGCTGGACAGAGCAGGACTTACGAATTCAAACCTCCTTTTGGTATCTGGATTTTTTATGGCAGCCAATTGCTGGGCAACGATCTCATCCGCTTTATTAGGTAGCCTAATCGCCAATTGAGCGGCTAAGGCTACTTTATCATTTTCCGAAAGATTGAGGTCTTGAACTGTTACTGCGCCATTTTCGCTCCATATATCATAAAGCCTACTCACATTATTTTCAGTAATGGTTAGGTTTCTGAAAATGTTAAAGAAAATCTTTTTGGTACTCGGAGAATCTGCGACAGTTTCCATACAATGATAGAGCAAGCGTTCTAAATCCGGTGCAATTTGTACTCGTTCTTCATCGGTAAGGAAGCTCCAATAAATTGTATTGAGCTGGCCTAAAACCAAATTTAAAATAAGCTCATTTTTTTCTCTTAAAATCACCCATTTGATGGTTTCGATATAGTTGATGCGCTGAGTTTTTCCTTCTAAGAAATTCTCGTACAAGTTGACGAAAGCTGCACCCTTTTCTAAATCGGTAAGCCTACCATATTTCGGCTGAATCATATTCATATCGACCTGAAATAGGCCATACCCTCTTCCGTCTGCACTCAATACCATATCAGCCAATTTTTCTATTGGAAGATCAATGTCCACTTGCGTTTTATCTGAAATAACTTTCTTGTACACTTTTGTGTCATTCAGCCATGCCGCAGCGGCTGTGCCTTGAGGCCAAATCCTATCCAAACCATAAGGATCAACTTGATTAAATTTAACCTGATTCAATTCCCTTTGGCCTCTAATGATCTCCAACTCAAACTCTGGTCGGCCAGGGGTATTGACCCAAACCTCACTCCACTTCAACAAATCCTGAGGCGATTTTCTATCCAATATCTTCACCAAATCCGGCCAAGTAGCATTGCCATGAGCGAATGTTTTTAAGTATTCTTGCATGCCTTCTTGAAAGGTTTTGGCGCCAATCAGCATTTCTAGTTGACGCATCATAATGGGCGCCTTGTTATAGATAATCGGACCGTACATCTGCCCTGCTTCATTGAGGTTATTCAGCTCTTGACGAATCGGATTGGCACCTTCCGTTCTATCTACTGCATAGGCCGAAGGATAATGTCGAACCAGAAAATTCAAATCATGATCAATATCTGGAAAACTTGGGTTTACCATTTTGGCAGCCATAAAGTTGGCGAAGACCTCTTTGGTCCAGACATCATTGAACCAGTCCATGGTAACCAAGTCGCCAAACCACATATGGGCCGTTTCATGAGCAATTAAACTTGCACGACTTAACAATTGAGACTGGGACGGGTCTTCATCCAATAAAATACTATTGGCTTGGTATTGAATTGCCCCTACATGTTCCATTCCGCCATATTGGAAACTAGGAATCAGAGCGAAATCCAACTTTTTGAAGGGATAAGGTATTGCTGTATAGTCTTCGAGCCATCTTAAAGAAGCATCGTGAAGGTAAAATGCCAAATCAGCGTTGCGGTTCACCTTCACTGTATCGGTTTCGCGATGCAGCATGGTCATTTCTCGGCCATTTACATTCTTGGTAATCGCCTTGAACTCTCCTGCCACAAACGAAAACAGATAAGTACTGATTAAATCGGATTTCTCGAATTGAATGTTTTTGCGGCCATCCTTTACACTCAAAATAGCCAAAGGCCCATTGGCTATAGCCGTCCAACTGGCAGGTAAATCCAAAGTGAGCTCATAAGTAGCCTTTAAATTAGGCTGATCGAAACAAGGGAAAGCTGTTCTTGCCCTGTCGGGTACAAAAAGCGTATAGAGAAAATCTTCGTTGCGATTAAGAGACGATTCTCCAGCAAAAAAATTGAATTCAATGATGTTCTTGCCTCTTCTCAGCAAATCCTTATTGATGATAATATGCTCATTCACAAAGTCAATTTCTGAAGATTTATCATTTACAATGATGCCTTTGAGCTTGTCTTTCGACTCTCGAAAATCAAGTAAAAGGTCCTCCGAAACATCGCCTAAAATGAAGCTTAGCTTTTCAATGCCTTGAATAGGTTGGTCGACTACATCGGGAATCCGAAATTCAAGTTGATAATTGATATCACTGAGTCTGGCTTTTCGCGACTGCGCAAGGCTTAATGACACCCCATTTTCAATACCTCTATTCTCTAAACTACCAGAACAGGCCGAAATGAATAAAAGCAAGCTTAAAACAAGTATATTCTTCTTCATTATATTAGAATAAAATCTTTTCTCAATTCGGGTGGAATCCCAAAAACATCACCCATAAAGCGATCCATGTCTTCTTTAGTTTGCTTTGAAAGCAA
This sequence comes from Cytophagales bacterium CG12_big_fil_rev_8_21_14_0_65_40_12, assembly GCA_002786855.1. Classification (GTDB taxonomy): domain Bacteria; phylum Bacteroidota; class Bacteroidia; order Cytophagales; family Cyclobacteriaceae; genus Roseivirga. The sequence continues at coordinate 24,847 of PCUU01000038.1, forward strand.
TGCATTTAATTCTTCAATGGCCAAATCACCAATCATATAAGGCGGCATGAAGTCGGTTACCATTTTATCGCCCTTAAAACAGGCGGCAATCTGGTATTCATTCATTTCGGCTTCGGGTGTTCCATGGATCATGCAATGCGACATCCATTTTTGAGGATCATTAGGATGCTCTTGAATTCTCTGCTGCATGGCGCTCACGTCCATCTTGGTCATCATGTAATTGGTGAGGTTTTGCATGCTTTCAGCAGAAAGACTGTCTTTCATGTTTTCGTAGCATTCGCTACAGATTGCATATTCGAAAAGGACCTGGGTAGAATTCAAATTGGGATAGCGTTTGAACACTTTTTCGATCACATAATAGCGATCGCCCTTGAGCAATTCATAATCACATTGAATGCAATGTGTTAAATAACCCTTGGTATCCGAATTCCGAAAGATCTCCGGAATTGGTAATCCATCCTCCCTATTGTCGTATTGCATGCTCTTTTCTTTTGAACTAAAATCTGTCGATTAATTTCTCGCTACCATGGTAGAAGCCGCTTGAGCAGCTGGGAAAATAATGGTGTCGCTAATGTTGACATGTGCGGGTCGGGTAACGATGAACCGAATGAGGTCGGCTATATCTTCTGCCTGTAGGGCATCGAATCCCTCATAAACAGATTTAGCACGATGATCATCGCCCTTAAATCTCACTAAGGAGAATTCCGTTTCTACCAAGCCCGGACAAACCTGAGAAACCTTGACCCCGGTTCCGTTCAAGTCCATTCTCATACCATTATTGATAGCATCAACTGCGTGTTTGGATCCACAGTACACATTACCATTAGGATAAGCTTCTTTGCCTGCAATCGAGCCAATATTCACGATATGGCCTGATTTTCTCTCTACCATCCCTGGCACAATGGCCTTGGTTACGTAAAGCAAGCCTTTCACATTGATATCGATCATGGCGTCCCAATCTTCCACATTTCCATCTTGGATTTTACCCAATCCATGTGCATTTCCAGCATTGTTGATCAGCACATCTATGTTTTTCCATTCTTCTGGAATAGAAGCCAAGGTTTCAAAAACGG
>PCUU01000038.1:25982-29047 GCA_002786855.1 Cytophagales bacterium CG12_big_fil_rev_8_21_14_0_65_40_12
CTTTAAGTCTTTCTGGTCTTCTGCCGCAGATGATTAATTGATATCCTTCCCTGGCCAAAGCCTCTGCTGTCGCCCATCCTATTCCAGAAGTGGCTCCAGTTACCATTGCAATTTTACTCATTCTTCAATGCTTTCTTAAGCTTCGAATTTAGAAGAAATAAGCGGAAGAATGAAGGTAAATATGATTTGGAGTGACTTGAAATTAATCTGTGAAGTGAAGGTAAATCGAGAAGTTATGGGTGGTAATTCTATCAATCCCATTAGAGTAGAAATTGTCATTGGGATTAATCACGTTCATCAGCCCTCTAGAATAGCGGATTTCTGGCGCGAACTTGAAGAACTCAAAGTAATTCTCTAAACCAAAACCCACTTCTAACTTAATGTCACCTTTTCGGATTTCGAGCCGATCCGTTGCAGTCAATTCCTCGGCTTTGCCAGAACGAACGGATGCACTGGCACCAGCAATAACGTACATTCTCAAATTATCTCTTCTGATCGAACGGTATTTTAGGTAAATCCCGGGTTCAATTCTGGTACTTTCTATCAGTTGTTCATCAACCGTACCATCGGTCAAATTGTAGCTCACCAGCTGTTGATATAGCCCGATTTTAACAGGAACAAACCGAATGATGAACTGGTCGTCTAACCGAAAATTGACCATAAAACCCAAGTTGAACCCAGAATTTTTTTGAGCTACAATGGACGATACGTTGTCATAACCCACAGTAGAAAAGGCATCGGAGTATTTAATGCCGTAGTAATTTTGATGATAGCCCAGAAAAAAACCGTATTTGATCAATTTATCATCTGTACCAATGCGATGCATTACGACTGGCTCCTTTTGAGCGAAGGCAGTATTGCACAAAAGCAAAGTCAACCAAAAAATTATTTTTGGCCTATATAAATTGAGCTGATACCAAAAGTGAGTGGCTTGCATTCAGTGTTTTTAAATCCAACTTCTTCCAAAATATTCAAGAACCGCTGACCATCAGGGAAAACCTCCACCGATTCAGGAAGGTAGGTGTAAGCTGATTGGTCTTTCGAAACCAATTTACCAATAATCGGCAGTATTGCTTTAAAATAAAAATTATACAACTGCTTCATAGGAAAGGCTTTAGGTTTTGAAAACTCCACAATTACCGCCTTGCCGCCTGGTTTTAAAACCCTATGCATATCGCTGAGGCCTTTGGTTAAGGTTTCGAAGTTCCTTACGCCAAATGAAACGATCACGGCATCGAAGGTATTGTCTTCGAAAAGAAGCTTCTCTGAATCGCCCATTTGCATATCGATGATATGGTCATAACCGCGCTTCTTCATTTTCTCTTTGCCCTTTTCAAGCATTCCTGCCGAAATATCGACCCCAATAATTTTATCGGGATTTAAAGCCAATGCTTCGATGGCAAAATCACCAGTGCCAGTGGCAATGTCCAGAATATATTTTGGCTGATCGGCCCTAAGCATTTTTATGGCCTTCTTTCGCCACAAGATATCGATACCTAAGCTCAAAAAGTGATTGAGAAAGTCGTACCTGTGGCTAATGTTATTGAACATTTCGGCCACCTGTTCTTTTTTGCTTGTTTGTTGCTCTTTATAAGGGACTACCGCCATTGGTCAGAATTTGGGTGCAATAATACAAAGGAAACAGGGGGGATAGGAATTTTGTTGCGATTAATTGCCTGCTGGTTGTGCAATAATATAATCTCACCGACCTTAGTTATTCAATGTTTGTTAACAAGGAAAAACTCCTCAAGAGCGACTAACAAGTACAACGGTTTTTCCTCGACTGTTTGGTGTTCATCACCGCAAAGTACGCTAAGGCCGCAAAGTTTAAAGGAGTGAGAGCACTGCATAAAAGACCTTTGCGAAGCTCCGTGATCTTTGCGGTTAACGAGTTCACTTGTATTTCTACCTTCGTTTGAATGCTTAACTTTCGAACCATAGCTTCACCTTAATTTTAATTAATTCCATTAAGCCGCTGTTTTTGGCTGATTCCATTAAATTTGGCCGAATAATAAGTCCTAAAACTCTCATAACTCTAGCACATGAAGTCACTTTTTTCTATTTTATTCACTTTTGTCATCCTAGGCATTAATGCTCAAGAAGTTACAACCTATCAAAACGAAAGAGGCGAACGCCATTTAGCCGGTAAATTCCCCATCGAATACCTGCAACAGGATAGTGTTTTTCAAAAATGGTTTGATAAAAATTATGCCGAGTTTGTCGTGAATAAAGGCGATGAGAAGTGGAAAAAGTCTTTGAAAAACACTCAAATCGATATTTACTTGGGCACATGGTGTGGAGATAGTCAGAAATGGGTGCCTAGCTTTCTGAAATTATGGGATGAACTGGGTTTAGACAGAAAACAACTCTCTTTCACCGCACTTTATGATGGTGACGAAAATTACAAACAAGGGCCAAACGGAGAAGAAAAAGATTTGAAAATTCACCGTGTGCCGACCTTTATTTTCAAAAATAAGGGTGAGGAATATGCCAGAATCGTTGAGTCACCACGCAATGATTTGCAAACTGACTTGGCTCAAATTGCAATCGGCTACCCTTCTGAACCCAATTACAGAGCTGCCACTTATTTGCTTGATCTTTTTGAAGAAAAGCCTTTGCAAGAAATATATGCCGAAGCCAATGCACACTTGAATAAGGTTTACCATTTAGTTGGTAAAAGTGGTGAATTACATACTTTAGGCCGTGTTTTAACAACTTCCGACCGACTTGATCAAGGCTTACTTGTACTTCAATTCAATACCATTATTAACCCCTACATGCCCGCTGTATTGAATCGTTATGCCGAGGCTTTGGCTAAGAATGGACAGCATGAAATGGCGATCGCTACTTTTGAAAAGGTGCTCCAAATAGACCCTAAAGATGAAAACGCCTTGGCTCAGCTTGAGAAATTAAAAGGGAAGTAAGCCAGTGCTGGTTTGGAGGGATTTATTCACCAGTCACAAAACTAAATTTAATTCGCCCCTGTTGGTGTTCTTCACCAACAGGCCACCGAAGCCCAGCTTTATTATAGTCCACTCCTCTTTCTGCACTCAAGGATGGAATCT
>PCUU01000034.1 GCA_002786855.1 Cytophagales bacterium CG12_big_fil_rev_8_21_14_0_65_40_12
AGCTGTTAGCTGTTAGCTGTTAGCTGTTAGCTGTTAGCTGTTAGCTGTTAGCTGTTAGCTGTTAGCTGTTAGCTGTTAGAAAAAACTCGCTTTTGGAGAGTGGGTTGTGATTTAATACCTGAATTTTGGAATTTACCTTTTGTTATTTGAGTTTTGGTGATTGAGTTTTGGTGCTTGGAATTTGAGTTTTGGAGCTTGAAGTTTGAAGTTTGGAATTTGAGTTTTGGTGCTTGGAATTTGAGTTTTGGTGCTTGAAGTTTGGAATTTGTTATTTGCCTTTTGATGCTTGGAATTTGTTATTTCGTTTTTGTAATTTTTAGAACATGCTGTTAGCGATTGATGCGGGGAATACCAATATAGTTTTCGGGCTTCATGATGGAAATTCATGGATTCATGAATGGCGCTTTAATACCCTGCCGATTAAAAATCAAATTGAATATGAGGTTTTCCTAAGGCTCAACTTTTTAGAAAACGACCTCAAATTGAGCGATGTCGATGGCATTATCATTTCTTCTGTGGTGCCTCAATTGAACACCGTTTTAGCCGAATTTTGGTCATCGCTGATTGAATGTGAGCACATATTCATTGGGCCGAAATATTATGATCTATTGCCCATCATTACGGGAAATCCACATCAAATTGGCACAGACTTGATGGCCAACGCCATGGCGGCCCATTGTCTTTACAGAACAGATTGTATTGTAGTAGATTTTGGTACTGCTTTAACTTTTACGGTAGTTGAAGCTTCAGGAAAAATCCATGGGGTAAATATCGCTCCGGGACTTAAAACGGCAATAAAAGCATTGGTGGGTAATACTGCGCAGTTGCCAGAAGTGCCTTTAGAATTACCTGATTCAGTAATTGGTAAAAACACCATCCATGCGATTCAGGCTGGCGTACTTTGGGGTTATGTGAGTATGGTTGAAGGCATGCTTGATAAAATCCAAAAAGAATTAGGAACACATTTTAAGGTAGTCGCTACCGGAGGTTTATCCTCTATTCTTACCCCACTGCATGACCGCTTCGAGGAAGTAAACCGCAAATTAACTTTGGAAGGAATGCGGCTGATTTATGAGGAGATTAGGAGGCAAGAGGCATAAAAAAGGCCTAGGTTAATTTTTCCTTTTGCCTTGATTTATTGATGGCAAACTTTAATCTTCTTTCTTTCTGTAAACTAATGAAATTGCTTATTCCTTCTTCCTCCTTTTTAGTCAACCCAGACCCTTGTTCGCCTATAAAGTCTACATCTAATTCTTTGCTTTTTGATCTCATTACTTTCAGTTTAAATTGGAAAAATACCTATTAACCAGCTTGGTAGCTGCCTTTGTATCAATAATCATAATTCGGCCCCCAAAATGAACAGCCCCAAGAGACTCTACGTAGTGTTCAATCAGGTGGGTTTTAGAAATAAATGCTACATTCCCAGCATGGCCGCGTTGAAAAGACAGTTTACAAGCAAAAGCGACCAAATTCCCAGGAACGCCAGAATAGAGCTTATTTGCACCCTTATTAAATGGGGCACTTTCGACCAAATGCATATAAACGTGATCGGCCTTCACCTCTAAACTCACTAAACCCTGAATTATATTGTTATTATTTACAATTGTCAATTTATAAATGTCGCGTTCTGGATGTTTCAGCTCTGCTTTCCAATCAAATTGCCATCCACGCTTCTTAGTTATCGTTTTTAGGTCAGTGTTGGCCAGTCTTAATACATCTGTAGGAAAACTGTCTCCTGAAATTACATTTCTTACAGAATTTGTTAATTCATCTATATTAATCTCAATACCTGAATTAGTCTTATCAGCCATATCTAAAGATACTAAAGCAAGCCTAAAAGAGAGTTATCCTTAACACATTTAATACAGTTTTATGCATTGAGCGAATTGATTTCATATTTGGCCTCAAGTGAATAGCATTACTTGGCGAAAGCTAAACCGCAAACTAACCCTAGAAGGCATGCGGCTGATTTATGAGGAGATTAGGAGGCAGGAGGGATAATATTTTCTCTAATAAGCCGCGTGAGTTAACGAGGCAATACAATCTCCCATTTATAATGGTGACCAGGGGCTATTTGCAAACAACTTTTATCTCCACAGCTGATTGAACCATTTATTACCCCATATGACCCATCCGATAAAACTCTGAGGACATTGAGTGCGTAAGAATCAACGTCCTTATTAACGTCCAACTCTAAATAAAAGTCGTTGGTGTCATTAACAGTCAAAGTTGTTACACCAGTCGATTTGCCATCCGGAAACAAACTGAAACCTCCATCGTCTGTTCCTGAAATTAGTATAAGAATCGAAGTAGCAGGAGAGCCATCATCCCAAACCAAAGTGCCTTCAATTATCGTGGGTGAAGGATTCTCTTTAGTGCAACTGCTAAGAAGTATAATGGCCAAGATGAAGGTTATTAGCTTGTTGGTGGCACTCTGGGCAATACAATCTCCCATTTATAATGGTGACCAGGGGCTATTCGCACACAACTTTTATCTCCACAGCTGATTGAAGCAGAATCAGCTATTCGCCCATATGACCCATCCGATAAAACTCTGCGGAAATTGATTGTGTAAGAATCAACGTCTTTATTAGCGTCCAACTCTAAATAAAAATCGTTGGTGTCATTTACAGTCAAAGTTGTTTCACCAGTCGATTTACTATTCGGAAATAAACTGAAACCTCCATGGTCTGTTCCTGAAATTCGTAATTCAATCGAAGTAGCAGGAGTGCCGTCATCCCAAACCAAAGTGCCTTGAATTATGGTGGGTGAAGGATTCTCTTTAGTGCAACTGCTAAGAAGTATAATGGCTAAGATGAAGGTTAGTAGCTTTTTCATGGCACTCTGGGCAATACAATCTCCCATTTATAATGGTGACCAGGTTTAACCAAATTGCAACGAGTACCTCCACAATCTTGGCTAGTCGCTGGCCCGACTATTCTAAGTGTTCCCCCCTCCACTATTTCTATAAAATTAATCGTATATGAATTTACTCTTTCATAAGCTTCCAGTTCTAGCTTAAACTCATTCCCTACTAAAACATCCTGTGTGGCTGTGGATAAAATTTTGGATGATCCGTAGACATCGTCCATGCCCGACACCATTATTCGTATCGAAGTAGCAGGTGTGCCATCATCCCAAACCAAAGTACCTTCAATTATCGTGCGTGACGGATCCTCTTGAGTGCAACTGCTAAGAAGTGTAATGGCTAAGATAAAAGTCAAAAAGTTCTTCATAATATTAGGTTACTTGATCAATTTATGTACTCTTCTGTATTCTGAGGTCTCAATCATCAAAAGGTGCAGCCCTTTCGTAAGACCTGATGTATCAAAGCTCCGCGTATAGCTTCCTTTTGTCATTGTTTCTTTGAACAAGCTAAGTGTCCGACCACTAGCCGCTTCTATTACCTTGATATTGACTTCTCCTTCTGATTTCAAAGTGAAGTTAACATAAATATTATCTTCTATTGGATTAGGATAAACCGCGGAAGTATTGCTTTTATCCAGATCATCGAAGTTGTCTTCAAAGCTAATGTCAGACCTTTCAGGAATTGGCCCCCCTCCACCCGAAGAGCTACATTGAGAACTTGAACTCGCATAAACTGTGACATACCTCGTATGGGCAAAACTTGGAGGCCCGCTTACCAAGCCTTGAGTTAAATCAATCGCATTATTTGGGTCACCATCAATTCTGATTCTGTCATCGTTAAAATGAGATTTTAACTCCAGCGTATAAATACCTGGCGCAGGATAACGCATCGTCATTGTCTCTCCTTCAATAAAATCAGTTGCACCGGGGCCATATACTGTCCATCTGTAGTCATACAGGTTTGCAATATCAGAAGGATTCTGCACCCAAAAAACTCTTCTCTCATCTTCGCACAAATAATAAAAGTCCGTATCAATCCGAGGAGTACTGGGGCGTGGCATTTGACTTACAGTTGATGTACAAACTGTAGTTAAGGCTATTCCAAACTCATTAAGCAGTAAATTCCACCATAGTTGCGTAATCTCACCGAAGTTGATGTGCCTACTGTTCTGTTCTTGTGAATAAATAATATCAAATGGAGTAGATGATGCAGCCACTGATCTAAAAAGATCACTTTGGCTCAGTCGCGGACTTGTTGAGGCTATGGCACTAAATGTTGGTACAAAACCTAGAATATCGCGTCCATTAGAATTCACTAATGAAGAGTTAAAAATATTCATTACCTCAGCTGCATACCCTCCTGAAAGGCCTAAATTATAAACACTAGCGCTTGCAGCTTGGTTTGGCACCCAACCTCCAGGAACCACATCATAGTTGAAAGCTCCAAAATTATAATCCCCATATTTAACCGTGGTGGGAATTGGCCCTGTAAAAATTTCCAATTTACTAACTCTATCATTTGCATTTACTGCGTTGCTAAAAACACTCGCAAAAGCACTAACGAGTACAGCCGAGTAGTTAACATCAAGGATTTTGTCTTCAGGATTAATATTTGTCTGCCCAGTACCATTATTTGAGCCATTGATAATAGCTATATTTCTAATATTGCCCTGCGATGGCCAACCAAGTACGTTAAACTCATTTTGTAAATTGATATAAGCTTGATTTGGATTTGGGCTATTATGCATTAATAGCATCTGTTTTGCAGAAATGCTATTGTTTGCATCCAGCAAATCATCAATATCGTCTTGAGCAATATTGAATATCTGGCGTATTGTGATATCATTCACGTCATTAACCAACTTTTGCAATCCTAAAGGCGCATTTGCACCTAAATGGGGAGCATCGAAACTAATGTACCTATTTACATTATGCGTTTCACCATCCCTTTCCATGTCTGTAAGTGCATATCTCGCAACGAGTCCACCCATGCTGGCACCGATGACTGAAATTGGATGACTCCCTGTTTTTCTTAAATTCACATCTCTAATTAAATCCTTCAATACTTCGGCATTGTTCCTAATGTCATCAAAGGTGTCATCAAACTCCAAATAAATAACATCAAAGCCATTGGAAGTTAGAAATTCTTCAACAACGGCATCTCTTACGTTTTCTCTGAGATCGTGTATTGTACTTCTGTTTATAGGATCACTTTGTTTAATATCAAATCCTTCCACAATTATCACAGGCCTATCAAATACTTGATCGCAACCATTGAACAGCAGTGCAAAACCACCTGGGAGCACCTCTGGCGGGGCTGCCCCAGTCTGAACGTCCATAGAATAACCAGAGGCAAAACTTCCTAAGCCCTTACGTTTACCTTTTGGTTCAAAAATCATATCGGGTGTTTCCTTTTCCAAAGTCACCACATTCAAAATACTGTAGCTTGTAATTTCTCTTTCATCAGAAGTAAATTTTATCCCTATGGCCTTTTCCCCAGGACTTCTATATTGAACCGCATAGCTTCCACCCTCTGAAATATCGATAAAGCCCTGTCCATCAGCAAAATTTGCCGATATTTTGTACTTAGATTTCTTTTCTAAGTGGAAGGTTCTTTTAGGGAAAGTGAATTCCAAATTACCAGTATATACCTTATCTAGAAGGATTGAAGCATTCAAAAGCTCAATTTCCTCATAATCAATGTTAATATTCTTTTTCGATCCCTTTTTCCCCGAAATATTGGTTTTAAGCTCCTTTTCATTTAGCCAATTACCTACGAGCTGCAAAACGCCAATCGGGATTACACTCTGATCATTGCTCAATTTAAGTTTCTGCTTTAAGTCATCTTCAAAGTGCATAGACCCTTTTTTTCCTTTTCTTAAGCCTTGAACCATGGAGTACCATTCCTTCTTATCGGTTTTAAAAAAATCTGCGCCTGTTGTGGCTAGATTACGATAGCGATCTAAATTTTGACCAAAAAAGAATGCCTTGTTTAAAAAATACTCTGACTTCAATTTAGACTGATCCACGCTGTCCAATCGATCATATGCTCTTTTTAATTCAGCGAAATCTGCATTTTGAGCAAATACATTGATTGAAATTAGGAAAAGTATAGCAGAAAAAACATGTCTCATTATCTTTACATTTTTTAATTATACTATCCAAGCTAATAAATTAACCTGAATTAAACTATGAGTTCAATATATTTTCAATAAGTATCTTGAAGATTCTGCTTACAGCAATCAAGGTGAAATAATAAATACATCAAAAGGAAACAAGCCTACAGAAAATAAGACAAAAAAAATTTAGCACTATCAATTAAAAAATGTGAGCAGCTAAACTCTAGAAAAGAGGCATAAAAAAAGACCAATAACGAAGTCTGTCATTGGCCTTTCTTATTTCAGTTTAAAATCACTTCAACTCAAAATACTTAAATACGGGATATTCAACCGGTTTTTGGTCGATGCCGTTTTTCTTGAAATGCTCATCAAAAAAGTTCCATGTCACAAGCCCGTCATCTGATTGTGGCTCGAGGGTGTAGAAAATCAAATTGGCCAAGGGTTGAGCCAAATCCACCCAATAATCGCCTTTACTGAATTTTTTGGTGGCACTTTTATACTCGCCTTCTACCTCCGCCATCATGTGCTTTTCGAAAGGCCGCTGGGCCAATTTTAGTGAAGTAGCCGTAAAAACCTGACCTGTCGCTCTCACGTTTTTATCGAGTTTGGTCACTTTCACTCCTTGTATTTTTAGGTGCTCGGCAATATTGGCAAAAGCCGCAGGAATAATATAGCCTTTCGGTAAAATGCTCGATACCGTAGGGTTGAAAGCGGCATAGTTCACAACATCTTTAATTTCAATAATTTCTGGCTTGCGCAGATACCGAGTGCCAGGTCTTGCGCCTTCTGTTTCTTCATACACCAAGTGGTTGTAAGTGCGGTAAGCCGGAATTTTTTCCTCTAATGCCACCATTTCGAACCTGACGCCTTTACTCACTTTTCCGCCTTGCTCTTTTACCATTTGAATGGCATCAGCTTCCGCCTTTGCGTTGATCTGCATCATTTCCTTTCCGTTCTTGTTGGTGAACTCCAAAATCTCGCGAACAAAAGCATAGGTTGAATTCATGCGCTGATAAAGTCTTTCATGCGCAAAAGCCTCGCTCAAAATAGCCATGCGGTTTCTGAGCCCAAACTGGTTCACCAAATACCTTGGGTGATGATTGTAGGTATAAATGGATGTGATTGGCCATCCTTCTTGGTTAGTGTAATAGTAGCCATAAGGCCCGAAGAAAAGGCCATCTTTCTCCTCCACATTCTTTACTACTGCGGGTAAAATATTATCCCATGTGTAATCGTAAGGAGCTTTTTCGCCTGCCGTGTGGTAGCTAGGTGCCCAGGTGAGCGAGTAGCCATGCCATGTACCATTCGTAGTGTGCAAGTCAACGAAAAGCGCTGGGTCCCAAGGAATGATTACATTTTGGAACAGCCCTCGCGTTTCTAAAGCTTCCATTTTAATCCCATCTCGGTTCAAATCCCAGCCTTGGCTATTGGCACGCATCCCTACTTCTTTGGGGCTATCTTCTTGAGAAGTCCTGCGCTCAACATCCATTTTGTCGTTGGAATCTGTATTGTAAATTGGTACGAAAAGAATGATCTGGTTATCAAGCAAATAAGCCTTATCGCCATGCAAAATTTCGCGAAGCAAAATTTGAACTGCTTCCTTGCCTTCTACTTCTCCTGAGTGAATATTGCCCTGCACATAGATGATTGGTTTACCGCTGGCTTTGGCCTCTGCTGGGGTCGAAATTTTAGGATTGGCCAACACCAACACAGGAATCTCTTTCCCTTCCAAACTGGTTCCCATTGAAAACTTGGTCACCTTGTCACTGTCTTTCATCACCGCATCAATGAACCTTTGAACATCGGCATAGGTCGAAGTTTTCTGGTAATTGGATAGTTCTGGCGTGGTCAATAAGTCTTTCGAAATCTGTTGGGCAGCCAGTCCAAAAACCGACAGCATCAAAAACAAAAAATAACAAATCCTCATGTTCATAGTGTTAGTAGGGAAAAATTTGTCTAAATCTAAAGCTTATGTTGCTATCTACAAACGCCATGATAAACCCTTTTATACAGGCGGTAAACTCATTCACCATAGGCTTTTATAATTTCAATAGATCAATTCGACCATGATGAACAGAAGAACTTTCGTTAAAAACACTGGCTTAGTTACTGGAATTGGGGCCAGTACAGGGCTTTCTTTCTTGAACTTCCTTTTCAAACAAGAAGGATATCAGATGATGCCCCTGAGAAATAATGTGGGTATTTTCACTGAAAGAGGCGGCACCATTGGTTGGATGGCCTCTAAGGATGGAATCGTAGTCGTTGACAGCCAGTTCAAAGACCAAGCGGAGCATCTAATGACCGAAATCAAGAAAATTTCTGATCGACAAATTGATCTTTTGATCAACACACATCATCATGGTGATCATACAGGCGGAAATATTGCCTTTAAGGGCTTGGTGAAACAAGTAGCGGCCCACGAAAACTCCAAGGCTAATCAAGAAAGGACGGTAAAAGATCTCTCAACAACCATTTTACCCGATACCACCTATGCTTCTGGTAAATGGAGTAAAAAAGTAGGAGACGAAACCATGTCGATGCATTACTTCGGAGCGGGGCATACGAACGGTGATTCCGTTGTTCATTTCGAAAACGCCAATATTGTGCACATGGGCGATTTGCTTTTCAACCGCAGGCCTCCATTTATTGACAAATCTGCTGGTGCCAATATCGCCAGTTGGACCAATGTGTTGGATCAAACTTATTCCACATTTGATGACGATACACTTTTTGTTTATGGTCATTCGGGAGAAGGTTACGATATTCGCGGCACGAGAGCAGACCTGATGGCATTCAAAAATTACCTAGAAAAGTCGCTTGAGTATGTGAAAAAGGGGATTGACAGCGGCAAAACCAAAGAAAGTTTAGGCGAAGCCATGGAAATACCTGGCGCACCAGAATGGAAAGGAAGCCAAGCCAGAACGGTTGCAGCGGCCTATACAGAGCTATTTGAAGAAGGAAAATGATTTTTAAAAAACTGATACTACCAATTATATTATTAATGTCCATTGCCCCCAATTCATTTCGGGGCGATGGACTTTCTCTATTGAAAAAAATGAGTAAACGCTACGATGGAAAATGGTACAAAAGCGTTTCCTTCGAGCAAAAAACAACACGCTACTCAGAAGACGGAAGCATTTCCGCTGTAAATACATGGTACGAAGCCATGGAATTGCCCAGTAACCTGGCCATCAAGTTCGATGACATGGACAAAGGCAATGGTCTGCTCTTCCGCAACGATTCCATTTACCAGTTCAACGATGGGCAAATTGCAGGGTCAAGAGTGATGTATCATCCACTTTTAATCTTGGGTTTTTCGGTGTATAGCCAGCCTGTCGAAAAAACAGAAGCGGCTTTGATTACCTTGGGCTTCGACCTGAACAAGGCCTATCAACGAGATTATAATGGAAAGCAAGTGTATGTGGTAGGTGCTTTGGAAGGTGATGAAACCTCCAATCAGTTTTGGATCGAGAAGGACAGATTGCTATTCGTTAAAATGATTCAGAATTTTGGCGAAAACCGAATTCAAGAAGTGTTTTTCGACAAGTATGAGGCCTTAGGTGGTGGTTGGATTGCCCCTGAAGTACGCTTCTATATGAACGGAAAAATGACTTTGCTAGAAGAGTACACAAAGATTGAGACCCCAAATTTAAATGCTGAAATTTTTGACCCCAAGCGGTTTATAGAAGCGAAATGGTAGACCTAGTCGCTTGGTTTTGAAGAGTGACCTTTAATGACTCCACTTCTTGTTAACCAGCAGATTAATTCAATTAAAACTTTGCGTACTCCGTGGCCTCTGCGGTGATAAAGAGATTCCCACTTTCGCGGGAATGACGGTTCGAACAGTCGGTTGGTTTTGACAAGTAATCAGCACAAAGTTGGCTAGAAGCCAAAGAGCTAATCATCACTCGGCAAAGCCGAGCGATTGGAAAGAGCTATCTACTGCCCATCAAACCATGTTTTGAAGTCGTTTACGCGTTCGCGGCTTACAATTATTTCTTTATCAAAATTCAAATTCAGCATTACTTTTAAGCGACTGTTGGAATAGACCAAAACGTCTTTAATGGCATTGATTTCCAATACAAACGTCCTGTTGACCCTAAAGAATTTTTTCGGGTCAAGCATTTCTTCTAAGGTTTCCAACTTGTAATCAATGATCAACCGCTTGCCTTCATTGGTAACGATGTAGGCGTTTCGGCCTTCGGCATAAAATAGGCTAATATTGTCTGTTGTAACCGAACGAATATGCTCCCCGATCTTCACCATAAATCGGTTTTTGTACTCACGCTTACTCAATAATTGCAATGCTGATTGCAAATCAATGATTGGCGCAATTGGCGCTTGACTTGTTTCGCTCAGGCGTGATTTTAGATTCTTAAACTTATCAATACTTTCTGATAGGGCTTCGAAGGTGATGGGCTTTAAAAGGTAATCGATGCCATTGGCTTTGAAAGCTTCAATGGCGTATTCGTTATAAGCAGTGGTGAAAATGACAGGAATTTCAACTTTCACATCTTTAAAAATATCGAAGCTGAGTCCATCCGTCAATTGAATATCCATGAAAAGGAGGTCCACCTCATGGTTTTCATTCAGCCAATTTACAGACTGCTTTACGCTCATGGCTTGGCCGAGGATTTCAATGCTTTCATCATATCGCTTTAAAAAGCGTTGCATTTTTTCCGCAGCAGGAATTTCATCTTCGATAATAAATACCTTCATCATTCATTCAGTTGTAGTAGCGGCAATTTCACGAAAGCATCACCATAAGCTTTGATCTGAATCACCGGCCTATCGCTAAAGTAAGCAAATGCTTCGTGGAGTTTAGATTGTCTTTTTTTGATCAACCGATCCAAACTCAATTTATCATTCTCCCTGTATTGAATCACCAAATAATCGTCCTCGTCAAAGCTTATTCGCACATTCAAAGCTTGGTATTTAGAAATAATAGAGCTGTTGATTATACAGTCCAGCAGCATGGGCAAAGCGTTTGGCACAAGCAACTTTTCTTTTTTCAGCCGCTTTTCATCAATTTGAAAACTGATCTGTTCTCCGAATTTTTCTTTGAAAAGCAAAAATAGATTTTTGGTAGCCACAAGTTCGTCTTGCACTGGCACCAATTCCTTTTTCCGATTGTCCAAAATATACCTGTACACCAAAGACAGCCGATCAACAAAATCCTCGGCTGCATCTACATTATGATGAACTAAGGAGATTAAGGTTTCTAAGCTCTGAAAAAGCAAATCAGGGTTGATTTCGTTGTTGAAAATCTCGAGCTGATGCTCTAAGTTTTGCCTTTTTAAGTCCTCTTTTTTTAGTTCTGTCTCATTCTTCACAGAAAGAAAATAAATGCTCAAGTAAAAGAGGGTATAAAGCAATCCGCTGATAGAATAAATCATCACCAACTTCTCTAGTTGCGGTTGAAAAGAGGCTAAGAATTCATAATTCTCAACTTCTTTAAAATAGAAATAAATCGCCCCAAAGGTAATTCCTGCCGAGGCAATGAACACAGCCACAAAAAGCAAAATGAGATTTTTGGATCTTCTCAATTCATTGCCCAAAGTCATCTCAAACAATACAATTACCAAACGAACTGGTTCAGAAATTAAAAAAGCCAGAATGATACAAATGAACAGCTCTTGAGTAAGAACGGTGTTGGCGATCATGCCAAGGCTATTGTTCAAGAGCAGGATCAAGAAATACATCATGAAACCATACAGCGGTGGCACTGCAATGCGAAAAAGTGGCTGGTTGAGTAGATTCTTCGTCATGATTCTTTCAGGATTGGCAGTTTCATTTCAAAATAATCTTCATCGTTCACCTCTATTTCTTGGCTGGTGAAAAAGGCATAGCGCTTTCTGATGTTATCCAAACCCACTTTGTGCGAACTTGTCTTCGATGGTGTGGCGGTTTTGTTGTTCAGAATGATGATGGCATTTTCATCGTTCCGAATATTGATCTTCAGCGGCTCCTCATCCGAAACTACATTGTGTTTTACCGCATTTTCGACCAAAAGCTGAAGGCTTAAAGGAGGTATTTTTGTTTCTAAAATGGCTTCATCCAATTCAATTTTAAGATCGAGCGCATTGGCATAGCGGATGGTGAGCAAGTAATTGAAATCCTTCAATGCTTCGATTTCTTGCTTTAAGCTTACCAATTTTACGTCTTTGGTACCTAGCACATAGTTGAAAGTTTCGGCCAGGTTTCTAATGAAATTCTCCGCCACAAAAGGATCGCGATAAATCAGCGAAGAAATCGTGTTCATACTGTTGAACAAGTAGTGAGGGCTCAACTGGCTTTTTAAGGCCTCGAACTGAAATTCCAATTGCTTTCTTTCTGCCCTCGACTTCCTGATTTGCCCAACAGAAAATTCATTGAATGAATAGCTGTTAAATTCTACCAGATTGACAATGAAGAGGGTCAAAAAGCTGAGCACCACAAGCTTTACTTCTAGTTGACTTTCGCTTAAATCAGAGGCAAACATTTTGAATTCAATGAAACCGATGATTTCTGCCAACCAGCCAAAAACAATTAATAAAGCTGCCAAAGCGATAAAATCAAAAGACAAACCCGCCACAAAGCGCAGCATGATATTTCTGCGCCAAGGTATTTTCACATTCAATTTTTGATTGATAAAGTTGACCGCCAAACCAGAAGTAACACTGGCCAAAATCGTGAAAAAGTAAAGGTGCGTTTGTTTGGTCAGACTAGGCAATAAGTCGTACTCACTGTAATAGAGATACAGCAAAAATAGAATACCAATAATGATAAAAAGCATGAGCCTAATAGGACGAGGCATTTTGCAAAAAATGATTGATTAGAAATTTAAGAAAAGCAAAGGGCAAATTGGTTATCCGATCAGTTATTTGATCAAAACAACCACTACCCTTTGCTATTGGATAAGAAATTAATCTATGCAGCGCGCAACTCGACCATAATACGTGTCAGACTCGATGCTTCGGGCTATTCTTCTGAACAAATCCTTTACTTCGCCATCGGATGCTCCTGCCAGATTGCAGGCATCTTTTAATATTTCTGATTTATAATAGTCAGAGTCCACAGTATCTACCGCCTTTAAAACGCTCAATAAGTGGCTTTTACTAAGTTTATCAGACCTCAACACATTTTTTAAGATTTGTGTCTTGTAATGATCAGAGTCAATTCTAGCTACTCTTGCAAGTACTTTGTCGTAATTCTCTCCGCTAAGTGCTTGATCTTTAAGAATGTTTTGTAAAATCTGACTTGCATAGTGGTCGGAGTCCACTTCGCCAACCGTTACCAAAATCTGATCGAAATACTTAGAAGACATGCTTCGGTCTCTCATTAAATCATTGATAATGATGGTGCGGTAATGATCGGAATCCATGTCGCTCACGCGCTTTACAATCGCTTCAACCACTTTGTCTGATGGATTATTTCTTTTCAGCAAGCTGCGCAAGGTTTCGGTCACATAATGATCCGAATCTATATTGGCTACTGCATCCATCAAGTTTTCAAAAGCTTTGTCAGAAAGATTCGGCCTATCCAAGGCATCTCTTAAAACCAAAGTCGCATAGTGGTCCGAGTCGATATCGGCTGCTGATCTTACTATTCTGTTGATTACTGCATCAGAAATATCCCTACGGTCCAGCACCTCTTTGATCACCCCTGATTTATAATGATCGGAATCCATCCTTTCAGCAGCGTCAAGTACTTTTGAAATCATCTCATCCGACAAATCCTCTCTTAATGCACGATTCAAAATAATTGAAACGTAATGATCGGAATCCATTTCGCCTATGGCACTTAAAAAGGCTTCGGTGCTTTTTGGATGTTTGAAAAACAAATCGCCATAGTCTTTGAATACTTCACTGATGTAATGATCGGAATCCAAATTTCTTGGTACATAGGCCGCCACTTTTGTTAATTCATCAGCAGAAAGCTTTTGAGTGCCCAATAAAACCTTCAAATAAATATGGCTAATATGATCGCTTCTAATGGCATCGGTTTCTCTTAATACTGCGTCTACACCACCATTTTTATAAAAACGATCTACTCGGCCTTCGGCCCCAATGCCAGTAGTGCGAATTACCTCCAAGAGCACATCGGCCAGCCATTTTTTAGCGGCATCATTGAATTCAGCTTTTCTTCTTCCTTCGTAATATTCATAATTGATAGAGCCATCTGAATTTGGCTCGGCCAAAAGTTCTCTTCGCTCTCCGAAAGAAGTTTTCCTAATCTTCAAATAGCCTCCTTTAGAGATTGATTTGATTCCTTTATCGTCATCTGTGAATTCTACAGTGCCATCATACTCTAATTCCAGCTGCTGAGAACCCATTCTGGAGCTGAAAGTATAGCGTCCATCTCTTACCGAAATCTTGGTGGACGACTTGCTTCCGTTAGAGATTGAAGTGCTTGTGCTTACTGATGAACCTTGACGGGCGTGCACGTTTGTAGTCATAGACAGCACCGCCCAAATAGCGATGGCCATGCCCATGATCATTCCCCCTTTTCTTGTAATTAATTTTTTCATACTGCTTTTCATTTGTGAGAGTGCCTAGGCAGGAGACCAGCCTGCCTTAAACCATCTCGTGTTGTTTTGATTTATCGAACCGTTTTGATTGCCAATGGATATTTGCACCAATTGACCTTACAATGATCAGAAGAAGCTTTACAACAAAAAACTCAATCGACATGAGTTGTAGATAGTTTGCACTGAACTGTGGGATAAGTGTTGAAAGTTTGAATCGACTTCATTTTGTGATCACACAAAAATCAAAGGGCGACAAGCACATCGTTCAATCATTTAAAATTTTCAATGGCCAAATACGTAAGCGGTTTCTATTCTACATTTTGAAATGTTATCATTACGTCAAACTGGTCATTTTGAAAACTCATTTTTATTCACTCATCGGGCTGCTACTTTTTTTCAGCACCCAAGTCACCGCCCGAATTCATTCCATTTACGCAGAAAATTCACCAAAAATTGATGGAGTGCTGGATGAACCTGTGTGGCAAAACAGCCCAAGCGTAACGGGTTTTAAGTCCTTTGTGCCTGATTTTGGACAATCACTTCCTCATGAAACCGTAGCCTACATAGCACATGATGATGAGAATCTCTATTTCGCTTTCAAGGCCTTTGACGAACCTGACAAAATCAAAACTTCTGTTGCGGCTCGAGATAAGATTAGAGATGATGATTGGATCTGCATCAACCTTGATTCCTTCAATGGGAAACAATCCATGTATGGATTTTACATCAATCCGAATGGTATTCAAATGGACGCGAGGTTTGCTGCTGGAAAAGAAGATTATGGCATTGATATGATTTGGTACAGCGCTGGCAAAATTGTCAGTGATGGTTATGTATTAGAAGTTAAAATTCCTTTAAAAAGTATCCGCTATGCGGTAAAGGAGGGTAAAGTAGACATGGGGGTAATTTTCGAAAGGAAAGTAAGCAGGCTTTCTACTCAAGTCACTTTTCCGGTATTGGACCCAAAGCAAGGCTTTAACTTTCTTACCCAAACCATGCCGCTAAGTTATGACCGTGTAAAAAAATCGGTGCTTTTAGAAGTACTCCCAGCCATTACCTATGCCAGGAATAAAACGCACGAAAATGGTGACTATGTAAAAGAAAATAATTTCGAGCCTAGTTTGACCATGAAATATGGGCTTACCTCAGAATTGGTCCTGGATGCTACCATCAATCCAGATTTTAGTCAAGTAGAAGCCGATGCACAACAGGTTGAGGTCAATCAGCGCTTTCCCGTCAACTACCCAGAAAGGCGCCCTTTCTTTTTAGAAGGCAACGAAAACTTCGGGTTTGCAGGCAATAGTGATTTCGGCCCCGTTAGATCGGTGGTAAACACACGCACCATTGTTTCCCCTATTGCTGCAGCCAAAATCACTGGGAAATTAGGCCCTAAAAACATCCTATCTACGATCTATGCAGTAGACCGCGCCAACGAAGACTTAGTGGATTATGAACAAGACAAAACTGCCAAAGTTGGAGTGTTGCGCTATATGCGATCCTTTTCGCAAGACAGTTATTTGGGTCTTATAGGGACAGGTCGAGAAAGAAATGATGGATTCAATGCTGTTTATGGAGTCGATGGGCAGGTCAGGATAAATAAGGCCAACTTATTTGGGGCGCATATTCTTAATTCGCTTACGAAAGAGCCTGGTGAGTTAAGTGCTGAAAACAAGTCAACGGCTTCTTTCAACTTTTCTAGAAGTACACGTAATTTTTCGGGCAGCCTTACTTTTATGGATATTGGTGATGGCTTTAGGTCAGATGTGGGTTATGTCACCCGAACTGGCATTCGTAAATATACCATGGTGCTTTCTCCAAAAATCTATCCTAAACAAGGCCTGGTAAAGCGAATTGATCCTACGCTTTACTCTTCATTGACCAAGGACAAACCTAGTGGAATGTATGAAAGCTCTGTTTATACTTCTCTTGGGGCTACTTTACCAAGGAACACCCGCTTTTCTGTGGCAATAGATTTATCTACAGAAATCTATGAGGGCGCTCGTTATGATGATGGTGGCGTCAGTTTTTCGGCAAGCTCGCAAATGACAAAAAGGGTTTATTTCAGAACCAGCTACGGTTGGGACAAAGGCATTTATTATAACACTCCAGCTCAAGGCTTTGGCAAACGGGTTAGCAATAGCCTCATTCTTCAGCTTTCAGATAAATTTAATGCGGAATTCAACCATACTTTTGTTTCGCTTTTTGAAGAGCAAACCGAAAACAAATATTACGACATCCATATTGTAAGGGGGAAGGTGATTTACCAAATGGACAAATACCTCTTCTTCCGAATTATTGGTCAGTACAACAGCCTTTCTAAGGTTTTTGCGCCTAATTTCTTGGCTTCTTTTACTTATGTACCTGGAACAGTAGTACACCTTGGCTATGGCTCCATCTATGAGAAAACCCGATGGGATGGTAATAATTATGTGCCAGATGATCGCTATCTACAAACCGCCAATGGCTTCTTCTTTAAAGCAAGTTATTTGTGGAGGATGTAGGTTGGGGGATTGGTTGATTGGTTGATTGGTTTCAAGTAAGTTTTCAAAACTGTAAACCCTAACTAATCCTCCCCCAATTGACTGTCGTTTTCTTCAGCGATTTGATTTGGCGGAGAATATTGCGGTTTTCTTCTTTGGTAAGATTGGGGTCGTCATCTAGCGTATCGCTGGCCGCATTTCTAGCGAGTTGCAGGATTTGGGCATCTTTAGAAAGATCAGCTATCAGCATATCCAAAACGCCAGATTGCTGCGTTCCTGTGATATCGCCTGGGCCTCTCAGCTGAAGGTCAACATCGGCAATTTCGAAACCATTGTTGGTGCGCACCATGGTTTCTAAACGCACGCGGGCTTCTTTGCTCAATTTATACTCGGTCATTAGTATACAATAGGACTGTTCTGCCCCTCGGCCTACCCTGCCTCGCAACTGATGCAACTGTGCCAAACCGAAACGCTCTGCATTTTCAATCACCATTACAGACGCGTTAGGTACGTTTACACCCACTTCGATTACGGTAGTCGCCACCATAATTTGTGTTTCGTGCTTGATAAAGCGCTGCATTTCAAAATCCTTGTCCTGAGATTTCATTTTGCCATGCACAATGCTGATATGCACATCGGGGAAAGCCCTTCGGATGGATTCGTAGCCATCATCCAAATGCTTCAAATCGAGTTTGGCGGATTCTTCGATTAAAGGATAAACCACATAAATCTGTCTCCCTTTTTCAATTTCAGATTTCATAAAACCAAAAACCTGGAGTCGCTTGGCATCATACTCATGTAAGGTCTTGATAGGCTTTCTGCCGGCTGGCAATTCATCAATCACCGATACGTCTAAGTCTCCATAGAGCGTCATGGCAAGCGTCCTTGGAATTGGCGTGGCAGTCATTACCAACATATGCGGATAGAACTCCTTATTCTTGGCCCAAAGTTTTGCCCTTTGCGCTACCCCAAAGCGATGTTGTTCGTCAATAATGGCCAAACCCAAATTTTTGAATTGAACAATATCTTCGATCAGTGCATGAGTACCCACCAGAATATGGATTGAGCCATCTAAAAGGCCTGCATGGATTTCGTTCCGCTCACTTCTCTTAGATGAGCCCGAAAGTTTACGAATTTTCAAACCCAACAAATCAGCATAGTATTTTAAACCTTCATAATGCTGATCGGCCAGAATTTCTGTGGGTGCCATCATACTGGCTTGAGCGCCAGAACCCACCACTAAAAGCATGCAAATAAAGGCCACAATGGTTTTTCCGCTGCCCACATCTCCTTGTAGCAATCGGTTCATCTGCCTGCCTGATTTCATATCGAAGTAGATTTCTTTAATTACCCTTTTTTGGGCATTGGTCAAATCAAAGGGTAAGTGATGATTATAGAAATCCGTGAGTAAAGATGAGTCGTTGAAAATGGCTCCTCTGTATTTTTCAATTCTTGTGAGCTTCAGCTTAAGTAACCTCAATTGAATGAAAAAGAGCTCTTCGAATTTTAGTCTAAACCTTGCCTTGGCCAGCAATTCATCATTGCCTGGAAAGTGAATATGCCATAGCGCCAGCTTTTTATCTATCAATGTAAATTGACCGATGAGTTTTTCAGGCAGCGTTTCATAAATATGATTTTCGGACAAAAGCATTACTTGCCTGATCATTTTAGAAATTGCCTTGCTGTCCAAGTACTTCGCTTTCATTTTTTCCGAAGTATTATAAACAGGCTGAAGGAATGATGCCTTTTCGTTTTGCGTAGTCAGTACCTCAATCTCAGGATGGGCGATGTTGATCTTTCGGCCAAAGGCAGCGGGCTTTCCAAAAACCACGTAATCAACTCCCAATTGCAATTTCTTAGTTACCCATTGAATCCCTTTGAACCAAACCAATTCAATAATGCCTGTTTCATCTTCGAATTGCGCCACCAATCTTTTGGAACGCATTTCACCAATGGTTTCCATTTTTCTGATCCTGCCTTTGATCTGAACAAAGGGTAAATCAGCATGCACGTCTTCTATTGGGTAAAACTTAGTGCGGTCTTCGTATCGAAAGGGATAATGCTGAATAAGATCTCCGTAGGTAAAAAGGCCTAACTCAGCACCTATCAAAGCTGCCTTTTGTGGCCCAACGCCTTTAATAAACTCTATGCGGGTATCGAAAAAAGAAGGCATGGAAACAATTTAATATTTCCATTTCAAAGTGTTCAACATTTCAATGGCATCCTGCTTAATAAAATCAATAATCGGCTGCAATGAATCGTTCTTTTCGGCAGTATTGAAATAGAGTGCTCCTCTAAAAAAGTGCTTGGTAGTGTCGGTGGTAAAAAACTGAAACTGACTTGGTACTTCACCCGCAATGTCGGCCAAACTAGCCACTTGCCCACTTGGCAGGGTCATCAAAGTCTCCTCAATGGAGTATGCCCTAACATTGTGTTTCATGGTGAGTTCAAAAGCATCGTTTAATAACTTCCCAATATCATTTTCTGATTTTTTTAAATCCTTGTAAGTGATTTGAATCATAGCATCAAAGTCAGGATAAGTCAGATTGATAAAGTATCTTCCTGCTTTTGGAAAGCTGTCGCGTGAAAGCTCGGCATATTCGGAATAATAGAAATTATATGGAAAAGTGTCGGGCAATGCTTGATAAGCATGTTCTGGCAAATCGATTCTGTTATAGGCTTTGGGCTTGGGCAAATAGGTCTGTTCGCAAGCTGAAAGCGCTAGCATCACCACTAGGCCGTAAACAAGAAAAGTTGAAGTCGCATTTTTCAAACCTTGACGTTAGAATTGTATAAAACCCTTACTCGTTTAATCCTACGAACATCAACGGCAACTATTGTGAAAAGGAAGGGGCCATATTCTATTTTTTCTCCAGCCCTTGGCAATTTGCTATGTAGTTCTAGCAGCAATCCTCCTAAAGATTCACTTTCGCCCTTAACCTGCTCAAAAGAGTTGTTATCAATATCTAGGATCTTGCAGAAATCGTTCAAAGAAGTTTTTCCTTCGAAAACATAAGTGTTGTTATCCAACTTATTATAAGCGACATCATCATCATCGAATTCGTCATTGATTTCGCCAACGATCTCTTCTATGATATCTTCCATGGTAATCAGCCCTGAAGTACCTCCGTATTCATCTACCACAATGGCCATATGAACGCGCTTGTCTTGGAAGTTCTTAAGTAGGCTATCCACCTTCTTGTTTTCTGGAACGAAGAAGCCAGGCCTCAATAATTTCTGCCATTCAAAATCTTCATCCTTATCTACATGGACCAGAAGATCTTTGATATAAAGAATGCCTTCAATTTTATCGATGGTTTCGTTGTAAACAGGAATTCTTGAAAAACCACTCTTGTTGATTTTATCCATCAACTCATGGAAATCAAGCTCAATATCTACCGCGGTAATGTCCATTCTGGATTTCATTACCTGCCGAACAGAGAGTGTACTAAAATTCACTATGCCTTTCAAAATTCCTTTTTCCTCTTCGGTAGTGTTGCCGCCCGTGGTCATTTCCAAGGCCTGGTTCAGCTCATCCACCGTAATATTGCGGCCAGTTTTGCGCACCCGAGTCTCGATCAACTGTGTGAATCCGATCAACACAAAAGAGACCGGTTTAACGATCTTTTCAAAAAAGGCTAGCATCCTTGCCGTTGTTCTGGCGAAGCTCAGGTTATTTTGGGTAGCGAAGTTTTTGGGCAGTACTTCCCCAAAAAAGAGGATCACAAAAGTTACAATGGCGGTTAGCCCAACCACAATTGCACCTTCGGTAGTCTTGGTGCCCATTATCTCCCAAGTCACGAAAGTGGTGAGTGTAACGATGGCAATATTCACCAAATTATTCATGATGAGTATGGTTGCCAAAAGATGCCGAGGGCTTTCAATTAACCTGATCACCAATTGATCAACAGGAGTATCTCGATTTTTGCACTCATCAATTTGATCAGAGCTCAAAGAGAAAAATGCGACTTCGGACCCAGAAATAAGTGCGGAAAGGATAACCAAAAAAATAAAGACCACCCCATTCACCACAAGGTAAGGGGTGGAAACATCTTGAGATAAGGCCAAAAGGGCCAAACTAGGATAGGGATCGTCTGATACTGATTCCAATATTGTTGTTTTTATGAAACACTAAAACGGTAAATCGTCCGAATCGTCTTGTGGAATGCTGGTCACTTCACTTGCCGATGATTGAGACATATTTGAGCTTCCGCCCGAATCTCCGTCAGATTTCGCTCCCAATAACGTCAAATTATTGCCAACTACTTCTGTCGTATATCTTTTATTCCCATCCTGATCGTCCCATGAACGGGTGGTAAGCTTACCTTCAATATACACCTGATTCCCCTTTTTCAAAAATTTCTCAGCAATTTCAGCAATCGGACTCCACAGCACTATATTGTGCCATTCAGTATTTGTGACTTTTTCACCTTGCTTATTCTTGTACGTTTCGCTGGTTGCGAGAGAAAAATTTGCAACCGCTCTACCATTTTCTAAGTGTCTAACTTCAGGGTCTTTACCCAAGTTTCCGACTAAGATTACTTTATTAACTCCTGCCATGGTTATATTTTTAGAATGAAATAAGAACAAATTAGCTAAAATATATGATCTTCCAAATACTTGCTAATCAATACTGGTTTAGGAAGCTCCCTAATTTGTTCAATGCTGTACAAACTTAACTGATCGGTGATTTTCAACAATTGCTCCATTTGATCATGTGGCAATTTTACTTCCACGAAGTTGGCAAAAATACGCTGATGGGTCAAAACATGTTCATATATTTTTGAAAGTGTTCCCAACTCGCAATTTCGAAGTCCTAATTCATTTAATAGCGAGATAACATTTTCTATATCTTGAATTTCTTTGGCTTCTAATAAATGAAAGTCATACAAACCCTGCCAAACATCCTTCTTACCGCGCTCTTTGAGGCAAAACAAATCACCTGCTCGAAAAACAACGTAGGTAAAATATCGCTTGGATACCTTTACCTTCTTTGTCTTGACTGGCAAAACGTCAATACAGTTATGATTGTAAGCGAAGCAAGTGGATGAAAAAGGACAAAGTACGCATGACGGTGATTTAGGACTGCACTGAATGGCACCAAATTCCATTATGGCTTGGTTAAAACTGCTCGGTCGAGCGGGATCAAGTAATTCATTCGCCTTTGATTCAAAAATCTTGGGGCCATTGGTACTTGATATGTCATTCTCCATCCCAAAAATTCGACTCAAAACACGATATACGTTTCCATCCACAACGGCATTGGGCTGCTCAAAAGCGAATGAAGCGATGGCTGCAGCCGTGTATCTGCCTATTCCTTTGAGCTTTAGCAAACCCTCGAAATTTTCAGGAAATTTTCCATTGTAGTCTTTCACCACCGTTTGAGCACACGCATGCAGGTTTCTGGCCCTAGAATAATATCCCAATCCTTGCCAAAGCCGAAGGACTTCCGTCTCAGACGCCTCAGCCAAATCAAATACGGTTGGATACTGATTTACAAAAGCCTCATAATAGGGTAAGCCCTGAGCCACCCTCGTCTGTTGAAGAACTATCTCTGAGAGCCATATCTTATAAGGATCTGTAGTATTCCGCCAAGGCAAGTCGCGTTTGTGATGCTCGTACCAGTTAATTAATTGATTTGCAAAGACTTTACTGTTAGACATGTATAAATTTTATGCTCAATTTCGACCAGTTCGATGTATTGGGTAAATTTTGAGGGTTTGTTTTTTTAATTAGAAATGAACTCGTAATTTTGCAGGCCAAAATAACTGGGAATTAGTTTTTTACACAATATTTATAACTCTTAAATTTAACAACGGTGACGAAAGCAGATGTTATTAACGAAATAGCAGAGAAGACAGGTATAGATAGGTCTGACGTTACAACAACAGTAGAAACTCTTTTTGCTGTTGTGAAGGATTCAATGGCAGCAGGCGAGAATATCTATGTCAGAGGTTTCGGTAGTTTTGTCAACAAAAAAAGGGCAAAAAAGATCGCTCGAAACATATCGAAAAATACTGCAATCGTAATTGATGAGCACTTTGTGCCAAGCTTCAAACCTTCTAAAGTGTTTATCGAGCAAGTTAAAGTGAGCGACAAGGTGAAAATCGCCAACAAATAAACAAGCCTTAAAGGCTTTATGAAAAGAACTCAGATCATTTTAGTCATTATTGGAATAGTTGCCGTGGTAGGTCTTTATAGCTTACCTAGTGTTGTTGTTGATAATAAGGAAGATGATAAAGTTGATTTCGTTAATGAGAGTAACCCTGGCGGAGAAATTACGGACCACAGTTCGGAAATCCCTGAAGAAATTCAACCAAAAATTGACTTTTGGAAGGGCAAATTAACAGGTAATACTCTTGATGAAGTAGCGCTAGATTCATTAATGGGCATTTTTCAGTCCATTAACCAATATGACAGCGCAGCGATTTACGCAGAAAACTTCGCTTCTACTCATCAAGATTTAGCACTTTGGCATAAGGCCGGAGATGCATATTTCGGAGCCTTTACTTATGCCTTGGATCAGGCTAAAGTAGAGCGCCTTGGCAACAAAGCCCGCGAAATGTATAGCAAAGTACTGGCAGCTGAGCCAGACCGATTGGACATTAAAAACAATGTAGCGATGACCTATATTGCTACCTCCAATCCTATGCAGGGGATTATGATGCTAAGAGAAATATTAGAAATTGATAAACAAAACGAACAGGCCCTTTTGAACATGGGTCGCCTTTCAATGCAGTCAGGTCAGTACGACCGAGCAGTAGAAAGGTTCGAAGCATTAGTGAATTACCATCCAACTAGTTTGGACGGAAACTATCTTTTGGCGGTATGCTATTTTGAGTCTGGAAAAAGCGAAAAGGCCAAAGCCCAGTTTCAAAAAGTAAAAAGTATGGATTCTGAT
This sequence comes from Cytophagales bacterium CG12_big_fil_rev_8_21_14_0_65_40_12, assembly GCA_002786855.1. Taxonomy (GTDB): domain Bacteria; phylum Bacteroidota; class Bacteroidia; order Cytophagales; family Cyclobacteriaceae; genus Roseivirga. The sequence continues at coordinate 23,878 of PCUU01000034.1, forward strand.
CCTGTGGTTCAAACTGCAGTAGATGATTATCTGAAAAGAATAAAATAAATATCAAAACATTAAAACATCATTATTATGCCTTGCGGTAAAAAAAGAAAAAGACATAAGATTTCTACTCACAAGAGAAAAAAGAGACTAAGAAAGAACAGACATAAGAAGAAGTAATCACTTCTTCTTTTTCTGCTTATACGCATCAATAGTTCTATTTATAACATTTAACTTTTTTCAAATTGAGCAACGAATTAGTAATTAATTCGACTCAAGATGGATGTCGTATAGCCCTTCTTAAAGATAAAAACTTGGTTGAATTTCATCATGATCATGATGACAACCAGTTTAAGGTAGGTGATATGTATTTGGGTACCGTTAAAAAGGTAGTCCAAGGTTTGAATGCAGCCTTTATTGATATTGGCTACGAGAAAGATGCTTTTTTGCACTATCTCGATCTTGGTCCTCAAATCAATTCACTGAATAAATACACCGGAATGGCTCAAAAGGCCAGTGATGTCAACGGAAGTCTTGCTAAGTTCAAGATGGAGCCTGACATTAACAAGCTTGGCAAAATGGGCCAAGTGTTGACACGTGGTCAACAAATCCTTGTTCAGGTTGTTAAAGAACCTATTTCTACTAAAGGGCCACGACTCTCTTGCGAGTTGTCTATTGCAGGGCGCTACATGGTGTTAGTTCCCTTCTCAGATTCCATTAATATTTCAAAGAAAATCACTGATGGAGAAGAGAGAAAAAGATTATTGAGATTGATTTCATCAATCAAACCTGAAAAATTTGGCGTTATCGTTCGTACAGTGGCGAAGGGTAAAGACGTGGCCGAATTAGACAAGGACCTTAGAAATCTCGAAGAAACTTGGATTGAAGGCATTCAGAAGCTCCACAAAGCTAAGCCTAGAGAAAAAGTGATCGGAGAAATGAGCAGGGCATCTTCCCTACTTAGAGATATTCTCAATGAGTCGTTCGACAGCGTAGTAACTGACGATAAAGACATTTATAATGAGATCAAGTCTTATATCCATAAGATTGCCCCTGACAAGGAAAAGATTGTAAAGCAATACACGGGAAAAGCTAAAATCTTTGAAAGCTTTGGTATCGAAAAGCAATTCAAGTCGCTCTTCGGAAAAACTGTTAGTTTACCTAAAGGTGGATACCTCATCATTGAACATACCGAAGCACTTCATGTGATCGATGTGAACAGTGGCAACAAGTCCAATGCTGGAGAAGATCAAGAAAGTACTGCCTTATCTGTGAACATCGAGGCGGCTAAAGAAGTAGCACGCCAATTGCGCTTGAGGGACATGGGCGGTATTATCGTGATCGACTTTATTGATATGCGAAAAGCTGAAAATAAAAAGCAGCTTTATAACGTGATGCGCGATATCATGGAAGAGGATCGCGCAAAGAACACTGTGCTGCCAATTACCAAATTTGGGTTGATGCAGATCACGCGTCAAAGGGTAAGACCTGAGATGAATATCACAACGAGAGAAAACTGCCCGTCATGTGGTGGAACAGGAAAGGTAAGTGCTACTATTTTAGTATCCGATACCATTGAAAAGAGCATTGAATACATTTTAGGAACTCAGAACGAAAAAGGTGTTATTCTTACCGTGCATCCGTTCCTTCATGCCTATTTTACAAAAGGCATTTTCTCTAAAAGATGGGAATGGTATAAGAAATATCACTCCTGGGTTAAAATTGAGAAGGATAGTTCATTGGGATTATCAAACTACAGATTCACCAATAAACTGGGTGAAGAGATTGCCTTGGCAGAATAAAACAAATAAAAAAGGCTCACAGTGTGAGCCTTTTTTATTTACCTGAAACTCTGGATAAAAGAATGCCAGAAACAAAGCTTATAGTAGTCGCTTGTGCTTGATGTGATATTGTAGCAGTTTGCCGTCCCTTCGAATAATTAAGTTTAAATGTTCCCCCCTTTTTTGCTTTAGAATTGAGTTGATCTCTGTTAAGTCATAAAAAAAGGCTGGACTACCATTCAAGGCAATTACCTCGTCCCCCACCAATAAGCCAATTTTATGTGCGGGTGAATCTTCAATAATGTCATTGATATAGTATACATTTAAATTATCTCCATAAGCCATCACATTCATCCCAATGGTGTTGAATTTGAAAGGACTTTTATACTCCTTGTTCTTCTTAAGGTAAACGGCATTGCGGCTATAATCAAAAATAACGTGGAATCTTGAAAACAAATCAGCCCCAATGGTACCATAACGCTGCCTACCATTTTCATCAATTTTAGATCTTTCTGATACTTTCCATTGATCCGGATAGGAGGTAATTACATTTCTAAATTTAAAGTTGCCAAATTTCACACGCTTTACTCTACCCACCTTCCCGCTGAGGATTCCACCAATACTGCGTCCTACAACATGGTCAATTGTTCTTTCTGGAATCACAACATCCTCGTTAGATTCTGCATCTAGAAATAATGCACTGCTTGCTCCAGTATCAACTAAGAGCTTAACATCAATTGCCTTTCCTTTGACTTGTTTAATATGCACGTTCATATAAGGTCGAGAATTCTCAATTTGAATATTAAATTTTTTATACCCTCTAGGCACTTTGAAGCTTTCGGGTTTTGATAGCCAAATTTTCATTTTAGTATAGTCCACCTCGACAATGAATCGATTAAAAATCTCTGAGCCTAAAATGCCGTGCGCTGCAATCCCTAGTACATTATCAACATCCACAAAATTCTCTTGAAGTACAAACATGGACTGATCAGCTCCCGTAACACCTGAGATATCCACATCGATATTGCTGGCGATCCATATATCCGTTATTTTATTTCCATTTGGGGCAAAAACGGGGATAGTTCTAGCATTCACAAGATTGTTTTCCCCAATAATCATTTTATCGAAGATCATTCCCGATTCAGAACCTGTGTCTAAAATAAAATTGAATGGCCCTTTTCCATTGACCTTGATGGGAACGATCATGAGGTTGCTTTCATTCAAAAACGAAAGTTCAACTCTACTTCTACCATTGTTCAGTTCGTACCCGTAAGGATTTTGCGCCATCAACCTACTGGTTGCTGAAATCCAAACGAAAAGTACTATGATCAAAGAAATCCGCATGTCAATAAAATATTCCTATCCTTGATGGTTAAATCATAAACACTTCAATAAACGTAAACCCTTACCTAAAATCCATACCTCTTATTTCACTTGAATACCCTCTTGTAAACTGGTTTTCTCATCAAGAACTGCAAATACATAGCTGGATATAAAAGATAGTCAAATAATTTGTAATGAGTCCTAAATGATATGTCATCAATAATCAAAACTTTGCCATTCTTCACTTGTAGAATATGTTTATGACGCCATGATTTGAGAAAAAAAGGAAGTACTATGCCCTTATCTTCAAATTCAAACTTGAGCGGAGTTGAAGAATTGGAGATAATTTCGCTAGTCCATAGTTGCTTAAATAAAATAAAATCTAGCTCTAAGGAAACAATGTCACCTTTTGAAGAGCCATCAAAACGCTTAAGGATGACTTTAGGGAATGGAGGACTCAGTTTTAGGAACAGATTCTCATTAAATCCCAAAATTACATTCTGCAAAGTTTGGCCTACCTCAGTGGTGATTTTTAATTCCATATTAATGTAACTGTAAATGCGAGTTAAAGTTGAATAGACGCAAATTCTTGGAACTACAACTTAATCTTGCTAATTTTTGATCTTTATCACCTTTACACTTCCTTTTTATGCAGCTCACCAAGAGGTATCATATTATCTATGGCATAAAAATTACAGCTTTCTTCTGTGCCTTTTTACTAAACATTTCAATTCAGGCGCAGCAAGATTTTTCGAGGGTAAAGTCTAAATACGAATATAGTACTCCTAAAACCCAACATTTAGCCGAGCTTGTCAAGAGTAAAAATTACGAAGAAGGCTTAAGCTATATTGATGAAAGCATGGAGTCAATATTAAATCAATATGACTTCGAGCAAGTTATTTACTTACTAGAGCGAAAATCCTATATCCTTAGAAGACTTGAAAGGTTTGATGAAGCCGAGGTAGTCATATCAGAGGTCATAAGTTTGGCTAGAGAACATCTAGGAAACAATCATATTTTACTCGCTAAAGCCTATTTAATGAGAGGCCAAATAGAGCACAGAATAGGTGATTTCTATACGGCAACTTTTGATTTTGATACCTCTCAAGTTATCTATCAAAAGTCTCCTCAATATGATTCTGCGATTTATGAAAGCATCATTGATTATAAATTTTATGCTTACAATTATGCGGAGAGAAATGTTGATACTTTAACTAAATATTTAG
>PCUU01000073.1 GCA_002786855.1 Cytophagales bacterium CG12_big_fil_rev_8_21_14_0_65_40_12
AGCTTGGGGTACTTTAGGTTCGGCCTGGGGAATCAATAAAGCAATGGGTCAAATCCATGCACTGCTTTTAATTTCTGAGAATGCTCTTTCCACGGAAGATATCATGGAGCAACTCCAGATTTCTAGAGGCAATGCCAACATGAACATCCGTGGGTTGATGGACTGGGGCATAGTATATAAAGCCTATATGCCAGGAGAGCGAAAAGAGTTCTTCACTACAGGGAAGGATGTCCTGGAACTAGCAAGACAAGTTTCAAGAGAAAGAAGAAGGAGGGAAATCGAACCAGTGATGAGGGTGTTGGAGGAATTGCAACAGGTATCAGAAGGGGAAGAAAAGGAAGTTGCACACTTTAAAGCAGTGACTAGAGATTTACAAGGCTTTACTAAGCAGGTAGATGGTGCTTTAGACAAGTTCATTCGTTCTGATAAGAATTGGTTCTTTCAGGTCTTGATGAAAATGATGAGCTAAAAAAATTTGATCTCTAACTTTCATAAAATATTGAAAATATGAAAAATATAAACTTTAATGATGTTTGGACAGATAGAAGCTTTCGTTGGTCGATTGTTTTGAGTTTAGTTTTTTTAAGTATAGGCTTTAGCTTTCTCCATTTTGGTTTGGCCATTTACGGTTGGGCAATCTTCATTTTGCTTCCCATCGTCATTGGTATTTCGATTGGTGCCTTACCTAATAGGAAGGTTGCTATCTATGGTTTTGTATTTATGTTCTTCCTTTTTCTCATGTTACTCCTATTAGGCGGACTAGAGGGTTTCGTCTGCGTAATCATGTGCTTGCCCATCATTATCCCTTTCTTTTTTCTTGGTGCTATTATCTCACAGCTGAAATCAAGGTATAAGAAGATTAAACACGAGATCAATTTCAAAATGACCCTGCTTCCTTTTTTGATCTTTATGTTGGCTGTTCCATTAGAAAAGGCCGTATACTCTGATTTGAATACTATTGTGGAAGTTCGATCCGAAATTCTACTGCCTTATACCCCACTTCAAGTTTTCGATGCGATCAAATCGGTGGATACGCTTATTGCAGAAAAGCCATTTCTGATGAAGCTCGATTTGCCAATTCCCCAAAAGTGCATTTTAGAAAAAGAGGAGGTTGGGGCACTTCGCATCTGCTATTTTGAAGGTGGAAGAATCATCGAAAGAGTAACCGAATACAATCCAGGCGTCAGTCTGAAAATGGATGTAATCGACTATGAGTTGACTGGTCGCAATTGGCTCGGGTTTAAAGAAGCCATTTACTTGTTCGAAGCCATTGGTTCGGATAGCTGCAAAATGACAAGAATCACAACCTACACTTCTGAACTATATCCACGCATTTATTGGGAACCACTTGAAAGAATGGGCATTGAGCAAGAGCATCAATATGTGTTCAATAACCTTGAACGCGATCTAAGTAACTCATTTTCACTTTTAAAATAACAGCGCTATGGAAAAGATAATAATCACTGGAGGAACAGGCTTTTTAGGCTTGAGTTTAGCAAGGTTTTTAAAGGGAAAGGGGTTCAGACCGATTCTAGTAGGTAGACATGAAATAGCAACTGATTTTGATTTTGTGAAATGGGATGGAATCAGTTTAGGCAAATGGTGCCAAGCGCTGGAAGGTGCAAAAGCCATCGTAAATCTTGCAGGGAGGACGGTGGATTGTATCAAGACACCTGATAACTGTGATCAGATCCTAAGGTCAAGGGTAGATTCGACTCTCATTATCGGAGAAGCACTTAAAACCTTGGAGAATCCCCCTAAAGTTTGGATTCAAATGTCTACGGCACATATTTACGGAGATCCTCCTTCTCAAATTTGCACCGAAGATGCTGCATTCGGCTATGGGCTTGCACCTTACGTGGGTTCAGCATGGGAAGAAGCTTTCTTAAAAGCACTTCCTAAGGAAATCAGAGGAGTAAGACTAAGGACAAGCTTTGTGATTGGACGGAATGGTGGTGCACTTGCGAGTTTGGGCCGAGTGGTGAAGTTAGGTTTAGGAGGAAAAGTAGGTCACGGACACCAAGGGATGAGTTGGTTACATGAGTTTGATCTGAACAGATTAATCTTAGAATCAATTCTGAACAAGCATTATGAGGGCGTCTATATCGCAAGCTCTCCAAACCCAGTATCCAATAAGGAATTTATGAAGAGCCTGAGAGGAACAATGAGGGTGCCTTTTGGTCTATCTCTGCCAATTCCAATAATAAAGTTTGGCGCTAAATACTTCTTTAAAACGGATCCAGATTTGGCCATTTACGGAAGGTATGTCAAGTCTGAAAGATTAGAAAAGCAAGGATTCAAATTTCAATATCCTGAATTGGCGGGAGCTCTAAAAAATCTAATTGACTGAACCAAAAACAATATGATATGGGACACTACAAACTCTACTTCACTACTTCTGGAATTTTGACTTGCAGCGCTATTTGTATTCTCTTCTCACTTACAAGTGATTTTTCAAGTGAAAATCTAGTGTTTTTATCATGGGTTGAGCTGCCTTTAGGTATCATGCAACTAACAGTCGGGATTCATTTTGCCGCCACCAAAAAGAGTTATCCAGTTAAAATAGAGGAATCTTTCAGGACTTACTGGATTGCTACGGTTGCTTATTCCTTAGTGCTTTTTATCCTTTCACAAAGCTTCGGTTGGGAGGATACAATATTTCTCTTTTGGGTCTTGGGAGTGCCTTGGGGTATAGCCATCTATCAATACACGATTATCTATCGACTTCATCAAATTAAAATAGCCACGAAAGTGGCCAAAATGAATGTTTCACATTAACTCCTTAAAATCATGAATGCAGATTATACAATGCTCGCCTACAGTATCTATTTGGTACTTACCATTGGTCTTACAATTTGGGTAGCAAGAACGCTTTTCAAGAATGGACGCATCTTCTTAGTCGATATCTATCACGGAAATGAACCCCTTGCGGATAGTGTCAATCAATTACTCGTAGTTGGATTTTACTTGATCAATATAGGTTATGCAGTGTTTACACTACAGAATATGGGAGAAGTTGACAGCACAGTCGAGATGATGAAAACGCTCAGTAAAAGTGTAGGGGCAATTATTCTAATTCTTGGGGCAATGCACTTTTTTAACTTGTTTATCTTCTTCGAAATGAGAAAAAGAGCAAAGGCCAATTTAGCCAGTTAAAGCGAATTCAATATTAAATGAATGCTCTCTATTCAAATACATAGAGAGCATTCATGTTTTAGTTCTGCTGAAGGTTGCAACTTCCGTTAAAATCTGAGGCATCAAACAAGGTGTTAGCCCTGCCTTTGATATTTCCTTTTGCAACTTCTATGGTCAGCTGATTATTCCCGGAGCGCTTTGGAGAGCAGTATTCTAGCAAATAGAAACTGTTGGCTTTGCCATTGATCAAATCCCCGATTTCTCTAAAGCGATCGAGCAATTCGCCAATATTTGTGGCCGAAACAAAGCTTGTTTTACCAATGGATCTTAATACGGCCTGGTCAATTTCGCCACCCAAGCCTATTGTATAAAAGGCAATATCGGAATCCGCTTTGTTAACGGCTTCAAGCGCTTGGCCTTTCGAAGCCCGATTGGCTTGGTCGGTACCATCTGTGAAAATTACAACGGCATTCGAACCGATTTCATCCAATTGTCTTGTTTGGTTCAGTCGTTGCGTGGCAATGGTCACGCTTTGAATCACAGCTCCGTACAGATTCGTGCTGTTATCCGAACTCATGTTCGGGCTAATATTGTCAATGGTATTTTTAAGGGTGACGGTGTTAGAAGTGATAGGCTGTAATTGTTTGATGTTTTCAGAACCATCAAACCACCAAATTTCAACTTTAATGGCACCAGCGGAGGGGCTGCCTTCTATCGGAACCACTTCGTCAATAAAACTTTTAGCGGCCGATTTTAGCGAAGTAAGGTTTTGACTGCTCAACACACTCCCGCTTAAATCAAGTAGAAGCATGATATTATAATCGAAAACACGCTCATTCGACTGAATTTTTCTGGCGGCTTCAAACTCCGAAATTAAACCACCATTTTCGTAAATATTGAAGTCCTCTTCCGTCAATCCTGCTACTCCATTGCCAGATTGATCTTGTACTTGAAAGAAAATGGAAACGTTGGAGGGGAGGTTAACAAATTGATTTTCTATTTTGATTTGAAATCCTGGACTGGGGTCGTCATCGCTTCCACAACTTTGTATTACTGCAAAAGAAAATAAGGCCAAAAGGCCTATGGTTAAGCGGATTTTTGTCATTGGTGCATTAGGTTGGTACGCTACCAAAACCAAGAAACTAATACCAATATTGTATGGTTAACAGCCTAAATGAATTAATTTTGATTTTAATTAAAGCTGCGCAATATGAAAGTAACCACCACGTTTAAGGCCGATTACGAGTTCCAATCTACTAACGAAGAAGGCAACACGGTCGATATAGATATGTATTCTCCTGAGAAAAAGGAGCACATGTCACCCACTCAACTTTTACTCTCTGCATTGTCGGCCTGTGCTTCTGTGGATTTGGTACAAATGCTGAAAAAGCGCAAAAGAACGGTCAACGGCCTCACCGTTGTTGCAGATGGCACACGAAAAGATGAGCATCCAAGGGCTTTCACTCATATTGTCCTAACCTTTACAGTAGACTCACCCGATGTAACCCAAGAGGAATTTGAAAAAATGGGGCATTTGGCTGCCACTAAATACTGTTCGGTAGCAGGCACCTTGAACTGCCAGGTAGACCACCAATTCGTGATCAACCGCTAAAGGCAAGTTATGCGAGTGGTCAAAGAAATTGCGAATCCTGATTGTAAGATTACCGTCTTCTCTTGGAACGGAAAATACCTGCTCAAACTCGAAAATGGAGCTTTTGAGCAAACTTTCAAGGTGAAGGAACTGGATGTGCTGGAACAAGAACTGGACGAAATTCTTAACGAAACCTTTATTCAAGAAGCAGTGGATCGTTTTGATGACATGGCTAAGTCTCTGATAAAGGCCATGCCTTGATAACTATTCGAATTAAAGCTTAGAATATGTAAGTAGTTTGGTATTTTTGTGCAAATCGAACAGCCAAGCTACAGCCAATACAGCGAATGCAATTCTTTGAAATCATATCGACCGCGGGGGCACTATGCCTGCTGCTCTTGATGTATGTATTGGTCAAAACCAAAAGGCAAAAACAAAAATTGGCCCAGCAACTTCAAGAGCTAACGCAATCGCGGCAGGCAGAACTAATGAATTTGGACCTCTTCCTCGATCATACTTCTGATTTTTTGTATCGGTATAATTTGAAAGGGGAGATTTTCTACGCATCGGCCAATATTAAGCGCATTCTTGGTTATGATGCCATTTCCAACCCCATTCTTTTTAAGGACATACAAACCAGTAATCCTATAAATAGCCAAGTTAAGCAACGACTACTTGGGTTATTGAATGGTTCACAAGTGAATCTTGATCCCTATTTTATCGAAGTACTGGATGCTGATGGATATCCCCATCTTTTTGAAGCTTTTGAAAAACCCAACTTTAGGGAGAATGGTCAGTTAGAAAGTATTACTGGCATTGCGCGCAACATTACCAATCTCTACAAAGCGGAGTTAGAAATTAAGCAGTATGAGAAGGAACAAAAGCTCATTTTGAAGGCGCTACCCGATACCTTGCTTATTTTAGATACAGAGAGTAAAGTACTGAGTTTCTATGCCAATGACTCAAATTTTAAGTTGCTCAGCTCAAAATTGGGGATAAACAAGCCATTGGACGCAGTTTTTGGTGAAACCATTGCGCCAAAATTGGCCAAGGCCTTAAAATTGTCCTTTACCACAAAGGAATTGGTTTATGTTCATTTTAAACTAGAAAACGATCCGACAGATCGTTTTTGCGAAGGCAGATTTATCAGGCTGACGGAGAACAAGGTGCTGTTGATGATTCGTGAAATCACCAGCCAGAAGAGGTTGGAAAAGGGACTTCGCGAAGCTAAAGAGGCAGCCGAAATGGCCAATAAGGCCAAGAGTAATTTTTTGGCCACCATGAGCCATGAAATTCGGACCCCTATGAATGGCATAATCGGGATGACCAACCTTTTGCAAGAAACCCTACTTAATCGTGAGCAACGCGACTATGTAGAAACCATGAAAGCAAGCGGAGAAACACTTCTGAGGATCATCAATGATATATTGGACTTTTCGATAATTGAATCAGGAAAAGTTACACTCGAAGAATCGATTTTTTCACTGAAAAGGGTGGTGGAGGAATCCTTGAATTTAGTGGCCTACGAGGCAAAAGGAAAAAACATCGGACTCAACCTCTATATCGATGAAGATGTACCAGAATTCATTTGTTCGGATCAAAACCGACTGAGGCAAATCATTGTCAATTTACTTTCGAATGCGGTTAAGTTTACCGAAAAGGGCTTCGTTACTGTTAAAATAGTCGCATTAGCACAAAATTCGAAAACTGCTGACATTGAATTCAAAATAAGGGATACTGGTGTGGGCATTCCTGACGCTAACCTTCCTGATGTTTTCAAGCAGTTTGCTCAGGGAGATTCTTCGAATTCCCGAAAATTTGCTGGGGCTGGATTGGGGCTGGCCATCGTCAAAAATTTGGTAAAGCTTTTCAACGGAAAAGTGTCCTTAGAAAGCAAGGAAGGTAGCGGAACACTGTTTACATTTAATATTAAGGTTAAACTGGCCTCGGCAGAAAAGGTAACCGAGCTGTCGAATAAGCAAGACCAAATCGGCAAATATGAAAGAAATCCGCTGGAGCACGTGCTTTCAGATAAATACCCTTTGAAAATATTGCTCGCGGAAGACAACGGCATTAATGCAAAATTGACCTGCTTAGTGCTTGAGAAAATGGGTTTTGTGCCCGATTTAGCAAAAAACGGAGCCATAGCCATGTCCATGTACAAAGAAAACCGCTATGACTTGATCTTAATGGACATTCAAATGCCCATTATGGACGGCATGGAAGCTACAAAGGCCATTCGGGAATTAGGCTTGGAACCAGCACCTTATATCATCGGACTTTCAGCCAACGCTTTTGAAGAAGACATCGCCAATGCCAAAGAAATCGGGATGAACGACTATGTGGTAAAACCATTAAAATTCGATGAGCTCAAGCATAAATTAATTGAGGTAGGTCGACAGCGCTTTCCTTTTGTCTCTTAAGTTTCATAGCTACTTTTGAGCTATGAATTATTTCGTTACCGCCATTGGTACTGACAGTGGAAAAACACTCATCTCTGCCATCTTAACTGAAGCCCTTCAAGCAGATTACTGGAAGCCCATTCAGTCTGGCCAGCCAAGGGATACCGACACCGTGAAGGATTTGGTAAGCAACACAATCACCAGATTTCACCCCGAAACCCATTTGTTTAAAATCCCTGTTTCGCCTCATGCAGCAGCGAAATATGAGCATTTAACAGTGCAGTTAGATGATTTTGTATTACCCGAAACCACCAATGAGATTATAATTGAAGGAGCAGGAGGGGTTCTGGTACCGATCAATGACAATGACTTTGTGATTGATATTGCCAAAGAATTAGGCTGCCCGATTATTCTGGTGGCCAACCTCTATTTGGGCAGTATTAACCATACCTTGCTTACAGTAGATTATCTAAAACGAAATCAAATTCCTGTGAAAGGGATCATCTTTAACGGAGAATCCAATCTAGAGAGCGAGACCATCATCGAAAAACATTCAGGTTATAAGGTGCTCCTAAGGCTTCCTAAATTGAGCATGATCAATAAAGAAATCATAAAATATTGGGGCGATGAGCTTCTTTTGAATTGGTATGAGTAGTTGGGTAGAAAGAGACAGTAAAGCAATTTGGCATCCATTCACCCCACTCCGTGGTATGGAAAAGCCATTGATGATCGAAAGGGCAGAAGGGGTGCACTTGATCACTGATGAAGGTGATAAAATCATTGATGCCATATCCTCTTGGTGGGTAAACTTGCATGGTCATAGTCATCCGCATATTGCGAAAGCAGTCGCTGAACAATCCGCCAAATTAGAACATGTGATTTTTGCTGGCTTTACTCATGCCCCTGCCATTCAATTGGCAGAAAGATTGCTCAAAATCCTTCCAGAAAATCAGGCAAAGGTTTTCTATTCAGACAATGGAAGCACCGCTACTGAAGTAGGAATTAAAATGGCTTTTCAATATTTTTTCAACCAAGTAATAAAGCGAAACAAGATCATTGCCATTGATGGTGCTTACCATGGTGATACTTTTGGTGCCATGTCAGTAGGGGAAAGAGGGCCATTTACGGAGCCCTTTAATCCTTATTTATTTGATGTCAGTTTTATAGATTTCCCCACCAAAGATAAAGAGGAAGAAGTTTTTGAACAGTTCAAAACCTTGATCGAAACTGGTGAAGTCGCTTCATTTATTTTTGAACCATTAGTGCAGGGTGCTTCGGGCATGCGGATGTATAGTGCCGAATTATTAGATCGAATGATTGCCTTGGCCCAGGCCAATGAAGTGATTTGTATAGCCGATGAAGTAATGACAGGCTTCGGTCGTACGGGTAAATTATTTGCTTCGGATTGGTTAGAGAACAAACCGGATATCTTCTGCCTTTCTAAAGGCTTAACGGGTGGTGCAATGGCTATGGGCGTAACTACATGCACTGATAAAATTCAATCGGCTTATCGTTCAAATGACCTCATGAAAACCTTTTTTCATGGGCATTCATTTACCGCCAATCCCATTACTTGCGCTGCGGCAAATGCCTCACTCGATTTACTTTTGGCGGAGGAGTGCGATGCAAACAGAGCACGGATTCATCAAAGCCATCTTGACTTTGTTACTCAAATTGAAAATCATAAAATGGTGAGAAATGCTCGTGTGATGGGTACTATTCTCGCTTTTGAAATGAATACGGATAAAGATACTTCTTACTTCAATGAGGCGCGTCATTACCTCTATCCTTATTTCATAGGTAAGGGAGTTCTATTAAGACCATTGGGGAATGTGTTGTATTTGATTCCACCTTATGTTATAGGTAGTCAAGTACTTGATTACGTGTATAATACGGTGCTAGAATTTCTTGATAATCCTGAAATTATTGAGCGGAACAAATAGTATTGCAGCTGTTTTGTTTAAAAGGAAAGTGATTTTTCATTCAGAGAATTAGTTTTCATCTTTATTGCTGGAGAATTCAATGGGGTTTCCACTATCATCGATAAAACCATGTTTTCCGTTTTTCACTACTTTAGCCCAAGTAGTTCCGTTGATCCCAAAGGGGTGAATCTTATCATAAATTGGTTCAACTACTTCTCTTCCTGATCGATCGATAAAGCCATATTTTTTATTTTTCATTACCATGGCCCATGTAGTGCCGTTGATACCGAATGGATCAATTTCATCATAAATAGGCTCAACCTTAATTTCTCCTTTTTGATTAATAAAGCCGATCTTTTCGTTTTTCACTACTTTAGCCCAAGTAGTTCCGTTAATCCCAAAGGGGTGAATCTTATCATAAATTGGTTCAACTACCTCTCTTCCTGATCGATCGATAAAGCCATATTTTTTATTTTTCATTACCATGGCCCAGGTAGTTCCGTTTATACCGAATGGATCAATTTGGTCATAAATAGGCTCAACAGTAATTTTCCCTCTCTCATTTATGAACCCATACTTTCCGTTCTTTTTGACTCTAGCCCATGGGCTACCATATAATCCAAAAGTTTCGACTTCATAAAATGTTGTGGATTGTGCTTGAGTATGGATGTGCGTCAACAATAAGGCTAAGACTAGAATAAGATGCTTTTTCATGATATTGAAATTATGAGGTTTAATATCATGAAAAATTTATGAATATCCAATAATGGCTTTAGAGTTGAGCAAGAATATTAATGAGGCTTGTACAATCACCCATCTCAAAACAACCCATTGCTTATCAATATTAGGTTACCACGGAAGACTAGATATTATAAGCTCAATTCAATTTTGCGTTTCAATTTGCATTCGACTAGTTTAGTAAACTCCTTCGATCTTAACCATGAAAAATTTTCTGCTGTTTGCTTCATTAATCCTTTTAGTGCTGAATTGCCAGTCACCGCAACCATTGTCAATCTTTGGGGATGCGTTGGCAGATGCTGAAAGTATCAATGGCAAACCAGAATATTTGGCTTCTCCCTTTGTAACGGCTGGTGATCGGCTTTACATGGTAGGGCATCAAGATGGAAGTTTCCCAGATTTAGGTTGGCATGTCACTGGTGAAATGGGCGGAATTTGGGATCATCCCATTAAGCTTATGGATGGATTTACGGCTTCAGTTACTCAGAATGGAAATACTTATTGTATTACCGAGGCAAGTCAATTCACCAACTATCCATTTGCCAATACCCATGAATTTGGCATCGATGAATTGAATTTGGGTATAAGTCGAAGTCAATTTGTACCTGATGGCCAAGAAGCGATTTATATCGAGTATGAATTGACGAACAACAGCGATCAAGCGCAAAGCTTTGAGTTTACTTTCAATGGAATGACAGACCTGAGGCCAGTATGGTTGGGAGAACGCACGAACATGGTGGATGGTCAAGACAAAGCAGCTTGGAACGAAGCTATTCAGGGTATTGAAGCCAAGGATGAAAATAATGAGTGGTATACAGTTTTTGCATCATCACTTAAGCCAAGTGCACATTTCTTATCGGCTGCTTCTTGTGATTTTGAGCGGAAAGGGCTGGGCACAACAGCTTCATTGACCTATAAAATCGAAGTGCCTGCCAAAGGACAGATGGTGTTACCTTTTACAATTGCTGGATCTTATACGTCAAAAGCCAAAGCAATCGCGAATTTGAAATTTACGCAAGAGAATGCCGCAAGCTTACTTGCGAGTAAAGTAAAACGCTATGGGGAAATTGAAAATATAGCAACGCTAACTATCCCTAATAAGAAAATTGAACAAGCCTTTCGTTGGACAAAGTACAATACAGACTGGTTGATTCGGGATGTTGAAGGTTTGGGAAGGGGAATCACAGCTGGTATTCCTGATTATCCGTGGTTTTTTGGTGCCGATAGCGAATATGCGTTGCAAGGTGCAGCTGCCATTGGAATGACGGATTTAGCCGAATCTACCATTGCCTTGATCGACAGTGTTTCGAATGCGGTCAATAATGGTTCTGGCAAAATTATGCACGAAATGTCTACCAATGGAGCTGTCTTCAACCCAGGCAACTTAAATGAAACACCTCAATACGCATCTCTGATTTGGAATGTATTCAAATGGACAGGAGATGAAGCATTTCTCCGGGCCTACTATCCAACGGCCAAAGCAGGAATGGAATGGCTGTTGAAAGAGAATGATGCGGATGGCAATTTGGTGGCAGATGGCTACGGTATGATGGAAATCCATGGTTTGGAATCTGAGATGATTGATGTTGCAGCCTACACGCAAAAGGCCTTTGTCGATTTAGCTGAAATGGCGGAGCTTTTGGGGCAGCCTGCTGAAGCCAAAGACTACAGAATGAAAGCCACAAAGCTTGCCGCCATGATCAACAAAGATTTTTGGGCAGCAGAGTTCAACTCTTTTGCCGACTTTATTGGGACAGCTAAAGATGCAGATCATTTGATTGATGGCGCTATCATTCGAGCCGATACTTTGGACAAGCCTTGGGCGGTGGAAGAGTTAAGGGCAACCCAAGCTCAGGTTAGGAAATTCAACCCGAATAAAAAACAAGCTTTCGTGCTTTACCATAATTGGGTAGTAAATACACCCATGGAAATGGGAATTGCTGACAGTGCCAAAGCGATCAAAGCCCTTGAGACTGGAAGTAAGTATGTCAATCCTTTTGGAGTTTTTGTAACGGGTATTGATCGCGATGAATCTGCGGAAAACGATGCTGGCGGTTTCGCTAAGAAGATGAAAATTTTCTCTTATACAGGTGCAGTAATGACTTTACCGACTGGTGTTCAGGCGATTGCTGAAAACAATTATGGCAGACCAGACCAAGCCTTGGCTTATTTAGAGCGGATGACTAATTCCTTTAGCTATGCCTTGCCTGGCTCTATGTATGAAGTAAGCCCAGATTTTGGAATGATCACTCAAGCATGGAATATCTATTCTTATGCAATTCCCATCGTGACGCAATTCTTCGGTATCAAGCCAATGGCGCATTTAAAGGAGATTACCATCGCCCCGCAAATGCCAACTGCTTGGAATACAGGAAGTATAGAAAATGTAAAAGTGGGTGAAAACGAGGTCAGTGTTTTTTATAAAAGAATCAGTGATTCAGAAGAAGAACTTACCATCACTCAAACTGACGAGAGCTATAAGATTCTTCTAGCCACCAAAGCAAAGCAATGGAATGTGATTGAAGGCGATTTATCCTCTGATTTAAAGAATCCACTGGTACTGAAAGGCAAGCGCATTGTGGTGAAACTGAAATATTAATCAATTAATTAGGCAAGTTCCTTTACGGATGAGCCGATTATTTTCGCTAATCGGCTCATAATACCCCATTTTCTGAGCCGATTATCACAAAAGCCCCAACCATTACTGATTGAGGCTTATGATAAACTAATCGATTATTCGGGACAGATAAATGGATAATGGGTTTCATCAATAATTGGAGCGATGCCAAAGAAATCGTTCAATACAGATTCTGCGGTACAAAAAGCACCTTCTACCCATGCTTGATCATTAGAGTAGGTTTCGCCCACAATAAAAATATCACTGTCTTTACCAGGGATGAGTTGAGATGGTTTCCTGATTTTTCTCTGTACATCGCCTAAGTTATAATGCGATTTGTAGGCATGGTAACCAGCATTGAATGGAGGTAGCGACCAATCCATGTACTTAGTTTCCAAAGGCTCTGGCACGGCCGAATAATCCGCCTGTGGCCCGAAATGTAAAGCAGCCAATTGTTGCCTTAGCATCTTGATCATTACTGGGGTAGCAGCCCTTGGCCCTTCTAGCGGTTGCGTATCTCTTGATTCTGGGATTTTACGTTTTGCGTTCGGACCTAATTCAAGAGGTTTCCAAAAGGTTGTGTACTGTATATCATCGTAACTGGCCAGAATGCCATAGATTTTCTTCCCTTTTTTGTTTCTGGCGTTATCTCCAAAATACACGACTTGGCGGATGGGCATATCTGTAATACTTGGGCCAATGGTATCCAATTCGGCTACTGCCAACAACTGATTTTGTTCTTTCAAGGTTAATCGTTCTTCTGTTTGCCTTTCTACCGCGTCTATGAAACTTGCCTTGTCATTATAAGAAGTGCCTATGATAACGAAAGGTTTTTCTGCTTTCTCAATGGCGGCAAGATACTTTGCAGGAAACTTCTGGCTTTTTAGTTTGCCAATCCCTTCTTGAGTTAAGAAGTAGCTGGTCAGTTTCGCAGGATATTTAGGGCCACCTTCGGGGGTATCTCTCCACCATGGCTGATCGAAGAACATTCCTACTTTGTAAGATGGCTCCATCATTACCGATTCCAGATAGAGCTGCACCTTCTCGTGGTTGAGTACATCCAATCCTTCTTTATCGCTATAACGAGTGGCTTGCGCAACCAATTCTATGGCGCTTCTTGGCATGGCCAGGAAGGCAGCATCACAAGTTTTGCTTTCAAACAATTTGTCAGGTGCCTTTCGTGTAGCGGTAGTGAAATGGATTCCTTTTTTGGTGTCCAAAATAGACCTTAAACGAGTATTTGGATGATAATCGAATGTGACCTCATTTTTTGCGGCAAGCTCTACTACTTTATCAAAAAGGGCATCGAATAGACTTGAAAAGCCTTTTACCAAAGTTTTGTATTCGGTACCAGGTGTAAATTCATCATTCACATTGAAAGATTGTGCGCTATTGCTGTTCACAACATTCGAAGAATAGCCGTTGCCGTCTGACAAATAGCTAAAGCCTTCTTGACCTAGCCTGTCGTAACCTAAGTTCCAATAACCAATCTCCTTTAGCTTGTCTCCTTTTTTGAAAATGGAAGTCTCAGGGGTCTCAATATTGATTTTGCCTTCTTCGTAAAATTTGCACCATTCTCTACGCGTGGTTGGCCCCGAATCTTGTGTAATGGCCACTGCTTGAATGGTAGTAAAGCCATCGTCAGGAGGGCTATCTGCACCATAATTGGCTGCATTATATGGAGCGGGCTGATTCGAGTTGACATCTGAGATGTACATGTTTTTAGCGCGCAATGACATTAGTGGATCTGCGGACTCATTAAAAGGGACTGAGAACTTCTCCAGGTCTAGTCTTTCGATTGTTTCGGTAACCACCCTATGCCCAGCTCCCATAGGGCTGCCATCCCAATAGGAATACCTCATGCCTCCAAGCTCTAAATAAGAATTGTCTTTGTCGTCTTGATAATGCCAAGTGCATACACGCGCACCTGGTGCTCTTGTGCCTGAGTATTTTTTCGAAAAGTCATATTGGCCCCAATCGTAGAGTTCGATGACATCGCCTTTTACTATGGCTTTTTTGTTGTTTTTATCTTTGGATTTTCCATCGAGTAATCTCCAAGCGGTGTATAAGCCCGAAGCGCCTGCACCAAAAATTGAGTAAGTCTTTTTGCTCATGTTTTCTTTATTTTAATTTTTTAAATTATTCGTTACCAATCCTCGACATCTGTTGCGCCAAATCCTTTTCAGGAATAATGATTTCAACAAGTGTTGGCAGGTTCGTTTTTTTCTTGAGTTGGTTGAGTACTTGTTTTAGCTCTGTGATGGTTTCTGCCCTTAAACTATTGGCGCCAAATGCTTTGGCCAGTGCTTGATAATCCCATTTCCCTAGAATATCGAATTGGTCGAATTTGTGTTTTGGTCCAGCTTTAAAAGCGTCTAGGTCTACAAAAACTTGTTCAATGGCATAGACTCCATTGTTCATTACAAAAATCACAGCATTGATATTGTACTTTACCAGCGTGGAAAGTGACTGTGCTACCATCATAAATCCACCATCGCCTGCCACGGTCCAAGCTTGTTTCCCACTGCCTAATTGAGCACCCGAGGCTGCGCCAGTTTCGAAACCAATGCATTGCCAAGCAGCCGAAGAGATATAGGTGTTCTGAGACATGCCATAAATATTGGTGGCCACGTACATGGATGAACTGACCCCGAAAGTCATAATAATGTCGTCCATCATTTTATTCTTTTGCAAGAAGCTGGTGGCCTGTTCGAAAAAGCGGTTAAAGGTGATTACTTCAGGGCTTTTGTTGTATTTAGGATCTGAATTAGAACTCCAAGGTTCTGGGAATTTAGGTTGCGCAGGCGCCTTAGCCTTCAATGGGTAAGCTTTTGAAGTCTTGAAACGATCAATCAAAGCATCAATAAAGTCGTTTAGGGTTACGCCTTGATAAGTAAAGTAACCAACACGCATTTCTTGGGTGGTGGACTGAATCATGTTGGCGAACTTATTTTCCACGAGCCACAAATAGTCATCGGTAATGATGGTGCCCAAAGACAGAATGCAATCCGAGGCTTCAACGATTTTCAATACTTCTGGAATCGAAGCTTGATCTGAGTAGGTACCTATGAATTTCTCCCCCTTTTCATCCAGCACAGTTTTACCTAAAGAAGTGGTGGTATAGAGCATTCCACTTTCCTTGATCAGCTCGTCTAATTTTTTTGATAAACCATGACGAAGGATTTCAACTCCCGCCAAGATGATTGGTGATTTTGCTTGAGTAATTTGAGTCCAAGCTTGTTCAACAGCATTGTTTAAATCGGCAGGTACACTTTTTGGAACAATGGGCTTGAGTTTCACATTGGAAGGCTCAGGACATGGCTCACCCCAAACTTCTTTGTAACAAGCAATGTAAACGGGTCTTTGATGAGTGAGTGCAGCAATGATCAGATTATCTATTTTCTCTGGAGCACCTGCAGAGGTGCTTAGTGTTTCTGCGGCAACGGTTACGCGTTCAAAAATTTCTTGGTCTGCATTGAGGTTTCCAGTCGAATGGTGGAATAGTACATTGTACATGCTGCCTATTTGGCGAGCATCTGCTCCGGGTGCGGCACTGATTACAATGACAGGGCTGCGTTCAACGTAGGCTCCAGCAATGGCATTCAAAGCACTAAAAGTACTCACCCCATATTGTAGTGATACAGCAGCTAAACCACGTGTGCGGCCATAAGCATCTGCGGCATAAGAGGCGTCTAATTCATTGGTCGTTCCAATGGTTTTTATGCCATCAAAATCTTCTAAGGCTTGAGTGAAGTGTTTCACATAATCACCCGGGATTTGAAAAACTTCGGTAACATTCAATTGCTTAAGTCGGGTCAGTAAATAGTCTGCGACAGTAAATACTTTGGTCTTTTGGTCCTTCATTCTTTCTTAAAGTTATGTGAATACAATAGCGTGTAAAACCTGAAAATGTCTTATATAATAGACATATACTGTCTATTTAGCATTGAATATATAATTATTTTATTTGATTAGGGATTATAAAGGTGACAAAAAAGAAATCAATTTGATGAGCTATGAAATCGATGACTTTGATCGGTATTTTAATAATGCTGAAAGGTAGCGTTGCTCGGAGGTGAGGAGCCGTAAAAACAAAAGCCCCAATCATTGCTGATTGAGGTATATCAATATTAATAATATGAGCAGTATTTAGAGTGAATTAATCTAATTGATTATTTTTTTTAAAAACCAAACATCATTGATTACTTGTCTTTCTACATTGACAAAAGAAGTTTTAAGATAAATATCAGGTTTATCTATCAGTAGTTCCATTGTGCCCCAAAGTTGAAGGGGCTTATCACCAGAGGTTTTGTTGTGTATGTAAAAACCTTTTCCATCAAACATAAACCTGTGATCTAAATTGATTTTAGCACTGTAATTCATTTTAGGGATGTTCACTTTTTTGTCCTTTATATCAATAGTTGAAAGTGTTAATAATGTTTTTTTACGACTTAAATTAACATGGTATTCTGGTTTATCTGAATCAGTGTACTTCCTAAAAACTTCATAATCACCCTTGAGGTGACTAAAACTTAAATATAGTCTAGCTTGAAATTTCACATAGATAATTATTGACCACAATGATGTAGCAATTACCCCAGAGATCACACCTATGATCCAATTCTGACTTTGAGGAGATGAAAAATCAATAGAATTAATGATAGTTAGTGTCATTTAGCGCATTTTTTAACAAAGTTAAGAATATATTAATCACCGTTTTTGGACTCTGTTCTTCCAGTTATTAATACCGACTCAAATCACAGAAGCCCCAATCATTGCTGATTGAGGCTTCTGTCTAAAATCTATCTACTAGAATCTAAAATCTAGATCGACTGCTTGATATCAAATTTTTCTAGGTAATCGGCTACTCTACGAACGAACATTCCACCCAAAGATCCATCTACAACGCGGTGATCATAAGAATGAGAAAGGAACATTTTGTGACGGATGGCAATAGCATCACCAGCAGGTGTTTCGATTACTGCGGGTTTTTTAACCACAGCACCTAAAGCCAAGATGGCCACTTGCGGCTGCATAATGATTGGTGTGCCCATCATATTACCGAAAGAGCCAACATTCGACACGGTGAAGGTTCCACCTTGCAAATCGTCTGGTGTAAGCTTGTTTTCACGCGCTCTTTTGGCCAAGTCGTTGACTTTTTTGGTCAAACCAGTCAAATTGTATTGGTCAGCATTGTGAATTACAGGCACAATTAAATTACCTGAAGGAAGTGCCACAGCCAAACCTACGTTGATATTTCTTTTCTTGATAATGCGCGTTCCATCTACTTGCACATTGATCATTGGGTAATCCTTGATGGCTTTTACTACCGCTTCGATAAAGATTGGAGTGAAAGTAATTGGCTCACCTTCTCTTTCCATAAAGCTATTTTTCACTTTATTTCTCCAAGAAACGATCGTTGAAACATCAGCTTCAACAAATGAAGTAACATGTGGAGAAATTCGTTTTGAATCTACCATGCGCTCGGCAATCATCTTGCGCATTCTGTCCATTTCTATGATTTCATCTTCGCCAGAAATTGAAACAGGCATGGGTTGGGTTACTCTTTGAGCAGGAGCACTTGCCACAGGGCTCGGAGTTGGAGCCGCAACACCACCTTGAGGCCTGTTTTTCACATAATCCAAAATATCTTTTTTGGTTACTCGGCCTTCACTGCCAGTACCTGAAACGCGTTCCAACTCGGCCATGGCAATGCCCTCGGTGCGTGCAATGTTCATGACTAGTGGGGAATAAAAACGAGCGCTTTGAGGTTTTTCGAGCACCGCTGCTTGTCCGTTAGAAGCCGGAATGGCCTGTGTTGCTGGGGCTGAAGAAGCTTCCGCCTTAGGGCTTGGGGCAGATGGCGCTGCTGAAGTACCGGCCGAGGCCTCAGTTTCAATCCTTGCGATTGGTGCTCCAACAGGAACAACATCACCTTCTTTGACTAAAATTTCTTTGAGGATTCCGGCATGAATGGCAGGTACTTCTGTATCTACCTTGTCGGTAGCAACTTCCAATACTGATTCATCGGCTTCGATATGGTCCCCTTCTTGTTTTAACCAAGTGAGTACCGTTCCCTCCATTATACTTTCACCCATTTTGGGCATCACCATTTCTACAATTGCCATAAGCTCAATTTTAGCCAATTAAAACGTTTGCATTGAAAAGACAAAAATAGCATTAAACCAAATATTATCAAGGTTCTATGCCTTCAAGCTTTTCCTTACCAAATTTAATACTGATATTTCAGTCAATTCAATATTTAATATTCTATTCTGTGTCAATTGCAGTTTTTTAGCGATGGTTTTTTTACCATCTGCATATGCAATCCACACAGTTCCGACTGGTTTTTCGTCCGAACCACCATCTGGCCCAGCAATTCCGCTACTTGCGGCACCAATATCGGCATTGAATTTCTCTCTTACACGTTCTGCCATTTCTATTACGCATTCTTCGCTTACAGCACCGTGTTTTTCTAGCGTTTCTGTCTTAACGCCTAACAAGTCTATTTTGAATTGGTTATGATAAGGCACCAATCCACCTTGAAAATAAGCGGAAGAACCAGGGATTGTGGTCATTTTGTGTTGAATGAAACCGCCAGAACAGCTTTCTGCAAAA
Source organism: Cytophagales bacterium CG12_big_fil_rev_8_21_14_0_65_40_12 (assembly GCA_002786855.1). Lineage (GTDB taxonomy): Bacteria > Bacteroidota > Bacteroidia > Cytophagales > Cyclobacteriaceae > Roseivirga. The sequence continues at coordinate 19,024 of PCUU01000073.1, forward strand.
GCGATTGTCTTTTTTTCTTCGATCAACATCTGACCAACGGCTTCTTCTAAACTAGTGTTATCATAACCGTAAATGTACTTTTCAGCCAAGGGCATCAATTGGTCAATCAATAATTGAACATCTTGTTTAAGTATTTCTCTATTGTCACTAACTGCTGTTAATCGCAACTTTACATGGCCAATGCTCGGTAAATAAGCAAGTGCTACGTGAGATGGGAGGCTGTCTTCCCAATCTTTGATTTTGTCCGCCAAAAATGACTCACCGATCCCCACCGTTTTGATCACGCGGTGATAAATAACAGGTGTGTTGAAGAAATTTCGAATCTTGGGAATTACGGATTCCTTCATTAAGTTTTTCATTTCATGCGGAACGCCAGGCATAGAAACGAATACTTTTCCATCGCGCTCATACCAAGTGCATGGGGCAGTTCCCAATGAATTATGAATTACTTCAGCCAATTCTGGAACGAGGGCTTGTCTTCGATTGAGCTCGGTAAATTCCCTACCTCTTTTTTCGAAGAAATCTTTGACATGTGCCAAAACGTGCTCATCTAAAATGATATCACTACCAAAATATTTAGCTAGGGTAGGCATGGTTAAATCATCATTCGTGGGGCCTAAGCCACCAGTGATCAGCACTAAATCTGCTCGGTCTTCGGCTTCGGCAAATGCGGTAAGAATATCTTCTTCATTATCACCAACGGTCGTTTTTCTTACCACTTTGATCCCAAGTTGATCTAGTTCGTAACTCATCCATTGGGCGTTGGTGTCCAGAATTTGTCCATAAAGGATTTCGTCTCCAATGGTCAAGATTTCTGCAGTAATTTTTTTCATGTATTCGAGGCTTTAAAGCGCAGTTTTCAATGCTTGTGCAATATCGTTGATGATGTCATCAATATGTTCCAAACCTACCGAAATTCTTATGAGTTCCGCAGTGATACCCACCTTCTGTCTTTCTTCTTCTGAAAGTTTAGCGTGAGTTGTGGAGGAGGGGTGGGTAACAATTGTTCGGCTATCACCGAGATTAGCAGTGAGCGAACACATTTTTATTGCATTCAGAAATTTGACACCGTTCTCCAGTCCGCCTTTAATGCCAAAGGAAACCACGGCTCCACCTGCTTTCATTTGTTTTTTAGCCACCTCAAACATTGGGTGAGAAGGAAGGAAAGGATATTTAACCCAAGCCACTTGTTCATGTGCCTCTAAATATTGGGCCAATTTCATGGCATTTTCGCAATGGCGATCCATGCGCACAGCCAACGTCTCTAAGCTTTTTGAAAGTACCCAAGCATTGAATGGAGAAAGGGCAGGGCCCGTACTACGGCTAAAAGCATAGATTTCATCTATCAAGTCTTTTCTACCCACAGTGATTCCACCCAAAACTCTTCCTTGTCCATCAATAAATTTGGTTGCAGAATGAATTACTAAATCTGCGCCAAAGAGAATGGGCTGCTGTAAATAGGGTGTGGCAAAGCAATTGTCAACAATTAAAATTAACTGGTGCTTTTTGGCAAACGCGCCAAGCCAAGCCAAATCGATTAAGTCAACAGCTGGATTAGTAGGGGTTTCTACGTAAAGTAATTTGCTATTGGTTTGTACCGCCTTATCCCAATCTTCTGTTTTGTCGATGTCCACATAAGTAGTTTCGATTTTCCATTTGGGAAGAATTTTATTGAAGACGGTGTGCGTAGATCCGAAAATTGAACGGCAAGAAATAATGTGATCTCCGGCAGATGCCAAAGCCGCAAAAGTTGAAAATACGGCAGCCATACCAGAGGCAAAAGCATAGCCAGCTTCGGCTTTTTCCATCAAACAAACCTTATCTACCAATTCCTGAAGATTTGGATTGCTGAAGCGGCTATAAATGTTTTTATCGTTTTCACCTGCAAAGGCAGCCCTCATTTCTTCCGCATCCTCATAAGTAAAACTTGAAGTAAGATATAAAGGAGTAGAATGCTCTTGGGCATGTGTACTACTTATCTGAGTACGTATGGCATCGGTCTCGAACTGGTGATTCTTGCTCATTCAATGGGTTTAAGTTTCAAATATACATTTCCTATTAGGTATGGAAAAAGATTGAGTTAAAATCCCTGTTCATATGTCAGGCTCGAATCAATGAGATGGACATGAGCAATGAATTCGTGGTATAACTGGACGTATTCTAAAGACATGTCCAGTTTTTAACTAAAAACTGGACATGAATTTTGAAATGTTCAGAAAATGAACATATATTCGTTACGTGTTCAGATAATAGATAAAAACTGGACATGTTGTATTATGTACGATCGTAATGTCCCTTTTAACGAGTTACCATTTTTGCCACCACCAGAAGTCGTGAACAATGATTCGGAGATATTACTCAAGCTGGTTTCTGCATCACGTGCTTTGGCCACTATGAATGCCATTGTTCTAAGACTACCTAATCCGAGTATGTTGATTAATACGATAGCACTGCATGAAGCTATAACCTCAACGGCTATTGAAAATATTTTCACAACCGAGGATGAACTTTATAAGGCAATATCTGCTGATGAAAGTCAGATTAAGACAGAGCCAAGTGTCAAAGAGGTATTGCGCTATCGTGAGGCGCTGTGGGCTGGCTTTGCCCATCTCAAGTCGAGCACAAATATCGATTTGGAAATGATGATTAATGTTTTTCAAGAAATAAAGAATACCTCAGCAGGAATTCGCCCACCTCAGGCTCTGGTAGTAATAAAGAGGGGGCAAAGTGAATTTCGTTCTGGAGAGATTATCTATACCCCTCCGAGAGGAGAAGGTGTTGTTGAAAGTTATCTTGCCAATTTACTTGAATTCATGCAGGATGATGTGAAGTATAATGTTGATCCATTGCTAAAAATGTGCATTGCACATTACCAATTCGAGGCCATACATCCTTTCCAAGATGGTAATGGAAGAACAGGCAGAATAATCAATCTTTTATATTTAGTGAATAAAGAGATGCTTTCTCTTCCTGTGCTGTATTTGTCAAAATACATCATCGTTCATAAAGATGATTACTATTACAATTTAGGAGCAGTGACTCAAAGAGGGGCTTGGAAGAACTGGATACTTTTTATGCTTGATGCAATAGAGCAAACCTCAAATTTGACCAATCAATTGGTGAATGAAATTATTGATCAAATGGAGAAGACACTGATACACGGAAAGCAGAAAATTAAGTGGTATGGCAAAGAGCTCAACGAAGCCATTTTTAGTCAGCCCTACAACAAGCCAAAAAGCATAGGTGAAATTACGGGAAAGTCGTCAAGGACTACTCTGACAAAATATATGGATGAGCTTGTTAATGCAGGGATTCTTACCCCTAAAAAGGATGGTAAGGAGGTTTATTATTTGAATGATGACTTAATTAGAATTTTGGAAGGTTAAGTAATTGTATGTTCTATTTCAATTCCTTTCGTAACTGGCAATATAGATGACCTTGGAAACCAGTAAATTCAAGAACTTTGTAGCGATTTAAATTATCCAAAAATGAAAAAATATCTGGCACTGTCCTTCTTTGTCCTGTTCATGGCCTGTGAAGGATCAAAAACTGAAGATAAAGCTGAAACTTTAATTGTGAAGCCTGCATACAATCATCCTGAAAGCATTGATAAAGTATTCGATGCACATGGCGGCTATGAGAACTGGGCAAAATTAAAAACGCTCAGCTACGAGAGTGGAGGAAGTAAAACGCTCGTAGAACTTCAAAACAGATACACCCTCATTGAGTCAGAAAACCAAAAGGTAGGTTTTGATGGCAAAAACGTTTGGGTGAATCCACCAAGCGAGAATGCAGATGGACAAAGAATGCGCTATAACCTGATGTTTTATTTTTACGCATTTCCTTTTGTGGTGGGCGATCCTGGTGTCAATTATGAAGCCCTTGATGCCATGGAATTGGGCGGTCAATCTTATAACGCCACTAAAATCACTTATAACTCGGGAATTGGGGATGCACCTAACGATAGCTACATCATTCTTTCAAATCCAGAAAGTAATAGAATGGAATGGCTCATGTATACGGCTACTTTCGGTGGTGAGCCAAGTAATAGATACAATCTAATAAAATATGAAGGCTGGAAAGAAATAGAAGGTGTTGTACTACCTTCTTCATTGCAATGGTATCAGTATGCCGAGGGTGTTCTGGGCCAACCGCGAGGAGATGCTAGATTATTCGAAAACATTCAAGTTTCAGAAGCGTATCCCGCAATGGAGAATTTTGTTGTTCCCGAGGGTGCACAAGTAGTTTCGGCACCACAAGAAAAGGAAAATTAGAAATACCTTTCATCAATTAATTTCTTAAAAAGTCGCTGATGGTTTACACTGTTTGCGACTTTTTTGTTTCCTTTGTCAGTCATCTGGGGAAATGATGTCCTATCATATCCAATGTATTCCAAAATATCTTTAAGCATAGATCTTGTCAGAATTGTCATTTTGAAGGTGTTTTTCTCGATCCGAAAAAATATTTTCCAAAAAGATTGATTTTAGACCTGTTAGGCATTTTGGTATACAACTTGCAATAAGAGAACACGTTTAACGACACCATAACATGAAAAACTATAGAACAAACATGAAAAGTATTTTCAAAACCATTCCTCTATGCTGCGCTTTGCTATTTGCGCTGTCATCTTGTAAGAGCCAAAAAGCAGTAATTGATGCAAAACCAGTTCCTGAAGTAGTGGAAGAACCTACACCAGAGCCCATTCCAGAACCAGAAGTAAAAAAAGAACCAGTTACAAAACCTGCCCCAGCAATGGATGCTAGACTTAGCAGCTATTTCAGTCAAATTGCTAACGCAAGTTCAGTGAATGTTGCGAACAACAACATCCGCGAAGCCTTGGGTATGTTCAGTACCGGTGATGCTCCTGTCCTTATTATTTTTTATGCTGCCAATGGCACTGAGGACTTTGACGAGCCTACCACAATTTCTAAATATTTGAATTACTTGAAAGACGTTAGATTAAACCCTCACAAGGTAAAGGAAATGATAACTGACGATCAAGGTAGAATCAAAGAATTGGTATTGGTTAAAAAGTAATTTAGACTTCTAAATAAGAAATGATGAACAAAAATATATTCTCAAAATTATCAATTGTACTTCTTTTGACCATTATGGCCATTAGCGTAAGTGCACAGTCAGCCGTTGATCCTAATCGCGAAAAGGCCATAGATTCTCTGGCTTTAGAAAAAGTAAAAGACCTAGGTAAATACATTGCCATTATTGGAAATAAGGATACTCCTTTTTCTGAAGCGAATCGCGTTATGGACAGGGCGGAAGAACTTTTTGCTCCTGGTAGCGAAATGGGAGTTTCTTCTTTGGCTTCGGAAGAAATCAAGTATTACAAAGTACGTGAGTATTTCCAACGCTTAATGGCACTCAACTACGACAAAGTAAATATCGAATGGTACGACATTCAATATATCTCCGATTTGGAAAGACAGCCTGATGGCCGTTACGTTGGTGTGGTTACAGTGTATCAAAAGTTCCAAGGAACCACTGCTGATAAAATGAGCTACAAAGACACCACTAAAAAGGACATTACTATTTACGTTGAGAAGAAAAAAACTCAAATCGCAGGCAGAACTATTGAGTTCTGGGATGTGATTTTAGGTGATATCCGCGTATCCGAAACATCAGTATGAAGCGACTCATTCTTATAAGCCTTTCACTTTCTTTTGTTCTTTCTCATTACGCATCTGCCCAAATTGTGGGGGATGATTACCAGATCGAACAACAGCTTTTAGCGAGCACAAAACAGCTTAATCAATTTTTTAGGCGTTTTAATGGCGAGGAAGACACCAAAGGAAATAAGTTTGAACCAAACGATAGGCAATACCGCAACGATAGGTTGCGCAAAAGATATATCAGCATTCTCTTCGATGAAGAGAATGCTGGTATATCATCTCAAACCAAGAAAGATTTTTTGGATCAAGTCACCAAAGAGGGCAGCCCTCTTTATTTGAATCTTCATTCCCCTAACTGGTTTGCCGTAGTCAACACTACTTTTATGCATGAAGGTCGCGAGCAACCCCTGACTTTATACATGCAAATTCAAGAGGAGGGTTTAGGTTACGAATGGGTAATTGCCGATATCTCTTTTGAACCCTACAAGAATATTTTCAAAAAGCAGAGAGGTGAAACAAAGGAGTTTTTGCATCCGATGAGCCATGAACTCGATTTTATGAATCTGCGGAAAGCCTTGCTCAAAGGAGGTAGCCCTGAATCTTATACCCTGGCAGATTACAAGCCGGATTTAATGACGCTTTTCCTTTATGAAGTAAAAAAGGGAACCTTAGAATTCAAGACAGTGAACACTATGAAATTCCATTTCTTCGGGGTGGAAGGCTGGTATTTTTCGTTGGCTAATTTCAACCGTGCCAGTGATAATTCGGGTTGGTTAATTTCCGATTTACTTCAAATCAATGCTTCCCAAAAAGAAGACATCCTTAAAATCATCTATGACAAGCAGTAAGCTTTTTCTGATTTTAACCTTTAGTTTTTTAAGCTTAAGCCTGTTGGCGCAATCGGCTGCAATTCCTGATTCTGTCTTAGAAAAAAAGAAAGAAGCAGTCAAAGATATGGTCAGTGCGCTCGAGTTTTACTTGAATGTGCTTGGTGCGGATCGCACGGCTGTCAGCGAAAAAGAAGTAATCATCACCAACAGCTATGCAAAGCTATTTGTCGATGCCAAAGTCCAAGTGGAAGATGATTTGGAAGAAAACAGGTCGACTCCCATTTATAAAGATGTACAAGCTTACTTAAAGGATATCGATTTCTTTTTTAAAAATGTAGTCTTTGATTTCGAGATCGCAGAGATTCTGGCGCAAACCAAAGAGGATGGCAGCCCATTTTACAGGGTAGAATTAGTAAGAAATCTACAAGGGACAAGCCTTGATGGAGAACCAGTGAATACTACGCAAAAGAGATTTATAGAACTGAACCTCATTCCCAAAAGTGGTGAATTGAAAATAGCCAGTATTTACACCAATAAATTAAGCAGGGATAAACAATTGACCGAATGGTTTAACACTTTGACAGTGGCTTGGAGAGTGGTTTTAAAGAAGAGTGCCAAAGTAGAAGCGGATAGTTTGACCCTTGAACATATCACTAGGTTGGCGATGATCGACTCTTTGGACCTGTCTAAAAACGAGCTTATTCTGGACTTAGAGCCGATTTATCAGCTCACTAATCTGAAGTACCTGAAAATTAGCAATACTTGGCTTAGTGATTTAAAACCACTAAGGTCCATCAATACCTTGCAGTCACTCGATGTGTCGAACACCTCTGTTTACGACCTTCAATACTTAAAATATCATAGCGAGATCCAAGCTATAAACCTCTCAAATTGTCATGTAGAGGATTTCTCTGTCCTTAAGTCTTTCGAAAAGCTAAAAAGCCTAAACCTAGCCCGGATTAAGCAAACAGACCTTTCATTCATCAGTGAGCTTTCAACCCTCGAAGCACTGAATTTATCCGAAGCGGAAGGAACAGCGAAGATTGATTTTGCAAAACTGAACAAACTTAAAAAGCTTGATGTATCGGCCAGTGACATTACAACGCTCAACGGTCTCGAAATGCTGAAATCATTAACAGATCTTAATTTCGAATTGACTACTGTCAATGACCTGAGCGCTTTAAGTGCCTTAACCAATTTAAAAACCCTGAATTTTACCAACACCAAAGTGGCGAGCCTTGAGCCCTTGATGAATGTCAAGTCCTTGATTAAAATTTATTGTGACAATGCACCTTTAGATGATGCTTCGGTAGAAGCCTTTACTGCTGCCAATCCTAAAACGCTGGTGGTCAGAAACACCAAAGAATTGGACCAGTGGTGGACGGGGATGTCGAGTTATTGGAGAAGAATTTTGATGAAATACATCGATAACCCAACTCCGAGTAGTGAGGATTTAATTCAATTGCTGAAGATTGATTCGCTCAATTTCGATGGAGCTGGCATCTCAACTTTGGCACCCATGGCCATGCTCAAAAAAGTCCATTACCTCAATATTGATAATAACCCTCAATTGACAAGCCTTAAGGGCTTAGAGCACTTGGATCGGTTGGAAGAATTGCACCTAAGTGCAACCAATATCGGTGATTTTTTGCCTTTGATAAAGTTGGTGAACCTCCGATACATTGAAGCCGACAATACAAAAGTGAGTGAACTGGTAGCACTTTATGGCTTGACCAAACTCAGGTATTTGAGTTTGGAAGGAAGCAAAGTGACCAAAGCGGAGGTAGCAGAATTCTTGAGTAGAAAAGAGGATTTGACCCTCATTTTTCAAACCAAAGCATTGAATGCCTGGTGGGGAGTTTTAAGTGAGCCATTAAAGCGCGCTTTCAAAGAGAATGTGGTGATCGCCAACCAACCTTCGGCCAAGCAACTTCATGAATTGGTGGCTTTAGAATCATTGAATATCACAGGTTCATCAGTCACCAATCTGGCAGAACTTTCGGAGTTTTATAGATTAAAGAGTTTGTCTTTGAATAGATTAGGAATGACAGATTTAAACTCTTTGCCCAATATCAAAACGCTAGAATCCTTGAGCTTTACTGAAATGCCTGTGGCTAATTTGCTCTCCATTCTTAAGTTTGATGGACTGAAAAAATTGAATTTCAGTAATACGGCTGTAGACGATTTAAGGCCATTGACCACCCTTGCGAGTATCGAAGAGCTGAATTGCTCAGGCACCAATATCAAGAGATTTACGGGCATCGAAAACTTAGTAAATCTCAAGAAGCTAGATTGCTCCAACACCAAAGTCTTTAAATTCGATCGTTTGTTAGAGCTTAAGAACTTGGAATCAGTGATTTGTTTCAATACCTCTCTTCGCGATAACGATATCCAAAAACTCAAAGAAGCTTTGCCTAAAGTGGAGGTTGTTTTTTATTGATTAAGGTAAAACGAAGAGGCTGAAAGTCCGTTTCGCTCTATCGTGTCCTTCTCTGAACTAGGTTGACCGTTTACAGACCTAAAAATGGATGATAA
>PCUU01000016.1:0-577 GCA_002786855.1 Cytophagales bacterium CG12_big_fil_rev_8_21_14_0_65_40_12
GTAAAAAAGCCTACTTCGCATCCGATTTTCATTTAGGGGTTCCCACTTTTGAGAAAAGCCTAATACGCGAAAAGAAAATTGTGCGCTGGTTAGACAAAGTCTCTACTGATGCCCAAGTCATCTTTCTAGTGGGCGATCTTTTTGACTTCTGGTTCGAATACAACCATGCTGTCCCTAAGGGATTTACTCGGTTTTTGGGCAAGTTGGCCGAACTCAGCGACAAAGGGATTGAATTGGTCATTTTCACGGGCAACCATGACCTGTGGATGTTTGGTTACTTAGAAAAAGAACTCAACGCTAAAATCGTTAAAGACCCTATCGATGTCAAAATAGATGGTCTATCCATCCTAATAGGGCATGGAGATGGTCTTGGCCCTCATGATCAAGGGTATAAAACGCTTAAAAAAATCTTTACCAATCCATTTTTTCAGTGGTGTTTCCATTGGCTCCATCCAAATATAGGCATTGGTTTGGCTAATTTTTGGTCGAGGAAAAGCAGGGCACAGGGACACGAAAAGGAGCAAATATTTTTGGGAGAAGAGGAATGGCTTTGGCAATACACTAAACTCAAGGAACA
>PCUU01000016.1:606-25183 GCA_002786855.1 Cytophagales bacterium CG12_big_fil_rev_8_21_14_0_65_40_12
GGCATCGACACCTACCGCTCGATCTAGTTGTGGCTGAAAACAGTCGCTATGTTAATTTAGGGGAATGGATTAACCATTTTACTTATGGGGAATTGAGCGAAGGGCATTTTGAACTCAAAAAATTTGAGCACTAAAACCCTCATAATATCGATTTTGCTTACGTTAATGGCCTCGGCCGTTAGTGCCCAGCAATGGAAGAAATTCGCCAGTATTGAGTTCGAACAAAATATTGAACAAGTTTCAATTGATAGACAGGGCAATATTTACCTAGAGGTGGCCTCTGGAGCGATTGAGAAGTACGATCGCAATGGAGTTTTTCAACGCCACTTCTCTCCCAACAAAAAGTCTAATCCCAGTCTGATTGAAGCTTGGCAAGGATTGCGCGTTTTCGTCTTCTATAAGGATTTTCAAGAATATTTATTCCTCGACAGATTGATGAACAGTTCTGAAAGATATACCCTCGATAATCAAAAAATTTCGGGATACTCTAGTATCGCTACCCTAGCAGCAGATAACAACTTATGGGTTTTAGATGCGCAAGCCCTAAGCCTGAAGAAGATAGACATCAGTAATCAAGAAATCATTATCGAGACGTTCCTCAGCCTTAATTTAAGTCCTCCTCAATACGACTTCACCACGATGCGCGAATATCAAAACCTATTGTTCATTGGAGATAGAAAAAATGGGGTGCTCGTTTTCGATAATATTGGAAATTATATTGAAACACTACCAATTGCAGGCGTTGACTATTTCAGTTTTAATGAAACCAACCTAATCGCCCAAAAAGGTAACAAGCTGATTCTTTTTGATATCTACAAAAGACAAAAAAAAGAAGTCAGTTTACCTGACTCCTCTACTTACTCATTTGTATTAATGGAAAACACTAGAGTTTTTCTTTTTGGCACCAACAAGCTGGATATTTATGAATTAAACTAATTTCCGCGGTTACTTTCACCAGTATAAATATCCAGAATTAGCTGTCTGAAAAGGATGGTGTATTTCGCTTGAACCAACTGAAGCTCCCCATTATTCTTCCCGTTTAAACTTTGTAAATAAGTCACAAAATCAATCGTTCCGTTCTCATAACGGCTCTTGGCAAACTCAAAAGCCATATTCAAATTGATCATACTTTGTTTCGCAGCAGCGTAGGTACTCTTTGCGTTCACAAGATTCAAATAGGCCTGTTGAACCAAATTGGTAAGGTTGTTTTTAGCTTGCTGCAGACCCAATTCTGAGTTCAACATTTGAATTTTGCTCTGCTGCACTTGATTTCTATTTTGGAACCTTGTGAAAATCGGAATATTCAAATTAAGACTTGCTTGCTTAGATCTGTTTTGATCGAACTGAGTTCCCACGTCCAAAACCTGAACTGGAAGGATCAATTGGCCCGAACCATCCCTGAGTTTAATATTCGATGACCAGCTTGTTCCATAGCCTCCATTGATGGTCAAACTCGGCATCCATAAAAATTGTGCTGCCTTAAGATTCTTTTGAGAAGCCGCCAAATTCAACTCTGCGGACTTAACGGCTGGCGAAAAAGACATAGATTTTTCAAAAACAGTATTGTAGTCTCCAATGCTTTGCTCCAATTCTGCATCATTGGTGGTGATACCTTCAAATTGATAGTCTTTCGATGGGTCCAATAGCAATAATTGCAACAGCGTCAACCTGTTACTTTCCAGGCTATTTCTAAGGTTTACAATATTCAAATCTTGTTGAGCGACTTGAGACCTAAAATTGTACACCTGCTCCATGTTGCCAACTCCAGCTTTCTCTCTCTTTTCTTCTCTGTCCAATTGCTCATTGAGTAATCCTCTGGTTTGCTCTGCTATTTTCAGGTTTTCTTCGGTAGTAATTACTTGCAAAAAAGAGAATACAATACTGGCTTCGGTAGATTGAATATTACTCTTAATGGTTTCTTCTGAAGCATCATAGAGTATCTTATTACGCTGCATTCCAAGTAAATTAGAAAAACCATCAAATACAGTAATACTACCACCAATTGAGCCCCCTCCCGATAATGTGGTTGTATTTACCAATGACCCTGAAGTATTATCGAACTGAAGACCTTCATTCCAGTTGTGCGATGCGCCTGCACTCAAAGAAGGTAGAAAATTGAATTTACTCTGCGTTAGGTTGGCCTTTGCAGCAATGGCATTATTTCTTGCTCTTTTAATGTCAAGGTTGTTTTCAAGTGCAATTTGAATGCACTCCTCCAAGGTGAGCACTTCTTGCGCCTTAAGTATCGGAGATACCAACAAGGCCAAACAAAAAGTAAATATTAGTTTTTTCATGATTTCAGTTTTCTATCCAAAAGGCAATATTGACCTTACACGTTGCCCTTAGCCGTGTGAAATTTTGCCCCGGAATTGCACCGGGGCTATTCAGATAATTTGAGGTAAGCGATTAAACGAGTGAATTTTCCTTTGAATTGATGCTTTCAGATACAATCTGGCCATCAAACAAGTTGATAATTCTATGGGCGTATTCAGCGTCTGTAGCAGAGTGAGTTACCATAATCACAGTAGTGCCACTCTCATTCAGGTTGCTCAACAATGACATTACTTCTTGTCCATTGGTAGAGTCCAAGTTACCAGTAGGCTCATCCGCAAGAATCAAGTTTGGCTTTGCAACAACGGCCCTTGCCACTGCAACCCTCTGCTGCTGACCACCAGAAAGTTGTTGTGGAAAGTGATCTTTTCTATGCATGATTTGCATTTGCTCCAACACTTCTTCAACGCGCTTTTTACGATCAGCGGTTGGGTACTTCAAATAGATCAATGGCAATTCAACATTTTCAAAAACAGTCAACTCATCGATGAGATTAAAGCTCTGGAAAACGAAACCAATGTTTCTTTTTCTCAATTCAGCTCTTTGTCTTTCTGAATACCCCGATACTTCTTCGTCATAGAAGAAAAACTCTCCTTCAGAAGGATTATCTAAAAGACCGATGATGTTAAGCAAGGTAGATTTTCCGCAACCAGAAGGCCCCATTACGGCTACAAACTCGCCTTCTTTGATTTCTAGATTTACGTTACCCAGCGCTGTAGTTTCTACTTCGTCAGTGTAGTAGAACTTCTTGAGCCCTTTAGTTGTGATTAGATTTTTTTTGTTTTCCATTTTTGAAAAAGTTAAAGGTTGTTGTGAATTAATATATTATTTTTTAATAATAAGTTTGTCTTTGTCTTCGTATCCATCGTAAGACGATGTGATCACTTGCTCGCCTGGCTTCAAGCCTTCAAGCACTTCGTATTGACGAGTATTTTGATTTCCAATGCTGATATTTCTTTTTACCGCAAAGTCTCCAGAATGATCAACCACGAAAATCCAGTTACCGCCTGTGGTTTGGAAAAAGCTTCCTCTTGGAATCATCACTGCTTGGCGCTCCTCGCTCAATTGAAGCCTGATGGGCACGGTTTGCCCTCTTCTAATTTCTTCTGGCACTTCATTTTCGAAAAGCATTTCTACATTGAACTGGCCATTATTGATTTCAGGGAAAATTTTACGAATCACTAATGAGTAATTTTTACCTGCAAAATCGAAGCTTCCTTTTAAACCGTCATAAACTCTGGCTAAATAATGCTGATCTACTCTTGCAATAATTTTGAAACCGTTCAAATCATCAATTTGAGCAATGGTTTGGCCTGCGTTCACATTCTGACCTACCTCGACATTCACGGTAGAAAGAAGCCCCGATATTTTGGCCGTTACCCAAAGGTTATTCAAATTTCCTTTTACAATCTCCAAACTCTCTTTTGTGGATTCCAGTCTTTCTTCATTTTGCTTTGTGCTGGTAACCGCGTTCAATGAATCGAACTTTGCTGACTCAATCTCATTCACCCTTCTGGCGATCAATCGCTCATATCTTCGTTTTGAATTCAAAAAATCCTGCTCTGAAATTACTTTATCTTTCCAAAGCTGCTGGTTCCTTTCGTAGGCATCCTTTGCTTCATCAATATCAAAATCCAGATTGATAATGCTCGATTTTGATTGAAAAAGCCTTTGCTTAAGATTTAAGTTTGTGTTTTCTATGTCATTTCTTAGCAGGTTGGCTTGAGTCTGTTCTCTAATGTAGTTCATCTCAAGGTTGTCGTTTTCCAATTTAAGAATAGTATCACCTTCTTGAACTTCTACTCCTCCTTCTAAGAATTTCTCATCCACATTGCCCCCAACTATGGCATCTAAAAAAATTGTGGTTTTTGGGTTAACTGTCCCTTCTACAGGGATAAACTCCTGAAATGCACCTTCTGTAACAGTAGCTACATTGATTTTATCCAGCTCTACGTTGAGTTTCGAAGATTTATCTGCAAATATGAATACGTACAGAATCAGAGAGACCACCCCTGTTATTCCTAAAATCGTAAGTATTCGTTTTGCTGTCCAAGTCTTCTTCTTGATTTTTCTATCCATTGCCATTTTGAGTGTATTTTCTAATCCGGGCTGCCTTACCCAACAAGGATGCCACAAATTCAAATCACTCTTTTTCAACTACTTAATATAAAATCATGTCGCAAGCGAAGGGCAAGAGTGTACAATATCAGCACAAGAATTGATCGGAATCGAACACAAGACTAAAGAGAAACCCGAAGCGCCCTTAGGATTTTGGGCATAAAAAAAGGCTCGATTTGGTCAGAATCGAGCCCAAAGGTCAAAAACTCAAAATATCTGAATTAATGCTATATTAATTCAAAACAACGTGTGCAATATATGATACATAAATCACTTTCACAAAATCAATTGCCCAATAATTTAGTCAGCCATTAAAAAAGTATCTCGTGACTGACACACTTATTGAAAGCCTAAGCATCGTTTTGGGTTTCAATAACCTTAGAAAATTGAGAATAGACCATTCCTTAATTCTAATTAACTACATTTATGGTGTACGAATACAGTACACTTTTCGAACGTTTGCGTACATTCATGCCGCTCTTTTGTTACATTGGACTCAACCAGTGCGGTTGGCACTATTATAGGCTATGGGGAGCAGCGCAACTTTTAAACGAATACAACTGTGGAGAACGAACTAGGTAAAATTTTAATCATTGATGATGATGAGGACGTATTGATTGCTGCAAAACTATTGCTGAAAAAGCACGCTAAGGAAGTCATCATTGAGAAAAACCCCAAGAAGATCCCCTTTTTGATGAATAATGGCACTTACGATGTCATCATGCTCGATATGAATTTCAGTAAGGACATTACCAGCGGAAAAGAAGGCTATTATTGGCTAGAACAAATTCTTGATGCCGACCCTACTGCAGTAGTCATTCTGATTACTGCCTTTGGTGATGTAGAAATGGCGGTAAAAGGACTGAAAGAAGGCGCTACTGATTTTGTGCTCAAGCCTTGGCAAAATGAAAAACTCATTGCTACGCTCTCAAGCGCGGTAAAATTAAAGCGTTCCTACAAAGAAGTTGATAAACTCAAAAGTGCGAAAAAACAGTTGGAGGACGAGCTGAGCAAGCCTTTCAAGGATATTATTGGAGAAAGCCCTTCCATGAAAAGTGTTTTCTCCATTATTGATAAAGTTGCAGGAACAGATGCCAACGTGCTGGTGCTCGGTGAAAACGGAACAGGTAAAGAGCTAGTAGCCAGGGCGCTACACCAACGCTCTCTTAGAAAAGACAATGTCTTTGTGGGAGTAGATATGGGAGCAATTACTGAGACCCTTTTTGAAAGCGAACTTTTTGGTCATAAAAAGGGTGCCTTTACAGATGCTAAAGAAGACAGAACAGGGCGCTTTGAAATTGCCAATAATGGCACGCTATTTTTAGACGAGATTGGCAACTTAAGTATGCCACTCCAATCCAAGCTGTTAACTGCCATTCAAAGGAGAGAAGTTACCAAGATTGGCTCTAATAAATCGGTAGAAATCGACATTCGATTGATTTGCGCTACCAATATGCCACTATATGATATGGTGCATGATGGTTCCTTCCGCCAAGATTTACTCTATAGAATTAACACCGTTGAGATTCACCTTCCTCCTTTGAGAGATCGCCAGGACGATATCATATTGCTGGCAGAGCATTTCGTCAAAGTATATTGCGATAAATACAGAAAGGAAAGAAAGAAATTGGCAGCTTCTACTTTAAAGAAGTTGCAGAAATACGCTTGGCCGGGCAACATCCGTGAGTTGCAACATGCGATTGAAAGGGCCATTATTATGGGTGAGGGCAATCACCTTATGCCTGAAGATTTCTTTTTCTTGGTTCAGAAGCAAGACGCAGTGAGCGAGGCTGCGGACAACTTCAATCTTGACGAAGTTGAAAAGAACGTTATTCTAAAGGCCATCAATAAACATGGCGGTAACATTTCGAAAGCAGCCAAGGAGTTGGGTTTAACGCGCGCTTCGTTATACCGAAGACTGGAAAAACATGGGCTTTAAGAATCTGCGCTTCTCTGTTATTGTAAGGGTTATTTTGCTGATCGGTACTATTTTCCTTTTGGCCTATACCTTTTTCAAAACCGAAAATCAGGTAAATATTTTCTTTATCAGCTTGGCACTACTGCTGGAAGTTTATCTGCTCATAAGGTCGTTGGAAAAGTCGAATCGGGAGATTTCAAACTTCTTAAGTTCGATCAAGTACGATGACTTTACAGCAACCTATCCCGAAAAAGGAAATTCCGCTTCGGTAGATCAGTTGTATAGAGAGTTCAACAATGTAATTAAAAAATTTCGTGAAATCCGTGCTGACAAAGAGGCTAACTACCACTATTTCAGGACAATAGTTCAGCACGTGGGTATCGGGCTCATTACCTTCAATAAAAAGGGTGACGTGCAGATCATCAACAGTGCGGCCAAAAAACTGATTGGTGTTGAGGGGATCCAAAATATCTATGAATTGAGCAAGGTGAGTCCTAAACTGGTAGAATCTTTGGTAAAGCTCAAAACTGGCGGTAGTGATTTGATCAACTTCACGCAAGACGGCACAAATACTCAGCTGTCTATTTATGTAATTGAACTGATCCTTCGGGGAGAAGAGTTTAAACTGGTTTCTGTTCAAAACATTCAATCCGAATTGGAAGAAAAGGAAATGGAAGCATGGCAAAACCTAATTCGCGTTTTGACCCATGAAATCATGAACTCTGTGACCCCTCTCTCTTCATTGGCCGCCACAGTCAGAGACAACTTAGTCGATAATATCGAAGATGACGTTCCAATCGAGAAAGAGGAGCTAGAAGACATCTACCTGGCCGTGCAGACAATAGAGAGAAGAAGCCAAGGGCTTATCCGCTTCGTTTCTGACTTTAGGAATTTAACCAAAATTCCACAGCCCAAACTCGCCATCGAAAGCATTAGGCGGGTGCTGGATTATATACATGTATTATTGAAGCATGAACTTGAGCAAAAGAAAATCAAGTTGAGCCTGAGCGTTGAACCCATTGATTTAAAATTTACGATAGACAAGGAGCTTATCGATCAGGTGCTGATTAATATTCTGCAAAATGCAATCCATGCCTTAGATGAAAACACGGAAGAACGCCATATCATGATCAGGGCATTTGTGAATGAATACAATCGGCCTACAATTGTGATCCGAGACAATGGCTGCGGAATTGACGAAGAGGCACTTGCCAAAGTTTTCATTCCCTTCTTTACCACAAAAAAACAAGGCTCGGGCATTGGTCTTAGTCTTTCGAAACAAATAATGAGAAAACATGGTGGCGGAATTAGCGTAAAGTCTGTGATTAACGAAGGCACTGAATTTACACTGAGGTTTTAGATTTTTGTGTAAATGAACTATCTTCCGACATTATTCTGAACACCTACCGATCCAATGAGTGAAATACAACAAAAAGTCACACAAATTTTAGTAGACAAAATAGGCATCGCATCAACAGAAGCCACCCTAGATGCAAATTTCATAAAAGACCTTGGTATTGATTCGCTCGATTATGCCGAAATCGTGATGGAGTTTGAACAAACCTTCGAAATCCGAATTCCCGACAATGATGCGGAGCAATTACAAACCATAGCACAGGCGGTAGACTACATCTCTAAGAAAGTCAATCAAAATTGACACTCCCTAGCTCAAGGTTATTCCAATATTAAGAGAATCACCCGTTTCACTCATAATCGTATCAATTCGTTAAAAAATCGTTGACGCAAGGGTCAAATTCAAAGTGTAACTTGAAACATACCCCCTTGCACCGTGAAAAATAACTGTAAAACCATTGTTATTTCTGACGTTCACCTAGGCACAAAAGGATCAAAGTCTAAGGAACTTGTCAGATTTTTGAAACAATATCATTGTGAAAACCTGATTCTAAATGGCGACATCATTGATGGATGGCAGCTCAAAAAATCAGGCAAATGGAAGAGAAAACATACCCGCTTCTTTTCAGCACTCCTTAAGAAGATCGAGAATGACGGCACGAAAGTAACCTACCTGAGGGGCAATCACGATGACTTTTTAGATCAAATCTTGCCCTTCACTATGGGCAACCTCACGATTCAAAAAGACATGATCTATGAGTCGGCAGGGAAAAAATTCTACATCGTTCACGGAGATATTTTTGATGCGATTACCCGCCAATTCAAATGGATTGCCAAACTCGGTGATATTGGCTACACTTTTCTACTTTGGTTGAATCGACAATATAATTACAGAAGACTAAAAAAGGGTCTTCCTTATTTTTCGCTTTCGCAAGCCGTAAAAGGAAAGGTGAAGCAAGCTGTAAAATACATTGATGATTATGAGCAACAGTTGGCTGCAATGGCAAAATACAAAGGTTGTGATGGAATAATTTGTGGCCACATCCATCAACCTGCCATGAAAGAAATTGAAGGAATCACCTATTTGAATTCCGGTGATTGGGTGGAGTCGCTTACTGCTCTGGTCGAGGATTTTAATGGAGAATGGAGCTTGGTTTATTATGCCGAAACCCAAAAATCCACAAGTACTGAAATCAGAGAGAAAAACAAAACCATTGAGCTGAATAGCTATTTCGAACCTAGTTTGCTCATTCCTAAAACCGAGGTGGGCTAAATGAAAGCAATATTTATAGTGCAAGGAGAAGGTCGCGGGCATATGACCCAAGCCTTGGCAATGGAGCAAATCATGAGCGAGGCGGGGCATGAAGTTGCTCAAATCATTATTGGCACAAGCAATCGAAGAGAAGTACCTGCCTATTTTAAGAACAAAGCCAAGGCACCAATTCAGGCAGTGGCCAGCCCCAACTTTTATTATGATAAAGGGAAAAAGTCGATCAACCTATTCAAAACCTTTGCCCTTAATTTTTTAGCGCTACCCAAGTTTTTTCTGGAGCTCAAAACCATCGACAAAATAATCCTGGACCACCAACCCGACCTTATCATTAACTTTTATGATATTTTGGGTGGCTTCTATTTCAATTTCTTTCGTCCTAATACCCGAAGGATTTGTATTGCCCACCAATACTTGGCAGCACACAAAGAATTCCCTTTTGCGAAAGGTTTTCCTTTTCAAAAGGCCTATTTCAAAGCAACAAACACACTTACTTCGCTCGGTGCGCATAAAAAAATTGCACTCTCTTTCAGAAATTATGCCAACCATAAACATGCCGTGCGCATTGCCCCTCCGCTTTTACGAAAGGAAGTTTATGAACTATCCCCCACGCAAGGAGACTATATTTTAGCCTATGTGGTAAATCCAGGTTACGCCTATGACCTGATGCAATGGCACGAACAAAATAAAAAGATCAAGCTGCATTGCTTTTGGGACAACAAAGAGCAGAAAGATGAATGGTCACCTTGGAAAAACCTCACTTTTCATCATATCAATGATCAAAAATTCTTGAACTATATGGAAAATTGCCTTGGCTACGTATCCACGGCAGGCTTTGAATCCATCTGCGAAGCCATGTACCTGGGCAAGCCCGTGATGATGGTCCCCGTAGAGAATCAATACGAGCAAGCCTGCAATGCCTTGGATGCCGTAAAAAATGGAGCAGGTATTACTTCTGATAAGTTCGCCTTGGCCTCATTCTTGAACTATTTATCTACCCATGACGCGAAAAATAGAGATTGGTTTAAGTCGTGGGTGCAGTCAAACAAGCGCATTATCCTTAAAGAGTTAGAAACTGAACACACATCCCCTACAAAACAGCCTTTCAAACTGAACTTCTCCACAGCGAGAATTAGGTTATTATTGAGCAGGGATTGATCTTTGAGTGTCAGCCATTTTGCTGATGTATGAGATTGATGTGATCTTTTACGAAGAAGTAAAACTTTTGAAGATGGCACATTGTTCTCTACCCGAAACAGAAAGGAAAATATGCTTACTTGGATTGATGTAATCAAATTTGCCAACAACGGCACCCCTGCTCCCAATAAAAGGGTAGAAAAAACGGAAGAAGAATGGAAATCGATTTTGACTCCTGCGCAATTTCAAATTGCACGATTGAAAGGAACAGAGCGCGCTGGCACCGGTGAATTCTGCGAACGACATGAGCCAGGGCTTTACGGCTGCGTTTGCTGTGGCACTCCCCTTTTCGATTCTCGAGTAAAATTTGAATCGGGCACGGGCTGGCCAAGTTTTAATCAACCTGTTGCAGAAAATGCCATCAAATACGAAAAAGACACCAGTTATGGAATGGTGCGTGTAGAGGTGATGTGCAATACCTGTGATGCACATCAAGGACATGTATTTCCCGATGGACCCGAACCCAGTGGACTAAGGTATTGTATCAATTCGGCTTCAATGAAATTAATCGAAGAAGACAAAACTGAGGCTACCGCCATTTTGGGTGGTGGTTGTTTTTGGTGTACAGAAGCCGTATTTCAACGCATTAAAGGGGTGACCAAAGTCGAGTCTGGCTACTCGGGAGGCGCTATCAAAAGCCCAACCTACAAAGAGATTTGTACGGGCAAAACGGGACATGCCGAAGTAATCAAGATAACTTATAACCCAGAAATTTTGCCCTATGCAGATTTATTAAGGATTTTCTTCTCGACTCACGATCCAACCACCTTGAACAGGCAAGGCTATGACTCTGGAACGCAATATCGTTCGGTGATTTTCTTCAGAGATGAAAACGAGCAAAAAGTAGCTGAAGAAGTAAAAGAGGAAATGAAAACCTATTTTGATGATCCGATCGTGACGGAAATAAGTCCTTTGGCGGCCTATTATCCTGCGGAAGATTATCATCAGAATTATTATAACCAAAATGGTCAGCAGCCTTATTGCAGGGCGGTAATCGACCCAAAAGTGCAGAAATTAAGAAGCCTCTTTAAGGACAGGTTAAAAGCAGAGACAGAATAAATCCTACCATAAATGATCTAGAAAAAAGCCGTCTGAAAACCAGTATTTAGACGGCTTTTTTTATTCATCAAACTTAGGTCTTTGTACTTCCTCCTTCACCCTCAATCAAATCAGCCCTGCTTCTAAAAGTCTTGGCTTGACATAAGAGTCCAATACTATTTATTCAACAAGCAGCAATTTATACATTGAGCAAAAAACTCTAGATTGGCAGTCACAAAAAAGGAATTTGGCAATGGCCTAATTCGATTGTTTGTGGCAAGTGTAACCAAGGACAGGAGTAACAAAAATGCAAAACATACTATTCGACTTTATTTCAAAATACATTACTCTGACAGAAGATGAGAAGAATGCATTACTTTCATTGGATCTGTTTCACTCGGTAAAAAAAGGGACAACTTTACTTGCAGAAGGACAGAAATCACAGAAGAGCTATTTTGTTTTAAAAGGCTGTATTCGAGTGTATTACATCATAGATGGAGAAGAAAAAACCACCGCTTTTTATACAGAACTTGACGCACTAACGCCTCATTGTGTTTTAAATAAGACCCCTTCTGAATATTTCATCGCCTGCGTTGAAGACAGTATTCTTCTAATCTCAAATTCCGATATGGAAGAAGAAATCAACAGTAAATTCCCCAAGTTTGAAATCATGTGCAGAAGATTGTCGGAAGAGTTGCTAGCCAAACAACAAATAGACTTTGACGAGTTTAAGACTTCTTCGCCCGAACAACGGTACCTCAATATGCTGGAAAAAAGACCCGACCTGATTCAACGTGTTCCCCAACACCAATTGGCGAGCTATTTAGGTATCAAACCTCAATCACTAAGCAGACTCAGAGCGAGAATACTCGCGAAGAAGAACTAAAGGTCTTTCTTAACTTAAGTGAACGTTTGGCATTATCGCCTAAACCTACTTTTGCTGTCTCATTTAACAATCAAAAAGACATGCAAAAGAAAATTCTATGGATTGTAGTTGCCTTGGTATTTGCAGGCAGTTTACAAGCAAATGCACAAAATGTAAAGCAAGACAGCACTTACAAAAAGTGGTTCGTTGGAAGCTCATTATTGATGTTAGGAAATTTAATTCCTGACGACCAAAATCCACCAGAATATATTCAGTTAAACGTTGGGTATAGAATAACACCTAAAGATGTGGTCTCTTTTAGATTTAAAAGATCCATCTACGCTTGGCCACTAGGTATTCCTTTTGGGCCAGATTTTGATGCCCCAGGGCTAAACTATCCCGGACATGCACGCATAATAGCACCCCAAATCGGCTATCAGCGCTTTTGGTGGAAGGGACTTTATACCTCTGTTTATGTATTGAATGCTTTTGAAAAATACATGGATGAGAATAAAGACAAGATCGGAAATGGATTCACTTTGTATACAGACTTTTATTTAGGTTACCATTTTGAGTTCTTTAAAGGGCGCTTCTTTTTTGAACCTGCCATAGGAATAAGTTATTGGCCTGTAAGAAATGGAGTTCCAGATTCTTTTAAAGCAGTAGAGCAAAGATGGCCTAACTACTTTATTCAACCTGGACTTGATTTTGGATTTAAGTTTTAAAACTAAAATCATCAGACGAAGGCAATTTGAACACGCTCAAACATGCAGCAACTTCATTTAGAAAGTTTTCTTGACAAAAAAGCCATAATCTTTAAGATGATTAAGACTAAGAATTCTTGAAGAAATAGCCAAGCGCCATTTCTTAACTTAAGTGAACGACTGGTACTATCCCCTAAACCTACTTTTGCTGTCTCATTTAACAATCGAAAAGTCATGCAAAAGAAAATTCTATGGATGGGTTTGCTCTTAATCATGTCAAGCGCTGCACAACTGAAGGCACAATATGCCGAGACAGACAGTACTTACAAAAAATGGTTTGGTGGTAGCACATTGTTTTTACTGGGTAATTTGTCTTCCACAAACAACCCTGAATTCGTTCAACTCAATCTAGGTTATCGCTTAAGCGGAAGGGATGTAATTTCTGTTGAATCAATCACTTGGAAATATGCCTGGCCACTAGGGATGAACCCATTCTATAACAAATCATACGGAAAGGCTGAAGAGCAATTCCCGGGCTATATTCGCGAGTACGGGATTGGACTTTCTTATCAGCGGTATTTATGGAAAGGTCTATATGTTGCAGTACACGTTATGCCCATGTTACAAAAATTCAAGGATGACAACGGCAATAAAGTGGATAATGGCTTTCACCTGTTCAACACCTATAGAATTGGGTACCATGTGAAGCTTTTCAAGGATAAACTTTTTATTGAACCATCACTTGGTGTTGCTGGCCGACCTTTTTACACAGAAATGCCCGCTGGATTTAAAGAAAAAGACGACAAATGGTCAAAATGGACACCTGAGCCAGGGCTACATTTCGGATTTAATTTTTAATGGATTTCATATGAGTGCATCAAAAACACAACTGCAAGATCACAAAGTCAACCTAAAACTTAAGCTTGCCTCGCTATGGGCAAGTTTTATGTTTCTCTATATCTATGTTGATCATTTTGCCCTATTCATGCCAGAAAAGCTAGCCGATATTTTGAAAGGCAAAGTGTTCGTCTTTGATATAACCCAAGGATTTATTTTTATGGCACTGGCCTTAGCCACAATTCCAATACTTATGATTTTTCTTTCCGTTGCCCTACCCGCTAAGGCAAATCGCATAACCAACATAAGCGCGGCCACTGTACATATTCCTTATATGCTGTTTAATTTGGCAGGAGAAACATGGATACACATGTATTTTGCCGCAGCCTTAGAAGTCTTACTTCTATGTCTAATTATTAGGTATGCATGGAAATGGCCAAGTGTTTAAACATGAAAAAGCGACATCACCCAGTTGAGGGCGATATCGCTTTTTAATAAGATTTAGAACTTGTATTACCTCGAATTTCTTCTACGATTTCCGCCACCACCAAAACTCGGTTTGCCTGTTTTTGGCGCGGCCTTTCGGGCATCTGGTCTTCGCTGGTTTTGTTGTTTCTTTTGCGCAGCAGGTTCCATTTTGATGCTATGATCAAAACCTAAAACATCTTCGCTGTCAATTTTTTGCTTCATCAGCTTTTCAATATCCTTCAG
The DNA here is from genome assembly GCA_002786855.1 of Cytophagales bacterium CG12_big_fil_rev_8_21_14_0_65_40_12. Lineage (GTDB taxonomy): Bacteria > Bacteroidota > Bacteroidia > Cytophagales > Cyclobacteriaceae > Roseivirga. The sequence goes on from PCUU01000016.1 coordinate 14,949, forward strand.
ATAAGTTACCTCATCGTGACTCACAAGAGAGATAGCTTCTCCGCTTGCTCCAGCCCTACCCGTACGACCTATTCTATGAACATAATCTTCCGGCACATTCGGCAACTCATAGTTCACCACATGGGGCAGTAAAGGAATATCCAAGCCTCTTGCTGCAATATCAGTAGCGACCAAAACGCGAGTTGTACCGTTCTTGAATCCCGCCAAAGCCGAAGTTCTAGCCCCTTGGCTTTTATTACCATGAATGGCTAAGGAAGTAATTCCGCTTTTATTCAATTTCTCAGTCAGCTTGTTTGCCGCATGCTTAGTCCTGGTGAATACCAGCACTTGCGACCAATCACCTTCTGAAATCAACTTGGTAATGAATGATTGCTTCTTCACTTTATCAACATAATAAGCTTTATGCTCAACCATGGCCGCTACCGTATTTTTAGGCGTAGCTTCAACCACAACTGGATTGGTTAGGAACTCATTCGCCAGCTTTCTGATATCGTCCGAGAAAGTTGCTGAGAAAAGCAGATTCTGCCTTTTAGAAGGCATATAACTAATGATTCTTTTGATATCGCGTAGAAAACCCATATCGAGCATTCGATCGGCTTCATCTAAAACAAGGATTTCAACCTCGTCTAAACGCAACATCTTCTGATTGTATAAATCGAGTAACCTGCCTGGCGTTGCCACCAGTACATCAACACCATTCCTGATCGCCCTTACTTGTGGAGTTTGATTTACTCCACCAAAAATTACGGTAGATTGGATATTGGTGAATTCGCTGTATTCTTTGACATTCTCATACACTTGTGCTGCCAACTCACGAGTTGGAGTAAGTACCAAAGCCCTGATGGGTCTTCGTTTAATTTGAGTTCCCTCACTTAAAATGTGTAACAATGGCAAAGTAAAGCCTGCTGTTTTACCTGTTCCTGTTTGAGCCGATGCTAACACATCTTTTCTTGCTAAAATTGGCGGAATTGCTTTTTCTTGAATTGGAGAAGGTATTGTATACCCTTTTTTGTTCACCGCATGTAATAGCGATGTTGAAAGTCCTAATGACTGAAATGACATATAAATTGTTTGTGGAAATAGGTGGAACTGCGCTCAATTATTTGGAGCATGGGCACCTGATCGTTTTATCTTTAAATAATTATTAGCAGAAGAAATAACTGGCTAAATAATTACGAGTCATTTCGGAATGCGCAGCAAAGGTACATGGAATTTATACCAATGCACGGTGTTTCTAAGGATTTGTATCTAACTGCTTAAATCTTGAAGCCAAAAGGAAATAAAAAATCTCAAGAATTGACTTTGCATCAACCCTTGAGATATACTTTTTTTCGGATACTTACAGGTCGCGACCTACTACCAACTTGGTGGTTGCCCAATAGAATAAAGCTGCCCAAAGGATTACGAGCCCCATTTCTGGCAAAGCCACATAATCTTGAATTTCCATAAAGGCATATTTTGGAAACGGATTATGAATAAGGGCATTGATCGACTTTACTGGAAGCAGGTATTCTACCCACTCTATGTTCTTGACTTTACTCCACACATAAAACCCATTTTCTACAGCCAGTACCCAGAAAATCAATACACCCATGGCGATAATCGATTTTCGAATTAGTGTTCCAACAAATAAGGTGAAGAGCAAGAATGCCAATAATTGAAAAAAGAAAGCAATCAAAAAGTAGCTATCGCTAAAAATGGAAACGAATGAAATATCACTTGAATAAATCAAGCCAGTGATCATGCCCAATACGAACAATGCTGCTGTTGAAACTGCACTCAAAAAAGCCGCCATAATGATTTTGGACCAAATGAATTCATGCTTGGTCAATCCATCTATTACGTTTTGCCGAATTGTTCGGTATGAATACTCATTGGTGATTGAAAAGATCAAACTGAAACCCAAAAGCATTTTGAACCAAATCATTACGCTTGTAAGGTTTTGCCAGATATCTGGAAATTCATAAAAAGGGATAATGGTTGGGTCTACTCCATCTAAATCGAAATCCGCAAATTTGTTTTTGAGGTATTGAAAGAAGGGCATTACGCCAACACTAATAATGACCATCGCCACGATGTACATGATGGCCAATACTTTGAAAGCACGGCTAGGCATTACTTTCTTAAGCTCTATTTTTAAAAGTCTAATCATTGGGCACCTCCTTTTTTAGAATCAGCAAGTATTTCAAGGAATTGTTTTTCTAGGCTCTTCACCTGCACCAGAAGATGCTTTGCGGTAATTCCATGTTGAAAAAGATAAGCATTGACATCAGCAGCAGTAAAGCCCTCTTCCATCGTCATGATGTATTTATCTCTTTCTCGTTTTACAGCGCTACCCATTTTTGAGGCGACTAAAACCTCCTCAATATTTTCGCTGTCCGCCTTTACTTCGAGGCTTACTGCGCCTTTGCCTACATCTTCAACCAGACCATTATAAATGAGTTTTCCTCGTTGCAAAACGCAAAAATGAGAGCATACTTTTTGAACTTCGTCCAACAAATGACTGGCAATGATGATTGTTTTTCCGCCATTGGCAATCTCTATGATTAATTCTCTGATTTCAGCAATTCCCTGAGGATCAAGTCCATTGGTGGGTTCATCCAGAATCATCACTGTCGGATCGCATAGTAAAGCCGAGGCAATTGAAAGCCTTTGTTTCATCCCTAAAGAGTAGGTCTTGAACTTGGAGTCCTTTCTTTCTTCTAGTCCAACTTGTCGAATTACCTCATCAACGCGCGAATAAGGAACTTCCTTGATATCACAAACTATTTTGAGATTTTGAACGCCCGTGAGATAGGGATAAAAAATAGGGTGTTCGAGAATTGCACCGATGGTTTTTCTGGTATCTCTGTCGGCCTTTCTACCAAACCATTCAAATTCGCCTTCGGTTTGATTGATTACGCTAAGAATGATACCGAGCGTGGTGGTTTTACCACTTCCATTTGGTCCAAGAATGCCAAAAACATCTCCCTTTTTGACCTCTAGATTTAGGCCATCTAGTGCCTTGACTCTTCCATAATGCTTGGAGAGCCCTTTAATTGATAATACAGTTTCCAAATCGTTTTGTGTTTTGAGTTTATACAGATGCCGGCCCATCCAAAACCAGCGGCTGTTTTACCTAAATGCGTCTTTCAATGATCTTAAATCACCGGTATTGCTATTCATGAATTCGGTAAACTTCATGATTTGTGTTAAGTCTGGGTAGCCTTCAACATCCACCACATTAAAACCATCCTCTGAACGAATGAGCATTACAAAACCCTCAGGCTTGGCATCACTTCCCTTCATCATAAAATTAACTGTGGCCTGTTCTAACCTGGCTGTCATCATAGATTCGTAGCCTTCTTTTAAAATAGAGGCCTCCAAATCATCGAACATTTTGCTTTTGGGATCATAATCTTCTTGATCGAACATAAAGAATTTGACCTTTTCGATATGCTGAATTAGAGAAGACATGTCGGGCAGTTCTTGCTCAACTTTATCACCCAGGGCAATTTGTAGGTTAGCGAACATCTTGAGGGTGCTCTTATAAAAAAAGAGCTTTAAGCTGGGCTCATTATCCTCTCTGAATCTTTCTACACTCTTGCTTTGACCAAAAGCGAAAGTTGTAGTGGCCACTAGGGCCAAGAGTAAAATTGATTTTCTCATAACATCCAAATGTAAAAAGGTATTGAGTTTTTAACCTAAAAAAAGGTTAAGGGGGTTATTTGCCCCCTAAGTGTTTAAATTCATCCATGCCTAAGCTTTTAGATAGTTTATAAAGTTGGTTGATGTCGATGCCATCACCAACGATGCTCACCATACCAAACTCTGCTTTGCCACCCATTACCATAAACATTTCATCAATCTTGTTGCCTTTTTCTTTGATGTAGAACTTGATGTCTTTGTCTTCATCTCTTACCGACATCAACTCTTCAAATCCTTTACCATTGATCAAACCAAGTGCTTCAGTGTACATGGCTGGGCCATCAACACCCTTTTCAGCGAAAAGTACTTTCACTCCTTTGATTTTACCTAGGGACTCTACCAAAGCTTTGTCTTCGTCATCTTCTACCTCAATAGAATTGATCATGGCGAACATTTTACCACTGATAGACACTGCACTGAAATTTTCAGTATCCTTCTCATATTTCGAAAAGTACTTCGAAATTGCATCGTTCTGTGCCTTCGCTGCGAAAGCTACGATGCTCAACATCACTATTATTGCTAACTTTTTCATATTTGTTTTTCTTTATTTTTCTGTTTTAAAATTCTTGTAATACGCTCATTTCTTTGATCGAACTCATGCCTCTTGCAGCCTCGCCCATCAATGAAATATCTTCGATTGCCGTATTGGCTTTGCTCATATTGCTTAATTCATCTAAGCTATTAGAGCCAGTATTCATGTAGCTAGAAACCATCAGCATTTGCTTTTTGAATTCTTTCAAGGCCAGCTCTGGCGAATCGAAAGTATCTATTTGCTCATAGCTCTTTTGTTGTTGAATGAAGAAGTATGAGCTTACACACAGCACTAAAACTGCTGCTGCTATGCTGGCATACTGCTTGAAATAACCACTCAGGTTAATCACTTTAGTTTCTTTCTCGGTCTCGGTTTCGATCATTGATAAAATCATTTGATCGAAATCCTCTCCTAGTGCTGCTGTCTGCTCTGTTTCAAAATGATCGAAAAGTCCTTTTAACTCTTCGGGTACTTCTTCTGCAGTACTCACTAGTTTTCTTAGCTCTTGCTCCTCTGCAATACTTGACTCTGCGGCCCAGTATTTCTCCAATAATTCCTCTACTCTAGAGTCCATAGGCATCTTCTTTAATTAGGCTTTCTTTCAATTTTCTTCTTGCTCTAAACAAATTTGTTTTCACGAGATTGATGTCTATCAACAGCATATCAGCAATTTCTTTGTAGCTGTAGCCTTCGATATCTCTCAGTTGCATTACTTCGCGTTGTCGGTTAGGCAGGTTATCAATTAACTCTTGAATTCTGCCCATAATCTCACTTCGCTCTGTCAATACCACCGGGGTATCTTTCTCCTTACGTGTGTCCAGTTCTACTTCAAAAAGATCGGTTCGTTTAATGTGTTTTGACCTAAGTTTATCTAATGCTTTATTCCGCGTGACTTGCATACACCAAGCCTCTAGATTATGGATCAGTTTGACCTCATCTCTTTTTTCCCACACCTTAATCATACATTCTTGTACCACATCTTTAGCCAATTCTTCATCTTTTACAATGTTGAAAGCAAAGCGGTAAAGTTTGTTCTTTAAGGGTAGAACTTCCGTTTTGAACTGTGTGACATCCATAATCAATGGTTAGACGAAGGTGTATTAACGCTTGTTAACAGTGGGAATAAAAAAATCTTAATAGACCATGAAAAAAGGGTCAAACTCGCAAATTCAGCCCTTTCTTCTTGAAAAAAAATGTTCAATTGCAGGCTTGTTGTTTTAGGTTTGCCGCTTCGGGTTGGGTTAAGGCAGCCAATTTTTCACAAGCTTCGACCTTACGGTTCAACTTTAAAAGAATCGCACCCCAATAATAATTGAGCAATGGAATGGTGTCGTCATAAAGGGCAGCTTGTTCTATGTTGCGCAAGGCCGCATCGTAATTCTCGCTTTTAAAATAAAAAATAGCTTTGTTTCTATAAGCCCATGGATTTCTTGGATCTGCTTTAATCCCCAAATTAATGTCGGCCTCTGCTTTTTCCAATTCGCCCAAATTGAGGTAAATATAGCCACGGTTATTGTTGAAATAGGGATTCAATCGGTCTAGGGCAATGGCCTCATTGGCAAATTCCAATGCCTTTTCGAAATCATTTTCTTGGCTGGCAATCAATGAAAGCGTGTTATAAATATTAGGTTCTGAGGCGTCCATTCCTATCGCCTTTTGCAGAAGCTGTTTGGCTTCAGTATACCTGTCGGACATATAATAGGCATTGGCCTGGTTCACCACGGCTTCTACATTTGCTGCATCCAATTCATAGGACTTTTGAAATTCGCTAATCGCTTCGTCAAAACGCTTCAGTTCAGTCAATGCCAATCCTTTATAAAAATAGGTGTAAGCACTATCTGGAAAGGTTTTTCTGAGGAAATCGGCATCATCTAAAGCCCGTTTAAAATTGCCCGAGGCCAAACTGGCTTCGAATCTATTTTTATAGGCATCTGTGTAATCTGGGTCTACTTGCAGTATGGCGTAGGTGTAATCATTGATGGCCTCGGCAAAGCGCAAAGTTTTGAAATAGGCCACTCCCCGATTGTTATAAGCTTCTTTGAACAATGGATTCTTATCCAGCGCCTCGGTATATAATCGAATGGCTTCTTTGTAATTCTGCGCCTTTAACTCCTCATTTCCCATTAAGAAAAATCGTCCTGCCTTGTCCATATCGCTATCGCAGGCAAACACGCTGAGTAAAAATGTTATCAGTAGAAAAACTTGAGTTCCTTTTTGCATCGCAGTCAAAATTAAGCCTCCAATTTTTACGAACCTACTTTTCAAACGGGTATAAATCTGATTACTTTTAACAATGCAGAAGCCATTTTCTATAAAAACCAGAATCAAAAGTTTTCGATTCGCTATAAATGGTTTAAAGCATATAATCCTGAATGAACACAACTTCAGAATTCATTTATTCGCTGCGCTTGTGGTAACTGCTTTGGGCTTCTATTTACAGATAACTAGTGCCGACTGGCTTTGGTTAATAGCAGCGATCGGCTTTGTAATGGTCACAGAAATTATCAATTCTGCCATTGAAAATTTGGTGGATTTGGTTTCTCCCGAAAAGCAGAAAACGGCAGGATTAATCAAAGACATGGCGGCTGCGGCAGTGCTTATCGCATCAATTACCGCTGCAATTATTGGAGTACTTACTTTTTATCCGTTGATTTTTTAATTTTAGTTTATGGCAAAAGCACAGAATAAAACCACTGAAAATGAAGGTAGCGTTGACGATTTTTTGAATACTGTAGTAGATGAGAAAAAAAGAACAGATGCTTTCCAGATTAAAACCATAATGGAAGAAATTACGGGTGAGCCATCAAAAATGTGGGGGCCATCCATCGTTGGATATGGTACCTATCATTATAAATATGACAGTGGCCATGAAGGAGATTTTCTCAAAACCGGTTTTTCACCCAGGGCACAAAACCTTACGCTTTACATTATGCCTGGTTTTGATAGGTATGAAGAAAAAATGAGCCAACTTGGCAAGTACAAAACAGGTAAATCCTGCCTCTACATTAAAAAAATAGAAGATATTGATTTAGACGTACTGAAAGACTTAATCAAATCGTCTTACCAATACATGACCAATAAATATGGCTGAAAACCTTACCAGATCGCAAAAATTCGGAATTCAATGGCGATGGTTATTCCTGATTGGAGGGGTGATTTATGCGATCAACATTATCAAGGCATTGGCAAACCCAGCAGAAAGCTACACATTTCTGGGTTTGGCATTGGGTATAATCCCATATCTGTTCATCCAAGTAATCATTGCAGCTTGGCTACTGACCACCTTCGTTAAAAACCATAAACTGTTTAGGCAGATCACTTTGCAACAAATGATTGAGCAACAAGAAAAAGCTCAAGAAGATGATTCAGAAACTTGATTTGAGATCAACGAGGCATGTAGTGAACCTAGCAAATTTTCGAACCTCTCGAATAAGCTACCCGATATTTGAACATGAACACCAAAAGCCCTCCTACTTCTAGGGCTATGAATCTATTGAATCACCAAACTATCCGCCAAAATTTTGGTCATTGAAAATTTCTCTAAAACTAGAAGGGTATTGAAGCACTTACTGGTAGTTGTAGCGAATAATGCAAAAGTCTTTCATCCTATTCTTTTCTCTCGCTTACCTGATAAGCTGCAACTCTGTAGACGAACAAGTTGGTAACTTGGATTACGCTGATATCAAGAGTAAAATTAACAATAATTTAAACAAAGATGGCGGTGAGCTTTTGGAAGATATGGCAGCCATTATTGAGTCGGGGCTTATCAAATTCGAGATCTACGATTTAGAAGGCCGATTGATAAAAATCATCAGTAAGCCAGAAGATTTAAGTGCTTCATTTAAGTCATGCTTCAACCCAAGCGGCATGAACATAAGGTCTATAAAAAACGAAAGGGCTTTAGAAAGCCCCCTCATTCGCGATATTTTTCAATAAAACTTAAACAGCAATAGCCCATTCGGGTTTTGTGGTCACCACTTTGGCTTTCAATTCATTTAAGATATTGTAAAGGCCAAAATAGGTACGGTTGATATAAAGACCATCGCGCGCTCCTCTTGCTTTTTCACTTTCTCTAAATTTCTTTGATTCCGAAATTATTTCACCCATTTTAAAAATCTGGTAGAAGTAATCATCATCTCCAAAATCAAATTCTTCTTGATGGAACGGTTTGCCCAAAAGTGCCATCATTTCTTTAATTACCTCAGAAAAATAAGCTTTATCTTCTGGTTTATCATTTGGATAAATGAACTGAAGCTGGGTAAACAGCTCGTCCAATTCTTCATCCTTATGAATGATATCCTTCCTGATCAAGCTGAAATAAGGGTCATAAAATTGGTCTGGAATTACCTTAACACAACCGAAATCGATCACTCCCAAAACAGCATCATCGCTGATAATGAAATTTCCTGGATGCGGATCAGCATGTACTTGTCTTAGGGTATGGATTTGATAGTCGTAAAAATCCCAAAGTGCCTGACCTACCTTATTTCTCTCTTCTTGAGTTGGATTTCCCTTTATAAATTCCTTCAGCACTTTACCGTCAAGCCAATCCATCGTGATGATGCGTTCTGCTGAATATTCAGGGTAATATTTCGGAAATCTGATATTTTCGATGTGTCCACATGCCTCGGAAATCTCAACCGAACGTTGCACTTCCAAAAGGTAATCTGTTTCTTCAATCAGCTTATTTTCCACCTCTTCCATGTAGTGATCCAAATCCTTCTCGTTCAGATTCATCAATCGAACGGCAAAAGGCCGCACCAACTTAAGATCCGAGCTCACGCTAGAAGCTACTCCTGGATATTGGATTTTAACCGCATAAGTCTTTTCACCAATGGTAGCTTTATGCACTTGACCAATCGAAGCGGCATTCACCGCATTTTTGGTGAACGTATCGAAAATATCGCTTGGGCTCTTTTTAAAGTATTGTTGAAAAGTCTTAGTAACTAATGGAAAAGACAATGGAGGCGCACTGTATTGCGCCATTGAAAATTTATCTTGGTAGGCAGTTGGTAACATGTTTTTGTCCATGCTCATCATTTGCGCCACTTTTAGCGCACTGCCCTTTAATTCGCTCAATGAATTATAAATATCACGAGCATTATCTGAATGGAGCTGATCTTTCGTCAGTGAAGGATTCACCATTTTTTTGGCATAATGCTTCATGTAATTGCCTCCTACTCTCGCGCCAGTGGTAACAAACTTGGCGGCTCTCTGCACTTTACCTGTGGGTATCTTCGATTGCTCTTTCATATTATAGATAAGAACCCTCCAAAGGTTTAAAACCTTTGGAGGGTTAGGTTATTTTTATTTATTCTGGAAAAGGAATTTGGCGAAATCGACCATCGCATCTAGTGGGCCTCTTCCCATCAAATCGAAAGAAAGATTCACTGCTTTTTCGATGGCTGCATCGGTTTTTTCAAAACCTTTAGAGTCATCTTTAATCCAGAAATTCAACACGAATAAGAATTGAATCCAGATGCCTTCATCATACTTATCGCTGATATATGGTCTATTTTGAACCTCCTCAGTTTCTTTAGCTTCAAGCAGAATTTCGTTTACAAATTCCTTGAAGACTTTGCGCAATGACTTTAAATGAGCAGGAGTCAACTCGGGTCTTGTTTGCTTTTTAGCAGTTTGTAGAATAAAGCTTCTATTACTTTTTAAAGCCTCTACAAAAGTGAAATAAAAGGCTAATAATTTTTCTCTGGCCGAATAGCCATCATACACCTCGTCTGCCTGAATTGCAGCGATGGTATCGCTCATCCAGCCAGCCCAAATCTCTTTTTCAAGCGTTTCGAAAGAGTTGAATTCCTCGTAAAAAGCTTCTTCTTTGATCTTTGCTTCTTTTACGAACTTAAAAATTGAAGCAGGTTCGCTTCCGTGTTCTAGCACATAGTCAACATATGCTTTTTTCAACTTGGCTGCATCGGTGATTTTCGCCTTAGCAGATTTAGTCGCAGTCGTCTTTTCCATGATTCGATAACATGGAGAAGTGTTAAAAGGTTGGCATTGA
>PCUU01000016.1:25233-26724 GCA_002786855.1 Cytophagales bacterium CG12_big_fil_rev_8_21_14_0_65_40_12
CTTATTGATGATGGCCAAAAAAGCTTCTCGAAAAGAATCGCCAATCGGTACTTCAAAGCTTTTTAGTTTCACTTTGCTCTTTTCGATAGACTCAATGGCGTTGAGCGAAACCACATAAGACTTGTGTACCCGAGCAAAATCTTGAGCAGGCAAAAGTTCCATCAGTTTAGAAAAACTCATCAAGGTCATTATCTTCTCAGTTCTCGTTACAATCCGCAAATAGTCTTTCATGCCCTCAATATATTGTATGTCGGAAAATTTGATTTTCTTCATTTTGTAGTCCGATTTCACAAACATGAAATCACTGGCAGCCTCCTCTTCTTTCTCATTAGAAGGTTGAATCCTTTGCACTGCCTTGAGAAATCTTTCAAACGAAATGGGTTTGAGCAGGTAATCTTTTGCTGCCAATTCAAAGCCTTGCACTGCATATTGATGATAGGCCGTAGTGAAAATGATATTGTATTTATTGTTGAGTAATTCGGCCAGTTTGATCCCAGATAAATCGGGCATTTGGATATCTAAAAAGATCAGATCAATCACATTCTTTTCAAGATGAGACAAAGCAGTCAAAGCATTATCGCTGGTGGCTACACAATTCAGCCAGGGTACTTTTTTGATGTACTCTTCAATGATCTCAACCGCCAGTGGTTCGTCATCCACAATCATGCAATTCAATTGTTTCATGTCTTTTGGATTATAAGTTTCACTTTGAAATGGTCTTCGGATTGATCTATACTCAACTCAAACTGTTTTGGGTAAATCAATTCAAGTCTGCGTTGAATATTTTCTAAGCCAATCCCTCCTACTTCATCTCTTTGCTCATAAGAATGACTTGCTGAAAATGGATTGATAACAGAATATTCAATTTGTTCACCAACCAATAAACTCACCTGGATCGCTCCTTGACTATCAATTTGGTAACCATGTTTGAACGCATTTTCTACAAAAGGCAACAAAATCAATGGTGCAATCTGTGCCTCTTCTATCGCTCCTGAAATTTCAAAATCGACAATCCCCTTCGTTTTAAAGCGGAGTTCCTGCAAGTCAATAAAGCTTTTAAGGTATTCAATCTCTTGTGTCAAGGGCACTACATCGACATTAGACTCATAAATCATATAGCGCATCAACTCCGAAAGCTTCATAATGGCCTCAGGCGCACCATCGGCTTTTTTATAAGCCAGCGTATGGATATTATTTAATGTATTGAAGAGGAAGTGAGGGTTGATCTGCGATTTAAGGAAGGCCAATTCGCTGGTTAAATTCTGTGTCTCTAACTCTCGTTTGATCCTTAGATTTTTAAACCAGTCAAAAGTGAACTTACCTATCCCAGCCATCGCAATCACAAAAAGGCATGACAAAGCCCTAATTCCATAGACTGTCCAAAATCGCTGTTTGCTAAGATTGGCAAGCGGAGTAATGTCATTTGGATAAAATGTCGTGAGTAGATTATTCACTCCGTAGCTAATCACTGGATAAACAACCAAAATCAAG
>PCUU01000025.1 GCA_002786855.1 Cytophagales bacterium CG12_big_fil_rev_8_21_14_0_65_40_12
CAGTTCCCAGGCCGTGGCTATCAAATCAAGCAGATCATCAAAGCCTTGAATGTTCGCGACCAAAACTCAAAACGCATTGTTACTGAAGTAGTTTTTCGTTTGGAAGACACAGGTGTGCTAAGGAAACTTCGCAATGGTTCATTCACCATGGACAAAGCGGGAGGTACGCCTCGAACAGAAAGAAAAGAGCAAGGCAGCAGTTCGGCAATAATAGGCACTGTAGATTTTGTGAATGCCCGCTTTGCCTATGTCACTCCTGATGGCACTTCAGGCGAAGATATTTGGATTTCGGCAGACGATTTAATGGGCGCCTTGGATGATGATCGCGTAATTGTGGAATTGAATTCCAGAAAACGAGGTAAAAACCAAGAGGGCCGGGTAGTAGAAATTTTAGAAAGAAATCGGGATGAATTCGTAGGTCGACTCGAAATGTCGACTCGCTATGCTTTCGTGATTCCAGATTTTAAAAAGATGTTCTACGACATCTTTGTTCCCTTGCATGATTTGAATGGAGCTAAGCACAATGATAAAGTAATTTTAAAAATCACACAGTGGCCTGAAAGGAACAAAAAACCTGAAGGTAAAATCACAAGAATATTAGGAAAGGCTGGGGAACACAATGCCGAAATTCATTCCATTATTGCGGAGTTTGGCCTTCCTTTAGAATTCCCAGAAAACATAGAAGCTGAAGCAGAAACCATTTCTGAAAAGATCACAGCGGCAGAAATCAAAAAAAGGAAGGATTTTCGGTCCGTCACCACTTTTACCATCGACCCGGTAGATGCCAAAGATTTTGATGATGCGCTTTCCATCAGAGATTTAGGCAATGGAATTACCGAAGTAGGCATTCATATTGCTGATGTGACCCATTATGTTCAGTTGAAAACCGAATTAGAAAAGGAGGCTGTCAACCGTGCGACTTCGGTGTATTTGGTGGACAGGACAATCCCTATGCTGCCAGAAAGGCTTTCAAATGGCCTTTGTTCGCTTCGGCCTAATGAAGATAAACTGACCTTTTCGGCAGTGTTTGAACTAGACGAACAAGCCAATATTAAGAAGGAGTGGTTCGGAAGAACGATTATTCATTCCGATCGAAGGTTTGCTTACGAAGATGCCCAAGAACGCATTGAATCAGGTGAAGGTGATTTTGCTGAGGAGATCAACCATCTAAATCGATTAGCGCATCATTTAAAAGACAGACGTTTTAAAAACGGTGCGGTGAACTTCGAAACCGTTGAAGTAAAATTCAAGCTGGATGAAAAGGGCAAACCCCTCGGGATTTTTCCGCGAGAGCGAAAAGACGCTCATAAATTAATTGAGGAGTTCATGTTATTAGCCAACAAGCGAGTGGCTGAGTTCATTTACAGCCAAGGAACAAAGGCGAATCCTAAAACTTTTGTTTACAGGACGCATGATGATCCAGATCCAGAAAAGTTGACCACGTTTTCGACTTTTGCGATGCGATTTGGCCATAAAATCGATGTTGAACGACAAGGTATTTCGAAATCTTTGAATTCGCTTTTAGGCGAGATTGAAGGCAAGCCCGAGCAAAACGTATTGCAACAATTGGCCATTCGAAGCATGGCCAAGGCAAAATATACCACTGCGGAAAATAAACACTTCGGTTTGGCTTTTGCACACTATACCCATTTTACCTCACCGATCAGAAGATACCCTGATATGATGGTGCATAGGTTACTTCAGCTTTATTTGGATGGAGCGAAATCGGCCGATAAAGAAGAAACGGAACAACTTTGTGTGCATTCCTCGGAACGAGAAAAAAGGGCAGCCGATGCGGAAAGGGCTTCCATCAAATACAAACAAGTTGAGTTCATGTCCATGGCAGAGGATAAAATCTTCGATGGTATTGTTAGTGGTGTTACCGAGTGGGGTATTTTTGTGGAAATCACAGAGACCAAATGCGAAGGCATGGTGCGCATGTCGGATATGGATGATGATTATTATGAGTTTGATGAACAAAACTACCGTGTGATTGGTAGAAGGAATAAGAAAATGATTACCCTGGGGGATAACGTGAAGATTAGAGTAAAAGCAACGGATATTGACAGGCGTACAATTGATTTAATGTTTGCTGAGGATGACCGAGAATCACCTAGAGCTCGTAAAGCTCGTAAATAACCGATTAGCCGAACTACAATACGGGCAAGACCCCAAAGAGCTTTATGAGCCTATTCGATACATTATGTCGTTAGGCGGTAAGCGAATGCGCCCCTTGTTGGTAATGCTAGCCTATAATTTATTCAAGGACGATCCTGAAAAAATCATCGATCAGGCCATTGCGGTAGAAGTGTTCCATAACTTTACTTTGGTGCATGACGATATCATGGACAACGCTCCGCTGCGCAGAGGCAAAGCCACCGTACATGAAAAATGGAACGCGAGTACTGCCATTCTTTCGGGAGATGTAATGATGGTGAAGGCTTATGACCTACTGTTGGAAGCCCCAGGTAATTTGAAGCAGATCATCAAAGACTTTAACGAAGCCGCTGCGGGTGTTTGTGAAGGCCAGCAGATGGATATGAACTTTGAGTCCTTGCCTTCTGTAAGCGAAGAAACCTATATCAATATGATCAGGCTGAAGACGGCCGTATTGTTAGGCTATAGTTTAAAACTAGGTGCATTACTTGCAGAAACCAGTCAATCCAACGCTGACTTGCTTTATGATTTTGGAGTTAAAATTGGCATTGGTTTTCAACTCAAAGATGACATGCTTGATGTCTATGGAGACCAAGAGAAGTTTGGAAAGCAAGTGGGTGGAGACATCATTTCAAACAAAAAGACCTTCCTGCTTTTAAAGGCACTAGAATTGGCCAACGAGGAGCAACATGACAACCTTCAGTTTTGGTTGACCAAAAAGGAGTTTGATGCTCAACAAAAGGTAAAAGCGGTAACCAAAATTTATGATCAAATCGGAATTCACGAGTTGACAGCAGCCAAGATGAACGAATATTTTGACATGGGTTTTGAAGCTTTAGAAAAGATGGAAATCCCACAAGAAAAACGGCAATCGCTCAAAAGTTTTGCAGCGTATTTAATTGATAGAGAAAAATAAATGCAGATCACCTACATCCTAATGGTAATGATTGGTTTGGTCACCTACTTTGCGTGGCAGCGCCCGGAATGGCATAAGCGATTGATGCTCAATCCTTACCTTACGGTGCATAATCGGCAGTATTACCGCCTTTTGACTTCAGGATTTGTGCACAATAATTCGATGCACCTGTTTTTGAATTTGTTTACCCTTTACTTTTTTGGTTTAGCCATTGAGCAGATTTTCTACACCTATTTTGGTGATTTGGGATTGGCCTTGTACGTCATTCTTTTTATTTCGGCCATTGCGGTGGCCAATTGGCCTACCACGCTAAAACACAAGCACAATCCTGGTTATAATTCATTGGGTGCTTCGGGTGGCGTTTCTGCCTTGGTATTGGCCTTTATCCTTTTCGATCCTGTTCGTGACCTTTGTCTTTATGCCATTATTTGCTTGCCCGGCTATATTCTTGGCGGCCTTTTCATTGCCTATTCAGTGATTATGAGTAAGCGCAACGCAGACAATATCAATCACGATGCCCATTTATTTGGTGCTTTATATGGAATGATCTTTACCCTGATTCTGCGACCTTCTACATTATCATCTTTTATAGAGGCTATTTTTTAGAAGATAATTTAGATTTTAGAGTTACTATTTGTTAGATTTCACTTATGTTTTTAAGAATATATACTTTGGGTCGGATCTTTATATTATGCCTGCTTTTTGCTTGCTCTACTCAACTCGGTTTTGGACAGTTTACCAATGAGAAAGAGGTTTTTAAAAATGGGGAAGAGGAGTTTGTAAAGTTTATTAATGAAAATATTGAATTCCCATCCTCGTCTGTTAATAAGAAAATACAAGGCTTGCTCATTTATAGCTTAACCGTTAACCCGAATGGTGTTATAGATGCTGCTTTTTTAACCAAACTCGATAGTGATATAGAAATAGAGGCCGCAAAGTTATTAAGCGAGTCTACTAGATTTTATGTCATTAAGAACAGGCCATATACAGTTTACCATACTATGGTATTTAGCATTGGCCAATTTGATATGAATGATTTTAAGGTTGATTCTTTTAAAACGGATTTCGAGTTTCCATGGATTAAGCCAATTCAAGTATATGCTAGGCTTTATAGTGTTGTCACAAAGCAAAAAATCGGCACCTATACTTCTAGACAAGCAGCACAAAATCAGGTGAATAGATTGGATAACATGTATCAGATTTCACCCAATAACCCCTCTACATTTGGTACCTTATATGATATAGAAGACCATCAACAGGTATATCAGAAATCTCTGGATAAGCTTTCTAGAAGTCTAAAAAAGGGAAAGCAAAACAAGGCATTAGAAGAGCTTAATGTATTGATTCGATTAAATCCCTTCAATATTGAGCACCTTCAGTTAAGAAGGAAGTTGGAGTCTGAACTTGGCCTATCGGATTACAAAAAGTATGATGAGGCTTTGATTACTATCCTTGAGAAAAAATAATCTGAGTTATATAAAGGATTACCTCTTCAAAAGTAATTTTGAAAATAGCCGTTAATCTTCTTCCCGAAAGAAAATAGCTTGAACTAAAAAAGCCCAACCCTTTAGGGATTGAGCTTTTCAATGTTTTTAGAAACTTAAATATTAAGCTTCAGCAGCTTCTCCAGAAAAAGGAACTACAGAAACATAAGATCTATCTTTCTTGCCTTTTTTGAATTCAACTACACCATCTTTCAAAGCGAATAATGTATGATCTTTTCCAAGACCAACATTTTCACCTGGATGATGTTTTGTTCCTCTTTGTCTTACAATGATGTTACCTGCAATAGCTGCTTGGCCACCGTAAATCTTAACTCCTAGTCGTTTACTTTCCGAATCACGACCGTTTTTAGAACTACCTGCTCCTTTCTTATGTGCCATGGTAAGTTATTATTTAGAAATTGTTTCGATCAAAACTTTTGTGAAATCCTGACGGTGGCCATTTTTCTTCTTGTAGCCTTTACGTCTCTTTTTCTTAAAAACGATAACTTTATCGCCTTTTACATGTCCGATAATTTTACCGGAAACCTTTGCACCACTAACGGTAGGTGCACCTACCTCGACTGTGCCTTCGTTGTCTAACAACAAGACTTTGTCGAACTCTACGGAAGCGCCTTCTTCGCCTGCCATTAACGGGGCATAAACGAATTGGTCTTGTGTTACTTTGAACTGCTTTCCTGCTATGTCTACAATTGCGTACATTATTTTGAATCTTTTCAAAAACGGATTGCAAAGATAGCAGTTTGATTTCTAAAAGCAAACCAAATGTTCAGCATAAATCCAAGAGAATTTTCAATATTAAATTTTCATTTTTTTACAACCCGAATTGCGCTGATTTTAGAAAGAAGTGATTAATGAAAAATAGGCACTTAAGTCACTGTTATATAGTGTAATAAACGATCATATTAATCACCCTACATATGAAAAAAACCTCAAGAAATCGCGTTGATTTTTACGCAGTTTTGTGTAATATTTGTTTCAGGTTACGACCCCAATACAACAACCTATCTTTCCGTTGTGTCGCATTCCCAAGAATGTCAGGCCATTAACACGGAAGTACCAATTTAAGTATGGGAGTACTATGCTCAGGTGATGCCTGAGGATAAGATTTGCACCAATCAACTTTGATGCAGCGTAGCTTTATTTTATTAACCCCAATCGACAAAATAAGACATGAGCGAGCTAACGGCAGTAGCAGAAGAACCACTATTGAAAGAGAACAAGGACAGATTCGTGCTTTTTCCTATCAAGCATGACGACATCTGGAATTTCTACAAAAAAGCTGAAGCAAGTATTTGGACTGCAGAAGAAATTGACCTGCACCAAGATCTTACGGACTGGGAGAATAAGCTCAATGATGATGAAAAGTATTTCATAAAACACATCCTTGCATTTTTTGCTGCATCTGACGGTATCGTAAACGAAAATCTTGCAGAAAACTTTGTAAACGAAGTACAGTATACTGAGGCCAAGTTTTTCTACGGCTTTCAGATCATGATGGAGAATATCCATTCTGAAACCTATTCATTATTAATCGACACCTACATAAAGGACCCTGCTGAGGCCGATAAGCTTTTTCATGCCATCGAAACTTTCGATGCCATAAAGAAAAAGGCAGAGTGGGCTTTGAAATGGATTGAGTCACCTTCGTTTGCAGAACGACTTGTCGCTTTTGCAGCTGTTGAAGGTATTTTCTTCTCTGGTAGCTTCTGCTCAATCTTCTGGTTGAAAAAAAGAGGTTTAATGCCAGGGTTGACTTTCTCGAATGAACTGATTTCGAGAGACGAAGGGCTGCACTGTGATTTTGCTTGTCATTTGCACAATCATCACTTGGTAAACAAAGTGCCGAAAGAAAGAATTAAAGAGATCATTATTGATGCTTTAGATATAGAGAGAGAATTTATTACAGAATCTCTTCCAGTACGATTGATCGGAATGAACTCCGATATGATGGTGCAATACTTAGAATTTGTGACCGACAGGCTCTTAGTTGAGTTGGGCTGTGAAAAGGCCTTCAACGCAAATAATCCTTTCGATTTCATGGAAATGATTTCGCTTCAAGGCAAAACCAACTTTTTTGAAAGAAGGGTGGGTGAATACCAAAAAGCTGGAGTTATGAAAGAAGATGAGGGTGGAAGCTCACACAAATTCAGTATGGACGAAGATTTTTAATTATTTTTAAGATACCCCCAAAACCCTATTAAATATGTTAGTTGTAAAGAGAGACGGCAGACATGAGTCGGTTAAATTCGACAAGATCACTGCCAGGATAGAAAAGCTATCCTACGGATTGGATCCGGCCTTTGTAGAGCCAGTGGAAGTGGCTAAAAAGGTAATTGAAGGTTTATATGATGGTGTTAGCACTCAAGATTTGGACAATCTTGCGGCTGAAATCGCTGCAACCATGACGGTGAAGCACCCGGATTATGCAAAATTGGCAGCTAGAATCGCCATTAGTAATCTTCATAAAACAACTAGTAAATCGTTTTCCAACACCATGAAATGGCTCTACACTTACGTAGACCCTAAAACAGGTGAAAACGCACCATTAGTATCTAAAGAAACTTACGGTATTGTAAAAGCCAATGCGGCCACTTTAGATTCTAACATAATTTATGATAGGGATTTTAGCTATGACTACTTTGGGTACAAAACCCTAGAAAGGTCATACCTGATGCGCATCGATGGAAAAATCGTTGAACGCCCTCAGCACATGCTCATGCGCGTGGCAGTGGGTATTCATGGCGAAGACATCGAAAAAGCCATAGAGACTTATAATCTGCTTTCAGAAAAGTGGTTTACACATGCCACCCCAACATTGTTCAATGCGGGTACGCCAAAACCACAGTTGTCTTCATGCTTCCTATTGACCATGAAAGATGACAGTATTGACGGCATCTATGATACCTTGAAACAAACAGCCAAGATCTCTCAATCGGCTGGAGGTATAGGTCTCAGCATTCATAATGTGCGTGCTAAAGGATCATACATTAAAGGAACTGGTGGGGTATCTAACGGTATAGTTCCTATGTTAAGAAATTTCGACATGACGGCCCGTTATGTGGATCAAGGTGGAGGTAAAAGAAAGGGGTCTTTTGCCATCTATATAGAGCCTTGGCATGCGGATATTTTCGATTTCCTTGATTTAAAAAAGAACCATGGAAAAGAAGAAATGCGTGCAAGAGATTTGTTCTACGCACTTTGGATTTCAGATCTCTTTATGCAAAGAGTTGAAAACAACGAAGATTGGACACTTTTCTGCCCGAATGAGGCACCAGGATTGGCAGATTGCTATGGTGAAGAATTTGAAAAACTCTATACTAAATACGAGAAGGAAGGCCGCGGACGTAAGACCGTGAAAGCACAAGACCTTTGGTTCGAGGTATTGGAGTCTCAGATTGAAACAGGCACGCCTTACATGTTGTATAAGGATGCTGCCAACAAAAAATCAAACCAAAAGAACTTAGGTACGATCAAGTCTTCGAACTTGTGTACTGAGATCATAGAATATACAGCTCCTGATGAAGTGGCAGTATGTAATTTGGCCTCTTTGGCTTTGCCAAAATTCGTGAATGAAGAAACCCGTACTTACGATTTTCAAGCCTTATATGATGTTACCTATGTAGCGACTAAAAACTTGAACAAAGTAATTGATGTCAATTACTATCCAGTGGAAGAGGCTCGTAACTCAAACATGCGCCACAGACCAATTGGTTTGGGAGTTCAAGGTTTGGCCGATGCGTTCATTTTGATGAGAATGCCATTCGAATCAGCGGAAGCCAGAAAACTGAACAAGGATATTTTTGAGACCATCTACTTTGCAGCCATGACGGCTTCTAAGGATTTGGCCATGGTAGAAGGTCCTTACCAAACATTCAAAGGCTCACCAGTATCTAAAGGAATTTTCCAATTTGATATGTGGGGAGTAACGCCAGATTCAGGCCTTTGGGATTGGGATAGCTTGAAAAAGGAAGTAAAGAAACACGGGGTTAGAAACTCATTGTTAGTGGCGCCAATGCCAACAGCTTCTACCTCTCAAATTTTGGGAAATAACGAGTGCTTCGAGCCTTATACTTCTAACATTTATACAAGAAGAACACTTTCTGGTGAATTCATCATTGTGAACAAACATTTGATGAAGGACTTGATTGAATTGAACTTGTGGAACGATAGCATGAAGAATAAACTGATTGCTGCTAAAGGATCGGTTCAAGCCATTGCTGAAATTCCTGCCAAGATCAAAGAATTGTATAAAACAGTATGGGAGATTTCGCAGAAGACAATCATTGATTTATCTGCGGATAGGGGTGCTTACATTTGCCAGTCGCAGAGTTTGAACATCCATATTCAAGATCCAAACTTTGGCAAAATGACTTCTATGCATTTTTATGCTTGGAAGAAAGGCTTGAAAACAGGGATGTACTACTTGAGGTCTAGAGCGGCTACAGACGCCATTCAGTTTACGGTAGATAAACAAGCGGCTAGTATGCCAACAACAGCAGAATTAGAGCAAAAAGCAGCGGATATGGCTTGTTCATTAGACAATCCAGATGCTTGCGAAGCTTGCGGAAGTTAAAATTTAGAAAATAGAAATAGAGAGCCTTCTCAATATTGGGAAGGCTTTTTTTGTGCTCTCTTTCAGGAAAGATTGAATGAAAGAAATATCTTAATTTGCCATTGAAAGTCCTGTACTAATGAAGTTGAGATTCTTATTGCCTGATCTGTTGCCCGAGTTTTTAGCGGAGCTAAATGAAACTTGGATAGATCAATTGGAGAACATTCGAAACGAAAAACTACCAGTAGATTACTTTCAATTTTATAAGGCGGTTTCGTCTGTTTACTCTTCCAAAATTGAGGGTGAGGAAATAGATTTCGATAGCTTCTTCAAGCACAAATTCCTCAATGTTCACTATCAACCAGATTATACCCGAAAGGCCGATGATCTATTTGAAGCCTACCAATTTATTGCAACTCACGATTTAAACACAGAGAATGTTAGAAAGGCGCATGCTTTGCTCAGCGCTAACTTGCTGCCAAAAAGTGAGCATGGCAAGATTCGAACGAACCCAATGTTTGTTATTGGCAATGACGATCGAATTGAATATGTAGCTGCCAGTCCAAGTCATGTCGCGATAGAAATGGAACAGCTGTTTAAAGAAATTGAAATCATTAAGTCAAGAAATTTGAGCCCATTTGAGGCTTTCTATTATGCCGCGATGATTCATGTGGTTTTTGTTAAAGTGCATCCTTTTCAGGATGGAAATGGTAGAACTGCTCGGCTTATGGAGAAATGGTTTCTTTTAGAGCAATTAGGAGATAAGGCAGAAGGCATCCAGTTGGAAAAGAACTATTACCTAAACCTAACCGATTACTTCAGCAACCTCAGAAAACTTGGTTTGGAATATGATCACTTGGATTATACAAAGTCAATGGACTTTCTTTTAATGACCATTAGAAGCTTAATCTGAAACGGAATGATCGGAAAACAATTTCCTACCCAGTAATTGTTTCAGACATCCTGATTGTTAAAAAGCCTTCATCAAGAAAGTAAGTCCTCATAGATCATATTGAAATGACCTGACTTCTCGATTGAGGTAACGCTCACGGTTTGTACTTTGCCTTCCCTGTTCATTACAAAGTCATTCCAGTGGTCTCCTTTTCCCCCGGTTCTATGGAATTCCATGATCTCATTCTGATCAAAGTGTTCATTACTGGCAAGCCACTTTTCAAACCACTGCCATCGCTCCTGCCTAACTGCGGCTGGATAAAGTGTACTTGAACTCCAAATATGAGCCTTTTCAACATCTATAGGGGTGACATGAAGCTCCTTTTCGTCCCATACTAACTCGGTTAATGCAAGGCCTTTCTGGCTATCCAAAATTAAAAGCGTAAACGGCTCAATCCCATTAAAATCGAACTGAGTGCTAAAGTCATTTACATCGAGGTACTTGAAAAAGTCAATTAGCATTAGGCCCCTGCTGAGTTTGTAAGGGGGCTTGTGTGCGTGTTTTTCAAATGCACCATTGAGTAAACAAAGCGTAAACCTAGATTTGTCTGTTGCGATCCAAGTGCCTCCAGCTAATGGATCCTTTGGAAAGAAAACAGTTTGGCCATGCACCTCATAGGCCATGGGCGATAGAGCGGCCCTTTTCGGGGTTTCGTCTCTATTAGAAGTAAGTATATAAGCTGATTTACCCTTAGGAAGAAAGGTTACTGTGCACATTCAGAGTCCTTCTGATATTTAATGGTAGAATAGGCAATTCCAAAACCCTGCGGAATGGCCACTTCTTTAAAAGCGTTCAATAGGGCGATTTTGATAATGGCCATATGATGCACCGCATGCTCTATATTGTACTGTAACTCTCTAAAAAGTGTAGTATCAATTTTCACAGGGTCATTGCCATCAATGGAATAATTGGCAAACATGGTAATGGGCTGGTCATTGGTAATGGCCAGAATTTCTACCGCTAGGGCATTCATTTTCTCGATGGCCAAAACACGGTTTTCCTCAAGTATTCTATCATGAGAGCGTTTGTCGTAATCTACATTACCAGAAACATGACCAATGAGCATTAAATCATAAAACTCAACGATATGTCTAATATGCTTTCCGATTGAGTTTTTAGATAAAATCTCAAGAGGGGCGCTAAACTCATTATCTTTTAGCTGCTTCGAGATAGCAATAAGTTGATTCAATATATCAACTGAGATTTGTTGTAACTGCATTTAGCGGTGCGTATTTAATAGGCCAATTAACGGCAAATGTACCAAATAATTTGATTTTTTTTAGTGAGTAGATTTCAAAAGCAATGGCGTTGTTTTCCCTTTTGAGGCGTCTCTAATTCTTGCTATTCAGCTTTTTCCATTCTTCTTCAGCCTTTTTATAAAGATTGGCCTCATCTTTATTCCAATCCGTCAAAGTATTATTAAACCTAAAATTGTAGAAAAGGAAAAGTCGACCCTCCTTTACTTTAAAAGTTTCTGGATCAATCTTGACCTTGTCGCCAAAGGCCATTGCATAAGCGCAATAGCCACCATAAGCGGGTTCATATTTGGCAGGGTCTTTCGTAAAAGTTGTTTTATTGGCTTCTGAAGAAAAATAATAAGTAGCTCCGTTATATTGCTGGCTGATCGTTTTCTTTCCTTCAATGGCTTTGTTTTGGGTAAAGTAAGCCACTGGGTCATAACCTTGAATGGCGAGTCCTTCTTTCAAATTTTGAATTTTGGTTGGATTGTTCTGTGCAATCAATTGTGAATGAACTCCCATGAATGCTGCGGCTAACAATAGGATCGAAATTATGCTTCTCATTTTCTTAGAATTTGAATCACCTTACGAACTTAAGGTTGATTCGTTGTTTTTCAATCTACGTAATATGCTTAATTGTTCGACCGCTGACATTTGAGAAAAAGTAGAGGTAGGGAATGTCTGGAAGTAATTTACGATATTTCGGGAGTGAATGAGTGCCTATGATTCCCGATAGAATTGCAGAAGACGAACAACAAAGGCTTTCCTTTTTTACAATAGAGCATGCTTTGGCATCCATTTTCTGGATGGACCAATCGGGCAAAATTGTTTATGCCAATGCAACTGCAAGCCAAAACTATGGCTATTCAAGAGAAGAATTCTTGAGCATGTTTATTTACGAAATCAACCGTAATTTTTCGGAGTCCACTTATAAAAATCTTTGGTCACGTTTTGAGGATGAAAGGCAATTGAAATTGGAATCTACTCACTGGACCAAGTCGGGCGATATTGTTCCTGTAGATGTCTATGTTCACTACCTAGAGTTCGAAGGCAAGGCGTACAACATAAGTTTCGTGCTAAATATTAGTGAGCGAAAGCGTAAGGAAAAGCTGCTCATGCTCATCACAGAAAATACCACAGCGGCCATTGGTGATGATTATTTCAAATCTTTGGTCGAAAACGTAACCAAGGCTTTGGGTGTGCGCATGTCTATTGTGACGGAATGCATGGACACCGACCGAACCAGGTTGCGCACTTTGGCTTATTACAGAGAAGGGCAAATCAAAGAAAACATTGAATACGATTTGGCCGGAACTCCCTGTCAACTGATTTTAGAAACTAATGAGCCCTATTATCAAAAGAAGGGAGTCAAAAATACCTTTCCTAGAGAAGCTACAGTGGAAGGTTATTTGGGGCTTCCAATTAATTCAAGACAAGGTCAATCCGTTGGGCATCTTGCCATTTTTAGCGAGAAGGAGTTAGAGATCACGGATGAAGAAATCCAAATCCTAAAAACTCTTGCCCAGCGTGCAAGTCTCGAAATTGAAAGAAATACGGCAAATGAAAAGTTATTGTTGGCACTTCAAGAGGTTGAAAGTCTTAAAGACAGATTGGAAGCGGAGAATTCTTACCTGCAACAAGAAATCAAGATTGAGCATAATTTCGAAGAAATCATTAGCCAGAGCCCGAAGTTCAAACTGGTGCTTAACCAAGTGGAGCAGGTAGCAAAAACGGATGCTACCGTTTTGGTTTTAGGCGAATCTGGTACAGGAAAGGAGCTTTTGTCTCGTGCCATTCATAATATCAGCAACCGAAAGAAACGTCCCTTAGTCAAGGTCAACTGTGCTTCGCTACCGGCAAATCTAATTGAGAGTGAGCTTTTCGGACACGAAAGAGGCGCTTTTACGGGGGCAGTGGCACGTAAGTCAGGCAGATTTGAATTGGCGGATGGAGGCACCATTTTTTTGGATGAAATCGGTGAACTGCCCATTGAGCTTCAGGCTAAGCTGTTAAGGGCTTTGCAGGAGGGAGAGTTTGAACGAGTCGGTGGAACGAAGACTATCAAAGTGAATGTGCGCATCATAGCCGCAACTAATCGCGACTTGGAGGCGGAGGTTGCCGAAGGTCGCTTTAGAGCAGATTTGTACTATCGCCTAAATGTATTTCCGAT
Organism: Cytophagales bacterium CG12_big_fil_rev_8_21_14_0_65_40_12; assembly: GCA_002786855.1. Taxonomy (GTDB): domain Bacteria; phylum Bacteroidota; class Bacteroidia; order Cytophagales; family Cyclobacteriaceae; genus Roseivirga. The sequence goes on from PCUU01000025.1 coordinate 13,491, forward strand.
CCATAGCATTCCATTGAGGGATAGAAAAGAAGACATTCCGCTTCTGGTTAAGCACTTTGTAGACAAATATAGCGGACAAATGGGAAAGCGGATTACCAATATTTCTAAAAGAGTTATTACATCCTTGCAAGCTTATGATTGGCCCGGAAATATCAGGGAATTAGAAAATGTCATTGAGAGGGCACTGATTGTTAGTCAAGACCAGAAACTTGAGCTTGGCGGATGGATGGGTAAGAAGGATATCGCTCAAAAGGATGATGCGCTTGTGACTTTGGCCCAACACGAAAAGGCTTATATTTTGAAAGTACTGCATGAAACCACTTGGCGGGTAAGTGGCGATCAAGGAGCGGCTAAGATTCTTGGAATGAAACCCACCACGCTTGAATCGAGAATGAAAAAACTCGGCATCAAACGTGGCAGGTAATCTGCTTAAAACTTGAAAACAAAATCAACCAAAGGGAATTGGCCTTCCAGCAGTAAAAAGTCCATGGTGTTATTTTTATTGATCAATCTGATCCCAAAAGCGTTCACGGCTTCACCATTTCCTGGCAGGATGTAATTTTCTGTAAGCAAAGAGAATCTTCTTGCAATTCTGGTCATGCCGTTTATTGTAATCACGGCATCGCTGGTAAGTCCACCACCCGCAATACCATAGCCTGCTCCGAGTGTCAGATTGTGCTCAGTACTTCCATAGGTAGCCAAACCACTCAAAAAACCAATGCTACCTTCATCAACTAGGGTAAGGAAATTGCTGGATACCGCCATTCTAAACTTATCCGTGATCGGTAGTGCATATTTTAAGTTGGCATAAAGGATGGGATTTCCTGCACTCAATGTGATCAACTCAACTCCTAAACCTCCGCTTAGCTTGTCAGTAAAACCGTATTGCACAGAGTTAAAAAGGGCCATGATATTCTGATAATATCCATCTCCCTTTTCCAAAGAATAGGCTGACTGACCAAGAAAATATTTGGTGGGATTTGGGTTTGCAGACCAACCTTTATCGTTGAGCCTGGCGATGCGCTTGATTTCAGTTTTTTGGAAAGTAATAAGCCCAAGCTGATCGTTTTGAATTACGATTTTGCTCTCGTCTTCTTCAATCAATAGGCCTCTAATTTCAGATTTGTCATTGAGCGTAATGACCACCGTTTTTTCTGTTGATGCTGTGCTTTGTGCCAAGGAATAAGTGGGCTTCAGGGCAAAAAGACAAATGCACAGGGCAAGTAATTGTTTCATGTCGGGATGTTGTTTTTGAATTGACCAAGTCTACAAATTTAGCACCGAAATTTAGATTATTTATTTCATGATATATCGTGACTTCTTTTCAATTCAAAGCTTTGCAAAAGAACATTCAATTGTAAAAGCCTGAGGCAGTGGAGCTGAGCACAATTGTCGGTTAGATTACTTGTCTTTTGTTGGAATTACTCTATTTCGAATATATCACGATATATCGTGATAACATTTAAGAAAATTTGATAAGATTCAGCTTTATAAAAATGTCAATACACAGATAATCAATAAGTTAAATGGTAATATTTTTTATTGGCACGTTGGTTGTCTTTGGTAGGACAGTTTAGCAGACGGCAAAACGACAAGTATGGCAGAAATATTAAAGTGCTGTTGAATCTAATAAGATTTTAAACGGTTGTTTATCTTTCACGCTAGAAATGAAGAAAAGGAAAGTACCCCTGTTTTTTGTAAAGTGGTCGAACTACGAATATTGGCCTTTTTGGCTATTCTTTTTACCGCTAGTTCCCTATTGGATCTATTTGGCCATCAGGGCCAGATCATTCACTTACTTTACAGCAGCTAACCCCGGCATTGAACATGGGGGTGTTTTTGGGGAATCAAAAATTGATATTCTCAAAAAAATCAATAAAAGGTACTTACCCAAAACAATCTTCTTCAATTCTAGTGCAGCGATTGACGATGTACTGGCTTTGATCAACGAAAATCAGATTTACTTTCCTTTGATTATCAAACCGAATGTTGGCGAAAGAGGGAACGATGTTGAGAAGATTGATGATCAGCAGGCCTTGCAAACTTATCTTAATTCAGCAACTGGAGATTTTATAATTCAAGAATTTGTGGATTATGAAATCGAGCTTGGGGTGTTGTACTATCGCTTTCCTGACTCAGACATTACAGGTATTACTTCCGTAGTGGCCAAGGAGTTTTTGACAGTGATTGGTGATGGAAAATCTACAATGATCTCTTTGTTGGAAGAAAATGACAGGGCGCGTTTTCAACTGGAAGGTTTACAAAAGAAGCTTGGTATTGAATTGAACAAAGTTTTGGCAAAGGGCGAAAGGCGCAATGTACAGCCAATTGGCAACCACTGTAAAGGCACTAAGTTTTTAAGTGGAATGAACTTACTGAACCCCAAACTGGTACAGGTTTTTGATGATGTAGCTTCGGAAATTGATGGCTTTTATTTTGGAAGGTTCGACCTGAAAGTAAAATCCATCGAAGACCTTTACAAGGGCGAAAACATTAAAATCCTTGAATTGAATGGGGTTACTTCTGAGCCTGCTCATATTTATGATCCTTCTTACTCATTGTGGAAGGCATATCGTGAAACGGCAAGGAATATGAAAATGATGTTCAGGGTGAGCAGGGCCAATATCAAGAATGGGGTTAAAGTGACTCCGCTTTTTGAGATGATCAGGCTGGTTCGGGCGCATTTCAACAGAAGCAATGTTCAATTAGATGCGGTTCAATGAATCTTTGGTTTATCATTCAAGCCTTTTTTCTAGCAACCGTAATCAGTTTTGCTGGTTCCGTTCAACTTGGGCCGGTGAATTTCGGTACGATAAGGACCGCTTTAGAATACAATAAAAAATCTGCCATACTTTTTGGTTTTGGAGGAAGTTTACCAGAGTTGCTTTATAGCGCTTTGGCCATCGGAAGTTCGAATTTGCTGAGCAAATACGAGCATTTGGATACTTACCTCCGCTACCTAACGATTGGAGTCTTATTCGTTTTTGGAATATACTTGATATTTCAGAAGCCCGCCAAGGCGAGTAATAAGAACAGTCTTAAAAAAGGAAACCACGTGTGGCTAGGTATGAGTTTCGGAATTTTAAATCCTCAATTATATCCTTTTTGGCTCTTCATTATTACAAACCTTAGGAGCAACAACCTATTATCGGACGAAAGCTGGCCTGTGCAAGCTGCCTTCGTTATAGGGACTGCTGCCGGAGCTTTTCTGCTGCAATACATTGTGGCGGTTTTTACCTCGAAAAAGAGGGAGTTTGTATACATGAAATTAACAAAGAACTACAATAAAGTGCTCGGAGCCATTATACTGGCCGTAGCAGTTTTTCAGATTGTAATTAATCTTTAAGAGCAATGCAAAGAGAAGTAAAGTACTGGTATTTAAGGAATTATAACCTTTTCTCAAACCTTACAAAAGAACAAATCAACGACCTTTCCAACATTTCTAAATTCACAAGAATGAAGAAAGGCCAAACCATTTATTTCGCCAATGACGAGATAAAGCGACTCTATTTTTTGATCAACGGAAAAATCAAAATCAGTGAAATGGATCAATCTGGTAATGAAATGATCAAGGACATCATTCTTACGGGCGACTTGTTCGGTGAAATTTCATTCAATACAATGACCCTTACGCACGAGTATGCCGAGATCCTTTCAAGCGAAGTAATCCTCTGCTCCTTTACCATGGACGAGTTCGAGATTTTGATGGAAAAGCATCCAATGTTATGCTTGAACTTCACCAAAAAAATTGGAGATAAACTGAGAAAGCTAGAGCACAGATATGCCAACCTTGTTTTCAAAGACGTAAAGGATCGCTTGAAAGACTTTCTTAAAATTTGGGCTTTGAACGAAGGCAAAGACACTCCCGAAGGCGTGTTGATCAAGAATTATTTGACGCATAACGAGATTGCCAGTTTGATAAGCTCTTCGCGCCAAACGGTAACCACCATTATCAACGAATTGAAGGACGAAGGCGCACTGTCTTATTCGCGTAGTCAAATTGTGATTCCAAATATTGCGGTGTTGAGTTAATTCATTCATCCGTCCTTTTACGACTGACATTGATTAACGTCTCTGGAATAGGTTAGATTAATCGACCAGATTTCATGGCTTAACAACAACTTTTATTTTTTTGAATAGGTGGACACGGGACAGTGCCAAAAGAACAATAAACGCAACAATCTCCGTCATTGGGTTTAAGCATTTTTTGACAATTTTCGCATTCGTAAAAGTATTGACATGCATTCGTTTGCATGTCTTCTACTTTTTTATATCCACAATTTGGACATGTAATCTCTGACTTTAATTGAACTTCCATTAGTACTTATTTTTGTCAGTTACCTTATATCCTGTTGAGTTAATTGCGTTCTCAATTTCTGCTTCGTTGGTCTTGCTTCTGTCAAATTCTATCATAGCATTTCCATTTTGGTACGATGCTTTTGTAATCAAAATCCCATTGAGCTTATTCACTTCATGATTGACGTGTTCTGCACAACTTTCACATGTCATTCCACTAATTTTGAATTCTGTTTTTTGAATATTGAAATTATCCACCACAATGATCTCCCTTTCTACTTTAGGGTAAAAGGCTCCCGAATAATATGGAAAGGCCATCATCACGATAACGAAAACGGTAACAATTCCTAAAAAGGTTTTTGATTGAATGAACTTTGGTCGCTCATTAGGTTCGCATTCACAATCTGTTTCTTTTAGAGGTTTTAGCTTTTGATACCAAGCAAAGCCAAGTACCAAAATAGTTAAACCAATCAGGTATGGTCTGAATGGCTCTATCCAAGAGAAAGCAGAGGCGATACCACTGCTACCAGCGATAAGAGCTAACACTGGAGTGATGCAGCATAATGAAGCTGTAATTGCAGTAAGTAACCCAGTACTGACTAGTTTATTTTGGCTTTTCATGTCGTTACCATAATTTTGTTTTTATCTAACATCTGAAAAAACGGAATAAGCATTTTTTCATATTCGGTTGTCAATGAATAAAAGATTGTTTGTGCCTCTCTTTCAGTTTGAATAAGATTTCTGTCTTTCATTTTCTTCAGATGTTGAGAAATAGCTGAAATGCTCATACCTAGAATATCGCTTAAATCGCAAACGCAAAGTCTCTTTTCTACAAATATTAGAAAAAGTATTTTTAGCCTTACACTATTGCTAACTAACGAAAGTCCATTTGCTAAATAATCGAAGGACTCTTTTAATGCGGAAACGGTATTAATGCAGCGATTTATTTGCAAAACATCCGCTTGTTGTCTTATGCAAGTACTTTCCTCCATGTACCAATTTAAGAATCCTTATTTTAGCGATTGCTTAAATAAGGATTATTTTTTAAAAGTACAGAATAAAAATTCGGCTCTGAATAGTACTAATATTAAAGAGGTTCCCTTTCTATCTTGCTTTAAGAGAGCAAACAACATGGGTTTAATAGTAATTTAACAGCCCTCACAAGGCTCATCTTTGCCTTCAAACTCGATGGTGATATGATCGATATGATTCTTTTTGAGTAGTTTTTTGGCATTTACTTTTATTGATGCGATTGCTTCGAGGCTAAGATTTTCTTCTATGACTAAGTGTGCGGAAAGCACATTGTACTCACCATCCATTGACCAAATATGGCAATCGTGAATGTCTATGATTTCTGGAATGGCAGTGAGTTGTTGGCGGATTTCATCTACATCGATTTCTCTCGGGCTTGCTTGTAGTATAATCAGTAAACTCTTTCTTAAATTTTTAACCACATTATAAATGATGAAAATGGCAATGAGAATGGAAAGAATTGGGTCAATAATGGGCAAATCCCAAAACATCATGACCAAACTTCCGATTAAAACGGCCACCCAACCTAAAACGTCTTCTAGTAAATGGAGTGAAATCACTTCTTCATTGATTGAGCTTCCTTTTCTAAGCTTCAATACTGCGGCACCGTTCACGATAATACCGAAGATCGCTAAATACATCATGCCTCTGGCATCGACAGTATTTGGATCGAATAGGGCAGGAATGGCTTTGGTGAGAATAATTGCTGAGCCCACAAATAGCACTACAGAATTGATGACAGCGCCTAATAAGGAAAAGCGCTTATAGCCATACGAAAATTTTTTGTCACCACCTTTTTGAGAAAGCTTCTGGAAGTACCATGAAAGGCCAATGCTTAGGCTATCGCCTAAATCATGCAGTGCATCTGAAAGAATGGCAAGACTTCCGGTATATAATCCACCTACTATTTCAACCAGCGTGAAAAACAGGTTGAGGAAAAAGGCAACACGCAAATTTTCAGTACCATGATGGTGGTGGTGATGTCCGTGATGATGATCGTGTGCCATGCTTAAATGTAAGGGAGAAAGGCATGCAACAGGGTTTCAACACCTGAAAAGCTTCTTGGATTGATAAGTCTTAAGCTCTTAATCTTTAGCTTTAATCGGCACTCTGATTTCTTCTACCATATCCTGAATCTCCTCAGAAGGTGCAGGTGTAAAATAACTTACCGTTAACGCTACAACGAAATTCAGAATCATTCCCACTGTTCCGAAGCCTTCGGGTGAAATGCCAAACCACCAATCGGCACTTGTAGTTGGGCCACCAATCCAGCCCAGTTTATAGCGCATCATGTAAAAAGTGGTAATGCCCAAACCTGTAATCATTCCAGCAATGGCTCCTTCCTTATTCATTCGCTTATAGAAAATGCCTAAGAAAATAGCAGGGAAGAAAGATGCGGCAGCCAAGCTAAAGGCCAAAGCCACAACAGCCGCTACAAAATCGGGAGGGTTAATACCGAAATAGCCTGCTACGACTACCGCCATAAATGCAGAAACTCTAGCAATTAATAATTCTCCTTTTTCGCTAAGGTTGGGTGCGATTTGCTTCTTTACCAAATCGTGTGATACGGAGGTTGAAATCACCAGCAATAATCCTGCAGCTGTAGAAAGTGCTGCTGCCAATCCCCCAGCGGCCACCAAAGCAACAACCCAATTGGGTAAGTTGGCAATTTCTGGATTCGCCAAAACCATGATGTCTTTATCAATAAAGAGTTCGTTCTCGTTATTGCTGAGCTGATTACTGATGACTCTTTCTCCGCTGGCACCTCTACTTTCTAGAAAAGTGGGTTGCTGCTCGTTGAATAAAGTGCCCGGTCGATATTGAATTTTACCATCTCTATTCTTATCGCTCCAAGCGAGGAGTCCAGCGTCTTCCCAAGTGCCAAACCATGCAGGGATTTCAGTGTAAGATTTATCGTTTACCGTATCCATTAAATTGGTTCGGGCAAAGGCCGCCACGGCAGGGGCAGTAGTATAGAGAATGGCAATAAAAGCTAAAGCATAACCAGCCGAAACTCGTGCATCTTTTACCTTCGGCACAGTGAAGAACCTCACAATCACATGTGGAAGACCAGCAGTTCCAATCATTAATGCAGCCGTGATAAAGAAAACATCTGTTGTGGATTTACTTCCATCTGTAAAGGCGGTGAAACCCAATTCAGTCATTAGCCCATCGAGTTTATCTAAAAGCGGAACGTTCGTGCCGACCATATCACTACCGAAACCTAATTGGGGAATAGGATTGCCAGTAAGCTGAATAGAGATAAAAATGGCAGGCACCATAAAGGCGAAAGTCAAAATGCAATACTGAGCTACTTGGGTGTAGGTGATTCCCTTCATTCCTCCAATCACCGCATAGAAGAAGACAATCGCCATACCAATCAAAACTCCATTGGTGATATCTGTTTCTAGAAACCTTGAGAAAACAACGCCAACACCTCTCATTTGTCCTGCCACATAAGTAAATGAAACAAAAAGTGCACAGATTACAGCCACAGTTCTGGCAGTGTTGGAGTAATAGCGGTCACCAATGAAATCAGGAACAGTGAACTTCCCGAATTTTCTGAGGTAGGGGGCAAGCAATAAAGCCAAAAGTACATAACCACCTGTCCAGCCCATCAAATAAACAGAACCATCATAGCCTGAAAACGCGATAATTCCTGCCATAGAAAGAAAAGAAGCTGCTGACATCCAGTCTGCCGCAGTCGCCATTCCATTGGCTAGGGGAGAAACATGGCCTCCCGCAATATAAAATTCATTCGTACTGCTGGCCCTGGACCAAATGGCAATCCCGATATAAAGTGCGAAAGTGCTGCCTACAATAATGTAGGTCCAAGTTTGAACGTCCATTACTCTTCCTCCACTTTAAATTTCTTGTCTAGCCTGTTCATCAACCAGACATACACAAAAATAAGGATCACAAAAGCATAGATAGATGCTTGCTGCGCGAACCAAAAACCTAATTTAAAACCACCAATTCGAATAGTATTCAGCTCATCTACCAATAGAATTCCGAAGCCGAAAGAAACCGTAAACCAGATACTGAGTAATGTTAGAAGGTACTTGAGGTTCTGCCGCCAATAGGCTTTGTGGTCTTCGCTTACTTTCATGGTGATTAAAAAATGAAGTCTATCAATCATCAATTAAGTGGAAGTTTATGGCTTTTGCAAATAGCAGTGATTCAATGGACTAGAACTGAGTCCACTATTTTTTCCTAATTTTAAACACTTTCTAAAACCATACAAATGGAAAAAATTTATCACTTCGAAGCAGTCATTCAAGGCGGTGACGAACGATGGCTCGAGGCCGCTTGTGTGGCACTTCCTTTTAACGTTGAAGAAGAATTCGGTACCAAAGGGCAGGTGAAAGTAAGAGCTACTTTTGATGGTGTTGAATACCGCGGTTCAATCGCTAATATGGGTGCAGGTCATATCTTAATCTTGCGCAACGATGTAAGGCAGGCAATTGGTAAAGTCGTAGGTGATATGGTTCTAGTTACTGTACAGAAAGATACAGAAGAACGAATTGTGGAGGTGCCAGATGAGCTTCAGGCTCTTCTTAATATTAATCCAAAGGCCGAAGAATTTTACAATACCCTTTCCTACACCAATCGAAAGGAATATGTACGTTGGATTACTTCCGCCAAAAAGCAAGAAACCAAAGACCGCAGACTCGAGAAGTCAAGTGAGATGTTGCTTGGGGGTATTAAAACGCCAGGTTAAAAACTCAACTGTGCCAAGACGGCAGCCCCAGCACCTAAAAGTGAGATGGAAAAACGTTTCCAATCCAGTTTATGGTTGGGATCGCTTTCGATAAAAATGGTGGTTGAAATCTGTAAGAAACTACCCGCTACAATGGCGAAGAAAATGATGATGTATTCTGGTGAAAGTAAGCTTGAATGACTGAAAAACTCTGAAGTAAGCAAGCCCAAAGGTGAACTTACAGCGAATACTAGAAGTAACAGAAAAGCTTTTGTTCTACTCTTTAATTGAGTTACCAACAGTGCCATGAGCGCCAGTGATGCAGGTATTTTATGCATCACAATGCCTAAAAGAATTTTAGGAGAGCTGCTATGGCTGTATACTGCCTCTGGATTATGGTTAGAATGCAACGAATCAGTTAGAATAGAACCCTCTAAAAAGGAATGGATTACTAGCGCAATCAATAGATAAGTTACGGGAACTTTGGTATGCAAATGCATGTGACCGTGCTCTACGCCATTCGAGAAATTTTCTAATACTTTTTGAAAAAAGAAGCCAAGTAAAATATAGAGCCCCAAAGTGAACGGATTTTCTCCACTCATGAATAGATCAGGAATGAGATGAATCACCGTCATCGAGAATAGGTAAGCGCCAGCGAAAACCAAGAAATACTTGATTTTGATCTCACTAAAGTTGTTTTTTCTAAAAACAATCAGCCCCGGCACAATGGCGCAAAGCAGCAGAATGGTGACGTTGACGAACAAATCTTAAACGTTAATGCAACAAGAGTGCAAATATTGGTATTTAATTCCAAACTATCGCAAATGGTTCCCACAAAGAGGAGACACTATAAATTGTTGGTCGTTTTGCCTTTTAAATTCGGTGAGATATAGGTTTGTGTATTACCGTTTTCATCGGCATAAATGAAATAACAGTCTAAACTCGGATCATTTAGAATCATAGCTTTGGCTTTTTCCAATCCCATGGCCATGCAAGCAGTAGCATAGGCATCGGCATACATACAAGTTGGGGCAATTACGGTTGCACTCAAAAGAGTCACCATTTTTGGATAACCTGATTTTGGATCGATGGTATGTGCTACTTTTTTTCCTTCAATTATTTTGAAGTTTCTATAATTACCAGAAGTAGCCATGCCGTGATTTTCTAAAATAATGGCATCAAATAGGCCACCCACACGGTTTTCATCAGGGATTTCAATGCCGATTGTCCATATTTCACCTTCTTCATTTTTACCTTTTGCTCTTACTTCTCCGCCAATTTCAACCATCAAATTGTCGATGCCTTGCTTTATTAAATATTCAGCAACCACATCAATAGCTTGACCTTTGGCAATGGCAGAAAAATTCAGTTTAATGCCGTCAATTGACTTCCAAACTTCGCTTTCGCTGAAGTTGACTTTCTCAAAACCTACATATTCAAGAATGGAATCTACTTGGGCACTATCAAGACTAAAGCTCTTTCCATCTCCAAAACCCCAAGCATCCACTAGTGGGCCAACGGTAGGGTCGAAATAGCCATCCGACTTTTCGTAAACTTCTTTGCTTGCATTTAAAACCTCTGGGAAATAGGGGAAGTCGAACCGTACCTTACCTTCTTTATTAAAGACAGAAATTTCGGAATTTGGAACATATGTAGACAGCGCTTGGTTGAAGTCCACCAATAATGAGTCTATCTGCTTTTGAAAGTCTCTCTGTTCTTTGTCCTGATATTTAATATTGTAAGGTATTACGCCCATCGTGACACCTTGTAAGTAAAAGGAACTTGCAGCTTTGTTCTTCCTGTAGTTCCAAACCACGAAAATGGCAATTACCAAAACGAGGAGATAGATTCTTGAGCGCATATTTTTGTCCATACCGAAATTTTGGTCAAAGATAATTTTTCCTTTTCCCAGAGCGTAGAAATGGGTCATAAATTTGGCCTGAAAAGGTTTAATTTTCATCCCTTGAATTGATTTACTGTTATCTTAGCAAAAAGATTGGTGAATGCGCGAGGACTATTTAAGTGCTGATGACGAAAGTTTAAACCCGGTTGACAAAGACATTGAAAGGGCATTAAGACCGCTCAGTTTCGATGATTTTGCTGGGCAGCATAAGATTGTAGAGAATCTTAAAGTTTTTGTTTTGGCTGCCAAGGGCAGATCCGAGCCTCTGGATCATGTGCTTTTGCACGGCCCTCCAGGACTTGGTAAAACCACGCTTTCCCACATTATTGCCAACGAATTAAATTCTGAGCTACGCATTACTTCGGGACCAGTTTTGGATAAACCCGGTGACTTAGCTGGCTTACTCACCAACCTTGAGCATGGTGATGTTCTTTTTATAGACGAAATCCATCGACTTAATCCAATTGTTGAAGAGTACTTGTACTCTGCGATGGAGGATTACAAAATTGATATTATGCTCGATTCTGGCCCAAATGCCAGATCGGTGCAAATTACCTTGGAGCCTTTTACCTTAATTGGTGCTACCACCCGTTCAGGACTTTTGACATCTCCCTTAAGGGCCAGGTTCGGAATCAACGCAAGATTAGAATACTACGATGCTAAATTATTAACTGGTATTGTTCAGCGCTCATCTGAAATTTTGAATACTCCAATTGACGATGATGCGGCTTATGAAATTGCTAGAAGAAGCAGAGGTACGCCCCGTATAGCGAACAACTTACTTAGAAGAACGAGGGACTTTGCGCAAATCAAAGGAACAGGAACCATCACTAAAGCCATCAGTGAAATGGCGCTGAATGCACTTGATGTTGATTCTCATGGTTTGGATGAAATGGACAACAGAATCCTTTTAACAATTATCGAGAAGTTCAAAGGCGGACCAGTGGGTATTTCTACCATTGCCACAGCAGTAGGTGAGGAGGCAGAAACGATTGAAGAGGTCTACGAGCCATTTTTGATTCAAGAAGGCTACCTCAAACGCACCTCTCGCGGAAGAGAAGCAACAGAATTAGCCTATAAGCATTTGAATATCAAAGCACCCGGTAGCACAGGCAGTTTGTTTGACTAGATGCTGGTTTAGGTTTTTTAACGAAACACTCCCCTAATCCCTCTTATAGAGGGAATAGTGTTGAGGTATTATTAATTTGGCTCAAAAGACGATGGATCTTTTAGCGGAAAGTCAAATTTTACCTGCAATGCATTTCCTCCTTGAGGAGGGCGGGGAGGTGAGCAATATTAAAAATTCAGGCAATTGTTTGTTGACAACACTCCCCTAACCCCTCTTATTAGAGGGGAATAGTGTTGAGGTATTATTAATTTGGCTCTAAAGACGATGTATGATTTTGTGGAAAGCCAAATTCAACCAATAAAGTAATCCCTCCTTGAGTAGGGCAGGGAGGTGAGTAATATTAATAAGTTTGCCACCAGAGTTAATAGACACTCCCCTAACCCCTCTTATAGAGGGGAATAGTGTTGAGGGAGTACAAATTTTTCAGCCCTGACTAGGAATACATGTTTTATGGAAAAGATAAATTGTTAGCTAACAATGTATTCCCTCCTAGAGGAGGGTTAGGGAGGTGAAAAGAATGTCATGGCATGAACCCGTTTAAACCAAAAATAACTTACGACAAGGAACTCACAGAGAAAGCTAGATATCTCAGAAACAACAGTACGCTTACCGAGGTGTTATTATGGAACGAACTTAAAAAAGGTAAGCGTAGAGGTTATGACTTCCATCGTCAAAAACCAATACTTCACTGGATAGTCGATTTCTTTTGTTACGACTTAATGCTCGCTATTGAAATTGATGGTAGTTACCATGATCGGGAAAATGTAAGGAGAAATGATCGAGATCGTCAAGAAAGAATTGAAGCTTTAGGAATTACTTTTCTCAGGTTTAGTGATGATACAGTTAAGTATGATCTTCACTCTGTTTTGATTGCCATTGAAGAATATATCGATGCTTTTGAAAAGAATAAAACACAGCTATAACCCCTTTTATAGATGGGAATAAGTTTCAGGTAGATTGAATGTTTTAGCCATAAAGACGATGGATGGTTTAGCGGAAAGTCAAATTTCACCTGCAATGCATTCCCTCCTTGAGGAGGGTAAGGGAGGTGATTTATATTGAAAATCTAAGCAATTGTTTAGTGAAAAACACTCCCCTAACCCCTCTTAATAGAGGGGAATAGTGTTG
>PCUU01000064.1 GCA_002786855.1 Cytophagales bacterium CG12_big_fil_rev_8_21_14_0_65_40_12
TGCCAGATTAATTCAGGCTTTTATTCATGAAAAAGGGCAAGCACTGTTGGCCGAAATCGATAAGAATATCGGCAAACTTGATGATGTGATGTGCAACATTACCGAAGAAGAAGCCCTTACCTTGAATAAACTCTTGAATAAAATGAGATTCTACTCCAAAGAGCAAATCATTTAAATAGCCCAAAACATTAATTGCTACATAACACTTTTGTGAATGAACTTTCTGACTTTGCACGGAGTTGGATTTTCTTACAACCACAAAAATATTGCAGCTCAAAAATCAAAAACTCGCCAAGGTCACCATTCTCTTTTGCAGCATGATGACCGTAATGGCTGGAGCAACCATTGCTCCCTCCCTGCCCGAAATGACCAAGGCATTTCCAGGAAATCCATCTGCCGAAACGCTAGTGAAGCTTGTGCTTACTATCCCGGGTTTGTTCATTGCGATTACCGCCCCATTTTCGGGTTGGATCATTGATAAATTTGGAAGGATCAAGCTTCTGGTCGCTATGCTGTTGCTTTATGCAATTGCAGGAACTTCAGGTCTTTATTTGAATACGCTGGGCGCGATCATTGTGGGGCGTGCTTTTTTAGGCATTGCGGTGGGTGGCATTATGACGACCGCGGTGGCGTTGATTGGCGACTATTTTGAGGGCAATGAAAGACAGAAATTCCTAGGAACTCAAGCCGGAATTATGGCGCTTTCGGGCACCATTTTCATTAGCTCGGGAGGTTTTTTGGCAGATATCAGTTGGAGATATCCTTTCTTGATTTATGGATTGGCCGCCCTAGCCATTCCTATGGTTTTAATCTATTTGAAAGAACCTGATAGCAGTGGGCGAAAATTAGAAAAGGATGAAGTAAAAGAGAAAATACCAAAGCTTGCTTGGACGATCTATTTGATTTCTTTCTTGGGCATGGCGGTTTTTTATATGATGCCCGTACAAATTCCTTTCTTGATTCAGGAAATCGATAACGTTGGCAATATGGCTACAGGAATTGCCCTTTCAGCCAGTATGCTTTTCGCGGCCAGCATGTCTTTTAGTTACCAAAAATTCAAAAACCGTTTAACGCATTATCAGATCTACGGGATTTCCTTTTTGATCATGGGCTTGGGTTACATGGCAGTCTCTTTTGCGACAAGTTATGCTTGGGTTTACCCGGGCTTACTGCTGGCAGGACTTGGTTCGGGTTTAGTGATGCCCAATTCTAATTTATGTTTGGTTACACTGGCTTCGCCAAAAGTACGCGGACGAGTTTTAGGACTCCTTACCACCTTTATTTTCCTAGGCCAATTTGCTTCTCCCCTTATGTTTCAACCCATCATCAATCTAAGCTCAATCCGTGGCGGCTTTCATTATTTGTCCATGGCCTTGATCGTCTTCTCTATCATCGCATTGATTAGGAATAGAAGGCTAATAAGGTCTTGATAAGACGGAAGACGGAAGTCCGAAGATGGAAGACGAAGACCGAAATAAGAAGTAAGAAGTAAGCCCTTAGCTCAGTGTCAACCATGAAAAGCTTTCTTTCCCTGAGGCACGAAGGGTCTAGAATTCGAAGACCTTGAAGTGGTCTGACCACTGTTTTGCGTTTTGCTACTCATTTACTCGAGAACGGACCGGACTTAAGAAGTATTTAATCGCTGCTAGAGCATAATTCATTAAAAACCACAGACCCTCAGATTCGCGGAATATCCATCTGCCCATCGAAACTTTTTATACAACAAATAATCCCTTAGATTGTGTATAAAACTACAAATGGTATAGTGACAACTTTTAGATCACTATCTGCTTATTCGCAACTAGCCAAAAATAATGACATTAAACCAGAAATAATCAGACTAAACCAATGAAGGAAATTGAAGATTTTTTTGAAGACTATAAAAATGCAGTTTGGCAAAAAGATGCAACCATGCTATTAAAACTATATGATAATGAGGTTGTATCATTTGACATGTGGGACATAGGGTACTATAAAACCCTTAATGAATGGACACCTGAAATTGAAAATTAGCTATCATCCTTGGGAGAAGAAAAAGTGAAAGTTGATTTTGAAATGATTAAAGTGTTCAAATCAGATACAAATGGATTTGCTAGTGGGTTGATAGAATTTCAAGCTATAAATACTCAAGGGGCGGTATTAAGGAAAATGAAAAATAGAATTACTGTTGGATTTTCAAGATTCGAAAACGGCTGGAAAGTGGTTCATCAACATGTTTCGGCACCTGTAACTTCTGAAAATCTTACTGCCATTTTGGATTTATAAGTGATTTTATAAACATAATTGTGAAACGGCCTTCAACGAAATTCCCGAAGGTAAACAATGATGAAAGAAGATAGAAGTATGTAAATAGAGTCGTCTGACCACTTGGAGTGGTCGGACCACTGTCTTGAGTTTTGCTTCTCACCTACTATAAAATGGACCAGACTTAAGAAGTATTCAATCACTGCTATGGCATAATTCAATAAAAACTACAGCCACGAAGCTTCGGGGTTTACCCATGTTGCTCTTAACTCTTTTAACAAGATCAAAAACTTGCTAGATTGAAAAAAAACATAGTGGGAGTAAACACACCATGGTGTTTACCCAATTGCTATGCAGGATCATAAAAAAATAATATGAGTATAGAAGAAAATGCTACTAACTTATTGATTGCCCTTTACAATAAGGAGAATGAAGCAGGTAGAAGAGCCTATGAGGGGCACGAAGTTAGTTCATTAATAGAACTAACTCCAGATGACATTAATGATGCCGTGGAGTTTTTAGCAGATAGAGACTTAATTGAAAGACTTAATTGGATGGGTACACATCCATATATGTTTGGTCAAATTGAGTTAAATGCAAAGGGTAGACATATTTACCAAGAGCTACTAAAAAGTGAAAATGTTACAGACTCAAGAAAAGCGGAATCTGATATTGTAGCCAAACAACCACTAGCGGCAGGATCACCATATGGTTTTTCAGATGAAGATTGGGAATATACTCAAATGAAAATCAATGACTCCCAAAAACTAATAGTGGTAATGGGATACCAATTTGAAAGTGAATATTATAATAGCGAGAAACTAACTAGTGCAATTAAAAATCAGTTTGAAAATGTTTTGAGAAAATGGAATTCAGATCCGAAAACCAACAAGTTTGAATTGGACTTTGTAAAACTTGGAGCTGGTTATGGTGAACATCTTTTCAACCAAATTGCTAGGGATATAATTTCATCAGATATTGCGATTTTTGAAACTTCAGATTTGAATCCAAACGTAATGCTTGAATTAGGAGTAGCTCTAACATGGGGTAAGAGAGTGTTGCCAATCAAATTAAAGGGACAAAAGAAACCGCCTTCAGACATTTCAGGGCAAACATGGGCTGATTACCTAAATGATGGTGAATTTGTGAACGAAAACCATGACGAGCAACTATATAGGATGATAGAAAGAGCAATTCAAAAGAAAACTAAAGGAATGTAACCCTGCATAACAAGTGATATGAGATCAGGCTTGCTATCGCTGCGTCCGCTCCATATCACCGATCCGTTGCTCGTCAAACAAATACCAATTCATAAAATGACCACGCGCAGATTAAGCGTGTTAGACTGGTTCATTATAAAAGTCATCGGACCAATGACCAATGACCAATGACCAAAATTAATATAGCGCTGGGAATTTAATTGGGTCCACTTCACTCATCAAAGCATAGGTCTTGTCGAATACCGTTTCTACACTTGGTTTAGAGAAATAATCACCATCCGAAGCATAGGCCGGTCTGTGTTCTTTAGCCGCAATGGTGACAGGCTGTGAATCCAAATGGAAATAGGCAGCTTGCTCTTCCACCACTTTTTGCATCATATAGGCAGAAGCACCTCCAGGTACGTCTTCATCCGCAAAAATTACTCGATTGGTCTTTTTAATAGAATCAACAATGGAATGATGCACATCAAATGGTAGTAAAGTTTGGACATCGATCACTTCAACCGAAATACCGATTTCTTCAAGTTCCTGAGCTGCTTGCATTACAATTCTACACATTGAACCATAAGTAACGATGGTGACATCAGTACCTTCTTTCAATATTTCAGGAATACCCAAAGGCAAGGTGAACTCTCCGATGTTATTTGGAATGCGTTCCTTTAAACGATAGCCGTTCAAACACTCTATGATCAAGGCTGGATCATCCGACTTCAACATAGTATTATAAAAACCTGCTGCTTGTGTCATGTCTCTTGGCACCAACACATGAATTCCTCTGAGGCTACTTAAAATCATCCCCATTGGTGAACCTGAATGCCAAATACCTTCTAAACGGTGACCGCGAGTTCTTATAATCAATGGTGCTTTTTGTCCACCGGCAGTACGATAGTGCAATGATGCCAAATCATCTGATAAAATCTGGATAGCGTAAAGCAAATAATCTAAATATTGTATTTCTGTGATCGGACGCAATCCGCGCAATGCCGCGCCTATGCCTTGACCAATAATGGTGGCTTCTCTAATACCAGTATCGGTTACTCTTAATTCGCCATGTTTTGCTTGTAAGCCCGCAAAAGCTTGGTTTACATCACCAATCTTCCCAACATCTTCTCCAATCGCAAAAACCCTTGGATCACGAGATAAAGCCGCATCAAAACAAGCTTGAAGCACTTCTCTACCATCTACCAAAGGTGATTCATCAGAGAATTCAGCCTTAATTTCTTCAATCTTCAAAGCTGACTGCGCTGATTGACTGGTAACATGAGAACTAAAACGCTCCTCATTATTCGCTGAAAGCACGTTCAACCATTCTACTAATTCAGTTCTTTCATTAAGCTGCTCCGTTCTAGTAAGTCGCAGTACTTTTTTGACAGCTTTTACAGAATCCATACGAATAGGATTCATTGTTTTCTTAAGGTCTGCAGCAACTTGCAATACTTGACCACTGAAATTACTTGCCGTAGCTAAGTGCTCTATTCTAGCAATGGCCTCATTTTGCTCTTCATTAATATCGACCATAAAAGCATTCCAAGCAGCAGTTTTCGCAGCTTTAGCAGCTTCTTTGGCTTTCTTTTCAATGCTTTCTAAATCAGCTTCCCGAGCAAACTCATTCTCTAGAATCCACTCTTTCAATTTCTTAATACAATCGAAATCGGCTTCCCATTCCAGTCTTTCTTTTGACTTGTATCTTTCATGAGAACCCGAAGTAGAATGACCTTGAGGTTGTGTCATCTCCACCACATGTACAAAAGTAGGCACATGCTCTGTCCTTGCTATTTCAGCAGCTTTCTTGAACGTATCGATCAAGCCAAGGTAATCCCAGCCTTTTACTACAAATACTTCGTATCCTTTTTTGTCTTTGGTACGCTGCATTCCAGCCAAAAATTCAGAAATACTGCCTTTCGTAGTGTGGAATTCTTTTGGAACCGAAATACCATAGTCATCGTCCCAAACGGCCATTACTAATGGAATCTGAAGCACACCTGCTGCATTGATTGATTCGAAGAATGGGCCTTCAGAAGTAGAAGCATTTCCTATCGTACCAAATGCCACTTCATTTCCTTGAATTGAAAAATCGGTAAACTCGTGAAGTGATTTGTTTTGTCTGTATAATTTTGAAGCGTATGCCAATCCTACCAAACGCGGCATTTGGCCAGCAGTAGGAGAAATATCAGCACTTGAATTCTTCATTGAAGTTTGAGGCTTCCAATTTCCTTCTTCGTCTAAAAGTCGGTTACCAAAATGACCGTTCATTGAACGACCGCCTGTTGAAGGCTCCGCTTCTACGCTGGTGTGTGCATAAAGCTGCGCGAAATATTCTTGAATTGTAAGTTGGCCAATCGCCAACATAAAAGTTTGATCGCGGTAATAACCAGATCTAAAATCACCATTCTTAAAAGCTTTGGCCATGGCCAATTGGGCTACTTCCTTACCATCTCCGAAAATTCCGAATTTGGCTTTGCCCATGAAAACTTCCTTCCTTCCCATCAAACTGGCCTCTCTGCTCTCGCAGGCCAATCGATAGTCATTCAGGATTTCTTCCACTCCAATGCTGATTTTTTTATCCGTTTTGGTAGCTCCCACGTTCCTTTTATTTAAAGTTTTAAGATGGCTCTTTTATCCGAAGATTAACAAAAATAGTATTTTAAAAATACGAATCAAATTTGGTAAAGGCATTTATTCAATCAGTCAATCCAAATATTATTTTTTAATAATTAATATTTCAATTTTATATTTTGTAATATTAGTTTTAACAAAACTTTATTACGCCATTTTTGAAGAAGCAAAAATGTTGTCTTAACATGTGGTTAACCTGCCAAATAATGTTCTTGAGATTCACGAGATGATTTTTCTTGAAGATTGCAAACGTTTGAAGTCGAGGTTACTATATTTGCCTCGAAAATCAAATTCTATTATCATGATCATTGGTGTACCTATAGAAATTAAGAACAATGAAAACAGGGTTGCTTTGACCCCAGGTGGTGCCTTAGAGCTTATTAAGCGCGGACACACAGTTTATGTACAACATAACGCTGGATTTAACAGTGGCTTCCCTGATGAATTCTATGAGAAGATTGGCGCAAACATTTTACCTACAATAGAAGAAGTTTATGACATTGCCGAAATGATCATGAAGGTAAAAGAGCCGATCGAGCAAGAATATAAACTAATTAAAGAAGGTCAATTACTATTCACTTACTTCCACTTTGCTTCTTACGAACCATTAACTAAAGCTATGATCGCCAATAAGGCAATCTGTTTGGCTTACGAAACGGTAGAAAAAGCAGATAGATCACTTCCATTGCTCGTTCCGATGTCTGAAGTAGCGGGTAGAATGGCAACGCAACAAGGTGCAAAATATCTTGAAAAACCAATCAAAGGAAAAGGTATTCTCTTAGGTGGTGTACCGGGTGTTAGCCCTGGCCGAGTATTGGTACTTGGTGGTGGTGTGGTAGGAACTCAAGCTGCTAAAATGGCCGCAGGTCTTGGCGCTCAAGTGACTATCATGGACGTTAACCTTGATCGTCTCCGTTATTTGAATGACATCATGCCTCCAAACGTGGTAACAAGATATTCTAACGAAGTCAACATTCGTGAGCTACTTCCTTTGATGGACTTGATCATTGGCGCGGTTCTTATTCCAGGAGCAAAAGCACCAAACTTGATTACCCGCGATATGTTAAAAGAAATGCAGCCAGGTACTGTTTTGGTTGACGTTGCTGTAGATCAAGGAGGTTGTATCGAAACTTGTCGACCAACTACTCACGAAAATCCAACTTTCATTATTGATGATATCGTTCATTATTGCGTAGCGAACATGCCGGGTGCTGTTCCTTATACTTCTACCATCGCATTGACAAATGCTACGCTACCTTACGCTATTCAATTGGCTAACAAAGGATGGAAACAAGCTTGTAAAGACAATAAAGAATTGGAACTAGGACTGAATGTAATTGAAGGTGACGTGGTTTATCAAGCGGTTGCTGAAGCATTCAATTTGCCTTATGTCCCTGTTCAAAATCATTTGAACTAAACAGTTTAAGCATTAGAAATTGAAAGGCTACTCAAACGGGTAGCCTTTTTTATTTCAACTCGATTCTTAGCCCAAAAAAGCCACGAATGCCTTGATTGGGAGCAAAAACATAAGAAGGATCAAAGGTCAAAGCATAGGGGTTTTGAGCTGTTGGGATCACTTGACCAGAAGCATCAAACTCCACTTGTCGATCGAAAGGATCGAACGGCCTGGCAATACTATTCGCTGGAGGCGTGAAGTTCAAAAGGTTTTTGACACCTCCATAAACCTCTAGCTTCTGACCAATCGGCATTGTCAACTGAATGTTCTGGAGGCTCCACCAAGGAGATTCGGAAGCCCGAGGATCTAAATCACCAAGGACAGGCAGCCGCATTGGCCCATATACATTGCCAGTATAATCGATTTTCAATCCTGAGATCGGGAATGCATAACTAATCGTCCAAACGCCAGAAAATCGTTCGGTGAGTAGTTGATCTATCTCAATACCATCTTCTACTGCAAAGACATCCTGAAAAGTAGCTCCAGCTAAAACTTTCAAACCCGATAAAAATGAGAAATCTATATTAAGAGAAGCGCCTCTTGAAATCGCATGGCCGTTGAGGTTATCGTAAATGATTTGGTTTGGGTTGGTATCATAGTCCGCAATGATTCTGTTTTGAAAACGCGTATAAAATGCGCTAAAATCAATATCAATGAATGCATTCTGACGTGTCATTATTTTCCTGACAAAATTTAGATTGGCATTCCAAGAGGTTTCTGGCCTTAATTCCTCCACAAAAAGCACTTCTCTTCCTCCTGAAAGTGCGGCATGATCTTCTGTAAAAACATTGGCCACCCGATAACCATTGCCAATGCTCAATCTCAACACATTGTTTCTATCTGCACTGTTCCATTTGTAATTCAGGCGAGGAGAAAAAATGCTCCCATGTCGCGAATTGTAATCATACCTCAGCCCCATCAACAGCTGATTCTGGGTATTAATTTCATATTGGTTTTGAACGAAAACACCTGGTAAATGTGTGATTGAGGGTTGATTCTGCAAATCCAAAGTAGCCGTTGCAGGAGTATTATCATCATAGGTGGTATAGCGATAAGCCAAGCCAAAGAGCAAGTCATTTTTGGCAACCCTCTTGTTCAATGTCAATTGCCCAAAGCCCACAAATTGATCGGCTAAATAGCTAAGATTGCCATAAACTGAATTCTGTATGTGATTATTCGCACTGAATTGAAACTCAACATGTTCTTTGACAGGAAGTTGATACACCCCAAAGACCTCCCATCGACCAGTATAAATACTTTCGCCATACACCTGATCTCCTCCGCGGAAATCAGTGCCCCAATTCATATCCCCGCCCCAGCGGTCTTCATAAACATAGCGACCCGCCAAGGAAAAAACTCGATTCTCCTTGCGATTAAAACTCCATTTGTTAAATACAGAGAAACGATTCTGAAGTGTTACATCCGTGAAACCATCTCCATTATTATCAATTGGATTTTGATAGTTGAAGTAGTTTATACCTAGCAAGCCATCTACTTTATCTCCCGCTTTTAATCGAGCACCTATGTCTGTATTGATTTCGCCCCATGAGCTCGCAAAGGAATCCGCAAAAAAGGCTGGCGAATTCTTGGGTTTCTTCGTAATTAAATTGATTAAACCACCCACAGCTTCAGAACCATAAAGTGTTGAAGCTGGCCCCTTAACCACTTCTACCCTATCAATCATGGCTTGTGGGATTCCCGTCAGACCATAAACCGTAGAAAGGCCACTGACAATTGGCATTCCATCAATGAGGATCATGGTATATGGCCCTTCAAGTCCGTTAATATGGATATCGCCAGTATTACACACATTGCAATTCAATTGAGGCCGCACTCCGTTGACATTTTGCATCGACTCGAAAACAGAAGGTGCTGGATTGGCTTTGAAAAAAGCACCTGAATAAACCTCCACCGAAACTGGGCTTTCGAGCTTACTCACTTCCTTCATTGTGCCAGAAACCACTACCTCATCTAATAGCCTTTCGTCTTCTTCTAGTTCGATAAACACCTCTACTGTTTGCCCTGCTAAGATTTCAACTTCAAGAACAACATTCCTAAAGCCAATAAAAGAAGCAACAAGTTGATACTTACCAACGGCCAGTTCATTAATACTAAAACTTCCTTCCGCATTGCTTACGGCTCCATAAGGCTGGCCCTTTATGGCCAACGCCACAGACTCAATTGGTTGTTGATCAAAGCTCACCTTTCCTGTGACGTTTCCCTTTTGAGCAAAAGCCACCAATGGAGTGATGAGCAAAAGACATATGCACCAAATTTTTTTGACCATATCATCAATATATTTAGATTACAAATATATTATTTTTAGGTTAATCTAAAAATAAAAAACCACTTTCTGAAATTCACTTTTAAAAAGCCCTAATTTATCTATGGTAGTACTTACATAAACCGTTAATAGAAGAAACAGATAAAACCTTTCAAGATGTTTGCAACAGAGTTGCAAATGCACTAATGTTGCATAAACATTATCAACAAACCGATTTTATCATGAAATTCAAGAGCAAATCCTTCGCTACTTTTTGTCTTATTTCTTCCCTCATGTTGGCCGTAGGCTGTGGTTCAGACGATCCTGCACCAGTCAATGAGGAAGAACTTATCACCACCTTGCGCTTGACCTTTGCGGGCACGGGCACCACCTCTGAAACTGTGACGGCTACCTTTACCGATCTTGATGGCCCAGGAGGCAATGATCCAGTCATCACAAACCCAGTAACTCTTCAAGCGAACGGCACGTATTCCGTAACTGTCGAGTTTTTAAATGAGGCCGAAAGCCCTGCTGAAAACATTACGGAAGAGGTGAGTGAGGAATCAGATGAACATCAAGTCTTTTTTGTAGTTAGTAATACATTGAATATGAGTTATCAATATTCCGACACCGATTCAAACAATCGTCCTCTTGGCTTGTCGGGTTTGGTAACAACAGCAGCTGCCAGCACGGGAACTTTGCAAGTACTGTTAATTCATGAGCCAAACAAGTCGGCTCAAGGTGTTAGCAGTGGAGACCCGACAAACGCAGGAGGAGAAACTGACATTAGCGTAAGTTTCAATTTTACGATTCAATAATATTCTACAGTGTAAACTTGATTGATTACATAGTTGATTAAGTTTAGTTTGTTTTATGAGCCGCAAAAGACGTTTGCGGCTCTCTTTTTTCATGCCATGTTCTCTCGAAGTGGCGTGAATTTTAAGAATTCCTTTGGCTTCCGTATCTTGGCAACTCAAAACAGCAGCGATTACCCATTTGCGCGAAGAACAAATCATGAATAACACCGCCCTAATCACAGGTGCCGCAGGAGGCATTGGCTTTGAGTTCGCCAAAATTGCTGCAAAAAACGGCTATAATTTATTGCTTATAGACGTTAACTCTTCTGCATTAAATAGCAAAAAAGAAGAGCTTCAACTCACATTCCCTTCAACACTCATTGACCTCTTCGTTTGTGATTTAGCAGAAAGAGGCATTGCTCAAAAAATCTATGACCATATTTCGGATTCAGGCTTGACCATTGAAATCCTTTTCAATAATGCTGGTTTTGGTAATTTTGGTCATTTCGTGGAAACCGATTGGAACAAGGATGAAGCAATGCTGAACGTGCATATCGTTACGAGCAGCCACTTGATTAAACTGTTATTACCCGGAATGATCTTTAGAAAGAAGGGGTATGTCTTAAATAATGCTTCTGTTGCAGCCTTTGTACCTGGACCCTTAATGAGTACGTATCACGCTTCGAAATCTTACCTCCTTTTATTTACTCAAGCTTTGGCCAATGAGCTGAAAGATACTGGTGTTCATGCCTCTGTACTTTGCCCCGGCATGACAAAAACAGGTTTTGCAAAGGCCAATGGCAATGACGACCCTAGTATCAAATTCAATATTGCTTCACCCGAAGATGTTGCGCTTTTTGCTTTTGAAAGCGTAATGAAAGGAAGAATAGTCGCTGTGCCTGGTATTTGGAATAAGTTGAGTGCTTTTCTACCTCGCTTATTGTCTCGGAATAAAGTAGCGAATATGGTAGGCAATATCCAGCGTAAAAATCATGCAAAACGCACGGATCAGAAACAAGTCGCCTCGACAATGCAGCGTTCTGCTTAAAGCTATCTGCCTCATTTTTAATTAAATCTGCCCAACCTCTCCAAAAGTTAAGGTTCCGATCTCCACGGAGTTAATGGAGTTATTTGAAATATGAATGAGCACTTTTGGAGAGTTCAAACAACAAGAAATAAAGTTCTGATTATCTGGTTAAATAAACCTTCTCTTCCCACTCCTTCAACTTCGGGTTCATCCATTTGAACCAAAGCGGTGGAAAAGCGGCTAACATAATCATGGCCGGATAACCGGAAGGCAACTGAGGCGATTCATCATAATGCTTCAGCACTTGATAACGCTTGATGGCATTGGCATGATGATCGGAATGTCTTTGCAATTGAAAGAGAAAAAAGTTGCTCAGGCGGTGATTAGAGTTCCAAGAGTGCATAGGGTTTACGCGTTCATATTGACCAGGTGCAATTTCCTTTCTCACTATGCCATAATGCTCTATGTAATTCACGATTTCCAGTAAGCTGAAAGCGAGGATTGATTGCACGAAAAAGAAAACTGGCACTTCCCAAACGAGCCTCTCTTGCCAAATACTCGTGCCGAAAGTCAATAATGCCGCGAAAAGCAATGGGAATAGGCTAAACCAAATCATATTGTTCTTCATGCTCCAAAAGCCTAAGCTCTTTCTTTTTAAGCCAGTCAACTCTATCTCCCAAGCACTGAAATAGCTTCCTACCACCGAGCGGAACCAAAACTTATAAAAGTGCTCTCCCTTGCGACTTGTTGCAGGATCTCTGGGTGTGGCCACATACACATGATGTCCTCGATTGTGCTCAATATAAAAATGCATATAGCAAACCGTCATCAAAATCAACTTGGCATAAAAACGCTCTAAAGCAGATTTTTTATGTCCTAACTCATGGGCTACCGTAATGCCAATACCACCCGTGACAAGTGCCACACTAATGACAAAACCAATTAATTCATAGGTTGCCAAAAAAGTTGAGGCCACCATCATCACAGCCCAAATCACAAAAGCCAATTGAAAAACAGCCCAAACGTAAGTGATTAAGCGATAGTAGAATTGTTCAGCAATCACCAAGGCCTCTTGATCCGTCATATTCTCAGGATCGTCTCCGATTAGGTAGTCCATTAAAGGAATCAACACGAAAATAAACACCATTGAAGTGTAATTCCACCAGCCGCCTAAATAGAAGCCTAGAATCGCCAGCGCGGGGATTATAAATGCCGTAAGAAAGCCAATGCGCTTGATCCAAGTCATAACGAAAAATACGCAATTAAATAGTGGGTTTCAACTAGCTAAAAAGGAAAAAGATAGATTGTATTTTAGATAAATGACTCCGCAGGATGAGCCATTAGTCATTAGGGGATGGCTTCCTACAGTTGCTCGGCTGTGCCGAGTGACCTATGCACAGCTGAAAAAAAGTTTCAGCATGACTTAACTGGGCCTTGCGCTCCTTCACGAACTTTGCGGTTACACTATCTACCAAACCCTTGAGATTTGAAATTTCTCTTTTAGAATTTAAAAATTTATACTGCTTGGCTGAATTGTTTTTCCCCTTGTTCAGTCTGATAATACTCGTCAAAAATGGAACAGATATTTCTCAAGAAGTTCATTCCCTTGGCTGTAACACGATAGTTGAGGCAGAATTTTTCTAACAATCCATCCCCTACCATATCCATCAAACTTTCCCTTTTTTCTTCGCTTAAATTCAAAAAATCATTGAGTTGAATCAACCCATTGCAGGCGATATCTAGAATTACCTCTTTGGTCTTCAATTCTTGCTTTGTCAATAAGTGACCTTTGAAAACTGGTAACTCTCCCTTTTCCACAATTTCTCTATAGCCCTCTACCGATTTCACATTCTGTGCGTAAGCGGTGCCAATATCAGAGATTGAAGATACCCCTAAGCCAATCATACAACTGGTCCTGGATTCGGTGTAGCCCATAAAATTACGGTGCAACCTGCCTGTGCCCCTTGCTTTTGTAAGTGTATCGTTCGGCAAGGCAAAATGATCCATACCAATGGCTTCATAGCCAATCGCTTTGAGCAGCGCTTGACCTACTATGTTTAACTTGTGCTTTTCTGTGCCCATGGGGATATGCTCCTCAGAATAAGCGCGTTGACCTGGTCGTGTCCAAGGCACATGCGCATAACTGTAAAAGGCAATGCGGTCTGGCATTAAGCTTTCCACTACATCAATTGTATTTTTGATGCCATAGAGGGTTTGAAAAGGCAAGCCATAAATCAAGTCAAAGTTCACTGAGGTATAACCAATGCTACGTGCCCATTTGGTGACTTTTTCTAAATTTTCTATAGGTTGAAGGCGATTAATGGCTTTTTGCACTTTAAAGTCAACATCCTGTACGCCAAAACTCACCCTTGTAAATCCGACTTCGTAAAGTGCTTGAAGGTGCTCAAAAGTGGTATTATTAGGATGCCCTTCAAAACTGAATTGATAATCCTTATGTACTTGTGCCGTTTCCAGAATAGACTCAATAAGGTACTTCAAGTTTTCTGGAGAAAAGAAAGTTGGGGTTCCTCCACCTAAATGTATTTCCCGAATGACAGGCTCTCCATCAAAAACCTCTAAATACAATTTCCATTCAGCAATTACGGCTTCGATATATGGTCGCTCCACTTTATGATTAATTGTAATTCGGGTATTGCAACCACAGTATGTGCAAAGTGATTCGCAATAAGGCAAATGGATATAAAGGCTTATTCCATCTTGTGCTTCTTTCACAGCAGCACGCACTCTAGACTCATAGCCATCTTTAGCGAACCCGGTTAGATCCCACGCTGGCACCGTTGGATAGCTGGTGTACCTTGGCACCGGAACATCGTATTTTTTGATCAAGGATATCATAGGTTCGCTTTTTTGTCTTTTTTTAATTTATCATCGAAGAGCATTCTCACCGATGGTGAATAGGTATCATCGAACTGACCTGATTTTACCGCCCAGAAAAATGCGGACAGGAAGACCACCGCAACTACCAAGCTTATCAATATGAGGATTAGTATTACAGACATATCATTTCAATTTTAATTTTTTGGAAAGCAGGCTGATCATAGAAGTGGTAAAAACCACCACTGAAATACTGCTCAAAGGCATCAGAATGGCCGCAAATAAAGGCGTTAACATTCCTGCCACGGCAAGACTAATCCCAACCACATTATACAGCAGCGACAATACAAAGCTGGCAATGATCACCCATTTACCTTGGCTTGCTAATGAGATGAGCTTATCAAGATTCACTAGTTCCGAAGCTTTCAATATGGCATCGCTGGCGGGGGAAAAAAGAGATACATCTTCGGCAACGGCTATGCCCACGGTGCTTTGTCTTAAGGCTCCGGCATCATTCAATCCATCACCAAGCATAATTACCCTGCGATCGTTCGCTTGAATTTCCTTTACCGCTTCTAACTTATCAACTGGACTCTGGTTGAATTTCATAATGGCTCCTTCAGGAAAAATCGTGCTCAGTTTTTTGGCTTCGCGATCATTATCTCCTGAAAGAATGTAGAATTGGAATCTGGATTTTAGCTGTTCCAACAATCCTGAAAGTCCTTTTCTGTAATAAGAATGAAAAACAAAGAACCCTTTATAATGTGCACCAATGCACACATGCACTTGGGTTGAATTCTCTAAATTTTTCTTTTCCACCCCTAAAAAGGTAGCAGAACCTAACTTTACCTCCACCCCACTGATGCTTGCCAAAAGGCCCTTGCCCTCGACTTCTTGGAACGACTCTACGCGATAGTTAAAATCATCGGAATGCGCAAATTCTTTGATCCAACGGCTGAGTGGATGGGTGCTATTGGCGACTGCCGCTTCAATCATTGCCAATTCAGCTTCTGAAAGTTCATTACCTTCAAATTCTATCGCTTGGCCTTGAGTTTCAGTGATCGTGCCTGTCTTGTCAAACACTATGGTATTTGTGGAATTCAATTGCTCGATTACTTCGGCATTCTTTAAGTAGAAGTGATTTCGGCCAAAAACCCGCATAATACTGCCCAAAGTAAAAGGAGTTGAAAGGGCCAAAGCGCAGGGACAGGCAATGATCAATACCGAGGTAAACACCAACCAAGTTTGCGTTGGGTCATTCAACTGCCAATAAATGGCAGCGCCAATCGAGATGGCCAACACCAAAACAGTAAAGTACCTACTTACTTTATCGATGAGGCTTAATTGAACTTCTTTATTAGCGTAGGCATCGTTGTTCCATAATTGGGTGAGGTAGCTCTGAGAAACCTCTTTCTGAACAATAAAGCGTACTTGTTTTCCTATTTGCCTTCCTCCTGCATAAACATAGTCGCCTTTCTTTCTCATCACAGGCACAGACTCACCCGTTACAAAACTGTAGTCAATCGAGGCAAAATCATCGATTAAAATGGCATCGGCTGGAAGTACTTCTCCATTCCTGACCATGATTTCATCTCCTTTGCCCAATTCCTTTACGCGTACAGGGAAAAAGCCATCCTCTATTTTCTTTTGAATGGCCAAAGGAAAATAAGATTGGTAATCTCTATCGAACGACAATGCGGAGTAGGTTTTATCCTGAAACCATTTTCCTATCAATAGAAAAAATACAAGCCCTACAAGTGAATCAAAATAGCCCGGGCCAACTTGCGCAATCACTTCATAAGCGCTGCGTACAAAAAGCACAAACAAGCCAATTGCAATCGGTACGTCTATATTGGCGAATTTCTGTTTGGCACTCTTTAAAGCCGAAGTGAAGTAATCGCTGCCAGCATAAAATACCACTGGCACTGAAAGTATCAGATTGAGGTACCTGAAAAACTGGCTATACTCCTTTTCAATCCCTGTCAGCCCAAGGTAATCCGGAAAACTTAGGAGCATGATATTGCCAAAACAAAATCCAGCAATGCCCATTTTTATCAATAGGGACTTGTTGTATTCCTTTTTTGGCTTTTCTTTGGCGTCATTGTCATTTAAGCTGATTTGAGGGCCATAACCGATAGAATCTAATAGTTCGGCCACTTGTCTCAGGTTGATTTCTTCCGACCTGAAATTGATGGTCAGTTGTTTGGATGTGAAATTCAGTTTTGCATCCAAAATTGCGCCATTCAATCTATCCAAATGTTCTAAAAGCCAAATGCAAGAACTGCAATGCACATTCGGAATATGGAAAGTTACACGTTGAAAACCTTGCCCTTGGAAGTCGAGCAGTTGCTTTTTTATGGCTTCATTATCTAAGAAATCAAAGATCGAATGCCCTTCCTTTTCTTTGATGGTAAAACCGGGAGTATTTTCTAGGCTGTAATAATCGCAAAGATCATTGGTGCTCAAAATCTCATACACCGTTTTGCAGCCATTGCAGCAGAAGTGGTGGTCTTCGTACAAAATATCAACTTGCCCGACAGTATCACCGCAATGATAACAGTGCGTTGTAATCGACTCGTCTTTTAAAACGGTGGTGGCCATATTCAACTTTTATGGATGAATAAGGGTGACCTTAGTGTAAATACCGTGGTACTATTTGAATAATTGAGAATTTCTACCCCTAACTTTTGGCCGACCATTATAATAGCTTTCCCTAAATCAGCATTGAGGTTGATCATAAGCTCATCGATAGGCTCTTGAATCATCAGCTGCAAACCAAGATTGGGGAAAGACATTTTTAGATATTCGACAAAGAATTTTTCATTCTCGGTTTGCTCATCATCATCTGGAAAAGCAAAGAGAACCGAAAGTGGAAGTTTGGTGAGGTCTTGATGTGCAAGTTTTAAAAAGTGCTTTACCATGTTAATGGAATGCTCATTGGGGTCATGCACCAAAATCAATCGGCTTACTTGCTTGCAATTTGGTAAAATAAAAACAGGGCAATTTACCTCTTCAATGATTTCGCCAATGCGCTGCCTGCCATATTCCTCATAAACCTCGCTGTCGATAATCAGCAGATCAGCAACTTTGGTCAGGCCATGAAGACTTGGAGGGGTAAGTTGGGCTTTGAAAACGTCTATATTCCGATTGGCTTGGGTAGAAATGAGCTCTACTTCCATTTCGAACTCCATTCTCTTTATGATCTGGGATGACGAGTTTTCATCGTGCTCTGAATGCGCCAAAACTGGTTCCTGAAAGTAATCTAAACACAGAAAGGTGAAGAAATACTCATGCTGAGGATTCAAAAAACCTTGCAGTCTTTGGTAAAATGCAGCTTTGTCGCTTTTACTGCCAGCCCCGATAAGAATTTTTTGTTTCACTTTTATTGCTTCACTTACGAAACAAAAGTAAAATGAAAGACTTGCCTTACTCTTGACTGTCATCAGCGAAAAACATGACAAAAGTCATGATTTAGGCATAGAAGTCTGCTTCGTGAAGTAGTTTGGCAGCATCAAGTACTTTGATTTTTTTACCATCTAGGGCAATCATTTTGTCAGCCTTAAACTCTGATAACAAGCGAATTACAGTTTCTGTGGCTGTACCTACGATGTTGGCCAGGTCCTCTCTGCTCAATACAATATCGATGGTATTACTGCCCTCGCCTTCCATTCCATAAGTTTCTTTCAGCATAAGAATGGTAGTGGCCAATCTTTCTCGTACCGATTTCTGCGCGAGCTGGGCCAATTTTTCTTCCATCACGCCCAGTTCATGACAAACGGCCTTCATGAGCTTTCCAAAGAAACCCGGATTGGAGTTTAGTATTTTTAAAAAATCACTTTTAGGAATAAAACAAAGGGCGGCAGGTTCAATTACTGTGGCCGAAGCACCATAAAACTCTTCGCTCAAAAGTGACCTATAACCCAGAAAATCACCGGGTTTAGCAATGTACAAGATCTGTTCTTTCCCATTAGAACCCATTTTGTAAACTTTCACCTTGCCATTATTAATGCAAAATACACCCATAGGGCGGGTGCCCTCATAAAACAGGGTTTGGCCTTTTTTGTAAGTAACACATGATTTGTGTTCTGATAATACTTCTAGCTCAGCTTCATTAAGGTCGCTAAAAAGTGAGCTCCCTTTGGATTGACAAAAAACACATTGAAGATCAATCTTACTGTTCTTGGCGGACATATAAAAAAGTGATTTTTATTGACTAAAGATAGACAAGGATAATCCAAATTACAACGTATATTATACCTAATGCGCAATGAGTTGCCCCAACCCAAAGAGCAAAACAAACAGCAAAGTGGTCAGTGCCATTTGCTTTAAATAAGGATCAAGCGCAGCAGCGGTGCTTTTTTGCCGAACGGCCAGCGCATTCTTGATCAATAAAGGAGTCACCAGCAAGAAAATAAATTGCCATATGCCCCCATCATTGATAAGCACAAAGGTTAATGCCGACAACAGCCCAATGCCGAGCAGTATGAAATGATAAATCACCGCCCCTTTTCTACCTAAGCGAACAGGGATGGATAGCTTGCCAGCTTCCTTGTCAGACTCGATATCCCTGATATTATTTAAGTTCAAAACAGCCACCGAAAACAAACCAGTAGACAAGGATGGCCAAACATAACTCCAGTGGATTTGCGGCTCGTAGAGATAAGCACTGCCCATAACGGCCATAAAGCCAAAGAAAATCAATACACTCAAATCGCCTAAGCCCACATAGCCATAAGGTTTGAAGCCCGCGGTATAGGTAATGGCCGCCAAAATAGCCAGCACACCGAAACCTAAGAATACACCAAATACTTTGGGCGACCCGCCAAAAGCAACATAGATTAAAGCGACCCCTGCCAATAGCGAAAGCAAGGAAAATAGTACCATTGCCTTTTTCATAGCGGATTTTGAAATCAATCCCGATTGTACCGCCCTAGCAGGCCCTACCCTGTTTTTTCCATCTGCACCGTGTACTGAGTCACCGTAGTCATTGGCCAAGTTAGAAAGCACCTGAAGGAAAATGGTTGTTAGGGCGCAAAGAGCGAAAATCAAAGCGTTGAAGTGTCCTTGAGCAGCGGCTAAAAAAGTACCCATACCAATACTTGCCAAAGCAAGAGGCAAGGTCCTTAATCGGAAGGCTTCAATCCAATGTTTCATCAAACAAAATTATAAATCACCAGTAATGACTTCGTCCATTGGGTTTACTGAAGAAGGGAAAAATGCTTTTACTTTTCCCTGCTCATCGATGAGGTACTTGCAGAAATTCCAATTGGGCACTTTGCCTGTCTCCCTTTCTAACCAAGCATATAAAGGATGTCTGTTAGTACCAACCACCGAGATTTTCTCGAACATCTGGAATTCAACCCCAAATTTGGCCGAGCAAAATTGCTGAATGGCCAAATTGGTACCCGGCTCTTGGCCTCCAAAGTTATTGGCCGGAAAACCCAATACTGCAATTTTATCTCCATACGCCTCGTGCAAATTCTGAAGATCTTCGTATTGAGGAGTGTACCCACATTCTGAGGCCACATTGACAATCAGTACTTTTTTCCCTTTGAAGGCATCAAATGAAATCTCTTTAC
Organism: Cytophagales bacterium CG12_big_fil_rev_8_21_14_0_65_40_12; assembly: GCA_002786855.1. Lineage (GTDB taxonomy): Bacteria > Bacteroidota > Bacteroidia > Cytophagales > Cyclobacteriaceae > Roseivirga. Next base: position 20,038 of record PCUU01000064.1, read on the forward strand.
CTTCAATTCCATTCATTTTAAAATTGTAGAAACTCATAGTGTTTTTTGGGCTTGAATTCAGAAAACTAAAAAGGACAAAGGTGTAAATCCACTGCATATTACATTCGATCTGGAACGCTAATACCCATTAAACCCATGCTCATTTTTATTGTTTGAGCAGCCAAGGCAGAAAGTCCAACCCTGAATTTTCTTTTTTCAATATCAGCTTCGCTAAAGATCGAAACCTCAGCATAAAAGCGGTTATACTCCTTAGCAACATCATAAACATACTGTGCAATCACTGCTGGAGAATAGTCTTTAGCAGCAGAATTAAGCTTCTCTTTATATTGATTTATGATATAAATTAGCTCTTTTTCAGTTTCATGCAAGTCTGCAACTTGGTCATAATCAATGGCCGAAAAATCAATACCCAATTGGTTGGCCTTGCGAACAATGGCACTGATCCTAGCATAGGTGTATTGAATAAATGGCCCCGTATTGCCCTGGAACTCAATAGATTCTTCTGGATTGAAGAGCATCCTTTTTCGCGGATCAACTTTAAGCAGAAAATATTTGATAGCGCCCAAGCCTAAAGTCTCGTAAAGCGCCAAGGCCTGACTTTCTGTAAATCCTTCAATTTTACCAAGTTCCTCAGTTCGCTCTTTGGCAGTATCGGCCATTTGCTGAATCAAGTCATCTGCATCTACTACCGTGCCTTCTCTGGATTTCATTTTTCCAGATGGCAAATCTACCATGCCATAAGAAAGGTGGTAACAAGCTTCTGCCCATGCATAGCCCAATTTTTTCAGAATCAAGAAAAGCACTTTAAAGTGATATTCTTGTTCGTTGCCTACGGTGTAGATCAACTGAGAAAGGTCAGGGTAATCCTCATAACGCATGATGGCGGTACCAATATCTTGCGTCATATAGACTGAAGTGCCGTCTTTTCTTAATAATAGCTTTTCATCCAGCCCATCATCGGTAAGGTCTACCCAAATTGAGCCATCTTCTTTTTGAAAGAAGACACCTTTTTCGAGGCCTTCCATTACTCTATCACGGCCGATAAGGTAAGTATCGCTTTCGAAATAAAGCTTATCGAAATCAACGCCCATTCTTTGGTAAGTAGATTCAAAGCCTTCATACACCCAAGCATTCATTTTTTCCCAAAGGGCATACACTTCTGGGTCCTTTTCTTCCCATTTGATCAGCATTTCTTGCGCTTCAAGCATGATTGGGGCTTGTTTTTCGGCTTCTTCCTGACTGAGTCCTTTTTCAACCAAATCAGCAATTTCTGCTTTATAAGCCTTGTCGAAAGCCACGTAATACTTTCCTACCAAATGGTCTCCTTTTATTCCGGCATCTACTGGGGTTTCTCCATTTCCAAACTTGAGCCAAGCCAACATAGACTTGCAAATATGGATGCCGCGATCGTTGATAATTTGGACTTTCACTACTTCATTTCCAGCAGCTTTTAAGATGCGGGCAACGGAATTGCCCAAGAAGTTATTTCTTAAATGGCCAAGATGAAGCGGCTTATTGGTATTGGGAGAAGAATACTCCACCACCACGGTTTTTCCGGTTTTATCCGTCTGAAAAACAGGAGATTCGGCCACGTTTTCTCCGTTAAACATTTTAGCAAACAAATCAACTTGTGAGCCTTCGGAAAGCACGAAATTCAGGAAGCCATTGACCACATTAAAATCAGCGACTACGGGTAATTCAACTTTTAGAAATTCTCCCAAAGCTGTGGCTGTTTGGGCAGGATTCAACTTGGAAATTTTCCCATAGGGGAAAGTCACAAAGGTATATGTGCCAGCGAAATCCTTTCGTGTTGGTTGTAGCGCAATGTCATCAATCGACACTTCATGCTGAAAAAGTGTGGAAAAGGCCCGTACTAGCCCTTCTCTAATTTGTAATTCCATGCTTAGAAATTCTTAATTAATGACTCAGTTGTGGCTTCCAAGATTTCGAAAGCCCGATTGGCCATTTTATTTTGACTGTCCAAAGTTGGGTTAACCTCTACGATTTCCCAACAACAAACACGCTTATCTTTGATTAATTCGATGTTGAGTTCTAGCGCCTGTTGGCTCGAAAGACCTTCAGGAACTGGGGTACCGGTACCTACAGAAATGGAAACATCCAAACTATCCACATCAAACGAGATATAAATCTGGTCGCAGTCTTTCAGAAGCTCAAGTGCTTCTTTCGCCACAGTAGGTATTCCCTTTTCTGTTACCTCGCTCGTCTTAAAATTCTTGATCCCGTATTTTCTCAGAATAAAATCCTCGGGGGCTTCGGTATCCCTCACACCAATAAACACCACATCTTTGGGGCTAATTTTAGGCCCACCTACTCCAATATTTTTGATATGCTCCCAAAGGGCCTCTGTTTCGTCCTCCACGTCATTTTGCTCGCATTCTTCATTATCAATTGCCGCTGCCATGGCTAAGGGCATGCCATGCATATTTCCAGAAGGTGTGGTATAGGGGGAATGAAAATCGGCATGGGCGTCAATCCAAATTACACCCAGTCTTTTATTGGGGTCGGCCTTTTTGATGCCTGCAATGGTGCCAGCTGCCGTAGAATGATCGCCCGCCAAAACAATGGGAAACAATCCTTGTGACCTTAATTCGTAAATGGTTTCGCAAACACGTTTAAGTACCGTCAAAACCCCGTCACCATACTTGGCATGGTCATACTTTGGGTCGGTGAACAAAAGTTCGTTTTCGTGTTTGACATTAATGGGTTGAAAGCGGGCAAAAAAACTTGAGCGCTTGCCCAAACTCGCCACTTTCATGGCGTCAATGCCCAAACTCGCGCCACGTGTGCCAGCCGCCAGTTCGGAGCGTACCTCTACCAATCGTATTTTCCTCATAAAGTTACTTCAAGTTACCAACCTAGAACGTAGGCAAAAACCAAAGGTGCAACAATTGTGGCGTCCGATTCAATAATAAATTTTGGCGTGTTGATATCGAGTTTACCCCAAGTGATTTTTTCGTTAGGAACAGCCCCAGAATAAGAGCCGTAGCTGGTGGTTGAATCCGAAATTTGGCAGAAATAACTCCAGAAAGGAATTTCTTCCATTTCCATGTCTTGATACAGCATTGGTACCACACAGATCGGAAAATCACCTGCAATACCTCCTCCTATTTGGAAGAAACCGACACCTCTCCCGCTTGAGTTTTTCACATACCAATCAGCCAAAAAAGTCATGTACTCTATTCCCGACTTCATGGTCGAAGGATTTAATTCTCCTTTGATGCAATAGGAAGCGAAAATGTTGCCCATAGTAGAATCTTCCCATCCCGGAACGATAATCGGAATGTTCTTTTGAGCAGCAGCGAGCATCCAACTGTTGGCAGGATCTATTTCATAAAACTCTTCTAAATCTCCTGAAAGCAACATTTTATACATGTACTCATGGGGCAGAAATCTTTCGCCAGCATTTTGAGCGCCTTTCCACTGCTTGAATATTTTTGACTGTAACCTTCTGAAAGCTTCCTCTTCTGGAATGCAAGTATCCGTTACTCGATTCAGCCCTTGTTCTAATAAGGCCCACTCATCTTGTGGGGTCAGGTCCCTGTAGTTGGGCACTCTTTTGTAATGGGAATGCGCCACAAGATTCATGATATCTTCTTCTAAGTTGGCTCCCGTGCAAGAAATGATTGCTACTTTGTCTTGGCGGATCATCTCGGCAAACGACTTGCCCAATTCGGCCGTACTCATAGCCCCCGCCAAGGTCACCATCATTTTACCACCTTCTGCCAAATGTAGATTATAGCCTTTGGCGGCATCGACCAAACTGGCAGCATTGAAATGTAAATAATGCTTTTCTATAAAATCGGTTATCGGTTTCTGTGACATATTAGTATTTTTTTGCTTGCGCCAATGGCGGTTCGTTCAGCCTAAAACAGTTCGCAATTTGCTAAAAATCATCAATTAAATCACCCTAAAAACCGATTGAATCTTTGTGAGTTTTTTCAAACCACCGCTCGAAAAAAAATCAAACTTTTTGAAGGCTCTTTTTCTAAACATTAACCCATGGTAAATCAGCCTAATTGAGCTCTAAAAGCCACTTTATTAACCAAATGGCAGAATTCAAATGAATGCCCTTGAAGTAAATCCAATTCAATTCGAACATTTGGCCCGTGCTTAGTCTTATAAAAGTGAATAAATTCCTAATATTGCGGCTTTCTAATTTCGAAAAAACCTTAGATGAAAAGTTATTTTGACCTTATTGACCAGACCTTTGACTTCCCTACCCAAGAATTTAAAGTAAATGGCAAATATCTTGAGTTTCATGACATCCCTTTGAAGGATATAATAAAGGAGCACGGCACCCCTTTAAGGTTAACTTACTTACCAAAGATTTCCGAGAATATTCAAAAAGCAAAAACATGGTTTGAAGGCGCCATGAAAAAGCTCAAATACAAGGGTAATTATACCTATTGCTATTGCACCAAGTCTTCACACTTTAGTTTTGTGCTGGACGAAGTCTTAAAAAACGGCTGCCAAATAGAAACTTCCTCGGCTTTCGACATTCCAATTGTCAGGAGTTTGCACGAAAAAGGAAAGATCGACAAAGACATATTGATCATTTGCAACGGTTTTAAAAGGCCATTGTACACACAATATATTTCTGAGTTGATCAACGATGGCTTTACCAATTGTATTCCTGTGTTGGACAACATGAATGAGCTTTATGTCTACAAGGATTTAATCGAGAAGGATTTCCAAGTTGGACTGCGCGTGGCCGCTGACGAAGAACCAAATTTTGAGTTCTATACCTCACGTTTGGGCATTCGCTACAATGATATCACCGAGTACTACAAAGAACATATCGAAGGCTCACAAGCATCTTTAAAAATGCTTCACTTCTTTATCAATACCGGCATTAAAGACACCGCCTATTACTGGAGTGAGCTTAGCCGCTTTATGTACAAGTACTGCGAGTTGAAAAAAATCTGCCCGTCATTGGACAGCGTTGATATTGGTGGTGGTTTCCCCATCAAAACTTCCCTCACTTTCGAGTATGATTACGAATACATGGTGGGGCAAATCGTAGAGAACATTCAGTGGATTTGCAATAAGAACAATGTGCCTGTACCGAATATCATTACCGAATTCGGCAGTTTTACTGTTGGCGAAAGTGGCGCTTTTATCTATTCGATTTTAGATCAAAAGTTACAGAACGACAAAGAGCTTTGGTACATGATTGATGGCTCATTCATCACGCATTTGCCTGATGCTTGGGGCTTGAATCAAAAGTATATTCTGTTGGCCATCAATAAATGGGATCATCCGTTCCACAGGGTAAACATGGGCGGACTGACCTGCGACAGCATGGACTACTATAACTCCGAAGCGCATACTTCTGAAGTCTTTATGCCATTGATCGAAGAAGACGAGAATTTATACGTTGGCTTCTTCCATACCGGAGCTTACCAAGAATCCCTGGGAGGTTATGGCGGTATTCAGCATTGCCTAATCCCTGCCCCAAAACACGTTTTGATTGATCATGATGACAATGGAAAAATCAGGAGCAGGGTATTTGCGGAAGAACAAATTGAAGAAAGCATGTTAAAAATCTTGGGCTATTAAGCCCATTTTTTTTGTCCGTTTGTGAAAGTTCACTCTTGAACTTCAGAATAATTTTTATGAAATTGATCTCAAATTCCTTCGATTTGAAACTAACCACCTGCTGTCTGTTTTTTGTACTAAGTATATCACAGACGTTTGCCCAATTCTTCGTTCAACGATTGCCTCAAGACAAAATAAAATTTGCGGAAGAGGCTTACATGGTTCTTACCACTGGCGACACCATTAGAGGTAAGTTAGGCACCGTTTCTTTCATTGATGGTTTTGTAAATAAGATTAACATTCGGGTCAATGGAGAGCGTTTTTCTGCAAATCTAGAAGACATTATCTCCTTTGCCGTGATCCCAGGTCAGGGCTCTGGTTATGAAGACATGGCGCTTCTCCCTGTTTTAAAAAATCTTAAGAATGAAGCATTTATAGAAGTGCTTCCTAAAGACGGTTGGGTCATTTATGAAAAAATAAGATTGCCTGGGAAACCAGAAAGATATCAGCTGTCTCAACTGTTAAACCCTGGCTTCGATTCAAAAATCAAGGTTTTTGTACACCCAGAGGGAGAAAGTACTGGTTACACTAAAGTGAGTGGTATTACGCTTGAAGGACTTCGTGACAATCAATATTTCGTGTCGGTATTGGGCGAACCGGTACAAGTAATTACCGATTTACAATATCGAAAAAGGGCTTTGGAACGGATTTTCAATTTTTGCCCTGACATGCGAGAGAAAAAATTCAAGTGGAAGGAGTTTCCAGAAGACGTATTCTTTCACTTTCAAAAATGCCTTTGATAGCGCAGCGAGATGATCTGTGACTGAGTTCTAGTTTAATCAGGCCACCGGCTGTTCACAAAAACCTAGTTACATTTTCGGGTGGACGACCTAAAACAGCTTTATCTCCTTTGACCACAATTGGCCTTTCAATCAATTTCGGGTGTTCAACCATGATTTGAATCCACTCCGTTTCAGAAAAGTCTTTCCCTTTGAATTCATCTTTGAATAGTTGCTCCGATTTGCGCACTAAAGACTCCGCTGGCATACCAAGTTTTTTGAGCAATGATTTTAGCTCGTCTTTGGTCGGAATATTATTCAAGTATTCTACAATGGCATATTCAGCACCACTTTCTTGAATCAATTGCAATGTCTGTCTGCTCTTTTGGCAACGGGGATTATGATAAATTTTTAGCATTTGAGTTTATTTCTTGACCAAAGGTGACAAGTTTTGAAAATTCTTCTAATCTTGAAGCTATAAATTAATTGCATGGAAAGGATAAAATTTAGCAATCAGGTCGATGTTTCAAGAATCGTTCATGGTGTATGGAGGCTCTCTGAGTGGAACATGTCGAAGCAAGACGTTATTGGATTAGTAGAGCATTGTTTGGCCTTAGGCATAGACACGTTTGACCATGCCGATATTTACGGGAACTACTCTTGCGAAGAACTCTTTGGTAATGCATTAGCAGACCAGCCCGCCTTGAACAATCGCCTGAAAATCATTACCAAATGCGGTATCAAGCTTCTTTCTGATAAAAAACCAGAGCACTACATCAAGCATTACGATACTGGCTATGACCACATCATCGCCTCTGCCGAAAACTCGCTGCGCTACTTAAAGCGCGACCAGATCGATGTGCTCTTGATCCACAGGCCGGATCCTTTTATGAATCCCTACGAAACGGCACGCGCCTTTTCGGACTTGCGCGATAGTGGAAAAGTCAAGGAGTTTGGGGTTTCTAACTTTATGCCTTCACAATTCTCTATGCTTCAGTCTTATTTAGACTTTTTTTTGGTGACAAATCAGGTTGAACTTTCACCCGTAACTCTCGATAATTTCGAAAATGGGGTCATCGATCAATGTTTGGAACAAAGATTTTCGCCAATGGCTTGGTCGCCTCTTGGAGGTGGATCCATTTTCACGGCACAAACCCACAGGATATTAACGATTAAAAATGTACTCCATAAAATCGCTGATCAACTCAATTGCTCCATAGATCAATTGATGTATGCATGGTTAATGGCTCATCCTTCAAAAATCATCCCTATTGTAGGCACAGGAAAACTCGAAAGGATCACTAAGGCTGCCGAAGCCATGAATATTCAACTTTCAAGACAACAATGGTTCGAGATTTGGGTAGCAGCGCAAGGTGTGAGTGTACCCTAAGACATTGGGCTAATTGAATTTCAAAAAGTGGACGACTCATTTTAGGGCAGAGATCACTAACTAAAGAAAAAAAATGAACATGGATTTAAGGTACCCAATTGGAAAATTTTCAGCTCCAGAAGAAATCAGTAAAGAAGCGCTAAGCAAGGCTATTTTGGATATCGCCACCACTGCTGAGCGATTAAGATCGGCCGTTAGCGGCATGGACGAAGCGCAGCTCAATACCCCTTATCGCCCCGAAGGCTGGACCGTAAGACAGGTCATCCACCATTTGGCAGACAGCCATATGAACGCCTATATCCGCTTTCATTGGACATTGACGGAAAATCAACCCCGCATAAAAGCATATGACGAAAAAGCTTGGGCCGAGCTCACCTATCAAAACAATGTGAGTATTGACACTTCAATTCAACTATTGAGCAGTTTGCATGAGCGATGGGTTGTACTATTGAACAGCCTGAGCGATGCTGACTTAGAAAGGATCTATATTCACCCTGAGGGCGAAAAGGTATATGTACTCAGAAAAGTGGCATTGCTTTATGCCTGGCATGGCAGCCATCATATCGCACATATCACAGCCCTGAAAGAAAGAATGGGCTGGTAAGCCAATGTTAACTTGAGTAACCACATTTTTTAGCAAAATTATGACCCAAAAAGAAAAGCCTAAATATGGTACCATTGGTTGGATTGACCTAACCGTTCCCGATGCCTTATCGCTCAAAGATTTTTATTCAGAAGTAGCAGGCTGGCAGCCCGAAGCGCTGAGCATGGGCGATTACGATGATTTTATCATGTCGGCAGATGGCGAGCCTAAAGCGGGGGTTTGTCATAAAAAAGGCCCGAATAGCGATATCCCATCTCAATGGATGATCTATATCAATGTGCCTGATTTGGACAAAAGTTTGGCCGCATGTACCGCCAAAGGTGGCAAGGCCATCACCGCTATAAAAGGCATGGGTAACTCAGGCAGGTATTGTTTTATTGAAGATCCAGCAGGTGCCGTTTGTGCGCTTTTCGAGCCCAAAGTAGACTGATCTGATTTTCAAATTTCTTCGTAAGTTTAGGCTATCAACCTCGACACATGAAAATCATCTTTTCGCTTTTACTTATTTTTTTAGGATTTGAAACTCCTAAAGAGTTTGGTTTTGAAACCTGCAGACAAGACCCACAATACAATTGCGCGGCCAACATGTTATCCATGAATCATAGGCTTTGCATGGATTTTTCAGAAGTATCTGGCAGAATGTATAAAGCCTTCCTTTTGGATTTAAAAGAGCAATATGGGGCAGGTTCAGAAGAATTCTTGAACAACCTACCCGACTGGAAGCTTTGGGAAGAGGCCTATCCTGGACTAAAAGCAGCAGAGATCAGCCATCTTTTTTTTGAGTCTACCACTTTTGCATTGGCGCCCATCATTGGGGTAACCTACGAGCAGGCAAGCACCTTTGCTGAATGGAGGACCGAAGCCTTTAAAAAGGAGCTCAGCAAAATGGACAAGCGCGAAAGGGCTTATTTTCCAATAGAATTTGAGTTTAGGCTGCCAACGCCAGCGGAATGGTCACGCATAAGGTTTATGACCCAAGAAAAAGGAATGCTAAAGGCCGTGAGCAGCAAGGCAAGCGATTATAACAAAGAGTTTAAATTGAGTAAAAATGACCTCTTGAATGAAAAGGCAAAAATCAATTCTGTTTTTTCAACGATGGACGACAAATTAGGCATGTTCCATATCCACGACAATGTATCCGAGATCACCTCAGTAGCAGGAAAAGCCATGGGCGGCAATTGGAAGAAGGCCGAAAACAAAGTGGATTTCAATAAACAAATCGAATATACTGGAGCGCAATCCTGGTTGGGCTTTCGCTGCATTTTTGAGATTATAGAGTAGGTTTTAAATAAGAGGAGCTCTTCCTATTCTATTAATTTACTCATTGTCCATCAAGCATAGGATAAACCAAAAGATAGCAGCCAGCAATACCCAAAATCACCGAATTAAACTATATGCCCGTTACTAATGGCATAGAAATGCGCTTTTAATCCAATCCTAAAAATAGCGGTTAATCAAACGCTGCCAAAACAAGCACATCCATCATCAAGCTTAAATAAAAACCTCATTTTATAATTTATTAAGCTAAAACTTTGCTTAAGTTGAGTAATCAAATGAAAAGTTATTTCATAATAAGTTGACTCGCCTTTGAAAAAACAGAATGCGATGGAATTTAATAAAGAGAGGTATCAAATTTATACTTGGAAAAATTGGATGATGCTACATTGGATCCTGAATCCAGGATTGGCCATAAACGAACTGATTTTAGGTCAAAGAGTCCCAAAAATCAGTCTGGAAGATAAAACGATGGACAAACCTAGACTGGAAAGAACATTTGTGCCATGTCCTCATTGTGGAACACTTCACGATGGAAGAACTTGGTCTACACAAAATGGAACAGCATTTAAAAATTGGTTTGGCCTCTATTGTATTGATTGCGGAAACATAATTCCATGTTTAACAAATGCTTTTAGTTTTGTTCTTTTAGTCGTTACTTTCCCGATTTGGGGTTGGTTTTGGAAAAGCTGGCGAACCAAATGGCTTTCTGAACAACCAAAACGGTTTGAGGATATTGATATACAAAGTATCCCAAATTCCTTTGATGGAAAAAACTGGAAGGCAACTGGCTTGACATGGGGTGCATTTATGTTTTTGATTATTTCCATTGTCTTTCCTTTTATTGATGGACAAGAACTAAAGCTAAAACCAGTTTTGATAGGACTCGTAATTTGGACGATAGGCGGACTTGTGTTTGGTTATTTTTTAAAAGTATTTCTCAATAAAGTACCTCGTAAATAAGAAAGCTCAGCCAAGATATGATACCAGACTACCAATCCTTAATGCTTCCAATACTGAAACTGGTTTCAGATGGGCAAGAACATAAATACAGAGACCTGATCGAAAGATTGGCATCAGAATTTAAAGTAACTGACGATGAAAGAAAAGAACTTTTAGCAAGCGGTAACCAAGCCATTTTTTACAATAGAGTTGGTTGGGCAAAGACTTACTTAAAAAAAACTGGAAACCAGTCAACGTGGTTGGACGACCTGAACTTCACAAGTTCGTTGGTGCGCTAGCTGGGCAAGGTGCCAAAAAGGGCATATTCATTACAACTTCAAATTTCACAAAAGAAGCTTTGGAATACACACCAAAAAACGAAACGAAAATTGTGCTTATTGATGGAGAGCAATTAGCTCAACTTATGACGGACTATAACCTTGGATGCACCACACAGCAGGTTTATGAACTTAAAAAAATTGATAGTGACTACTTTGGGGAAGAGTAACATTTTAAACCGTGAATAAGACTTAAATAACAATAAAATCCTGAAAAAGAATGGGTTAAGACTCTAACTCACTATCATTCTGCTCTAAGATATCGAGCATTTGTCGCACTTCACTGACCTTTTCCATATTGCCCAGTTTTTCGTGAGACAGGGCAAGATTGCGAAGCACCCGAGCAGCTATGTCCACATTTGTACAAGGTTCATAGTATTGCGGTTTGGGTGAAAGTTTAAGGTTAGCAATATAGTCGTCCACTTCTTTTCGAGAGAAAATCAAGCCCCGATTAAAGGCATTGATATAAAATTGATGTTCGCCTTGCTTATAGGTGAGTACAAAGAGATTGGGAAGGTTTACCCCAAAAATGGGCAGTTTGAGCTTTTGGGCGACAAGGATATAAACTGAGCACAAGGCAATCGGATTGCCTTTTTTGGTTTGTAATACAACGCTCATCATTGAATTTCCGGGGGAATGGAAATTCTTGGTATTTGCGCCAAACTTAAGTTTATTGAAAATCACCGAATTCAAAATTTTCACCTGGTCCACGGGATGGATTTCCGTTTTGAATTCCATCCAAGCTTCGTAATAAATCTGCTCAAGCTCCTTTTTTAGGTCAGCATATTCGAGGTCTGGATATTGGTAAGTATTGATCAGCCAGAGGCCTTCGAGCAGGTCTTCGCCTCCACTTGCTTTCCAGTTGGTCAGTTTTTCCTTCAACAATTGAAACTGAAGCGAATGCACCAATTCCTCTATCCTTTTTTGAACGGTCGGGTTAAAACTACTCTCCCATTCAAACTCCAGATAAGGGATAATATGCGTGCCGAGTGACTTAATTCTGCCCTCTACATGCTCGATCACTTCTTGGTCGTCATCCTCTAAAAGCGACACCAAAGCTTTCAGTTCTTTATTTGTCAGGTTTTCTGCCTCGTTCATTGTCAGGTTTGAATCACTCCCACATTAAATTGCTCTTTGATTGGGGCATGGTTGGCCACCCTGATTCCCGTTGCAATTATCTTTCTTGTTTCCAGTGGATCGATGATGCCATCTACCCAAATTCTAGAAGCCGCATAGTAAGGGCTCAATTGCTCATTATAGCTATCTGTGATTTCGTCCAAAAGTTGTTTTTCGGCTTCTGGAGTAATCACTTGACCCTTGGCTTTCAAAGAGGCCACTTTAATTTGCAAAAGGGTTTTAGCGGCAGAAGCCCCACTCATTACCGCCATTTGTGCAGTTGGCCAAGCGTAAATCAGTCTTGGATCATAGGCCTTGCCACACATGGCGTAATTGCCCGCTCCATAAGAGTTTCCCACAATAATGGTAAACTTCGGCACCACCGAATTGGCCATGGCATTCACCATTTTAGCACCGTCTTTAATTATTCCACCATGTTCGGCACGAGAACCCACCATAAATCCGCTTACATCTTGCAGAAAAAGTAATGGAATTTTCCGTTGATTGCAATTCATGATAAAACGTGCTGCCTTATCGGCCGAATCGGAGTAAATCACCCCTCCCATTTGCATTTCGCCCTTTTTGGACTTCTTCACCAACCGCTGGTTGGCAACAATCCCCACGGCCCAACCTTCGATTCGGGCATAACCGCAAACGATGGTCTGTCCGTATTTTTCTTTGTATTCATCAAATTCAGAATCATCTACAATCCTGGCAATGATGTCTTTCATGTCATAAGGCTTTACTCGGCTATCGGGTATAATGCCATAAATCTCCTCGGGATTTAATTTGGGCGCTTTTGGCTCCTTTCGATCGAAACCCGCCTTTTCATAATCACCAATTTTATCGAAGATACTTCTGATATAATCGAGACAGGATTGGTCATCGGGAAATTTATTGTCGGTTACGCCTGAAATCTCAGAGTGTGTGGTGGCTCCGCCCAAAGTTTCATTGTCTATGTCTTCGCCAACGGCTGCTTTTACCAAATAAGAACCCGCCAAAAATATAGAGCCTGTTTTGTCCACGATTGCCGCTTCATCGCTCATAATGGGTAAATAGGCTCCTCCGGCCACACAGCTGCCCATAATGGCAGCCACCTGAATAATGCCCATTGAAGACATTTTTGCGTTGTTTCGGAACTGCCGTCCGAAGTGTTCTTTATCAGGGAAAATTTCGTCTTGCATCGGAAGGAATACGCCAGCACTATCCACCAAATAGATAATGGGCAGTTTATTCTCCATGGATACCTCTTGGGCGCGAAGGTTCTTTTTTGCCGTAATCGGAAACCAAGCTCCAGCTTTTACAGTAGCATCGTTGGCCACAATAACGCAGTCTCTTCCATGCACTTGACCGATACCCGTTACCACCCCTCCAGATGGACAACCTCCTTCGCTCTCGTACATGCCATCACCAGCAAATGCCGCAATTTCCAAGAAATCACTGCCCTTATCGATTAGATAATCAACTCTTTCTCTTGCGGTAAGCTTTCCTTTTTTGTGTTGGGATTCAATTTTCTTTTCGCCTCCACCGAGGTGTACTTGTTTTAGTTTTTCGTTCAATCGATACACCAATTGACGCATCGTGTCGTCATTTCTGTTGAATTCAATATCCATAAGAGCGTATTTTCCTCGATCCAAAAGCGGATCATTTCCATTGTTTACTTAAGCCTAAATTAGGCGCAAGATTGGTTAAATCAAACGATAAAATGACTGGAGGCCGAGTTTCCTATTTTTTCTTTGGGTCTGCCGGAGGCCTGTTCTTTCTGCCAAAGATGGAGAAGTGAACATAACGTTTAGGGTTGTATCTTAAATCAGCAAAAAGGCTGTCCAAGTCTACCATTGTTCTTGTCAATGAATTGTAAAGTGAATCATTGGTCATTAATTGCCCCAAAGTGCCTTCGTTCGAATTCAATCTTGAGAGGAACTCTTGCGTACCCAGCAACACTGAATCCATTTTCACTAACCTGGATTCTAGGTCAATGGCATTCATTTTTTGGCCTAATCTTGTGTATTCATCCAACAAAGGCCTTACTCCACCCATGGCAGCCACTAACGAATCGGTGACATAATCTACCCTTAATTTGACCTGTTCCATGGCAATGTTGACTGAGTCCGTCATGTAAACGAGTTTATCTGAGAAGGTTTTGAAGTTGTCGATGGCCAAGGCGATGGTATCAGCACGCGAGGTAAAGGGTTCTAAAACCGCACTGATTTTATTGACCACAGCTGTTAAGCTGTTGGCTGCGGAAAGTCCGCCTTCGGTAAGCAATTCGGTGATACCGCGGTCAATTTCGCCATCAATAAAGCCCTCTTTTGGGATGACCTCTCCGGTATCGCTCAAAATCAATTGTACTTCTAAGGCTCCTAAAAGATCAGGCTTCGCCAATCGGGCGATCGTACCTTTTCTCATTTTGATGGTATTGTCGATGGCCAATGTAACAAGGATTTCACTGTAGGCCTCGTTGCTGAATTTGCGATCTAGCACAGAGCCCACGTCAAGCCCGTTGAGGATGACCCTATCGCCCCTATTGAGTCCACTAATGTTGCTGTAGGTGACATAATAAGTATTAAGTGGCGAGAACACGTCTAGCCCCCTCAAATAATTGAATCCGATGTATAGCGCTGCTAACGTTACAACGGTAAACAAGCCAACTTTAAATTCTCTTCCTCTTGCCACAATCTATTTTGTTGATTCCAAGTAATTGATGTAATCCCTAATTCCTCTAAAAATTGCCGAAGCCATATAATCCTGAACTTCAGCCGTGCCCAACTCCTTTTCTTCCTTAGGGTTGGTAAGATAACCAAGTTCTATCAAAACACTAGGCATTGCCGTATTCCATAACACCCATAAACTAGATTGTTTTACTCCTCTACTGTTTCTACCTGCTCGCTTAGCAAACTGATTTTCAACATTTTGGGCTAATAAAATACTATTTTCCTGAAAAGCTTCTTGCATGATAGAAAAAGCAATATTCACTTCGGGCGAAGTAGGATCAAAGCCTTGATACTTCTCCTTGTAGTCTTCTTCCAACAGAATTACGGAGTTTTCCCTTTTGGCAACTTCGAAATTCCTGCCCTCGTTTTTAACCCCCATTACGTAGGTTTCAGTTCCATAGACATGCTCATTTCCGGGAGGCATTGCATTGGCATGGATGGAGACGAACAAATCGGCATCCGCATCATTGGCCAGGATGGCACGAACTTTGGGATGGCTGTACTCATCTGCTTTTCTGGTATAAATCACTTCAATATTGTCCGTGAGTTCTTCTAAATACTTCCCTACTTTCAATGAAACCGCTAAAACCACCTCCTTTTCGAGAAGGTTCTTCCCCCTTGTTCCCGAGTCCTTGCCACCGTGTCCAGGATCGATGACAACTTTATATTTTCTTTTTTGTGCTTTTGAAGGGGTTTGAAATGATGCAAGCGATATCAAAGCAAATAAGAGCAAAACAACAAGTCCAATATTTTTCACTTTGGTTCGCATAAAAATGGTTATTAGAATACCTTTACGCAAAAATCTGAATTTTTTCCATAAAGCGAAAAAGCCCTTGCGTCTAGTTAAAAATATATCTTTCATTGTAATCATGTTGATTTTATCGGCAGGACTTCAAGCGCAGGAAAGAAGATTTAAAAACGATTCCCTCACTGTAAAGCCTGTACAGTCTGTTTTAGATTCACTCAGAGCGCAATCCATAGCGCCAAAAACCGATTCTACAACAACCAAGCCATTAGGCACTGACACCTTAAAGGTAATGAGCAATGGCATTGAAACAACTATTGTTTATTATGCCGAAGACTCCATCATTACCAAAACAGCTACGAATGTAACGTACTTATACGGCAATGCTTATATCCAATACGGCAAGATAAAGCTAGATGCTGCCGAAATTGAAATTAACCGCAACACCAACGAACTCGTGGCCAGAGGGGTGCAAGACTCCACAGGGAAATGGACAGGTTTGCCCGTGTTCGAAGATGGCGGGGGCGTTTACGAAACCAGGGGCATTCGGTACAATTTTGAAACGAACCGCGCCAAAATCACGGGGGTTGTGACCCAACAAGACCAGGGCTTTCTTTCTGGCGAAGCCATTAAGAAAAATCCCGATGGCAGCGCCTATGTAAGCGGTGGTAAATTCATCCCCTGCGATGATCTTCTGGCCACCACTTATATCAAGGCCAATAAAATCAAAGTGATTCCAGGAGATAAAGTAATTACGGGGCCTTTTCTGCTCTACATTGGGGGCATCCCCACGATTTTCGGGCTCCCTTTCGGTTTTTTTCCAGAAACAAGCAGCAATAAAGTATCAGGTATACTTTTTCCAAAATATGGAGAAGAGCGAAGTAGAGGTATTTTCTTGAGAGAGGGAGGGTATTTCTTTGGCAATAGTGAATACATTACCACCGCCATCACTGGATCTATTTTTTCAAAAGGAAGCTATGGCTTTGGCGTCAGGTCCATTTATAAAAAGCGATACAAATTCAGTGGAAGTTTCGATATCAATTATAACCGAAATCAAACTCCTGAAATCGAAGAAAGCCCTTTGGATTCGAAAGATCTTTGGGTTTCGTGGCAACACAGGCCTGAAAGTAGAGGCGCGACCAGCTTTTCGGCAAGTGTAAATGCAGGAACAAGTACTTTCAATAGCAACAACATTTCCACTCAAAATTTTCAGAACAATATTCGCTCAGAGTTCAGGTCGAATATTTCGCTTTCTGGAAGTTTACCCGGCACACCTTTTACCTATGGACTTAGTGCACGACACAACCAAAATGTACAAACGGGGATATTGGACGTGTCATTACCAGAATTTTCGTTGAATATGAATCGTTTAACGCCTTTTTCGAGGTCCAAAACGGAAGTGCTCAAAAGGATCAACTTTGCTTGGAATTTCAACACCTCCAACAGCATTACTAACCTAGTAAGACCAAACTCCGCCAGTTTCGATATTGCCAATCAAACTGCGCAGGCCGATACCATTGCAGTTACGTTTGCAAGCCTTTCGGACTTGTTGCGCAATGCCCAAAATGGCGCAAGGCATACCATTCCGATTTCAACTTCTTTTCCTTTGCTTAAAAATCTAACCGTAAGCCCTTCTTTGCAATTTCAGGAATTATGGTACTTAGAAAGCTTGGACTATACCTATTTAGAAGACCAAAATGCCGTCAGGATCGATACCATTGCTGGTTTTAGCCGCTCGAATACCTACAGTGCCAGTGTTGGTATTTCCACACAGGTTTATGGTATTTTTAATTTCAAAAAAAGCAGCAGAATAGAAACCATCAGGCATTTGATGATCCCAAGTTTGAGTTTTAGTTACCGACCTGATTTCGGTCAAGAAAAATTCGGCTATTATCAAGAGATTCAGGTAGATACAACCTCCACAGGAGCTCCTGTCACGAGATTTCTCTCCAAATACGAAGGCTTCATTTTTGGTTCGCCCACTTTGGGTGAGTCTGCCTCCATTGGTTTTAACCTGAACAATAAACTTGAAATGAAGGTGAGAAGCGATACGGCAAAATCTGAAAAGGTAACTTTGATTGAAAACCTAACCCTTTCTACAGGCTACAACTTTTTGGCCGACTCTTTCAATCTATCTGATATGAACGTCACCGCCCGGACAAGCCTTTTCAAAAAGAAACTTAGTGTCAATGCAGGGCTCATACTCGACCCCTATGCGTATATTTCTTCGTCTGATGGAGAAACCACTACGATTAGACGGGTAGATGCCCTTGCGGTGTCCCGAGGTTTAGGTTTAGGAAAACTTAGGAGTGCCAGGTTTTCAATGAGTACCAATTTGAATTCCAAGTCGAATACGAATGCCGGTATTATTCAAACAGGTCCCAATTCATTCCGTACGGAAGAAAGCCTTTTTAGAGAAAATGACGGTTTTGATCAAGACCCGACTGGCACTTATGGGTCGATCAACGATGGAGGCAATAGGCCAAAAACACAGCAAACCCGGCAACCTCAGTTTTTCAATGACCCCAACGCCTATGTAGATTTTAGCGTGCCTTGGAACATTAGTTTTAGTTATGACTACAGCTTTACGCAATCATTGTTTGATGGGGAATTCAGAAAAACTACACGGCAATCGATTAGGATGAATGGTAACCTTGAATTGACCCCAAAATGGCAGCTGACTTTCAATTCAGGTTTTGATATTGACTTGAAAGAGTTTGTGCAAAGCTCGCTTGGTGTGTATCGCGATTTAGGCTGCTGGGAATTGCGTGGCAATTGGATCCCATTCGGGCGATTTACATCGTATACGGTAGATATTCAGATCAAAGCGTCAGCTTTAAAAGACCTTAAATTGAGCCGAAGAAGAAGCTTCTTCGACAACTAACTTTAGAAAGGTCCGGATTTACAATTTTCCATCAACCAAAAGCCCAACTTGCTTTTTTGCTACTCTAAAAATTGGTGATGACCTGCAAAATAACTTGGTTCGATCAGCGGAATAGCTGCGCAAATTCCTTGGCATGATAGGTCAAAATCACATCGGCTCCTGCCCTTTTAATGCTCAGCAATGTTTCGACCATGGCGCGATCATAATCTAACCAACCCTTTTGACCAGCCGCTTTCAACATGGCGTATTCACCACTTACATTGTAGGCCGCAATGGGCTGAGCGTAATTATCCTTCAATAATTTGATCACATCCAAATATGCCAAGGCAGGTTTTACCATTAAAAAATCAGCCCCTTCTTCCACATCTAAATCTGCTTCTATCAATGCTTCGCGCTGATTTGCGGGATTCATTTGGTAAGTTTTTTTATCACCGCTTTTTGGGGCAGAATCCAAAGCATCGCGGAATGGCCCATAAAAAGCGCTGGCGTATTTAGCAGTGTAAGACATGATGGACACGTCTTGAAAACCATTATCATCTAAAACTTCACGGATATAGCCTACCCTGCCATCCATCATGTCGGATGGGCCAATGATATCAATGCCCGTTTGCGCTTGTGCCAAAGCCATTTTGCCTAAAACCTCCAAGGTTTCATCATTCAATATCTTGCCATCCTTGACTAAGCCATCGTGCCCGTCACTGTTGTAGGGATCTAGCGCCACATCGGTCATGATTACTGCTTCAGGAAATTCCTTTTTGATTCGGCTTAGGGCCTTTTGGTAGAAGAAATTAGGGTCGTAACTCTTGGTGGCAGTTTTGTCCTTATAGCTTTCTGGGACTACGGGGAAAACATCGAAAGCAGTTACGCCAAGTGTCATGCAAGCTTCAATTTCCTTTAATAGCTTTTCTAAACCAAGACGATAAATACCCGGCATAGAATCTACTTCAATGCTTCCATTGGCATCTTCCAATAAAAAAAGCGGAAAAATAAAATCACTGGTTGTGACTTTAGTTTCCTCTACCATTCTTCTAACCCCTTCTGATTTTCTGTTTCTGCGCGGACGGATGTTCATAATTGAGCTTTGTGATTCTTAATTCTGAATTACTTCACAAAGGTAATGGTAATCGGATATTTATAGAGATTTCCTTTATCTGCTTCGATGGTAGCCAAAATCACACAAATCAAATTTACCAATGGAATAATAAATAGAAATGGTATGCCGATGAGAAGGAAAATCCCAATCCCAGCAATAAAAGTGTAGAGCAACATGGATAACTGAAAATTGAGTGAAGCCTTTGCGTGCATAGCAATTACTTCTGATTCTTCCTTTTTGGAAAGCCAAATAATCAAAGGCACTAAAAAACTTCCAAAAGCTATGGTATACCCCAACAAAGTGCCGAGGTGCGCCCCTATTATCCAAGGTTTTTCTTGTGATGACATTTACTAATCATTTTTAAATTCTAAAATATCTCCTGGTTGGCAATCGAGCACCTTACAAATTGCCTCGAGCGTGCTGAACCTCACTGCCTTTGCCTTTCCTGTCTTCAAGATAGAAAGATTTGCCAAGGTAATCCCAACCGCTTCTGCCAGTTCTTTACTCTGCATTTTTCGCTTCGCCAACATCACATCCAAATTTACAATAATGGCCATAATCAAATGGTTAGTTCTTGTTCTTCTTTCAATTTTAGACCATAGTCGAACGCCTGAGCAACAATCAGTGCGATTAGCCCTATAAAAAGGGTATTCGTGAGCACATCGGGTGTGAAGTTGACTTTCACAGTAGCAGTTTCCATCATATCTGCTTCAAAAAAACTTCTTGAAATCCAATTGATCCAGATATCGAATATTGAGCTGAACATGCCTAGCCCAATCAGAATCAAGCCCATCAGTCGAATCCTAGTGACATTTTGATAACTGAAAAAATCTTCACTCAATGCTGACTTTACGAACTGCAAAAGCAGATGAATGACATAAATTGAAAAGCCCATGAATACTGTGACTATTACCAAAACAGGTAGCCTCAAATAATTCTCAAAGGCAACTTCAAAATTATTGGTGACTGATACCAACTTTGTCTCCGCAATTAAATGCTCGTATTCAGGTTTGGGCAGCAATTCACCGCCTTGAATTGTCTCATTTAAATGATCCCTGTGAACTTCCATAGTTAAGTAGTCATCAGATTTACTGGTTAAAACAATAAAGATCATTACAATCACTCCAATGACCGAAGCTAAGCGCGCAAAGGTCAAGATGCCAATGCAAAATTTAATCAGTAGTTTATTCCTTTTCATCTTCTCAATTTTTCCGAAAGGTAAAATATATTTATTGATAAACAATAAATATGTATTCTTTTTCAACTAATACAGGCGGCTATTAAACCTTTATTTTCGCTTTATGTCCAATCCGCATTATGAAAAATAGCGCCACTAGGTTTACAATTTCTCTTTTGCTTTTAGCTGTTGCCCATTTTGCTCAGGCGCAATTTTGGGTGCTCAAGGGCACGGTATTGGACAGTGCCGATAAAGTGCCCATGATGGCCGCCACCGTTGTAATATCTAACCCAATCGATTCTACCTATAAGGCGAAAGTTACTGATCAACTTGGGCAGTTCAGGATCACGGGAATTCAGGACGGACGTTATGAATTGAAAATCAGTTTCGTGGGTTTTCTTGATTTCAAAAAAACGATCGTGATCAATGGCGCAACGCAAGATTTAGGGGAAATATTGATGAGAGCCGACATCAAACAGCTCGAAGGAGTTACTGTTGAAGGCTTAGTGGAAAGGGTCACTCAAAAAGGTGATACCACAATCATGAATGCCGAAGCTTACAAAGTAAACCCAGATGCCAATGCGCAGGACCTTCTGGAAAAAATGCCCGGGATTGTGGTAGTCAATGGCCAAGTTCAAGCACAAGGTGAAGCAGTAAGAAAAGTATTGGTAGACGGGCGCGAATTCTTCGGAAACGACCCTAATGCCGCATTGCAGAATCTTCCAGCAGAAATCATCGCTAAAATCCAAGTGTATGACGAAGCAAGCGACCAAGCGCAATTCACTGGCTTTGCGGATGGCGAAACCTCCAAAGTATTGAACATCATCACTAAAGCGAGCATGAGCAATGGTGAATTCGGGAAAATTTATGCTGGCGCTGGAACGGATGACACTTATAATGTTGGTGGTAGCATCAACTTATTTAGGCCTAAAAGCCGAACCACAATTTTGGCACAAACCAACAACATTAACATCCAAAATTTTTCCACCAGTGACCTTCTTGGGGTGACATCGGGAGCTGGACGAGGAGGCAGAGGCGGTGGAGCAGCCGCTGGGCGTGGTGCTGCTGGCGGAGGCCGAGGAGGTGCAGGTGGCGGAGGCGATGCTGGTGACTTTTTAGTGGGTCAACAAGGGGGAATTTCTAAAACTACTGCTCTTGGAATTAACTATTCTTTTCAGCCCGAAAACAAAAAAATTGAAATCCAGGCCAGCTACTTTTTCAATGAAAGTAACAACAATTCTGATCAATCCATTTTCAGGCAATTCACACTGGCGCAAAATGACGGACAGACTTATGAAGAAAACAACCTCGTGCCCAGCACGAATACAAACCACAGATTCAGTGCTAAAATTGATTATAAAATCAATGACAAAAACTCCTTGACCATTAGACCTCAATTGACTTTGCAGCAAAACAATGGTGCTTCGTTTTTAGATGGAATTACCATGCTTGGTAGCGATATCTTGAACACTACCAATACTGAAAATTCTAGTAACCTTTCGGCTTATACATTCTCGAACAATCTGCTCTTCAGGCATTCCTTTGAACAAAGAGGAAGAACGCTTTCTTTCAACCTGAATACCTCGTTGAATGGCAATGATGGGGAAAGCTTTTTGTTCTCTCAGAATGAATTTTTCAATCGGCAAGGCGCAGAAAGCCAATTAATCATGCAGAGGTCTCAATTAGACCAAACTGGAGTTTCACTCAGGGCAAACGCGACTTTTACAGAACCCATTTCGGATAAAAGTCAACTATTGCTTACCTACCAGTATGGCTATCAGTTCAATGATTCAAATAAGGAGACTTTCGATTTCAATGAAGGTGCGGATGACTATTCTGATTTGAATATCCCTTTAAGTAACATTTTCGAAAATGACTACATCACCCACCAAACCGCGGTAGGCTACAACCTTAGGGGAGCAAAAGCCAATCTAACTTTAAGAGCAGCTTACCAATGGGCCTCGCTGCATAACGATCAAACTTTCCCTACATCAGATAATGTCACTCGAAGTTTTAATAACTTTTTGCCCAACATCAACTATCGATTTAGGATTAGTCAAAATGAGAATATAATTATCACTTATAGAGCAAATACACAAGCCCCATCTGTAAGTCAACTCCAAAACGTGATTGATAATTCTAATCCGCTCTTCATAACGGCCGGTAATCCTGACTTGGAACAGAATTATCAGCATAACGCAACATTCCGCTATACAAAAACCAATACCGAAAAGTCGACTACCTTCTTTGCATTGTTGAACAGCACTTTCTCGAATAATTATATCGGCAACAGCACAACCATTGCTTCGAGAGATAATTCAACCGTCAATGGTGTGCAATTGGCGCCTGGCAGCCAATTTTCGCAGCCTGTTAATTTAGATGGCTACATCAATTTAAGAGGATTTATGTCTTACGGAATTCCTTTGGGAGCGGTAAAGTCTAATTTGAATTTGACTTTTTCGGCCAATTACAATCGTACCCCTGAACAGATCAACGACCTTTTGAATTACTCTTCATCTCCAACCTTTGGTTTAGGGGCAGTTTTTGGGAGTAATATCAGCGAGAAAATTGATTTTACTCTTTCCAGTAATTCTAGCTTTAGCTCAGTGAACAATACTGTTCAAACGCAAAACAACACGGAATTCTTTACTCAATCCACCAGATTAAGGCTGAACTGGATTTTTGGCCCTAGCTTTGTCATCAGGTCTGAAATGAACCACACTGCCAATCCAGGATTAAGTGACGGTTTTAACAATAGTTTTTTGGTTTGGAATATGGAATTCGGCAAGAAATTAATGAAGGAGAAAGCTGAATTAAAATTGACGGTTTTCGATTTATTAAAGGAAAACCAGAGCGTATCGAGGTCTATCAATGGATCCTACATTCAGGACACTAACACCCAAATTCTGACGCAATACTTTATGCTCACTTTCACTTATAATATCAGGAACTTTGGATCTGGAAACCTACCTAACCTACAAAATGATAGACTCCAGCGTTTTCAACAAATGAGGCAAGGAGCGGTGAATGGCCGCGGTACTGGTATTGACTAAAGAATTAATCTTGAGGTATGGCGAGGTCGTCTTGATATAAAGTTCGAGAGGCCGATGGAGCAATTTCTTTGACTTCCGTATTCGATTTTGAGAGTTCTTGACCGAGGTCACTTTTCTTGGAGTACTTTAGCACCAAACCATAGCCTACAGCAAAAATGGCTAAAGCAACAAAGCACAGGTTGACGATCTTTCTCATGGTTGATTTGGTTATTGATACTACACTTCCCGTTACATTAACCCTGCCAGAAAAACAGAATAAACTTAAAATTGAAGCATGTCCTTGTTTTGTCGATTTCATCTTTAGCAAATTTGATTTAAAAAGGACTAAGAAAGAATACCCATAAATGGGTATCCAAGCAAAAAGGAAGCCTCAATCGAGCACTTCCCTTTTCCACTGATCGACACTATAGTATTCCCGTTCGGAACAAACTCTTATAAATTAGCCTTGATTTGAGCTACAATTGCCTTTTGTGCATTGAGTACAATTTGTCGTAATTCTTCGATGTATTTGGCTTCATCGGCATGAATAGAATACTCACCTTTAGAGGATAAACCCCAAAATGAACCATCTCGTGAATCTGTTTCTACCAAGCCTTTACTCCAATCATTATTACCGTCAATAGGCTTATTGAATTCAATCCATCCCCATGCAGCCTTCGGATTGATTATGGAAATTGTAGGAAGTATGGACAGCCCAGCCGTAGTCGTTAATTTGTTCTTTGTCATGCTCTTAGAGCCTTCGAAAGAAGCAAAACGAACTAAGTATTTGATACTGATCATATTCACATTCGCCTTTTTAGCTTCGTTATTATAGAAGTTTCCTGGCACTTTAGCTGTGGTCAAAAACACATTTTTATCTCTTGGCCTAAAAATATTCTGCTCTTTGATATCCGGTGTATTATCAAGCACATTGGTTTTATCATAAACAACCTTACCATCCGTTTTCCCGATCATGGCATTTTTTCTGTCCGCTTTGCCGCTTGCATTTGAATTATCGATCACTTCTTGTCCATCAGTGATATTCAAGCCTATGGCTTTGAGCTCGGTCACGAATTCTGCGTGCAGTTCATCGATCAATTTTTGAAGTGCGTCTGCACTTACTCCAGCAAGCGCAGCTTCTGAGAATACCGAACCTACACCTTGTTTTTGCATCATTCCCGCCTGAGAAGTACCCTTCATCAATGAAGCTTGGGTAATGGAATAATCATTCAAAAAAGTAGGTTCGCTTTTTAGCGATTTTGCCACACCACCGGGAATCTTGGTTTGCACTTTGTATTTTTTTACAAAATCGACCTTAGACCAGTCTGTTTGGGCGTTTAAGCTTACCGATGCAATCGCAAGGGCTAGCAAGAGTGTCATTTTTTTCATAGTTGATTTTTTTAAGTTGTTATTGTTGTTAGAAAATGTTGTCGTTATGTATGGTTTTGGTTTAGAATTTCATTATCACATATCCTACTGATAAAGTGATCACAGCACCTTCATAAGGTCGCGTGCCCATTTCACCTATCGCGAACATATTGCCGAAGAAACCCTTCTTCTTGCCGTAATTATCTTCGATTTTATAAGGGCTGTTATACCATTTTACTCCAAACCTCCATCCGATGGACTTAGAGTCATCATATATTGGGTCTGCTATATTGGTGGGTAAAATCAGCACATCTGCGTAGAACTTAAAGATGCTTCCAAGCGCAAAACGTTCATTGGTTTCTTCACTCCTGAACTGGAAGAATGTGCCTTTTGAAATACCAATCCCTAAATAGCCACCAGTATGTGTAATTGTACTTATTGTCGTGGCAAAGCTGATTTCGTCAGATTCGTAGCTACTGTTCCTGTAATAACCTCCTCCTCTTACAAAAACTTCGGATCTAACATTACCTGGCATCGTAATCGTAGATGATTTTGTAGTAACTGTGTACACGGAACGAGACTGACTGAAACTCATCAAAACTTTGAGCTCCTTTTTCAATTTAGTCTTCGAGAAAAGCGTTTTACTTACACCAGCCTCTGCAGCGATAGCCAGAGAACCAGATGATTGGAGCTTTAAAAGAGGTGTCCTTAAACTACCTTCTAAACCAAGGGAAGGCAACAATGGATAATAAGTATTTACTCCTAATGCCCAGGCATAAGCACCACTTACGTTGTTTAAGCCTGCATCTACAGTCAAATATTCTAAGGCCACATGACCTTTGATAAGTTTAGAAGGGTCATCATTTAAAACTTCATAACTCTGACCAATTACAGCCTGACTGTAAGCGCAGATTAAAATGGCTATCGTATAAATTTTTCGCATCGCAAAGTCAATTATTAGTTATTCAATATTCTGGATTATGCACCACCGAAAACATCCCAACTACCAAGGGATTTCGTATCCGTACTAGTACTGAGTATAGCTTATTCTTCCACCCTAAATTGACCGTAATAGCCAGGGCCACTCGCGAAAATCATATTGATTTCTTCTATCCCGCCACTTGAATTAGCTGCGATTTGAAAAGCCAAATCCCCTATACAATCTGCCTTAAAAACAGGTGCAGTAAAAGGTGATCTTGTCACAGGGTTTATTATTGAGAAACAATCTTCTCCTGCTATAGCAATGGTAAGTTTTGTCTCGGAAATCGTAAAAGTTGCCCTAGTTCCTTCGGGATATGGCGAGTTGCTTTCCGCAAAAGTGATAATCATGTTGTAGGTGCCATGAAGCGTGGTAGGTACAGTAGTGGCCGCTTCGTTCGTTCCAGGTGTTGCCTCACAAACTTGCCCAGCGCAATCATCTTCAGTTGGAGCCTCCTCATTCTCACCACAGGAAATGACTGTTAGAAAAATAAAAGCGAAAATTAAGAATCTGTTTTTCATGTCTCAATAGTTTAGTGTCTACCAAAATTGAGACATTAAGCATCATTGGAACATACTACTGTACCCTCACTTTTTTGTGCGTACTAGCACGGATTAATTCGAGAAGATGAGTGAAGGATTAGATCAAATTATTGGCATAGGCAAATTTGATAAGCCCAACCAGTGTATTGGTTTTTGTTTTTCGGAAGATGTTTTTGCGATGAGTCTCTACAGTGCGTTCACTGATAAACAGCTCCTCGGCTATCTGCTTATTCGAATACTCCTGTGAAATAAGTTTGAGGATTTCGCGCTCTCGAGAGGTCAATAATTTACCTTCATCGGGTTCATAAAGGCTTTTTACAAGCATGGCATTAATGTCATTGGAAAGGTACATCTTGCCCGCGCGAACTGCATATATGGCTTCAATCAGTTCTGCTTTGGTATCTTTTTTAAGCACATAGCCATTGATGCCTTCTTTCAAAATTTCTTTTACCAAATGTGCCTCATCATGCATGCTCAAAACGATAAATTTAGTGTCGGGCAAAAGTCTTTTACCTTTCTGCACAAGACTTAGCCCATCGTCATCGCCTAAATTATAGTCTGTGATCACCAAGTCGGGTTGGTGTTTGTCTAAGGCTCGAATAGCATCTGGCACATTACCAACGGCCGCTACCACGCTGAGCATGGTATCTTCTTCAATAAGCTTTTTAAGCCCATCTAATAAAATTGAATGGTCATCTACCAGAAGAATTTTCATAGCATCAATCGTTTCTTCTCTGCCCAATGAATTGAAAAACCATTTTCTCATTAAGGCAAGGTAAGGTCTCTAATACTTTTAAAATATCCAATTAAGCCGTGATTTGTCTTTCCGTACTGGTGGGTATATCCTGATCAACACCGAATGGCACATTCACCGTCATCATGGTGCCTCTTCGCTCAGATTGGCTGTCCAAATCGAAGTGGCCTTTGATTAAATTCAACCTGGTTTGGATATTCCTCCAGCCATTTCCTTTGCCTTCAAAAAATATCTGAGGGTCAAAACCATGCCCATCATCTTCAATAGTGAGTGTAATTTCGCCTTCATCTCGCGTAAGCTGAATGGTGATATGCTCAGCTTTTGCGTATTTCAAAATATTGTTGACCCATTCTTGGCTTATTCTGAACAAGGAGATTTCAATAATTTCAGAAAGGCGTTCTTGATTGGTGAAAACGATTACCTCGCAGCTAACCTTTTTACTTTGATTGATCCGCTCTCCAAACTCCTTCAAAGCTAACGTCAATCCCTTTTTAATCAAGGTTTGAGGCATTAGGTCAAAACAAATTGACCTTAATTCGGCATACATATCATTGATGACCGATTCACCATTTTTGTAGACCTCCATTCGTTTTTCGGGATATTGCGCATCCTTTTCGGTGAGCATAGAAAGGTTAAGCTTCAACACCGAAATCAGTTGCCCAAAGCCATCATGAAGATCTCTTGCAAAACGATTCCTTTCCTTTTCTTGGGAGTTGATTACGGCATTCAATTCTGCTTCGCGAAGTTTAAGCAGAGCATCTTGTTTGATCAGTTGTTCCTTTTTATTGGCCCTGTTTCTGTTGAGCAGCACCAAAATAATCAGCAACAAGGTTATGGCAATGAGCCCAATGATCAAGGCTTGATTTCTCTCTAATCGGGCCTCTTGAGCACTTAATGTAGACTGTTGCAAGGCAATTTGCTGTTCCTTTTCCTTTGTCCTGAACTGAGTTTCTAAGTTGGCGATTAGTTCTTGCTTTTCAAGGTTCATGAAGTTGGACTCTAAGGTATCGTTCAATAACGACATTTGGAATGCTCGTTTATAATTCCCTGATTTAGCATACAAAAGCTTTAATTTTCGCGAAGCCAAATTGGGAATTTCAGTCCCTCCCTCTTTTTTGGAAATGGCCAAGGCCCTTTCATAAAAATCAATGGCCTCTCTAGTCAAGCCAAGCGTGTCCTTCAGTACCCCATAATTGAAGTAGGTATCTGCTAGCCTCATAGCAATCCCGGCCTTTTCAAAATTATCGAGTGCCATCTTATAATACTTTTCGGATTCAGAAAAACGTCCCTGAGCGCCTTGCGCATTACCCATTATTAAATTGGCATTGCCTAATATTCCAATATTATTCTTCAAAGTAAGGAAGTCAACTGCTTTGTGATAATAATGGGCAACACTGTCGTAATTTTTTAAATACTCGTGAACAGCCGCTAAATTGGAAAGCTCAAGGCCAAGGTTGATGGTATCTTTTTTAATGGCAGATAGCTTATATGATTTATGGAAATATTTGACAGTACTTTCATAATCTCCTGTAGCCGAATAGATCTGTGCCATTGTGTTATACACTCTGTTGAGAAACTTATTATTAGCGATGGACTCAAATATTTCCATGGCCTTTACATTGTTGACCATGGCTTGATCAAACAATCCTTTCTCAAGGTTTACTTGGGCCAAGGAAATATAGCTCGCCCCTACTTCCACACTATCTCCTAATTCTTCGAAGGCTTTCAATGACTTCGAGAAAAACTCCATGGATAAATCACTTTTTAGCTTCACTTGATAGTGATTCCCAATCATTCTCAATCCTTGGGCCTTTTGCCATTTACTACCAATCTCATCAGACCACCTGACAACATTTTCGGCATAAATCAAACTGCTGTCGGGATTGGAATATCGGATCAACCCAGACCTTTGAAGTTCTTGAGCGATCCGCAAGGAGTCCTGTGCTAATGAAATATTAGCCAGTAGAGCAATTAACAAGACATAGAAGGACTTCTTCATCAAATACAGAATTGATTAATAAGTGATCTGACCAAATCACAAACGGACAGAATAAAACTATTGAAAAAAAATGATTAATCCGTAATGCATTTATCCGTGGTAAGTAGAAGACGGCCTGAGAAGAATACTTATTTGAAATTCTAAGTCATTGATCTGAAATCATAGAATTTAGAATTCCATAAAAAACCGACTAGAGAAACTCCATTTTAAATGAGTTCAAAAGTCGGTTTAAGAAAGTGTTTGATTCTTTTAAGCGGTAAACTGCCTGATAGTTTTTTCAATAATATCGCAGCATTCGTGAAGTTGCTCTTCGGTCATTACCAAAGGAGGCGCAAATCGGATGATATTGCCATGAGTAGGTTTGGCCAAAAGACCATTCTCTTTCAAGGCCACACAAATATCCCAGGCTGTTGAACTGTCCTCGGTATCATTGATTACAATTGCGTTCAAAAGACCTTTTCCTCTGACCAATTTCACTAAGTCCACGGTTTTGATAAAGGCATTCATTCGCTCTCTGAAAATCTCACCCAGTTTGCGGGCATTTTGAGCAAGTTTTTCGTCCCTAACTACTTCCAAGGCTGTCATCGCCACTTGAGATCCCAGCGGATTACCACCGAAAGTGCTTCCGTGTTGCCCAGGCTGAATCACGTCCATGATTTTATTATCGCACAATACCGCAGAAACTGGATAAACACCACCAGAAATGGCTTTGCCCAAAATCAAAATATCAGGTCTAACATAAGTGGATTGCTGTTCGCAATGGCCTTCGCAAGTACAATTTCCACAAACCGCTAGAAGTGAGCCTGTTCTTGCAATTCCTGTCTGAATTTCATCAGCAATAAATAGCACGTTGTTTTCTCTGCAGAGCGCGGCAGCTTTACTCAGATAATCATCTGCTGGTGTATAAACGCCAGCTTCACCTTGTATAGGTTCTACTAAAAATCCTGCAACATTTTTATTCTTTAAAATGGTAGCTAAAGCATCTATGTCATCGTATGCGATTTTCTCAAATCCTGGAGTGTAAGGTCCAAAATTCTTTCTAGCCCCTAGGTCATTTGAAAAAGAAATGATGGTGGTTGTTCTACCGTGAAAGTTATTTTCACAGACCACTATGACCGCATCTTTTTCTGGAATTCCTTTTACCTCATAAGCCCATTTTCTACAGATTTTGATGGCTGTTTCTACGCCTTCAGCGCCAGTATTCATTGGCAATACCTTTTCGAACCCGAAATAATCAGTGATGTATTTTTCGTATGGGCCTAGTACATCGTTAAAAAATGCCCGTGAAGTTAGTGTCAACTTTTCGGCTTGGTCTTTCAGCGTCTGAATAATTCTAGGATGACAATGCCCTTGATTTACAGCACTATAGGCAGACAAGAAATCAAAGTATTTTTTCCCTTCAACATCCCATAGGTACACTCCCTCGCCTTTGGCCAAAACAACTGGTAAGGGGTGATAATTGTGAGCCCCATATTTATTTTCAAGGTTGATCGCTTGCTTACTGGTCTGTACTGCTTCCATTAATATAAATTTTATCTTTGCCGCCTGAACAATGAGGAGCAGACCAAAGTTACAGATTCTATTCTAGCTTAAAAAAATGTCTAAGGAAACTAAAGCCAAATCCACATTTGCGACACAAACGGAAGATTACTACCTTGACCCCTTGGGCAGACTGGTGTTTACCGAAACCTACCATTTAAAGCGCGGTTACTGCTGCCAAAATGGTTGCAAACACTGCCCGTATGGTTTTAAAAAATGACAACAAACTTTGAGAATTTATCGGTAGACCCGAAGTATCTCCCTGGGATATCTGATTTCGAATTTCAATCCATCCATCGGGATCATTTAAAAGTCAGCATACTCTCTTCCATATTATTTTTCATTGTCGTTGTGGCCGCTGCAATCGCGATCATAGAATTTTCCGAAATAGAAGATAAGTTAATCGGTTATCTTATTGGAATGTCTTCTATTGTCCTCCTTTTCTGTCTCAATTTTATAGTAGCAGTACTGGGCTTTAAGAAAAAACAGTACGCACTTAGGCAGCGAGACATTATTTACACGAAGGGGCTAATTTGGTCGGTACG
The DNA here is from genome assembly GCA_002786855.1 of Cytophagales bacterium CG12_big_fil_rev_8_21_14_0_65_40_12. Lineage (GTDB taxonomy): Bacteria > Bacteroidota > Bacteroidia > Cytophagales > Cyclobacteriaceae > Roseivirga. Next base: position 51,412 of record PCUU01000064.1, read on the forward strand.
CACTACGGTGCCCTTCAATAGAATTCAGCATGCAGAATTGAAACAAGGGCCAATCGAAAGAATTTTCAAATTAAATAGTCTTAAAATATACACTGCGGGTGGGCAGAGCAGTGATTTGGTAATTCCTGGTTTGCCAGAAGATGTTGCCCTGAATATCAAAGATTTTGTCCTCAAAAAAACTGCTGAAGATGGACAGCCAAAAGCCTGATTTTTCATCGCCACAAAGGCAGTCGTCAGTAGCCATAGGTATAATTCTGATTAAGTTTTTCAGAATGACCATCAGAGCATTCTGGCCTATTTTACTTAGTTTTTTTATTGGACGAAGGGCAGGTTCTACTTTTGAGGACGTCATAGGCTATGTGGTTTTGGCCTTTGCAGCCTTTAACCTCATCGGTTCAGTGCTGACCTATTTTAGGTTTTACTTTCAGATTGAAAACAACTCTATCGTTATCGATAAGGGTGTTTTGAAAAGGACCAAAACAAATATTCCTTTCGAACGCATTCAAACCATTAATTTCTCTCAAAACATCATTCATCAAATTTTCAATGTGGTGAGTGTGGAAATTGATACAGCAGGGGCTGGAAAAGCCGAAATCAGCATTGATGCACTGAACAAGGAGCAAGCCAATGCGCTTCGAGAATACATTTTAGCTGAAAAAGAACTTCTAGTGACGGAATCTAGTGACGCAACACTGACCACTGATGTTGAAATAGAAGATCCCCAATTGTTACTACACCTCAATCCTACCGATCTATTTAAGGTAGGAATTAGTCAAAATCATCTTCGCTCGATGGGGATTATTTTTGCCTTTGTATTCACCACCATAAATGAGATTACCAATAATATTGCCGACTTGGTAACAGAGCAATTCAGCCAATACGAGAAATATTTGGTCAACAATACCTTGTTTGCTTTTCTTGCTTCGGCCATTCTAGTGATTATCATCTCCTTTCTTTTTTCCCTAATCAACACACTTCTCAAATATTTTGATCTGAAATTATGGATCAATAAAAAGGGTTTGAAGCTTGTTCGCGGACTGCTCAACAGGGAAGAAATCAGTATCAATTCCAATAAGGTACAGATGGTTTCATGGTCAACCAATCCGATCAGGAAGATCTTTAGGATGTATACACTCCAAATCGCTCAGGCTTCGAGCACAGAAGTGAATGCCCAAAAATCTAAGATTAACGTGCCCGGAAGTTATAAACAACAGATTTCCAAAGTCATCAAAATGGTTTTTCCGAATGAGTATTTGGGAAATGAACCTAAGCATAGGATCAGCCCACAGGTGATATCAAGAATTTTTCTATTCTCAGGCATCATTCCAACCATTTTAGGTTTAAGCGCTTGGTTTATTGTAGATCAAAAGGCCTTCTTCGCTTTGCTCTTTTTACCTTTGTCGTTTTTTTTAGCCAAACTCTACTATAGAAAAAGCAGTTACGAAATCAATGAAGAGCTTATCCGCAGGAATCAAGGTATCATTGAAACTGAGCATGTTTTGACTCAAATCCATAAGGTTCAGGTAGTAAAAGTGACCCAGAGTTGGTACCAGCGCAGAAAACACTTGGCAAGCCTTAAACTATATACGGCCGCTGGCGAAATGAGTATTCCCTTCATTAGCCTTGCTGAAGCATTGGATTTAGAAAGGTTTATCCTTTACCGAATCGAAACTGACAAAAGGGAATGGATGTAGTGCATGAATTTTTCAGATTATTTTAGCTCTATAGTTGGCTGCTTTATAAATAATTCAGATATTTGCAGTCCGTTTGAAAAAGCGATATAAAAAGATCTACCATGGCAAGAGTTTGTGACATTACCGGAAAGAAAGTTCAAGTAGGAAATAACGTTTCCCACGCTAACAATAAAACTAAAAGAAAATTCTACCCAAATCTTCAAAAAAAGAGATTCTACCTTCCTGAGGAAGATAAATGGATCACTTTGAAAGTAGCTACTTCTGCTTTGAGAACCATTAATAAAAATGGAATCACTGCTGTAATTAAAAAAGCAAGAGAAAACGGTAACATTTTAGTATAATAGCGTTCTCTAACGTTATTATGCTACCATGAAATTTTCGTTCAAAACATTTCTAATCCTGATAACTTATACGTTTTCAGGATTTTTGCTTTTACAGGCACAAGAAACCAGAAAGGATTACCTCAGTTCTGATTTCCATAAAGGAAGGCGTGATTTGCTTCGCGAAAAACTTCCTGCCAATAGTGTCGCGGTATTTTTTGCCAGCCCTGTGCGCAATCGCGCCAACGATGTGGACTTTGTTTACCATCAAGATCCAGACTTATTTTACCTCACTGGGTACAACGAACCCCATGCTGTTCTTTTGGTTTTTAAAGAAGAGCAAAAAGACGGTCAAGGAAATAATTACAACGAAATATTCTTTGTCCAACCTCGCAATGCTCAGGCAGAAATGTGGACTGGCCGAAGATTAGGCTTTGGGGGAGCACAAGAAAAAATAGGCATTCTCAGTGCCTTCAACAATACCGATTTTAAGGCTTATGATATCGATTTCGAGAAATTCGATAAAATTCTATTCTACGATTTTCAGAATGATGTCAGGGACAACGCCCGAGATGAGGGCGATCTATTCAGCCTGATCCAACAATTCAAAACCAAGGTTGGTTATGGTGTGGAAGCCAACACCTTAGGTGCAGAACCAAAAAAGAATAACCTAGATTTAACCAGTCTAAATACGATCATGTCCGAAATGCGCGGCATCAAAACTACCGAAGAACTGGATTTGATCAGAAAAGCAGTGTTCATCTCCACCGTTGGACAGGTGGAAGTCATGAAGGCCATGAAACCGGGCATGACTGAAACGGAGGTTCAGGGTATTCATGAGTTTGTTTTTAAAAAATACGGATCAGAGTATGAGGGCTACCCTTCCATTGTAGGCGCTGGCAATAATGGCTGCATTCTTCATTATGTAGAAAATGCTGAAATCGACATCAAGAGTGACAAGATGATCTTGATGGATTTGGGGGCAGAATACCACGGCTATACTGCCGATGTAACCCGTACCATTCCAATTGATGGCAAGTTTTCTAAAGAAGAAAAGGCAATTTATGACTTGGTGTACAAGGCACAAGAGGCAGCCATACAAATGTCCAAACCAGGTACTACTTTTGGAGAAATTGGCGCTTTAGCTAAAGACATTATTAACAAAGGATTGGCAGAGTTAGGCATTATCCCTAACGAAAACGCACGACATCTATATTTCCCTCATGGCCTTTCTCATCATATTGGACTTGACGTTCACGACAAGGGTCCTTATGGCGCTATGGCAGAGAACATGGTGATTACCGTAGAGCCAGGAATTTATATTCCCGAAGGCAGCAAATGCGACCCGAAATGGTGGGGAATTGCGGTAAGAATTGAAGATGACGTCTTGATTACCAAGGACGGATTCGAACTTTTGTCAAGTTTCGCTCCAAGAAAATCTGATGAAATTGAAGCTTTGATGAAGCAAAGTAGTCCGCTTGAGCAATTTACTTTGCCAGCATTGAAAGGCAACAAATAAGCCCTAACCCAAATAGACAAAGGCCAGATAATCTGGCCTTTATTTTTTCTAAACTATACACTCAGTAAGAGATAAAATCACTTCGTTAATAACCGTAAATGGGACGAAATTGAATTTCATTAGAATAACTGCATCATCTGCATGAACTATTTTTAAAACCTCATTCCTCACACTGAGGAAAATCAATTTTTGGAGGCTGAAACTCATTTTTGACCCCCTAATAATTCACCTAAAAAATTACCAACGAAGGTTTCAAAATCAAAAACAGTTGCCTATATTTGCAGTCCGAATTTTAGAAGTATAGAGCAATGGCTAAGAAAGGCAACAGAGTTCAGGTGATCATGGAATGCACAGAGCATAAGACGAGCGGTAAGCCCGGCACCTCACGCTACATCACTACCAAAAACAGAAAGAATACAACAGAAAGATTGGAGTTGAAGAAATACAACCCAATTTTGAAAAAATATACTGTTCACAAAGAAATTAAGTAATCATGGCTAAGAAAGTAGTTGCAACCCTGAAAGTACAAGGTGGTGTAAAATACGCCAAAGTAATCAAAGCAGTAAAATCTCCAAAAACAGGTGCTTATACCTTTAGAGAAGAGATCGTTACTGAAGACTTAGTAAAATCTGTATTAGCCGATAAGTAATCGGTAATACGAATTAAGATAAATTTAAAGTCCCTCAAAAGGGACTTTTTTGTTGATGATTTAACACACGCGATTATGGGACTGTTTGGAATCTTCTCAAAAGAAAAAAAGGAATCGCTCGATAAGGGCCTTGAAAAAACCAAAGAAGGTTTCTTTTCCAAATTAGGTCGTGTTGTAGCGGGTAAATCAAAAGTTGATGATGAAGTACTCGATGAGCTCGAAGAAATACTCATCAGCTCCGATGTTGGGGTTGAAACCACCATTAAGATCATCGAAAGAATTGAGGCAAGAGTTGCCAAAGATAAATACCTCAATACCGCAGAACTCGATAGAATTCTTCGTGAAGAGATTGCCGAATTACTCTCCGAAAACAACACCGAAGACCTTACGGACTTCAGCTTGCCATCAGGCCATAAACCTCATGTGATTTTAGTAGTGGGTGTAAATGGAGTGGGAAAAACCACCACCATAGGAAAGCTTGCTGCTCAATTCAAATCCAAAGGCAAATCAGTAGTACTTGGCGCAGCTGATACTTTTAGAGCCGCAGCCGTTGACCAACTCAAGCTTTGGGGGGAACGCGTAGGCGTACCTGTCGTTGCGCATGGCATGAATACCGACCCATCCGCTGTGGCTTTCGATGCCGTTCAAAAAGGCATTGATATGGGGGCTGACCTTGTGATCGTGGACACCGCGGGGAGACTTCACAACAAAATCAACTTGATGAACGAGTTGACGAAGATCAAAAGAGTGATGCAGAAAGTAATGCCAGATGCACCCCATGAAATCATGCTCGTTTTAGACGGGTCCACGGGTCAAAATGCCTTTCTTCAGGCGCAAGAGTTCACAAAAGCAACTGAAGTTTCTGCTTTAGCCATTACAAAATTAGATGGCACAGCCAAAGGCGGTGTGGTCATTGGTATTTCAGACCAATTCAAAATACCTGTTAAGTACATTGGTGTTGGAGAAAAAGTAACCGATCTTCAAGTATTCAATAAAGCAGAGTTTGTGGACTCGCTGTTTAAGAAGTAATGAAGCCATCAACTTTTTTCTGAACGATCGCGGACAAAACACTGAGCTATTCCGTGCATGCTCTCAAACAATTCAATTTTAAACCATTCATTTTTAGCGAGTTAAACAGTTGGCATTTGTCTTGTTGTAGAATTGATGAATAGAAAACATTTGTTCATTAACGCACAACAACTATGGGAGCAATAGCCATTAATATTCCTCAAATATCTGGCGAACAAGAGATTGAGGTTGAAGTAAGAATCAACGGAGAAAAAAAATCCTACAATTACCGAGTCGAAGTTTTCCACTGGGCCGACTGCGAAAACCCCAGCGCAGACAGAGTAGATTGCATTCGACAAATTTTGGCCAAATATGATCCCGCTTGGGAGCTTTATCAAATTGGTATGCCAACGGATCATGTTGTACCCATCACTTTTCGGAAAAAGAGGACCTCGTAAATTAAACCAGTAATAACCGTGAATAACCCATCTGCATTTCCTTTATGATCCTTTCATAATCATTACCTTTGCGCTTTAACATATTTGAATGAAAACGAAGGGACTGAAGAAGGATAAGGTGAACATTGTGACATTGGGCTGTTCAAAAAATCTGGTAGATTCTGAAGAAATCCTCACCCAATTAAGAGGGAATGGGATCAAGGCAACTCATGAATCTAAAAAGGACGATGCCAATATTATCATTGTAAATACCTGCGGATTTATTGATAATGCAAAGCAAGAATCCATCGACACTATTCTTAGATATGCCGATGCCAAGGAAGATGGACTTATAGATAAGCTCTACGTTACTGGCTGTCTTTCTCATCGTTATAAAGATGACTTGGAGGCGGAAATACCCCAAGTTGATGCCTTCTTCGGCACGATGGAGCTTCCAGCCTTACTTAAAAAATTCAAAGCAGATTATAAGCACGAACTGGTTGGTGAAAGAATTATCACTACTTCCAATCATTACGCTTACTTAAAAATATCAGAAGGTTGCGATCGTCCCTGCTCCTTCTGTGCTATCCCTTTGATGCGAGGCGGACATCGATCGCGTCCAATTGAGGAATTGGTATTGCAGGCTAAAAATATGGCCAGAAACGGCACCAAAGAATTGCTTCTGATTGCCCAAGACTCTACCTATTATGGTTTAGATCTTTATAAGAAAAGGAACTTGGCAGAGCTGATGCAGCGGTTATCGGATGTGGATGGTATTGATTGGATTCGCCTTCACTATGCTTTCCCTACTGGCTTTCCTATGGACGTACTGGATGTGATGGCCGAGCGCAGTAACATTTGCAACTACATTGACATTCCGCTTCAGCACGGTTCGACCAAAATGCTGAAGTTAATGCGCAGAGGGACTACTAGAGAAAAGACTGAGGCGCTCATCAGTGATATCAGAAACCGTGTTCCAGACATTGCCATTAGAACGACTTTGATCGCGGGACATCCTGGAGAAACAGAAGCTGACTTCGCAGATATGGTAGATTTTGTGGAGAGATCTAGATTTGATCGTTTGGGAATTTTCACCTATTCGCATGAAGAAAATACGCATGCCCATTCGTATGTTGATGACGTACCTGATGAGGTGAAACAAGAAAGGGCTAACCACGTAATGCAGATACAGGAAGAAATTTCGAACGAGATCAACCAGCAAAAGATCGGCAAAACGTTTAAAACCCTTATTGATAGAAAAGAAAGCGGCAACTATTACGGTAGAACTGAACACGATTCGCCCGAGGTAGACAACGAGGTAATTATCGATGCCAAAGCGCACCATTTAAGAATAGGAGATTTTGTTGACGTTAAAATTACCGATGCCACAGAATTTGACCTTTACGGTGAACCAAATAAAGTTGATTAACAGTTCAAGTAACATTATGATGGCTTCTTGTAAAAACTCGATGACATTTCTTAAATCAATCGTTAATTGCTCCATGTTTCCACTTTGTAAATAGATCATATGGCTGTTCAGGAACTCTCTAAAGTTTTATTAAGTAAAATACCATTTGATCAAACGAACAGCTTTTCTAAGTCGTTTTTAGACTATATCGGAGGTGTTGAGGCCTTGGCGCCCTATTACAATCGCTTGCCCAATATCAAAAACTTCAAGGCACAAATTGAAGAGAAATCCTTTAGCCCTGAAGCCAGGAATACGCTCGTTCAGGTACTTAATGAACAGTATAATGGCTTCGAAATCAGTGAAAAAACCGCAGACAATATCACAAACCTAGCTTTAGAAAATACATTCACAGTAACCACTGGCCATCAACTGAATATTTTCACTGGACCACTTTATTTCATTTATAAAATCATCACCGTCATCAATGCATGCAAGGAACTGAAAACGGCTTACCCTGCATACAATTTTGTTCCTGTATATTGGATGGCCTCAGAAGATCACGATTTTGAAGAAATCAGTTACTTCAGGTTCAATGGCAAGAAATTTACTTGGGAAACAGATCAAAAAGGAGCAGTCGGCCGATTTGATCCAAAGTCATTAAAACCAATTTTAGATAGCCTGTTGCATATTCCAGATTTCTTTAAAGAGGCCTATTTAAAAAGAAAAACCCTATCGGAAAGTGTACGCCACTACGTCAATGCCATTTTTGGAGATCAGGGTTTGGTAATTGTAGATGCGGATCACAGCGCTTTAAAAAGTCAATTTATCCCTGTGATGTTGGATGATGTTTTTCAACACACAGCCAACGACTGCGTAAGCGAAACCTCTCAAGAGCTTCAGAATTTAGGTTATTCTACTCAAGTCTTTCCGAGGGAAATAAATTTTTTCTACTTAAAAGGGAATATTCGTTCGCGCATCGTGAAAGAAGGGGGGCAATACAAAGTACTCGATACCGACATTACCTTTACTCAAGATGAATTGCGATTGGAAATTAATGCGCACCCAGAGCATTTCAGTCCTAATGTCGTTTTAAGACCTCTATATCAAGAAGTGATACTTCCCAATTTGGCCTATGTAGGTGGGCCTGCAGAATTGGTGTATTGGCTTCAATTGAAAGAAGTTTTTGCACATTTCGGCACACCTTTCCCTATGCTAATGCCTCGTAATTTTGCTGGCATAATTACCCCCAGGTTATTGGCGAAAATCCAAAAAGCGGGTTTGAGTTTCGAAGAAATTTTCAAAAATGAAATCGAATTAACGAAAGAAAAAATCAAGGAAAACAGCGATCACGAATTGTCCCTTAATGGTCAAAAAGATCAATTTTCGGCACTTTTCGAAAAAGTAAGTGCGCAAGCAACAACTGTCGACCGTACTCTAAATCAGTTGGTGGCAGCAGAAAAGAAAAAGCTAGAGAACTCACTTTTGAAGATCGAAAAGAAGATTTTAAAGGCAGAAAAGAAGAATCAAGAAGTCTTGATCAATAGAATAGCTGCTGTTAAAGAAGCTTTGTTTCCAGGTGGAAGCCCACAAGAGCGTAAAGACAATTTCTTGAACTTCTATTTAAGCGATCCCAACTTTATTCAAAATTGTCTCATCAATTTAGATCCGTTCGATTTTAGATTTCATTTGATTTCAGCGCATGAATAAGCAAGAACTTAGGGCCATGTTCTTGGAAAAGCGCAAAACGCTTACCCCAAATGAGCATGCTTTAAGATCAAAAAAAGTTTGCGATCAAGCCATCCAATTCATTCAAAAAATAAATTGTAAAAGGGTTCATCTTTTTCTACCCATTGAAAAGCAAAGAGAGGTGGATACCACTGCCATATTCGCTTTCCTTAAACAATCCGACCAACACCATGTCATTCTCCCCAAAGTGAACCATCTCACCAATGAGTTAGTGCACCTTGAGTTGACCAACAAAACGGAGTTGATCAAGGCTAAATTTGGTATTTCTGAACCTAGTGAAGGAATAACAACAGCAGCTGATCAAATCGATTGCGTTTTCATTCCTCTTATCTGTTTTGACAAAAAGGGAAACAGAATTGGTTATGGCGGAGGTTATTATGATCGATTCTTGCGCAATACAGCTAAAGAGACCCTAAAGATAGGCTTAGCGATTACGCCTCCTCTCGACTTTATACCCTATTCCGAAATGCATGACGTAACATTGGACTATTGTATTAACCATCAGGCCATATACCGCTTCTAAACGAAAAGGGCCACTATTGCGGCCCTTTCAAATGAGTTTTCAATTTCCTTGTTTGAGCAATTTTGTACTGATAAAGCCTCCTGCTAAAGCGAGCTTGAATATATACACCCCGTTAGCAGCGTTGCTAAGGTCTATTCTCAAAACATCGTTGACATCATACTGTTGTTTTGAACCAACCAATGTGGATTCACCCAAACCATTGATGACTTGGTATTCAAAACCTTGAGGTACCGCTTTCGATAAACTAATTTCGAAAATTCCTTCAGATGGATTTTTTCTAACTACGATCGACAAATCCCTAAAGTAAGGATCATCAATTCCGGTAATCAAATCCAGAATGGTAAAGGTTTGTTCCGAAGAAATGGCTCCTTTGAAAATATTGCCATCCGCATCCTCGATATTATTAGTCGCTTTAATATTTAAGTCGATCAAGCCATCATCGTCTATTTCAATAACGTTCACCAGATAATTGGTTGCAGAAACTGCATTAATAGCGCTGAGCGTTGCTAAAACAGACGAAGATGAAAGCTCAAAATCAGAAAGGTCTACATTCTGCACGGCAGATGAAAAAGTAACTGAAAAAGTTACTTCAGCCTGATTGGTCACCTCGTCTGTTGGCACTGACCTGGCGATAGCAACCGTTGGGCCGACAGTGAAATCAATAGTAAAAGTCTCTTCGCTAGCAATTTCTCCATTGTAAGAATTTCCGCCCGTGGTGACAATGTTATTGGCGGCAGAAATATCCAATTCGATAGTTCCCTCCTCTGAAATTCCATTTACTGTAACTAAATAAATGGCACTTGATTGACCACTTACTTGAGCGATGGTACCCGCCACAGAACCTGTTGCTAACTTAAAATCCGCTACATCTACTCCTTCAACAGCTTCCGAAAAGGTGAGTTCGAAGATGACATCAGCACGATTCACCCGCTCCACCAAGGGAAAATTCCTTTTGACCGATAACGTAGGCGAAACAGCGGAAGTAATGGTGTACGTTTCTTCGCTAGTGACATTGCCAGCAAAAGCATTCCCTGATTCGTCTGTGATGTTTTGCGAACTGGCAAAATCCAAATTAACCAACCCCTCTCCCGTATAGCCGGTTACCGAAACTTCATATTTCAAAGCTGAGACTGTGTTAACATTTGATACATTGGCTGCAATGGAGCTTGAAGAAAGTGCAAAGTCAGCCAAGTCAACATTCTGTACAGCCTCGTTGAACTCTACCAAGAAAATCACAGTCGTTTTGTTAGTAGCCTCAGCCACTGGATTAGACCTGGAAATTACCGCAGTCGGTGGCGTTGAATCCACAATAGTGTATGTCTCGCTACTTTGAACCGTTCCTGCAAAAGCATTTTGAAACTGATCAGTTATCCCTGAATCCGTTTTAACACTTAGACCCAAAGTCCCAACTCCTTGTATGTTGTTCACTGTAACGTCAAACACGGTATTCCCAACAGATGCAGCTATTGCGCTGACAGTTCCTGAGGCTGTTCCAGAAGTTTCAAAAGACGTTGTTGCAACCCCTTCAACTACCTCATCAAAAGTAAGTCTAAAGGTGACTTCGCTCACCTCCACTTGTTCAGCAGTAGGATTCAGTCGAACAATTGAGGTCAAAACAGGTGCAGTTTTATCAAGAGCAATATTTATTATATTCGTTAGCGCCACAGGCCCTAACTGATCGCTCACTCTTAAGCGATAAGCACCGGGTGTGGTTGCTGTAAATTCCGAATTATTGGCTCCTTGAATATCTTCGCCATCCTTAATCCACTGAAAAGCAAAACCTTGCCCACTGACAAAAGAGACTGGCCCCCGCAATAAAGCCCTTTGCGCCACAAGGTCTATTGAGTAGTTGATTGCTGGCGAAAATGTAATGTCATAGTTGGCTTGAAAAACGCCATTGCCGTGCGTAGCAGCCACAACATCACCGGAAACTGGCCTGACTTTGACCATATTAACAATTGATTTCCCAATAACACTTTCGCCTTCTTGAGCCCAAACAGTACTGTTGCCGTTTAAGGTTTCCGTTTTGAACAAGCCTAATGAGGTACCTACGAAATAAATGCTCGCATTTTCACCATTGGGTAAGATTGAAATGTATCGAACAGATGGTCCACTGCCTGAACCGTTGCTGTTTTCTTCTAAATTACCCGAAATCGATGTCCATGTTTGACCGCCATTTTCCGAAGCCCAAACACTGATAAGCCCATAATTCCCATAAGTTAAATACACCTTGTCGGCATTTCTAGGATCTACTGCAATGCTGGTAATCGTGCCGCTGGGGAGATTACCGCCTGTTATTTCAGTTGCCTGCGCTAAAGCGTTGATATCATTAACCTTGAAAACCTTACCATTTTGGGTACCTATGTATAGCACGCCCTCAGGTTGGGTAGAAGCCCCTAAAGCCGAAACAAAATTGGTTTCTGTGCCCAAGGAAATTTCATTCCAATCCCCTGAGTTTGGATTGGTTCGGATGTCATTTGTATAATATACTTTGCCTTTGGCGGCCACATAAAGCCTGTCTTGATTGACAGGGTCATAAATAAAGGAATTGATAAAAAGAAATTCAGCGTCATCTGAGCTTGGAGAAATATCACCTTGAAACTCATAAGTGGTACCTGCTTCATTTAGAGTAAACCTTCTCATTTGCCCCTCCTGAGCCGAAACATATATGGAGTTATAGGTAATGGCATTATAAGATCCGTCACCACCAAATAATTCAACCCATACTTCATTGGCGGCATTTGATTGTGATCCCCAAGTTCCATTGTCCTGCATCCCACCAATCAGCAATGGGTCCCCTCGGTGATGTGGATAATAATCAATGGCATAAAACTGAGTAGTCAAATAACCATTATTGAGCGATTCCCAAACCACGGGACTGCTGGTACCGGTGGTCAAATTATTTTGGGTACGATGAACACCACCATCAGTTCCCGATAACATTCTGTTGGGTGTTGAAGGATAAAAGGTCAGCGCATGTTGATCAGGATGGTGATTGTTATAGGCAGGAAATTGATTGGAATTATTATCCTCTCTGTAACCACCTATGTTCACTCTGCCTGAACTTGTCGTAAAGCCATCGGTCGAACGCAACAAATTCGTACCCCCAACAAAAACTGTACTGCTGCTGGCAGGATGTACCTTTGTCAGTAAGTTATAGCCCCCCTGAGCATTATGTCCTTGGCCCGAATCCGTGGATACATTTAGATTAGAAGTAAGTGTAGTCCAAGCCCCTGTGCTAAGGGTATGCTTCAATAAAAAGCTCGGCCCCGCTGCATAAAACACATCTTCATTTTGAGGATCAAAACCTATCTCAATTCTTGAATACGAACTTGATAGCCCAGTTGGAGGATTTATATTTACCCAAGTTATTCCATCTGTAGATTTATAAATACCTTCTTGAGCATTGGCTCCGTTGTTCACATTGTTGGCAATGGTTGCGATGAGCACGCCTGTGCTTGATATGGCAACATCCGTAGCTCCAAATCCAGTATTGTTAGCTCCTAGCACAACAGAAAAGGTTTGGAAATCATCCGTGCTTCTGATGATTTGACTTAGGGTAGCTGCATACATCTCGCGTTGCGTTGTGTTAGAATTGTCAATTACTAACTCATTAACTATCCCAAAATCCCCCAAACTCACATTATCCCCTTGGGCCGTAGTGGGTATTAGAGCCCAAGTAACTCCATTGTCCGTTGATCTATAAATCCCATCTCCAAAATAAAAGCCACCAGACACAGACGCAGAATTCCCAAAAAATTCTCCTGCCGCATAAAACCAATTACTGGTTTGACCTGCTCTCTTGTCCTGAACCAGCGTGGAAACTGCTGGTAACTGAGTTACAGAAGAAGTCCTCGTCCAGGATGTTCCGCCATTGGTTGATCTCCAAATGCCGCCCGAAACTCCACCAGCAACAATTATATTCTCATTCGCCACATCTATTGCCAATCCCCGAGTTCTACCACCAATATTGAAGGGACCCCGACTTACAAAGCCAGAGGCATTTGATGCCTCTGAAGCATTCACATCGTTGGCAGACATTCTAATTTGCAATGGGTTTTGCTGGTTCATTTTTTCAGCAAAGGCGAGCTCCTTTAAATGAATCCCCTTCGGAATTTCACCAGACTTGGGGTCAGCCAGCATTTGGTATTCATACTGAAGCCTTTTTAGAGGGTTTTCTAACTCATTCTCTTCCTTTAATTCCTGATTCGAAGGCAAATCGAAGGCACTGAGCTGAACTTTGTTTTCTTGAACGATAAAAACCGAAGATTGGCGAGATACCTTAAAAATCACTGCGAGCACAAGCACGAGGACAATCGCAATGGAGATTTTTCTTGATAATTTCATGAATGCTAATTTAGAACCAAGGTTACACTAAGGAGATTTCCGATCCTTTTCAGGGGTGTTTTAATATCAATTTCTACGATCGAGCCTTCACTGAACCGAACATCGGCAGGTGTCGTTAAACTCAACTTTTCGCCAATCTTAGGTTCTATCGTTGCGAAGGTGGCTCCGTATTTAACAACTTCTTGAACGGTGAAAACATAGACATTGCTAGAAGCGGATTGCGCTTCGATAATATCTATACTTCCTTTAACCCTAATGGCATCTTTATCCATAGTCACTACATTTGGGCTATCCACAGCTCCATTTTCTATTGAAAGCTCTTTTTTTGTGTTCCTTTCAGTGGGTTTGCATGCATAAGCCCCCAATAAGGTGAGCGTGATGAGCAGCAGTAATAAGGCCTTGTTTGAATTCATGAATAAACTGATAAAACTTCGTTAATATACGACTTATCAAAATATGACAAATACAGAAACCACTGAACTAACAATTATTCTGCCTCTTTTAATTTGATGGCCCTAACCATTTCCTTTTTCCCCGGAGGGCCAGGTAAAGTCTGAACTTCCATGTCCAAATACTTTAAATCGCGTTTTAATTGCCCCTGAGCGCAATAGGTAACTAATACACCCCCATCAACTAAGTTCCCTACTGCCGTAGAAAGTACGGGCAATCCCCACATTTCGGATTGTTTGCTTGGGGCGAAGGCATCGAAAAAGATAATATTAAATTTATTTTCGGTGTTGAAATCTTGGAGTCTTTGTATGGTTTTGAAGATTGAAAAGCACTTGCCTTGACGCTCCAATACCTCCCATGAGGCCCTATGCAATTCCAGAAATTTTGCATGAACATTTTCCCCAGAAATAAACTGAGCATAATTCAGCTGTTCATACAACTCTGCCTTCAAAGGGAATGGCTCAAGGGTAGTAAAATTAACTTCTACTTGATTTTCGTTGGCCCATTCTAAAGCAAGCAAGGCATTCAGCCCCGTACCGAAACCTACTTCAAGCACATTGATTTGCTTTAGACTTTGTTCAGATTTCAAATAATCCAGACCTTCTTTAATGAAGACGTGCTTCGATTCTTGAACTGCCCCATGAAATGAATGATAGGTCTCGTTAAGATCGGCATTGTACAAGGAGTGAGAACCATCTTCTGTAACGATGATTTTTAATTCGCTCATGCTTTTTGAATTAGCACGGTAGCATAGGCAGCCACACCTTCTTCTTTTCCTACAAAACCTAATCGCTCTGTCGTAGTAGCTTTGATAGAAATATCTTCTTCATCAATTCCCATTACCTCTGCCAAACAAGTTTTCATGGTTGGAATGTGCGGGTTTACTTTTGGCCTTTCTAAGCAGATGGTACTATCAATGTTACCGATAGAAAAGCCTTTGTCGTGCACTAATTTCACAACATCGCTTAATAAGATTTTGCTATCAATGCCTTTGTATTTGGGGTCCTTATCGGAGAAATGAAAACCGATATCGCGTAAATTAGCAGCCCCTAAAAGGGCATCGCAAATGACATGGATCAGTACATCCGCATCTGAATGACCTACAGCACCATGCGTATGAGGCACTAAAATACCGCCCAGCCAAAACTCTTTTCCTTCTTCTAACCTATGCACATCGTACCCGAAGCCAACTCTGATTTTCATCTTACTTACTTTAGTGTAACCCTTACTTTTTTGAGAAATACCTCAAAACAGAAGCATTCTCTTTTCTTAGTATTTTATTCGCTTGTGCTTTAATGTCCTTTGCCATCACTGCCTGAATTTTCTCGCCTTCATGGTTCACCATTTCTGGGTCTCCCAAAGTCCAAGCGTAAGCCAAATTCATGGCCCTGTTGAGTAATTCAACTTCTCCGAAAACCATGGTAGATTCAGCTTTGTTTTTTACTTTTTCTAAAGCTACTTCTGGAAGTTCCGCCTGTTTAAACTTCTCTATTAATTCCCAGACAGCCTTTTCTCCTTCTTCAAGTGAAACGCCTTCACTTAATTTCCCATTGATCACAAAAAGACCCGGATCACTTGAGCCAGTAACATAGGCACTTAAAGCCCCAAAAAGTTGGTTTTCCTCCACCAATGCCTGATACAAAATGGAGGATTTTCCTCTTCCTAAAATATCACTCAATAAATCCACAGCATAGTATTCTTCATCTGTTCGGGCTGGCATATGGAAAGCCATGTATAAAGAATCTGCCGGAACAGGGGCATGAACCTCAATAGATTTGAATTGGTTTTGAGGCTTTTCCATTGGCAACGATCTGTTATTGATTTCACCGGCAGGGATATTACCAAACCATTTTTCGGTCAATCGCTTCACCTCGTTCAGACTTGAGTTTCCTGCTACTACCAAAACTGCGTTACTTGGATGGTAAAATCTTTTAAAGAAAGCCTTTACATCGTCCATCGTAGCGTTCTCAATATGTTCAATCTCTTTGCCAATGGTTGCCCATTTATAAGGATGGGTTTCATAAGCCAAAGGTCTCAACTTCAGCCAAGCATCACCATATGGCTGATTCAAATAGCGCTGTTTAAATTCCTCGATTACTACAGAACGTTGTACTTCTAGCACTTTCGGGTCAAAGGAAAGACTAAGCATTCTGTCAGATTCCAACCAAAAGGCGGTTTCAATATTTTCCGAGGGAAGGGTGATATAATAATTGGTGATATCAGGGCTGGTGAAGGCGTTGTTCTCACCCCCTACTTTTTGTAATGGCTCATCATAACTGGGCACATTCACAGAGCCTCCAAACATTAAATGCTCGAAAAGATGTGCAAAACCTGTACGGTGTTCTTCCTCATCGCGCGACCCAACATTATAGAGCACATTCACCACCACCATGGGATTGGTTAAATCTTCATGATAAATGACCTGAAGGCCGTTTTCTAATTCAAATCTGTCAAATTGGATCATAATTCTTGGGTAGGAAGGCAAAAATAAAAATAATGCACATTAATTTTTGGTATTGGGGCTTTACTTTAATTTTGTTCCGCATAGTGCGGCTATTTTTATGGAATTCAAAAGAGAAGGTTACTCAGATCAACAACTTTTAGCGCTTTACGAACAAATCCTAAGACCACGAATGATCGAAGAGAAAATGTTGATTCTACTTCGACAAGGAAAAATCAGCAAATGGTTTTCTGGAATTGGTCAAGAAGCCATCTCAGTTGGGGCGGTTAATGCCATCGAAAAGGATGAGTACATTCTGCCTATGCATCGCAATCTGGGTGTTTTTACTGGCAGAGATATTCCTTACCAAAGACTTTTCGCTCAATTTCAAGGAAAACTCTCTGGTTTTACAAAAGGAAGAGATCGCTCGTTCCACTTCGGGACAAAAGAGCATTTTATTGTAGGCATGATTTCTCACCTTGGACCACAAATGGCCTTAGCCGATGGAATTGCCTTGGCACAAAAACTTAAGCAAGCCGAAAAAGCCACAGTCGTTTTCACTGGTGATGGTGCCAGCTCTCAAGGTGATTTCCATGAAGCTATCAATGTGGCAGCCGTTTGGGATTTGCCTGTAATTTTTGTGATCGAAAACAACGGCTATGGCCTTTCAACCCCAAGCGAGGAACAATTCAGATTCAAGAACTTTACTGATAAGGGCCCTGGTTATGGAGTGAAATCTGTCAGAGTGGATGGCAATAATATTTTAGAAGTTCATTCGACTATTTCAAAGCTTGCCGAAGAAATTAGAAAAGACCCAAAGCCCATTATCCTCGAAGCCATGACGTTTAGAATGCGTGGTCACGAAGAAGCTAGTGGCACGAAATACGTACCTACATCACTGATGGAGGCTTGGGCAAAGAAAGACCCCGTTGAAAATTATGAGCGCTATCTTAAGCAAGAGAAAGTGCTTACCGCTAAAATCGAAAAAGACCTTCGTGCTAAAATTAAAGCAGATATTGAACAAGGACTAGAGTTGGCTTATGCCGAAGAGCTCCCTCCTGCTACTGAAATGGAGTTTGAGGATATGCATGCTCCATTTGTTCAGGAAGTGATTGCTCCAAAGTCGGATAAAACCACAGAAAAGCGTTTCGTGGATGCCATTTCCGATGGCTTAAAACAAAGCATGGAACGCTACGACAACCTCGTGTTGATGGGACAGGATATTGCCGAATACGGTGGTGTTTTCAAAATCACGGATGGCTTTGTGGCTCAATTTGGCAAGGCAAGGGTGCGCAATACACCTTTGTGTGAATCAGCCATTATTGGTACTGGGCTAGGGCTTTCAATCGATGGTTACAAGGCAATGGTAGAAATGCAATTCGCGGATTTTGTGACTTGCGGCTTCAATCAAATCGTAAATAACTTGGCGAAAAGTCATTATCGCTGGGGGCAAAATGCGGATGTTGTTGTAAGAATGCCAACGGGTGCTGGTGTAGGTGCGGGTCCTTTTCATTCTCAATCGAATGAGGCTTGGTTTTTCCATACCCCAGGTTTGAAAATTGTATATCCGTCTAATCCATACGATGCAAAAGGTCTTTTGAATGCTGCCATTGAAGACCCAAATCCTTATTTATACTTCGAACACAAGGCACTTTATAGATCGCTTAGCGAAGTAATTCCCGATGATTATTACACGGTAGAAGTAGGTAAAGCAGCCACCGTTCAAGAAGGTGATGACCTCACCATTATCACTTATGGAATGGGCGTGCACTGGGCAAAAGAAATCTCCGCGACAATTGACGCCAGTATTGAGATTATTGACTTGAGAACTTTGCTGCCTTGGGATAAGAATGCGGTGGAGACTTCCGTTAAAAAAACCAATAAAGTTTTGGTATTGCACGAAGACACACTTACAGGCGGAATTGGGGCAGAGATTGCTGCCTGGATTAGTGAAAATTGTTTTCAGGATTTAGATGCCCCTGTGAGCAGATTGGCAAGTTTGGATACTCCTGTTCCCTTCAGCAAAAACCTAGAAGAAAACTTTTTGCCTAAGAAAAGACTTACAGATAAGTTGAATGAGCTGTTAAAATATTAGACCATGTTTTGGAATAAGAATAAGGAAGCATCAGTTGAAATCCAATGGGTAGAATTAACCCAATTGAACCAGCTGGATGAAATTGTAGAAGAGAGCAAGTCACAAACAGTTCTTATTTATAAGCACAGCACCCGTTGTAGCATCAGCAGTATGGCCATGAACCGCCTTGAGCGCAGCTGGACGGAAGAAGGTAATAAAGTAAAGGCTTATTATTTAGACTTGATCCGCTATAGAGAAATCTCCAATGCTGTGGCGGATAAATTCCGAGTGTATCACGAATCTCCTCAAATCATTATCATCAAAAACGGTGAAACCGTCCACCACGATTCACATATGAGCATCAGCTTTGATGATATTTTGAGATTTGCTTAGTAGAACTGCAAAGGCGAAGGCCATGCATCGTTTGCTTCGGATTTATTTCTTCAATTATTTGGAAATTGTTAACCTTAATCTCTAGAAATCTCTAAGTATTTTGTGAGTTCATTGGCCGTTTGAGTCAACCCGTTTCTTCTAAATATCTCTATGTATTGCTGCTCATCGTATGGAGGCCTTTTCTTTGTCAAAACCATTTCTCTGAATGCATCACAACATTTTTCTGGCGATAGGTCTATCATATCAGCAATGAATGTATCAGGATCAACAACAGACAGACCCATTTTAACTAAATACTCGCTCTGAAAATCTTTCACGTTATAGGTAACAATGACATTGGCGTTGCACTTAATTGCCGCAGCTACAACATGTCTGTCATTTTCATCCTTAA
Source organism: Cytophagales bacterium CG12_big_fil_rev_8_21_14_0_65_40_12 (assembly GCA_002786855.1). Taxonomy (GTDB): domain Bacteria; phylum Bacteroidota; class Bacteroidia; order Cytophagales; family Cyclobacteriaceae; genus Roseivirga. The sequence goes on from PCUU01000064.1 coordinate 70,811, forward strand.
TATGAATTGAAGGAATTAAATTTTCATAGTCTTCAACTAAAGCATGATTACAGGCTTTTGTAATAAGGTCAACTTGTCTTTGAATTTGCTCATCGGTCAAATCCATCCCCTTCTTTTGAAAAATCGTAGCAAATTCTTCAAGCAACTTTTGACTCCACTTAGGAGTGTATAAATCATACAAAGCAAGCCAGATTAAATAATCTCTAATTACGACTGGAAAAAGCACATTGGCATCCAGAACAGCGGTAAACTTAGCGCTATTAATCAACCTCATAGAGCCCTAAGTCTTCAGATTCCTTCATGAGTTCAATCAATGCAGCCTTTCTCTCTTGGTTCATGCTTTTCTTGAACGCTAACAAATCTTGAAACTGGACTCTTCGATGCCTACCAACCATTTCAGCCTTAAGCTTTCCTGAATCAATCAACTTTACTACATGAGGTCGAGAACAATTTAAAAACTCGGCAGCGCTTTGGGTTGTAAAGGCTGTTCCAATAGGAACAATGGATACGGCATTTCCATCACGATAATTCCTTAAAATTTCGGCAAGCATTTTTAATGCCTTTAAAGGTATTTTAATATGTTCTCCTGTTTCCAAAATTGAAATCTGAGGAACATTTTCTGGATGATTCACTTCATCAATAATTTCGATTAACCTCTGAAATCCCTCTTGTGATAATTGCCTTTCTTGATGCGTTGGTGGAGTGTTTAATGTTAAATCGGACATGATAATGAGTTTACAAAAATTCAGACTTTCAATGCGTAAACGAAATAAACGAAACGCAAGTTATTTATTTCTTCTTTAATTCAAAATGATTTTGAAGCCATGTCGGTAATTTCAAATCATGATTTACGCATGCTATTCTTAAATCTCAACAAGCCGAGAAGTTGATAAGGTATGAAAGATTGCACCGTGTATCACAGTTACCTTATTCCGAGGGCCTTAACTTAAAATTTTAGATTGTTATTATCACGGCAGCAAGCGCAATTTTGATACAAATAAAACCAGCTAAAATTCCCCCTTTTTTATTGGAGTAATTTTGTCTAATTTCATGATCATCTAGTCCTTCTTAGGCTTTTTTCTTAATTGACAGTAAGTGAGCTCAGACCTCCCAAAATACTTAGTTGACATAATAGAGAATTTAAGACTTGATATATCCAACGATGTGTCTCTTTATTGTAGAATTGTTGAGCCAAAAGAAAAGGGCTTCTTAGTTAAAATTAAGGGGCTTTTTGCGTATTTACCCTATTCCCAAATGCCATGGTTTTATTCCGAAATTGATTGTTGGCATCATATCGGAAAACATTTAAAAGATCGTGTTTTTAAATGCAGTGTCGAATCAATACAAACTAACCCTCAAGTTGCAATAAAATTAAATGCTAAAAATCACGAGTTCCTTAACCTTAATTTAGATATCGGTGAAAAATACATTGGTATTATTATTAAAAAAACGGCTTATGGCTTCCTTTTCGATGTGGGTTATCAGTTCAAGTGGTCATCAGGCTCGTGTATAGGAATTTTACATCTAAAAGAAATTGGAGATTCAGATATATATGATTATCTGAATGAAGGTGATGAAATTGTGGCTACATATCAAGGGGTACATAAAAATGGCAAACATGTTTTTGGGAAGGAGTTAAAAAACAGAGACTTCATTTCGGGTGAAATAGACCATTTAATTGGTACGATTCAGGAGGTTCAGATTCGAGTTCACGACAATGAAAAAAAACAATTTTTTGTGCTAGGTAACTATCCTGGGCGCATACCAATAACCAAAGCTTATTATCCTAAAAATAAATCCCTTGTCAAAAACTTCTTACAAGGACTACATGATGGTGATGTGATAAAATGCGAGATCTTAAAAATTTCTAGGGATTACAATAGCTTTGATCTAAAATTAGACTTAGGCAGTTCAATCAAATAATTTCATTTCTAAATTAACTCAAGGCCTAACTATTAAGTTATTCTGCAGCCTCTAGCAGCCATTCATGGCTACAAAGTACTGAGAGTTATTAACTGAATACATCAACAAACAATATACTGCTTCGTGCATTGCAGTGGAATTACTGAGTTCAAGCCAGTTAAAACAGCCATACTTTACGCGTCTTTTTCAGGGAAACGGATTATGAGGTGATGAGCAAATCTTTGAAACGTGCAAAGATCTCTGCGAGATGACTGGCATTGTTGGCTTGGGTTGTTTTAAACAGTTTTAACGAGTCATTCAACATAGACCAATTTCGCAAGACGATTGGTTATTGACCAATGACTATTGACCAATTCACTTAAGCGTTACGACAGTAATCCCCGCTCCTCCTCTGTCTACATGCTCGTCTTTCATTTGGGCTACTTGTGAGTAAGAGCCTAAATGGTTGCGTACAATCTGCCTTAAAATGCCATTGCCCTTGCCATGAAGCACAAATAGCTCTCGTTGACCTAAAAGTAAAGCCTCATCAAACCATTGTTCCAGTTTTGGGATGACCTCTTCGGCCCGATAGCCACGGATATCAAGCTTTTGGTTGAAGTTGGCCATTTTTTCGTTCAACATAAGTCCTCTTGCAGGAATGCCGCTGGCCATTTTCTTTTGATCTTTGCGTGTTACTTTTTCCAATCGGTTCAGTTTCACAAAAGAGGTCAATTCGCCAAAAGTGAGCTCAACATCTTTGCCTCGGATAGCTGTTACTTTCCCAACGGTTTCCTGTCCTTGAATCCGCACATAACTACCTACCTCTATCTCGCCCGATGCTTTTTCAGCAATCTTTTCTTCCGAAGTGATTTTGGTTTTCTTTTTAGCAACTTCCAGCTTCTCTCTGGCTTGTTTTACTTTTTCTTTATCTGCTTGGGCTTCGATTATCTCGCGAATTACTTTTTCAACTTCCTTGTTGGCTTCATCCAGTAAAATTTTAGCCTCGCGCTTGGCATTATTGAGGATTTTCTTCTCTTGATTTTCCAAATGGGCTTTCAGGTCTGTGTATTGTGAAGTAAGCTCATCCAACTCCTTCTCTTTGTATTTAATGCGTTTTTCGGCCTTATCCAATTCGTATTGCTGGCTTTCTAATTGGCCTAAAAGCTGATCGACCGAAACTTGTTTGATGCCCACTTTCGATTTTGCATACTCTATGGTTTGGTTCGAAAGGCCAATCTTTCGAGCAATTTCCAAGGCAAAAGAGCTTCCTGGCTTACCAATTTCTAATTGATAGATGGGCTGAAGATTCTTCAAATCGTATTTCATTGCGCCATTCACCAAGCCTTGGTGCTTATCGGCATATTCTTTCAAATTGCCATAGTGGGTAGTGATCAGTCCCATGCCTTTTGAGGAACGTAATTCGTCAAGAATAGCCTCGGCAATCGCACCGCCAAACTGTGGCTCGGTACCTGTTCCAAATTCATCGATCAAGAAAAGGCTGTTCTTGTTCACATGGCCCAATAGGTTTTTCATATTGAGCAAATGAGAGCTGTAAGTACTCAAGTCATTTTCAATCGACTGTTCATCACCGATATCGATAAAAAGGTCGTTATAAATCCCAAACTCGGAAGCTTCGCCAACAGAAACTAAAAGCCCACATTGGAACATGTATTGAAGCAGTCCTACTGTTTTAAGGCAGACACTCTTCCCGCCAGCGTTTGGTCCAGAAATCACCAAAATCCTTTGTTCCCCATCCAATGAAATATTAAGCGGCACTACGCTTTTACCCAATTTCTTGAATGAAAGATGAAGCGATGGATGCTTGGCTTCCACCCAAGTAAAGCCTTTCTTTTTGCTCCATAATGGCTTTATGGCATCAATCTGCGTGGCAAATCTCGCTTTGGCACGGATAAAATCAATGATGCCGAGGAACTTCATTACCCCTGAAAGGTTTTCAATTTCAGGTCTCAATTCATCCGTTAATTGAACGAGTATTCGGGTCACTTCACGCTTTTCAGCATACTGCAATTCCCTTACCTCATTGTTGATTTCGAGTACTTCGCCCGGCTCTAAATATACCGTTTGACCCGTGGCAGATTCTCCATGGACGAAACCACGGATCCTGCGCTTGTATTCTGCCAAAATTGGAATTACCATTCTTCCTTCGCGGATGGTAATGGAAACGTCTTCTGGAGTAAAACCTTCCTTTTGTGCTTTTCTTAAGATGACGTCTAATGTCTTTCTTAGCTTTTGCTGCTCTGCCAAAATACCCTTGCGGATTTCATAAAGCAGATCGCTTGCATTGTCTTTTAACTTTCCGCGCTCGTCAAATTTTCTATCGATGGACCAAAGCAGTTGATCATTCCAAAGAATTGGGTGCGTAAGCTGCGCCAATTCTGGGTAAATTTCTCTTTTGACCTGAAAGAAGTCAAGGCATTTATCGGCAGTTTTGAAAACTAATAACAAATCGAAAAACTCCTCTTCCGAGAGAAAGGAGTTTTCTACCTGCGATTTCTTGAGCTGCGAAGTAACATCGATGTAGTTGTTATTGGGGAAAAGCTCACCGCTTTGAATAATGCGGGCGAACTCTCGGGTTTGTTCCAGCCACTTGTCTATCGAGTTGCGCTCCGTAGAAAACTTTATTTTCGAAACAAACTGTGCTCCGAGGTTACTCTCGCAATTTTCTAACAGAATGGCCCTGATTCTATCAAAACCTAATTTTTCTTCTAAATTCTGGGGATAAAGCATTAAACGAATTGGGGTTTTGCTTAATTGCCTGCGGCTATTTCTCGCTGCATTGAATTAAGTGAATCCAATACAGCATCGAAAATACCCACGGCTTTCTCGGGATGCAAAATATAATACTGATAACTGTTTTTATAGATTGTTGTGTCGATCTGATGTGCTTCGAACACCTTGCGCTCCAAGATTTTGAAAACAACAGCACCTGAGTCGTTCTTGATATTGAGGTTGGCCACTTTACCTTCTGCCACCCGAAAGTCAACGAGCAGTTCAACCATTTGAGCCTCTGACAAGAGCCATTCTGGAACTTCTTCCTTTTCGCTACAACTAAAAACGAAAAAACTGACCGCCAACAAAAAAACCTTTTTCACACTCAAAATCTAATACTAATTTCAACTTCAGTTTCAACAACCGTTCCAAAGGTAATGTATTCTGGCAAGTCTGATAAAGACTATTAACCAAATTTAAGAATGTTGACACTGAACAAACCCGATTTAATTCTATTTTTGGCCTTTTAGATATGGAACACATTATTTCCAAACTTAGGAAGTACGAAATACAAATACGAAAAGCCATCAATTCGAGGATGCAGGGGGATTTCCATTCCATTTTCAAGGGTTCTGGGTTAGAATTCGATGGAGTGAGAGAATACCAGTATGGCGATGATACGCGAAGCATTGATTGGAATGTTTCGGCCAAAGGCCATGGTACTTTTGTAAAGACCTTTAAAGAAGAAAAAGAACAGACCGTTTTCTTTCTGTTAGATGTCAGTGGTTCTCAAGAAATCGGAAATCCTGGGGCTCAAAAGGTAGACATCGGTAAAGAGATTGCCTCTGTGCTTACCCTTTCTGCAGTGAAAGAACAGAACCGAGTTGGCTTGATTTGTTTTTCGGATCAAAAAGAAAAATTCGTAAAGTCGGGCAAGGGTAACAAACATGGCTATGCCATTATTCATGAGCTGTATTCATTAAAACCTAAATCAGGTAAAACGAATATTAGCAAAGCAATTGGAATGGCTTTAGATGCTATTCACAAGAAAAGTGTCGTGGTGTTGATTTCCGATTTTATTGATGAGGGATATGAGAAAAATCTTCGCACCTTAGCCAGCAGACACGATTTAGTAGTAATTCAACTGAAAGACGATAGAGAAACAAACCTACCTAACTTGGGGATCATTCCGATCTATGACAAGGAAAGTAGAAAAACGGTTTGGGTGAACACCTCGTCAAGAGACTTCAGAAATAAATTAGAAAAAAGATACTCCACCAATAAAGATGACCTAAAACAATTCTGCCGCAAGCACCAAATCAACTATGTGGAAATCAATACCAAAGAATATTATGTCCCACAGCTTATCAAACTTTTCAAACTGAGAAATAAATCAATGAAACGTGATTAAGCTAGTTAGACTCACCCTTTTAATGGCCTTGCTCTTGGGCGGAATTCGAGCAAGCCAAGCACAAGAAACTAAGCCAATCGGATACTTTTTAAAAGACAGTGTCAAGATTGGTGAGCCTGTGCCTTATGTTTTCAGCTATAGGGACCGGAAAAACCGCACCGTAATTTTCCCTGATTCACTTTACAATTTCGCTCCATTCGAGCTGATCAGTAAGGAGTATTTCAATACGCGATCTGATACCACCAATAGTATTGATAGTGCCGTCTATTACCTTTCTACTTTTGAAATTGATACGGTACAAAGACTATCCTTGCCAGTTTTCTTGATTATTGGAAGTGACAGCATTCCTAATTTCAGCTTAACAGACTCTGTTATCCTTGATCAGGTAGTGACTCAAATGCCCGATAGTGTGGCCATGGAAGAGAACTCTTACTATCGCCCTGTTTCATTGGAGTTCAATTATCCCTATGCCATTATTGGGCTGATAATTTTGGGGATTGTGGCCATCATTGTGCTCGCTGTTTGGGGCAAGGAAATTAGAAAACGCATTAGGCTTTATAGACTTAGAAAAGGATTCGATAAATTCAAATCTGAGTTTGATATTCGAATAGAAGCTTTGGCGCAAGACACGACTAAACAGAATATTGAAAGGATCTTGGCATACTGGAAGCGCTACATGGAGACTTTGGAAAATTTGCCTTTCACCAAATTGACCACGAAAGAAATCGTGCTTTTAATGCAAAGTTCAAGCCTTGATGAAACGCTCAAATCCATTGACAAAAACATCTACAGCAAAGCTGTCGTTTCTGCTTTACAAAACGACTTTGAGTTTTTGAAGGACTATTCACAAGACAGGTACAATCACATTACAGAAGTAATTAAAAATGGTTGACGAATCGAAATACAACTGGCTTTCATTGGAGTGGTTTACTCCCGCTGCTTTTAAATCCTTTGATTGGGCTTTTTCCATTTTCCTGTATGCGCTACCGCTCTTGTTGCTGGTCTTCTTACTCAAATGGCTGATTGGTACGAAAATCAAACAAAAGCTTGCAGTTGCCTTACCCAAGCAAGACATTGACCGCAGCTGGACAAGCATGTTAAGAATCATTCCTAATGTATTGAAGGCGCTGGCCTTGGCGCTACTAATTATCGCAATGGCGCGCCCGCAACGCACGAACGAGCAGGTAGAGCAATGGACGGAAGGTATTGATATCATGCTCGTGATCGACATTTCGGAATCGATGCAAATCGAAGATTTTAAACCAAACCGACTTGAAGCCGCTAAAAAAACTGCAAGAGAATTTATTGCTGGCCGTTTTCAAGATAGAATCGGGCTGGTGATTTTTTCTGGAGATGCTTATTCACTCTCTCCTTTGACCACAGACTATGAATTGCTTTACAACTTTATTGACACTGAAATCAATTTTGATAAAATAGAAAACCGTGGCACTGCGATTGGAAGTGCAATTGCGGTTGGCACCAATAGAATGAGAGAATCCGAAACAGCTTCGAAAGTAATGATCCTTTTGAGCGATGGTGACAATACAGCTGGTAATATCGACCCTAAAACTGCGGCTGAATTAGCTGCGGCCTATGGCATTAAAATCTACACTATTGGTATCGGTAAGGATGGCAAAGTACCTTATGGCAAGGACTTTTTTGGCCGACCCAATTACATAGAAAATACACTTAACGAAACTACGCTTCGAGAAATCGCTAAAATTGGCGAAGGCCAGTTCTACCGCGTTTCGGACAATGAAGCGCTTCAAAATGTTTTCGGCCTAATCGATGAATACGAAAAAGCTGAAATCAAGGAAACCCGCTACAAAAACACCACTGACTTCTACCCTATTTACGCCAAATGGGGATTGGTTTTCTTTGTGCTCTTTATGCTTTCGAAAAGCACTTTTGTGAGCAATATTTTGGAGGATTAATTCTTTTGATTTAGAAATTAGAAGGCCCTGTTTTCAGGAATATTTCCCTTCATTTCCACTTCTATCATTGTAAGCAATTTGGTTTATCTTAACTTTAAGAATACCTAATCAAAAGTTAAATCTCATGCAAACAATCCTTGGAGCAGGTGGTGCAATTGGCGTAGAACTCGCTAAAATCCTTCCTCAATACACAAAAGACATTCGTTTAGTCAGTAGAAACCCTAAAAAAGTGAATCCAACTGATGAGCTTATGGCAGCTGACTTATTGAAATTAGAAGATGTAATGAAGGCCGTAAAAGGTTCAGATGTTGTCTATGCTACTGTAGGCTTTCCGTATAGTGTAAAAGTTTGGGTAGAAGCTTGGCCAACCTTCATCGGTCACGTCATAAAGGCTTGCGAAGAGTTCAAAGCCAAACTGGTTTTCTTTGATAATATTTACATGTATGACCCTGCCTATTTGGATGGCATGACAGAAGAAACTCCAAGTAATCCAGTCAGTAAAAAGGGAGCCATACGAGCTCAAATTGCTGATCAGATTATGACTGAAGTTGAAGCAGGTCGATTAAAAGCATTGATCGCTCGATCGGCTGATTTCTATGGCCCTGGCATTGACAAAACAAGTATGCTCAACGAGACGGTTTTCAAGCCTTTTCATACCGGAAAGAAAGCCAATTGGATGAGCTCCGTAAACTTTAAACATTCCTTTACTTACACGCCTGATGCAGCCAAGGCAACCGCAATTTTAGGGAATACCGATGGCGCTTATGGGCAAGTTTGGCATCTTCCAACCGCTCCTAACCCGTATACCGGCAAAGAATGGATTGAGGCAATTGCTGAGGAAATGGGTGTTGCTCCAAAATATCAAGTGGCTTCTAAATTCTTGGTCAAAATCTTAGGCCTTTTTGTTCCCGTTATGAAGGAAATGCCCGAAATGATGTATCAATACGATCGCGATTATGTTTTCGATAGCACCAAATTCGAGGAGCATTTTGACTTTACACCTACCCCTTATCTGGATGGAATCAAAGCAGTAGTTAAAGCTGATTTCGAAAAGTGAAACTAAAACCTCAGCGTCAAACCAATGCCATTGGCATTGACCGTAACTGTTTCAAGGATGTTATTTAGCGCAGCACTTTTGGTTTGAAGAGCTGTGAATAGCACAATGTCAAAAGCCAAGAGAAAACCACCTTGCAGAATCAAGGACTTTCCATAACCATTAAGGATATCTTGCTTATTGGCTCTGGTTTTGGCCATTTCTTTCATCAAGAAACCACCAGTGACATAGGCTACATCCAAAGCAGCATTCATCAAAACAATTTTACCCATCTGATGATATTCGCCAACGGTTTCGGCTAAGCCAATGGTTGATGGATCCGTGATTATGGAGTAACGCAGTCCAGGTAAGGCCAAGGCTAAATTGACTACGTTCCAATAAATATTCATCCTATAAAAATGCGCTTGTTCAGCAGAGGCAGGATTGCGAAGCGCTAAACCATTCACCGCGAAGTTTCCCATTGCCCAACTTCCTAAAACCAGCATCCCGATTTTATTCACTTGTAAACGCTCTGTATTAAAATCAGTGAGCTCGGAATTTTGCCCCATGACTTCGAAAGTAATGAAGATCATGAAAAGGGTAAGAAAGATAGACTTTTTCATTAGCTAAAGAGTTGAATACCAAAACCCTCAAGCACAAAATTGAGCAAACGAAGCGCAAATATAATCAGAGCTATCCCCACTATTCGGTTCATAATTTTCATGAATCGGGCGGTAACTATTTCCCTGAGCTTAGTTGCAAAATGTGACTTGAGTACATCAACAATAAACACTGTCAACACTAACGCAACAAAAAAACCAAGCGCTTGGTTATTGGAATATTCAAAATCTATTGAAACTTTACTTACAATACTTATCCAGAAGAACAGCACAAAAGGATTGATCCCATTAAGAAAAAACCCCTTTAAAACCTGATGAAACCTGTTCGTCTTCCCCACCTCCATGTGCATAGGGCCAGTTTTTGGCACTGGCTTTAGGAAATAAATTATACCAAAACCCAGCATAATCAAGCCTCCAACGCCACCAAGCCACATTTTAAAGCTTTCGCTATCTACCAATTGGGAAATCCCAAAATAGGTAATAAGAATATAAAAAAAATCGCTCAGCGCAACACCCATGGCCATGAACACACCTGACCAAAAACCTTTTTCGATGCTATTTTGGATCAATGCAAAAAAGACTGGGCCAATTAAAACGCATAGCAGCAATCCGAACAGGAAACCGTTGGCGATTGGATGCATTATTTAGGCTTAGCGTTTCTACTGATAAATTCCAACCAGCTGGTCATCTTCTCTTTTTTTAAGACCCTTGGAAACTTGGACTGCCCTCCTTCTTTGCCTTCAGACCTCATCCAATCGTAAAATACTTCTGTCGGTAGAACATCCAGGATCACATTTTTTAGCGCATGTTTTCGCTCTACAGCATAGTCATCGTTGAGCTCTTTCAAAAGTTCATCAATCCTGAGCACCAAAGCCTCTTTATCAACTTCATCGTCTGTTCCAATAAACCAATGGTGAGAGAAGAGTGTGCCATCAGGCACTCCAATAACGGTAAACTCTTTTATACCAATGTTGAATTCGTTGGATACACTTTCTATTGCCCGGTTCATATTATCCACCGAAAGGTGTTCACCGCAAAGGCTAAGGAAGTGCTTGGTCCTACCTGTAATGATGATCTCAGAATTGCGTTTGTCCACAAATTTTATGGTGTCACCAATCTGGTAACGCCAAGCCCCAGCACAAGTGGAAATCAACAAAGCGTAGTCCTTTCCTTCCTCTACCTCATCTACCATCAAAGTTTTGGGATTTTCAATTATGACTCCGTCCTGATCAAAGTTCTCATCATCAAATGGCACAAATTCATAGAAAATCCCATTGTTCAACACCAATCGCATGGAATGGCGATTGGGTTCGAGCTGGAAGGCCAAAAATCCCTCTGAAGCCAAGTAAGTCTCGATGTAATGGACCGGGCGGCCTAATAATTTTTCAAAACCCTTTTTATAAGGCTCGAAAGAAACACCACCATGCACAAAGGCCTCTAAGTTGGGCCATATCTCATGAATGTTTTTTACGCCATAGCGTTCAATAATTCTTTCCAACAAAATTTGCATCCAAGCAGGAACGCCCACGATCATCCCGATATTCCATTTAGGCGCAGCCTCAATGATCTCATCGAGCTTTGTTGCCCAATCTTTATGCTTTTTGATCTTAGGTGTGGGCCGCGAAAAGCCTTGCACCCAAAGTGGCAACTGACCCGTGGTAATTCCACTGAGATCGCCATAGTAAAAATTGCCTGAGAAGTTGAGCGCTGTACTTCCACCCAACATCAGCATTCCTGATTGGAAAAATTTGTCGGGCAAATCGTATTTGGAAAGTGTGTAGATATGTCTTGTTCCCGTTTTTCTGATTTGACGGATCATATCTTTGGTGACAGGAATATATTTGGAGGCGGCTCCCGAAGTGCCAGAACTCAAGGCAAAGAACTTTGTTTTTCCTGGCCAACAGACGTCATCCTCGCCTTCTCTGATTTTATGCCACCATCGCTCGTTGATTTTTTCATAATCCGATACCGGCACCTTGTTTTTGAATTGATCAAGAAAGTCATGACCACCATAACTTCTGAAAGATTCAAGGATGTTTACAAAATCATGTTCCCTACCAAAAAGTGTATTTCTGGCAGCGATCAATAACTTCGACAATTCCTTTTTCTGCAATTCATAAGGAGATGAGTAATCCTGTTCTAACGTTTCTCTAAGCTTTATTCCTTTTTTAAGTATGGTTCCTAATATGGGCATTCGCTAAAATTCATATGATTACTAACGCTGAGTCTCAGTTTAATTTCTTCTAACTTTGAAGCCTCAAACGGGTTTCAAAGATAATCAAAAGTACTTCTGAAATTAAGGCTATCTAATGAGTATAGAAAACAACATCAAATTTTACACTGAAAAAATTAGATCTTATGGTGCTCAACTCATTGCTGTGAGTAAGACTAAACCGAATGAAGATTTGTTACAGGCCTATGCAGTAGGGCAAAGAGATTTTGGCGAAAATAAGGTGCAAGACATGACCGCCAAATGGGAAACACTCCCAAAGGACATCCGTTGGCACATGATCGGCCATTTGCAAAGGAACAAAGTAAAATACATTGCCCCGTATGTTCACCTTATTCATGGTGTAGATAGTGAAAGACTTCTGGTAGAAATCAATAAGCAAGCAGAAAAAAACGAACGTGTAATCCCTTGTTTGCTTCAGGTTTTCATTGCCCAAGAAGAAACCAAATTTGGCTTTTCAGAAGAAGAACTAATGGCATTTCTGAACTCAGAAGAATTCGAATCTTTGAAAAACATAAAGATTATTGGCCTTATGGGAATGGCTTCTAATACTGAGAATATGGCCCGGGTAAAGGCCGAATTCGAAGGTTTGAAATCATTATTCGATAAAATTAAAGCAGATATTAAGGCGGAGAACATTGCAATGAAAGAACTTTCGATGGGAATGACCAACGATTATATTGAAGCTTGTGAGGCTGGCAGCACAATGGTTAGAATTGGATCAGCTATTTTTGGCGAAAGAAATTATTGATATGAGCGCAAAAACGATATTGATCATCGCAGGGGTTTTTGGAGTACTGTCTGTTGCTATTGGAGCATTTGGAGCTCACGGCTTAGGGGCTACTTTAACCACCAACAATCGGCTAGACACCTTTGAGACGGCTGTTAAGTATCAATTTTACCATACATTGGCATTGTTCTTACTAGGCATTCTAATGATCAACATGCAAAGCAACTACCTTAACTATGCGGCCATCAGCTTTATTTTAGGTATGGTAATTTTTAGCGGATCGTTATATACCTTATCACTGACCAATATGACTTGGTTGGGCGCCATCACTCCGATTGGAGGTTTAGGTTTTATATTGGGATGGATTTTCTTGATTTTTGGGGTTTCAAAAGGCTTGTAACCAACACATCTAAACAATACAGATAATGCTTTTTGGTGAATCAATTCACCAAAAAGCATGACTTTCAGTGAATCAATTCACCAAAAGTCATAAAAACACATTCGTTTGAAAGTTGAATTCTGAAAGCGCTAAAAGAATTTCTGGTGGAAGTTCACCAAGAAAAGCTCCTTTGATGCCCTTGTAATGGCCGTGTAAAGCCAACGCACATAATCTCGGTCTACCATTTCTTCATTCAAATAACCTTGGTCCACAAAAACGGCATCCCATTGCCCACCTTGAGATTTATGACAGGTGAGCGCATAGGCAAACTTCACTTGAAGCGCGTTCAAATAAGGATCTTTCTTAATCAATTTGATGCGTTCGGATTTTGATTCTACATCAGCATAGTCTTCTACCACCTGATCATATAATTTCTTTTGCTCCGCACTCCCTAAAGAAGCCTCTGGGGTATGAAGCGTATCCAAAATTACCTTCGCTTCGAAAGCATCATGGTCGGCATAATCGAGCAATCGCAAATTCAAGGTCGCAAAGCGGAGTCCATAGACCTCCTCGAACCGTACGATTTTCATGACTTCCACAAAGTCGCCATTGGCCAAGAAACCTCCTGCAGTATTTTCGGGCAAATAATGATAGTTATTGCGCACAATCATCAGCACATCGCCTGCCTCCAACTCATCTTCGCGGTATTGAATCGCCCTGCGGATGTACTCATTGTATTGCACTGCATTTTTATTCGATCGACAAACGATGACGGTATTCTCTGTTCCATATTTATCATAAGCATAGCGAAGTCCATCTTCCAATCGCTCGCCTGTCATTTTAAAAATGTCTTTGAAGCTTCCCGTATTGAATTTGATTTCGAATTTTTCCTTGGAAAGCTCTTTCCTCAATTGAGTGGCATTGAATAATATTCCCGAAGATTCTTCCTGACGCATTACTTCAGTGAGTTCGGTTGAAAAATTATCGGTTTTGAAATTATGTTTTAGATATGAAGCTTCTAATGCCGGACTCTCCATGCTGCCCACAGGAGGCAGCTGCGCCACATCTCCAATGAGCAAAAGTCGATTTCCCTCCTTTTCAAAAACATAATCAATGAGTTCGGTCAATAATCCTTTGCTTCCATAGTCTGATTGGTCAGAGAGCATGGAGGCTTCATCAACAATAAAGAGGGTATTGGTATGGTAATTTTTCTGACGAGAAAACCGCAGACTCCCTCCTGGCTCAGCCGTTTGCTGAAAAATCTTTTTGTGGATGGTAAATGCCGTTCGCTTAGAATACCCAGACATCACTTTTGCCGCTCGGCCAGTGGGCGCCATCAAGACATACTTCATATTAAAAAATGGAAGCATACTGACAATGGCACCAATTACAGTAGTCTTTCCCGTTCCAGCATAACCTCGAATGGTCAAAGTAGGCCTGTGTAAATCCTTCTTTAGTAAAAAGTCATCGAACAGCAGAAAAAGCTCCTTCTGACCAGCCGTGGGTTCAAAAGGGAATTTACTCCGCAGTATTTCTGATGGTTTTGCCAATTAAAGTTTATGGTTAATATAATCGTCAGGAATTATGGTGGCCATAGTAGTGGTGGCTTTTGCAATTAACGTTCTTTTATCACCATCAATACACCAAACTTCCGCTTCGCAAAAATTCAGTCGTCTACCTTGTTTCAGCACTCGGCCAATGGCGTGTAATTTTTGACCTTTGCCTTTGGCGAAGTAAGAAATCTTAATTTCGCCTGTCACCACATGCTGATCTTCGGGCACAAGCGTGTAGGCCGCAAAACCAGCCACAATATCCGCTACGGTGGCCGTTACACCTCCATGCACCAAGCCTGTTTGCTGTTGATGCTCTTGTCGAAGTTCGAGCCAGCCTTCGGTAGTTCCTGCTTCAATCACATTCAATTTGAACCCAACCAATTTCATAAAGTGCTGGCGCTCCAAAAAACGTTCAATTCTTGTTTTGAAATTGGGATTAAATACCTTTATCATCCTTTTAATTTTGGACAAATATATCGCATCTCCTAGTTATGGAAGCACTCGAAAACAAAATCAAATCTTTATATGGCGAAAAACTTCGGGTGAGAGTTTGTGGTATTTGCATAAAAGAAGATAGGCTTCTGCTTGTTCATCACAAAGGCCTCACTTCCTCTGGATCACTTTGGGCACCCCCCGGAGGAGGCATGGAATATGGCGAAGATGCTAAAACTGCACTGAAGCGAGAGTTTCTGGAAGAAACCGGTTTAGAGATAACCATTGGCAATTTCTTATTTGTGCATGAATATTTAGACAAACCGCTCCATGGCATAGAATTATTTTTCGAGGTAAAAAATGTTAACGGAACGCTCAAAAGTGGCTCAGATCCTGAAATGGGCAACAATTTTCAGATAATCACTCAAACCAGCTTTATGCCACTTGAAGAAATAAAAAAAATCCCTGAGGCAAGTCTGCACTATGTTATTCAAAATATTACTAGTTTCGAAAGTCTTTTAAAACTGCGAGGTTATTTCAAATTTCATTAGAAATGCATAAACTAGCGGTGCTATTAATTTTGGTTACCTAATAAAATAGTTATAATTGTAAAAAAGTCAACCTTCAAATGAACCTAACTAAAATCATTACTGCTGTCATTTTCATAGGCGCCATCGTATTAGGATACTATCTTTACGAAGGCATCAATTCCACAATTGAAAAAGCCAAAGAAATAGAACGAGTTGAAAACACGGTAAAAGCCAAATTAGAGCTTATTCGTGATGCTCAAGTTGCCTACCAAGGCGCCTATGGCGATTATGCCGACACCTGGGAAAAGCTGATCTCTTTTGTGGACAGCGGCAAAATCTGGCTGATCCAAAGAACAGAGAAAATCACCCAATTATCTTATGGTGTTGAGAAATCAGAATTCATCTATGATACGCTCGGTTTCAGAACTGTAAGAGATTCATTGTTCAATTTCCCGAATTTTGATCCAACCTCTTTGCCAAGATTGCCACATTCACCAGATAGATTCTTTTCGCTTTATGCCAAAGATTCTGTTCGTTCAGGCGTGAACGTAGATTATATCGAAGTGGTAGATACTTATCCATTCGACAGAACCAGGACTGAGGACAACGAAATCGAAAACAGAAGACCGTTGAAATTCGGTTCAAGAACTGAAATTACCATAGCGGGTAACTGGCAGTAAACCGGCAGCGTGACTACAGTTAGAAGCCATCAAAGCATAAAAATTAAAGACGAAAGGCTGGACATTGATCATATAGATCAATGTCGTCTTTCGTTTTTCATTGGTGAGCACGACTGCCAAATCACGGTTTTCGATGAAAAAAAGCAGAAGCTACTGCTTTTTGAAAACCATTCCATTCAAACCCCCATATTAGACTTCTTAGAAAAGCTAAATCATGATCATGAATTGGTGCCCGCTGGTTTTTGGCCAACCATTCACGTTCACATACGCAACAATAAGTTTTGTTTAGTACCTAACTTTCTTTTTGATGAAAGTGCGGCCTACGACTACATAAGGCTCAATACCGACACCAATCCCGAGGAAGATAATTATGCCATAAAGCAACATAAGCATCTAATGGCGACATATGTATTTGGTTACCCTGCAAAAATTCAGGCTTGGTTTTTCAAAAAATACAAAAAAGCGAGCATCCATATCTTCCATGAGGGCTCCTCATTCTTGGATAGCCTTGACCACCAACTTTTGAAAATCGCAAAACCTGCCATCTACTTAAACTGCACAGCCGAAACTTTGATGATCGCTGGATTTAGTGGCCAGAAATTGATGATCTATAATCAGGTGAGAATTAGTGATGTTAAGCAATTGCCAAAGATCATACTGATGTCTATTCAGCAGTTTAGCCAAGATGGGCAAGACACTCCCGTAGTTTTATGGGGCATTGAAAGCCAACTGAAGGAGATCAAACCACTGTTGAAAAAATATTTCAAGAACCTTAGTCTCGGAAAAAGGTCTACCAACATCAAAATGGCACATCAATTTGATGAGATTGAGCTGTATGAATTCGCTGAAATTTTTGGTAGCTTCTCCTCGCTCAATTAATCTTTAAAGTAATCGTCATGAAGCGTATAGCGATTTTTCCAGGTTCGTTTGACCCATTTACGAAAGGGCACGAGGACATTGTACTCAGGAGCCTTAGCCTATTCGATGAAGTGATAGTCGCCATTGGCTTCAATAGCTCCAAAAACAAGCGATACTTTGAAATCGACTTTATGGTAGATAAAATCAAAACTACCTTTAAAGAAACACCTCAGGTATCGGTGCTCGTTTACAATGAATTAACGGCAACGCTTGCCGATAAAGTCGGAGCCAATTTCTTGTTAAGAGGATTGCGAAATACCACCGACTTTGAATATGAAAACAGTATTTCTCAGGTAAACCGACACCTGAACAACGATTTGGAAACGGTTTTCTTGATTACTTCACCCGTATTCTCTTCGGTAAGCTCCACTATTATTCGCGAGGTGCACCGCTATGGAGGCGATGTTCAAGAATTTTTGCCTTACGAACTCTGAGCTTTTTTGCCCCTTTTCGCCCTTTTGTACTTTTTATAAACATGCTCTATTGAGCGATAGGCATTGTACAAAGCAACGTCTACTTCTTTGGTCGACATCCATTTTACTTCATCGATATCTTCTTCTACTTGGGGCTGCATTTTTGAATCATCCAAACAATCCATGGCAAACCATTTGGTTTTCTTTAGAATGTTTTTGCCTCCCCTCACGTAGGTGTGCCAAGTGGTGCAAATCTCACCTTTCACTTTGACTTTAACACCGCATTCTTCCTCTACCTCTCGTTTGGCGCCATCATCATTGGATTCTCGTGCTTCAATTTTTCCTTTCGGAAAATCCCAACTGCCCAAACGGTGAATCATAAGGATTTTGTCATCCTTAGCCACTACACCTCCCGCAGCTTTGATGATTTTGAACTTACTCTTGATGATGGTTATCGTTTCTTCATATTCCGCAGTAATCAAAGTAACCGAGTTGAGCCCTTTGAGCTTTTTGTTATGAAGAATAAATAAAAGTGATTTTATAATGCCTTGAGTGGCATTGGTAACCAACACGTTCCCCTTGAAAGTCTTTTCATTGAGAATAATATCGTCTGTATTCAAGACAAGATCAAACCCTGACTGGTCCGTAACTTCTTCGGGGCGCTTGATCCGAAGCGGTTTGTCTTTGATGTAAATTCTCATCCGTGAGCGCTAACTTTTTTGCTAATATGAAATTATTTTCAGAAACAATACCAGTGATGTCTTTATAAATTTCAGAAAAAAAATCTCTTAAATTCGTGCCATGGAAAAAAATGGCAACGCAAAAGACATCGCGCTGAAAGTAGCTTCTGATCTTTTAAAGATCGAGGCCATTCGACTGAACAAAGAAAAACCATTTACTTGGAGTTCTGGCTGGAAATCTCCGATTTATTGTGACAACAGAATGTCGCTCTCCTTCCCTGACACCAGAACTTACATAAAACAAGCCTTGGCCGATGCCTGCAAAGCCTATTTTCCCCAAGTGGAATCCATTGCAGGAGTGGCTACGGCAGGAATTCCGCAAGGCGCCTTGGTTGCCGATGAACTCAATATCCCTTTTATCTATGTGCGCTCCTCACCAAAGGGGCATGGCATGGAAAATCTTATTGAAGGTAAAGTTGTACCTGGCCAAAAGGTAGTCGTACTAGAAGATTTAGTTTCTACGGGAGGAAGTTCATTGAAAGCCGCAGAGTCGCTAGTGAAAGCAGGCTATGAGGTTTTGGGGATGTTGGCCATTTTCACTTATGGTTTTCCTTTAGCCGATGAAAATTTTGCAAAAGCAAGCATCAAACTTCATTGTTTGAGCGACTATTCCGTAATGCTGGAAAAAGCCAAAGAATTGGGCTACGTTTCTCAAAATGATCTGGCATCGCTCGAAGAGTGGAGAAAAGATCCCGCGAACTGGAAAGGTTAACACTACCTACTCATGGCCAAAAACAAATTGAGGCTTCTTTTTTTAACATACCAAGGCGGACTAGCAGGTTCTACCAACTCCATTGTGTATTTAGCTTCAGGCTTGGCGGACTTAGGACATGAAGTATTCGTTGGCTGTAGGGAAGATATGCTCATTTGGCAATTGTTGGAAGGCAGCAGAGCCAATCGCATTGCCATGACTTTTAATGGTAAATTCGATTTCAACAATTGGAAGCAAATCAGGGAGGCTGTAAAGCTCCATGATATTCAAATCATTAATGCGCAATCAAGTTATGATCGCTATACAGCCATTTTCGCCAAACTCGCTTTTGGCCTCAACGTAAAAATCGTTCACACCAGAAGACAGAATCCACTAAGCGCAGGCGGTTGGCTTCAAAGATGGTTTTATGTAAGGTTTACCTCTTCTATTATCGTCATCAGTGAAGGGCTCAAGGAAATTTTTGCAGAGAAAGGTTATCCTAAATCACACTTGAAAGTCATTCACAATGGAATCCCGAGTAAGCGACTTGATGAGTGGAACGACCAAACTGTAGAAGAATTCAAGACGAAAATCGGTTTTCAGGAG
This sequence comes from Cytophagales bacterium CG12_big_fil_rev_8_21_14_0_65_40_12, assembly GCA_002786855.1. Lineage (GTDB taxonomy): Bacteria > Bacteroidota > Bacteroidia > Cytophagales > Cyclobacteriaceae > Roseivirga. Next base: position 90,343 of record PCUU01000064.1, read on the forward strand.
GGTGACATAATTATTGGCTGCGTTTCTCGAATCAAAGAGCAGTCACAAATCATAGAGGCCGTTGCCAGCCTAAAGAACCCCAAAATCAAACTCGTTTTCGCGGGAATTGAGTTCGATCAAATCGAGCCTTCTATCAAACAATTCGGCTTAAAGAACAAAGTAATCTGCCTTGGCGATGTGCCCGGATCAAAGGTTTTGAGCCTTTATAGAACTTTCGACCTTAATATTTTAGCATCAACCATGGATGGTTTTGGTTTGGTACTAATTGAAGCCATGGCCATGGATTGTCCAGTGATTGCGACCAACTTTGGAGGAATAGCCGATGTAGTCCAAAATGGTGAAAATGGCTTCCTTTTCGAAAATGGAAATATCACAGAACTAGCTTCCAAAATAGAGCTACTGCTATCCGACAAAGATCTTAGAACCAAGTTTATTGCTAACGGAAAAAATACTGCCTTCCAAAAATTCAGTATGGAAAACACAATTCAGAAATATGAGGAATACTTCCTGTATTTAGTGGCCGAAAACTAGAATCAAAGTTTAAATTGCAGGTTGAAAATTGTGCTGAATGGATTACCTATCGTCATTGAATGAACCTCAATATGAAGGGGTAGTGAATACAGAAGGCCCAACCATGATCATTGCTGGTGCTGGTTCGGGCAAAACAAGGGTGCTTACTTATCGAATTGCCTACCTAATGCAGGAAAAAGGCGTGGATCCCTTTAATATTCTCTCCCTTACCTTTACCAACAAGGCCGCCAAAGAAATGCGCGAGCGAATAGAAAAGGTGGTGGGCAATAATGCGCGCAATCTTTGGATGGGTACTTTTCACTCGGTTTTTGCCAGGATCCTCAGGGCTGAATCGAACCGACTTGGCTACCCCAGCAACTTCACTATTTATGATACCGATGATTCTAAATCGTTGATCAGAAGCATCGTGAAGGAATTGGGGCTTGACGACAAGGTCTACAAACCAAATACTGTGCTTAGTCGAATTTCTGGGGCTAAAAACAGATTGGTAGGCTGGGAAGAGTACATCAGCAATCCGCTGATCAAAGCCGATGACGACTCTGCCATGAAACCAGAAATGGGCAGGCTTTATAAGACCTACGCACTGCGCTGTAAAAAGGCCGATGCCATGGATTTTGATGATCTGCTCTTCAATACCAACGTTCTTTTTAGAGATCATCTCGATGTTCTGAACAAATATCAACATCGCTTTAAGTATGTTTTGGTGGATGAGTTTCAGGATACCAACGTTTCGCAATACCTGATTACTAAAAAGCTCTCCTCTGTTAGTCAAAACATTGCTGTAGTAGGTGATGATGCCCAAAGTATCTACGCTTTCCGCGGAGCGAACATCGAGAATATCCTCAATTTCGAAAAGGACTTCCCTGATTTAAAAGTAATTAAGCTAGAACAGAATTACCGTTCTACGCAAAATATAGTAAATGCAGCAAATTCAGTCATCTCAAAAAACAAAGGCCAACTCAAAAAAACCGTTTGGACAGCCAACGACTCTGGCAATCAAATCAGCCTGATAAAATCTGTTTCCGATAATGAAGAAGGCCGATTTGTGGCTTCAGAAATATTTGAAAAGAAGGCAAGCGAAAACTATAAAAACGAAGATTTCGCTATTCTCTATCGTACCAACAGCCAATCTAGGTCGATGGAAGAGGCTTTGAGAAAATCAGGAATTGCCTATAGAATTTATGGTGGCCTTTCTTTCTACCAAAGGAAAGAAATCAAAGACCTGATGGGTTACCTGAGGTTTGCTATCAATACAAACGATGAACAATCTTTTAGAAGAATCATTAACCTTCCTAAACGGGGTATTGGGGACACTTCAGTTGAAAAAATTGTTGTCGCTGCTTTTGAACATGACATTCCACTGTGGGAAGTGCTTACCAACATTAACTCCTTTCTACCCGGACGCGCAGCAAATGCGGTAAACGACTTTGTGACGCTGATCAAGAGCTTCAAAATTTCGGCAGAAACCAAAGATGCCTATGAAGCGGCTAATCACATTGCCAAAAATTCTGGCTTGCTGAAAGAACTTTACGAAGACAAAACCATAGAAGGACTTAATCGATACGAAAACGTTCAAGAGCTCTTGAATGCCATTAAGGAATTCGTAGATACGCCAGAATTGGAGGACAAATCACTGAGTTCGTTCTTGCAAGACATCGCCTTGCTCACCGACCAAGACAAGAACAGTCAAGAAACCGATGTGGTAACTTTGATGACCATTCATTCGGCCAAAGGACTGGAGTTTAAAAATGTGTTTTTAGTCGGGATGGAAGAAGACCTCTTCCCTTCTCAAATGATGATGAGCAGCCGCGCTGATTTGGAAGAAGAGCGAAGGTTATTTTACGTTGCCATCACCAGGGCTAAAGAAAATCTATACTTCTCTTATGCGCTCTCTCGCTATCGTTTTGGCCGCTTAATGAACTGCAAGCCAAGTCGATTTATCGAGGAAGTAGATCCGAGTTTTATCAAAGTCAACACCCGATACGGAAGCCGAGAACCCAAATTGGGGAATTCAATTACGACTCCAGGTGTGTCTTCCAATTACGCAAGAAACCTAATCGCCAATAGAAATAATGCTCCCAAGGCGCCACCACAATACCATAAGCCAGCGAGCGATTTCACGCCCAGCGACACTTCCAACCTTGAGGCAGGAATGAAAGTAGAACACCCAAAATTTGGTTTTGGCAAAGTGCATAAAATGGAAACTGAAGGCAGTAACAGAAAGGCCAAAGTTATCTTCGAGAATTCTGGCGAAAAGACCCTATTATTGAGCTTCGCGAAGCTAAGAATTGTAGAATAAAGCGTGAATCAAATATCAATCGTCCATAAGCCATTAGTCTTAAGGAATTATTGTTAATTTCGTCTTATAATCAGAAATATGAATTTAGAATACAATACACAGAGAGAGGACGTGATCCAAAAAGAATATGGCCGCAACGTTCAGAAACTGGTTGAATATATCAAAACGGTAGAAGACCAAGAAAAAAGAGATCAATACGCTTTAACGCTCACCGATCTCATGAGGCAGATCAACCCTAATTTGCTTCGCGAAAATCAAGAATACGATCAAAAAGTTTGGGATGATCTATACATCATGTCCCGTTTTGATCTGGAGGTCAATTCGCCATTCCCTATGCCAGAAAAGTCATCTATTGGTAAAAAACCACAAAGAATGGCTTATAAAACCAACGAAATCAAGTTCCGCCACTATGGAAGAAACCTTGAGGTGATGGTCCAGCGCACCATCGAGATGGAAGATCCTGAAGCAAAAGAAAACGGCATCATCCATATCGGAAGGTTAATGAAAAGCTTCTTTTCGAACTGGAACAAAGACAATATTGAAGACGAAGTAATAGCACAACATATTCACGCCATGTCCAAAGGACAATTAAAAGTGAATATTGAAAAGGTGAAAGAAGAAGGTTTGTTCAACACAAGCACCCGCGAACGAAGAGCTCCTTCCAATAGTTCTGGGCCTTCAAACCAAAACCGAAGAAAAAACTTCACTAACAAACGTAGACGCAGCTAATCTAATCCTACATGGCTTCTTTTTTAATCGAAGGTGGTACCAAACTTCACGGTGAAATTATTCCTCAAGGTGCCAAAAACGAAGCACTACAAATTGTATGCGCAGTACTATTGACTCCAGAGCCCGTTACGCTTCATAAAGTTCCAGACATTCGCGATGTAAATAAACTCATCGAGCTGTTGGAGGCCATGGGCGTAGAAGTGAAGTTTTTAGGAGATGAAAGCTATCGCTTTTGTGCAAAAGACGTCAACATCGATTATCTCGAAACCCTCGAATTTAGAACGAAAGCATCTTCATTAAGAGGCTCCATCATGATTCTAGGGCCACTTTTGGCAAGATTCGGCAAAGCCAAAACGTCAAAACCAGGTGGTGATAAAATCGGAAGAAGAAGATTAGATACTCACTTTATTGGTTTCCAGAAGTTAGGCGCACGTTTCCTTTATGAAGCCGAAACAGGGATGTATCATATCGATGCTTCTCATTTGAAAGGCACTTATATGCTGCTCGATGAAGCTTCGGTAACAGGAACAGCCAATATTCTTATGGCAGCCGTAATGGCAAAAGGCAAAACCACCATTTATAATGCCGCCTGCGAACCTTATTTACAGCAACTTTGCAAAATGCTCAACGCCATGGGCGCTAAAATCACAGGTGTTGGATCAAACTTATTACATATCGAAGGTGTGGATGCGCTCGGAGGAACCGATCACACGATGCTTCCAGATATGATCGAAATCGGTTCGTTCATCGGTATGGCGGCCATGACCCAATCGGAGATCACCATCAAAGATTGCAGAATAGACCAATTGGGCTTAATTCCTGAGACATTCCGCAGATTAGGCATTCAAATGGAGTTCAGAGGTGACGACATCTACATTCCGAGCCAAGAACGATACGAGATCGAAACCTTCATAGATGGTTCGATTATGACCATTGCCGATGCTATTTGGCCAGGCTTAACGCCCGATCTTTTGAGTATAGTATTGGTGGTAGCTACTCAGGCCAAAGGAACTGTTCTTGTTCACCAAAAGATGTTCGAAAGCCGTTTGTTCTTTGTGGATAAACTGATTGATATGGGAGCTCAAATTATTCTTTGCGACCCACACAGGGCCACTGTAATTGGGCTTAACCGTCAGCAAAAACTAAAGGGGATCAGAATGACATCGCCAGATATTCGTGCAGGTCAAGCCCTCTTGATTGCTGCACTTTCTGCCGAAGGCAATAGTGTGATTGACAATGTTGAACAAATTGATCGTGGTTATCAGCACATCGATAAAAGATTGAATGCGCTGGGAGCAAAAATCGTCAGGCAATAAGATCATTGATACCAAAAATTGAAGAGGCACATCAAAAATGTGCCTTTTTTATAAGCCTAGTTCGTAACTAAGTTTAATTTAGAACTAAAATTCAAACTCATGTCAAAGCACCATCACGAATCGCATCTGCATGGAAAATCCTCTTGGTTCGCTAAATTTCAAGAATACATTGGTGAATTTATTTATGGTGGCATTGATGGCAGCGTAACCACTTTTGCGGTTGTAGCTGGCGCAGCTGGAGCCAATTTAGATTCCGCGATCGTGATCATTTTGGGCTTCGCCAACCTGTTTGCCGATGGCTTTGCAATGTCGGTAGGAAGTTATCTTTCCACTAAATCAGAAAAGCAAAATTACGATAAACATAAAGCTGTTGAATATTGGGAAGTAGATCATCTCCCAGAAAAAGAAAGGGATGAAATAAGGGAGATTTATGCAGCCAAAGGTTTTGAAGGCGAGCTGCTGGAACAAGTTGTAGCCAAAATCACTGAGGACAAAGATCGCTGGGTTGATGTAATGATGAAGGAAGAACTGGAAATGTCCGAAGAGACCAAATCGCCATTTCAAATGGGGCTCGTCACCTTTATTTCATTCTTGATCATGGGATTTATTCCTTTGATTGTTTATGTGATCGATTATAGCAGGGGTTTAGATGGAGATTTATTCTTATGGTCTTCTATTTTAACGTTCATCACCTTTGCAGGCATTGGTTATGCCAAAAGTTATGTCACGGCCACAAGCAGGGTCAGGGGCGTGCTCGAGACTCTTTTCTTAGGTGGATCAGCGGCAGTTTTAGCCTATTATGTAGGGGTGATTCTTGAAAAAATCATCGCTTAAGCATCCTTATATCAAAGGACTTGTCATTTGATGAAATTGATTTACTTTAAGGATCAAATTCGAGCAATGGTCAAATTCGGAACTTCACGCAGGCTGAGCAAAATCAAGAAAGCCGATGTAATCACTTACATGATTGAGATTTTTATTGTGATTTTTGGAATCACTGTGGCCTACCAGCTTAATGTCTTTTATGAGGACAAAAAAGACCTAAAACTCGAAAAAGGCGCAATTGAAAAAGTGCATACCGAGAATGAATTGAACATGATGCAATTTGAAAGATTGGTAGACGAACGAAAGCAACTAGAAGAAGACACACGCCAATTGGCCAGAATTCTTTTTTCTGGAGGAAATTTAGAGGATGAGGGTATCTCGCATTATTTATTCGACATCAATAAGACCTATAAGCCCAATATTCAATTCGAGGGATTGAACTTTTACCTAAACACCAACTATACCACCAATAATTCAGCCCTTAAAAACGACCTGATTACCCTCAAAAACAAATACATAGAACTCCGCGAAGTAGCCCAATATTATGTACAAATGAAGGAGAAGTATTATAGCGAGTTTTTGGTAAAAGAGGTCGACTTTGGCGAGGAAAAAATCATCACTTTGGATAAAATCAAAAGCGTAGAATTTAAAAATTTGGTGGTCAACCTACTCTCCAACGAAATAGAGCTAAACACCCTGCTGGAGGAAGCTTACGGAGTCGCCAACGATATTGACCTGGAACTTGAAGAGAAAATGCGGTAGAAGTCGGAAGTCGGAAGTAAGAAAATAAGTACAAGAAGCCATCGACAATAAGAAACCTACTTCAGCACCTTAACATCAAAAAAGTGAACCCCAAACTGGCCGTTGAGGCCGTAGGCTTCTATGCTGCCATTGAAGATATTCCTGATATCGGAAGTGTAAAACTCAATCTCAGCCATACCATTTTCATCGGTAAGCACATTGGGTTTCCAAATAAGGGTATTCCTAAAATCCTCAATCTGCTTTAGCTCTGGCTGTGCATCATAGTTGGGCTCGTAAAAATTAACCTTAGGATAATAGCCTTTGAGACTAAGTGGCTTTGGCAAGGTATGAGGTTGATAACGCACCATTCCAACGATTCTAGGCTCGATCTGTATGATATATGGGTAAAGTTTTCCAATTATTGGAGGCGTTCCCGAAACATGATTAGGGCAATTTAAAAGACCTCTTACACATATATAGTCTTCGGTGTTATAATCCTTAAACCCTTCAAACTCCTTTCCATAATAATGGTCAACCCACTTAGCAGCCCCTTCAACGACAAAGTCCTGCAGTCTTTGAACATTGTCCATTGAGTTGAAAAAATCTTGGAAGCTTTTCTTGGTACTATCTAAATCTTCTAATCCAACTGTCGGAAATTGATCAATGTGATTTTTTAGATTGTAGTCAAAGGCCGATCTTTTATTCAGCCCTGAAATAGTGAAAGCATTATCTTCAGGCCTAAAACTAATATCTCTGCCTTTTCCCATGTCCAATGTGGCGGCATCTAAAACAAACCCTTGCAAAGAGTCTGTAATCATAACTGAAATACCTCCCCTGCCTATTACCTGAATTCCCAATCCCTTTCTAGGCTTTGGCTTTCTCCTTTCTCTGTCACGCGCAAAATCGATACCTACATATACTTCTTTTGGCATCTCAGCAGCTGAAATCTCTTCTCTATCCATATTCAGCAATTCGCTCCATTCATAATCTCTCCAGCCTTGGGTCATCATCAAGAGGTCAAGCTGTTCGCTTGCTTTTGTGTTCTTTGGGTCAAAGTAATGGGCAGGTTCGGTAATCGTCCCTCGCAGGTCATTGCTCAGCATATAGTAGGAAAGGATATGCTGTTTTGGGAATACTGAGGTAAAGGCCTCATCGACCAATGAAAAGCCAAAGGCGGTTTGCACTGGCTGGCCATTACTATCGGTCACTTTTACCTTGATCTTGCCCTTTTCCTTTACCCCATAATTGCTTTCCGATAGTTCCGTAGTAATCGTCAACCTTTTGTTTAGGTTGATATATGTCAAGCGCCCCGCCAAAGGAAGCTGATCCTTGTTCAGCAAAGTCACTTCAATAATGCCTTGCGGC
>PCUU01000098.1 GCA_002786855.1 Cytophagales bacterium CG12_big_fil_rev_8_21_14_0_65_40_12
CAGAAGTACAAGATTGGGCTAACTACAAATGACGGTCTTCTTTCCCTGACGCAGGAAGGGTCTAATTTTGGTTGGCTAAGAGTTATCAGACAGAGTTCTTTTGTTCATCACCAGTCACAGATTCTGCCTTAGGCAGATCAATCAAAGCACCTACGACAGTGGTTAGCTTTACCGCAAAGCACGCAGAGTAACGCAAAGGATTTTGAAGAATACGCCTGTTCAATTCAAGTCACCTCGCAGAGGTCTTTTTCAGTAATACCAGAAGTACCATTATGCTTTTTGGCGAACTCTGCGGCCTTAGCGCCCTTCGCGGTGAGAAAAAGGGCCGCTTTGACTTTACCGCAAAGCACGCAGAGCAACGCAAAGGATTTTGAGGAATAAAATTCTCAAAAGTTTAGTCACCTCGCAGAGGTCTTTTTCAGCAATACAAGATGCAGGATTTTAAATACGGACAGAGTCCTTTTGTTCATATCGGATCACAGGTCCTGCCCTTGGCAGATAAATCGGGGAACCTGCGACAGTGGGGTATAGGCTTGCACTAACTTTACTTAAAAGCACAAAGCTTCAATTTACCACTTCCCTCAGCTGGCGAGTAAGTACTGTTGGCTGATGTGATTGTATAAACAGCTCATTCAGGGCTTTATTGTAAGTTTCGTTTTTCCAGTTCCTTTTTCAATTCACTGTATCTCTTTGGTTTCTTTAAAAATAAATAAATCAGGTACAGAGGGATTAAGATAACGAAGCCCCAAGCGTTTGCGGCAGCACCGTAAATGATAATTCCGGCTAAAAAACCAATAAAGAACGCATCGATCATGGGTGATGGTTTGTTGTTTTTTGCTACTTCGAGCAACTCTTTGTCGGTCAATTGGGATAGTTCTTTTTGGTGCACCTATTTTAATTGTTTTGGTTATTAATTAGGAGTCTTTTTACGGTTGTAAGCTCCCCAAAAAATCTTCTGGAAGCTCTATATAAAGTTCATACTTTCTTTCGGTTTTAGAGTCTTGTATTGGGATGACCTGAATCTGAGGTGATACCAAAGAAGAACTTTCTGCCGTTTGAGCATCGTCATTACGTACTTGTGTAAAAGCAGTATTTAGCGATGTTAAGGTTAACAGAACAGTTAACTTTATGCATTTCATGTTATATCTTTTTTGGTGGTGACTGTAACTCTATCGTAATGGCCTTAGATTCTCTAAAACCTCTGTGCTCACCCAAAAAATATCTACATTTTCATAATTATCTGAGCCCATATTCCGGTTAAAGAAGAGATACTTTCCATCTGGCGTAACACTTGCTGATGCTTCCCATGCTTTTGTATTTATTTTGTCACCCAAATTAATAGGGGCACCCCATTCTCCGTTCTGCTGGCGATAGCTGATATAAATATCAGAATCTCCAAATCCGCCCTCTCTTTCACTATCAAATAGCAGATAAGACTCATCTGGGGCTATAAAAGGGTGAAAGCTGCCTCCTGAATTAATTCCCTTGTGCAGTAATCTCGGTGCTTCATACTTTCCATTTACCAGTCGTGAATAACGAATGTCGCCTGTAAAGTCCCGTTTGAACTCATCAAAAAAGTAGGTGCCTCTGGAAGAAGCGGTAAGACGCATAATTTGTAAGCTGTCGAAAGGAGAATCGAGTTTTTTTATTTCAGACCATTCTCTGTTATCATTACGTTCCTTATATCTTCTACCTAAGTGCATTGTCTTACCATCAGGAGAGATAAAAGGTGTGCCAACCCTAGATGATATGACTGACTCTTGCCATGTATTATCATCATTTTCAATAACTACTAATTCCGTTTTCTTTTCTTCCTCACTATTCCCAACTTCTCTTTCAAAATAGAATTCTTTTAAGTCAGGTGTGAAACCTCCACAATATTCCCAACCCTGAGTTGTGACTAATCCGGGAGCAAAAGGCTCTGGTATTAAACCAGGTGGTTTTTGGCCAAGATAAAAACTCTCTTCAGTTGACGAATCACCCTCTTTTGTGTTCGAAGGCTTAGTATTGCAAGCACTCAAAAAAAGTACTAATAGCAGTATTGAGAATTTAATTATGTTATTCATCATTGCTTAATCTCTTTTGATATATTGAATTGCACAAACAATATTGCCTTCAGTGTCCAAAAACTTAACCAACCAACCGACATAAGGAATTTCAGTTTTGGGCATAACTATTTTGCCATTGTTGGTTTCAATTTTTGTTATTATTTGGTCAATATCTTCGACAGAAATCGAGCATTCAAAACCATTTATTTTATCATCTATTGGACTATACTTCCTGTCTTGCAAAGCTCCGATTAATGGTGCATTACTACCTGAACCATTCTTTACTTGAAGAAAATCTTCAGGGCCATAACTATTAAAGCTCCAACCAAATAAGTTGTTGTAAAAATCTTTTGCTCGTTTCATATCATCTGTATAAATGGCAAAATGTGCGAGATTATTTTTCATGAATTAAATTTTTAGTAATTGCCTCTTGGTTTTTTTATGGAGCTATGACCGATTAAAAATTTCCAAGAGCTATCTTCTTTAACAGTCAAAATAGTCATGGCCCCATCGAGGGTAAATGCATATCCGGCATTTAATGAAATGTCTTCAACATATTCTACATAAAGCATTACCGTATTTGAATCGAGAACTTCTACATCCACTTTTGATGCTTTTAGATTTATAGTTTTTACTGTTGGATAAAAAGCCTCAATAGCGTTTAGTAACGAGTCTCTATTGGGATATTGCTTTATGCCATCTTCTATCCAGTAAAAGCGACTATCTTTCGAAAAATAAAAATCAACGCCATTTATTCCTTTGCTGTTGACCTGGTTAACGTAATCATCAAACACCTCAGTTACTTCCTTTGTGATAGCATTCACATCTATAGAATCTTTCTTCTTTTCTTCCGAACAAGAAAAAGTCGTTATCATCATTAGTAATATTATATAGCATTTAGTGCTCATACATCTATGATTTTATAGGGTTTTACCGAATTCCAATCTTTCAAAATCTCTGTTCTAAACGTATAGAAATTTGTTTCGCCACAGGAGATTATTTTTAAATCCTTTTCGTATTTTTTTATTGTACTTGGTGCTACGCCCAAAAGTTCTTTGTAAGACCTAATCATATGTGAAGCATCCCAAAAACCTACATCGTAAGCAGTATTGGTAATTTGCTTACCCTTTAAAACGAGATTTAAGGAGTTAATGACCTTTAGCCACAGCATAAAACTCTGGATAGGTTGACCAACTTGCTTTTTAAATAGGAATCGTAATCTACTTTCAGAAAGATGTATATGGTTTGCAACATCCTTTATCTTGAGAGTTTGCTCTTGATGATTGGTTATAAATGAAATGGCTTCTGTAATGCGTTCATCTTTTTGATGTGGTTTTTCAAAATTGATGAGATGATTTATGATCGTGAGAAACCCTTGAAAGAGTTTATCACAATCACTGATGACCAAAAGTTTTTTAAAAAAATTTGAACTAACTTTTCCGATATCAGAGTTTTGCAAATCACTAATGTCTTTGTTTTGCAGAAATTTCTCTGTGAGTTTTTTTGCATAGTCACTTTCTTTATCCAAATAGATAAACAGCTGTATGCTATTATTGCTATCTAATTGATGGACATGAGAAGTTCTGATAATAGCGGCAGAAAATTTTCTCCACTCCATCGATTTATCTTTTAAAAGAAATTCTTTATCAATATCGAAAACCAACTGAAGTGTATCGTGGGTATGCGGATTTGTATGAAATGATGTGCCCCAAAAGGCACTTAATCCATTCCAAACAAAAAGTGCTGAAGTTGCACCTTTATTGCCATCTATATTTTCTGCGCTGCCAGTAATAATTTTAAAAATTTGTCATCTTCAATACTACAAAATGAGGAGATAGATTAATTGTAAAATCTGACTGTTTTAAGTATTCGGGTCTTCCTGGTGACTTTGGTCATCGCACGACATTCTGCACACGTTGTAGAAGATGCCATAATATTTATTTATGAGGTTGAGATTCTTGAGAAATAGCCAAAAAGAGGGACTCGGAACAGTGTCCTTTACTTGAGATGCTTTTAGATACTTCATTTACTAATTTGTGCAGCGAACTGTACCGAGTGGGGTGGGGGGTACAAAAGGTTTTCTCCCTTATCGCTTGGGACACAAGTTTATAGCCGTTATTTTTTTACTTACACACTTAAAAGAATAGAAAATGGTCTTATTTATCAGATTATTTTCGCCTTTGGGCGGGTTTTTAAACGGGAATTCTAATCTTAACCTTCCTGCCAAAACCCGATCCTAAAAAAAAATGCCCTCTATCTCAATTCCATTTGAGCAGCGGGCAAAGCTTATTGAGCCAAACAAAAAACACAAAAAGGGTTTTGCCCAGTGCCTTAATCTTCAATTTTTGATTCGTAGTCGTAAATGGCATTTACGGCATTGGCGGAATTGATTGAGAAATCAAGGTCTTTGATATGCCCATCGTCCAAGCGATATACCCAACTGTGGATATAAGGGAATTCACCCGCTGCCCATTCTTCTTGTATAAAGGAGATTTTAGCCAAATTTCGGGCCTGCTCCAGCACATTTAACTCTACAAAGCGGTCCAGCCGATCGGTTTCATTTTCAATGCCATTGAGTTCTTTGCTATGGTGCCTATAAATGTCTTTAAGGTTCAAGAGCCAGTTGTCCAGAAAACCAAAACTTTCTTTGCTCATGGCGGCCTTTACTCCCCCGCAGCCATAATGGCCGCAAACAATGATGTGTTTTACTTTCAAGACTTTTACAGCGTAGTATACCACGCTCAATAGGTTGAGGTCGGTGTTTACCACTACATTGGCGATGTTTCGACCAACAAAAATGGCACCTGGGGTAGTGCCTGTAATTTCTGTGGCAGGCACCCGGCTATCGGAGCAGCCTATCCATAAAAATTGAGGGGTTTGTTGTTGCGAAAGCTTATGAAAAAAATCAGGATCGAATTTCGTGGTATCGTCAACAA
>PCUU01000008.1 GCA_002786855.1 Cytophagales bacterium CG12_big_fil_rev_8_21_14_0_65_40_12
CTAAATGAACTTCGGCCATTTTGCATATCTTATCGATCGAAGCTAACAAACGTCATCCTGTTTTGTGTGTTTTGAAACCAAAATATTAAGTCTCAGGGTGACATCTTCCTCTGTTCGAAGCGTCATACTCAGCTTGACTGAGTATCTCCTGACTTGGCTAATTCGTCTATTTAAAAACCTTCTTCAATAATTCAGAAGTTCTAGCACCAGCGTTCTCTCGGATATTCAATTCTTCTTTCGCAATCATTACAAATAAGCCATCAATGGCTTTTTCGGTAACATAGGCCGTCAAATCGGTATTTACTTTTTTCACCAGAGGAATTTTATTGTATGTGCCCATCACGTCACCCCAATATTTGGTGGCATTTACTTTTTGAAGTGAAGCCTCAATAATAGGACTGAATTTACCGATCAGCGATTGTGTAGTTTCTCTTTCTAAAAACTGGGTGGCTGAATTCTTTTCTCCCTTTACAATATTAATGGCGTCATTGATGGTCAAGCCTTTAATGGCTGCGATGAAAATATCTTTGGCCTCATAGGCGGCATCTTCGGCAGCGCGGTTCAAAGATTCTACCGCTTGATCGACTTGATTGCCCAAACCAAGCGCCCTTAACTTACTTTCTACCACCTCGGCTTCTTTAGGAAAAGGAATTTTGATTTCAGGGTTTTTATAATAGCCATCTGCTTTTGAGAGCAGGTCAACGCCCTTGGATGTGCCTTGCGATAAAGCTTCTTTCAGTGCATTGGCAGCTTCTTCTTTGGTAAATGGTGTATCGCCCCCTAGCAGCCCTTTGGCTTTTTTAAGAATTTGAGCTTCGGCAGTACAACTGAAAAGTAAGAACAGAGAAAATATTAAGGATAGTTTTTTCATGTCAATGGTTCATTTTTAGAAACGTAACGAATGATTGAGCAAATCGCACACCAAAGCAGGTTAATTTTTTATAAAGTTTGAGTTTTCATTGAAAGTTAAACCAACTGTCGCAGGTTCTCTGAACCTGTGGCAACTTATTAAAAGTGACTCTGCCCTTGCAAACTATCACTTCATTTACCAAGCCTATTTCGCCACTGGGTAGTGTCCCGCTTATACCCACCCAAGTTTCAATCTGTTTCGACACTCCCCTAGCCCCGCTTAATAGAGGGGAATGGTGTATTGCTATCCTTGGGCATTTTCAGTCCAACATGAATAAGCAGACTCAGACTGCAGCCAGCAAAAAATATTCCCTCCTTTATCTTGCGCCCGGAGCTTTCAGCAGTAGCCGTGGCCTATGGCGAAGGGCTCAGCGAAGGCGCAGAGGAGGGTTAGGGAGGTGTTCCTATTTAAACATATTCCTTTATCACTGACTTATCTCCAACTTATACCCTACCCCATGCACATTGGTCAACTGTACCCTGCTGTCCTCCTTCAATATTTTCCTGAGCTTCGAAATAAAAGTATCCAAGCTTCTCCCAACAAAAACGCCATTATCTTCCCATACCCTTTTGGTCAGTTCATCTCTTTTAATCACCTCATTTAGGTTACTAGTTAAAATCGTCAATATCTCACATTCCTTTTTTGATAGGCTAATTTCGGAGTGGCCTTTTACTAGTTTATTCTGTTCCGGATAAAACTTGAAACTGCCTAAGGCTATAAAATCATTGCACTTTGAACCTTCCTTTGGAGTTGGGTCGCTTTTTTTAAATGAGAAAGTCAATAAGAGTAACGAGACAACAGCGGGGCTATATAAAAGCGCCTTTTCATTTATGGCAGAGGTCACTCCTCCAGTAAACTTCACTTGCAAAGAGTATCGTCCTTCAGGCAAAAGCCTTTCAAGACATGGGATTATACTGCTTTCGCGATCGCCTTTCATCTCATAGCTATAGGCTACCTGTTGATCGGAACTTTGGATAAGTTCTACGAGGTAAAAATCAGGTAGGGCTGCTGCTTGAAAACTCTTTTCGACTATAGCAACTAATATATCTGGCTTGAGCGAAAACTCATTTTGGAACGACAACTCATATTTCGACTCTTCAAGCTTGACAATAGGCAAAATCAATGAGGTTGAATCTTGATTATAGAGCAAAATCTGATTTCCTACCTCTCTCAGAGCAATTTTAGTTACAGGTGTCAAGTCGTCCTTCTTGTTCGTATTGGCCGAAACTATCCAAGTGAGAAAAACAATAATGATGGAGGCGCTAAACGAATAAATCTTTCTTCTGCTCATAATAGATGTAAATACGCCATAAACTGTCAATTTTTAATGTCGTTCACACTTCTTTTACTTTTTTTTGACACTTCTTGTGGCTTTTCGCTTTAGGTTTACCACACAAGGATGGAAGTACTTCCAAGGCCAAAGAATTCAGAATTGCCCTGTGTTTAACAGTAGCGACTAACCTAAAACATTATCGATAAATACCCCTATGAAAACAACGAGAAATATCCTTTTGACCCTTGTCCTATTTCTCAATTCAATGTTGAGCTTTGGCCAGGAACAAGAAGCCGAGAAACTAGCCGCAAGACTACTAAAAGCAGACAATACTTGGGGCAAAGAGCTTTTTATGTTCCCTATAAGTTTTGCGCAAGAAATTAACTTTAAAGGTGTAGAGGTTGCGCTTTTCCCAAAGGGTTGGTCAAATCAAGAAAGCCCTGAATTCTGGTCTTATGCTTTTGCATGGGAAGTAGATGCTGATCATCCCCTGACTAAAACTGCTCTCGAATCTAGCTTGCAGCTCTATTTCGATGGTTTATTGAGTATAGATAATTGGAAAAAAAGCGATGCGAGTATTCAGAATACCAAGGTGCTATTGATGGAAAAAGAAGACCACAAAAGCACTTCTCGATTTACAGGTTACCTAGATATTTTCGAGAGTCGCTATACAAAAAAGCGTATGACCTTAAATGTAACTATCGAGCAGCATTACTGCGAGACAAATCAAAAGGCAATTATTCTATTTAAGTTTTCACCCAAAGATTTTGACCATACCACTTGGAAGAAATTAGCTGAAGTAACGTTGCGGAAAGATTTGTGTAAATAGGGTTAAACATGCTAGTCTATTCCAGTGGAGATAGTTGGCTTGAAGCCAAAGCCCTATTTATCATTCGATCAAACCGAGCGATTGAAAGCCATTATTTAACTCAAAAACAACTGCAATTCGGAGCGTCATTCCCGCGAGGGCGGGAATCTTCTATTTAACTTATTATTTGAAAAATAGAATTAACCTTGAACTACCATCAACACTCCCCTAACCCCTCTTATAGAGGGGAATGACTTTGGATTAACACAATACATTCTCAGTTTTCCCTAAAGCAAACCACTTCTAACCGTGACCAGCACTAACTATTCCCTCCTTTATCTTGCGCCCGGAGCTTTCAGCAGTAGACGTAGCGTATAGCGAAGGGCTCAGCGAAGGCGCAGAGGAGGGTAAGGGAGGTGATAAGAAAAACAATGCCGCAATGAACCTTTTCGACACTCCCCTAGCCCCTCTTAATAGAGGGGAATGGTGTATTGCTATCCTTGGGCATTTTCAGTCCAACATGAATAAGCAGACTCAGACTGTAGCCAGTAAGAAATATTCCCTCCTTTATCTTGCGCCCGGAGCTTTCAGCAGTAGCCGTAGCATATAGCGAAGGGCTCAGCGAAGGCGCAGAGGAGGGTAAGGGAGGTGACAAATCTAAAGCCATATTAAACTCAATCCCTACTATCCTTAGGTCTATAAATCACAATGATTTGGACCAAAACGGCCAAGATGATCAAAACCAAAATCTCCAATTTAGTGAACAAGTCAACTGTATCCATTGCCCGTTCGCTAAGGAAGACTTGCCTTTTACCTTCTACAAGTTGAATTTTTGATAGGTCATAAAGATTCTCATTGATTTTACCCAATTGTACGCTAAAGTCATTTGTCGCATTGGCCTTTCCAGCAAGCATTACATCTTCCATAGATTTCAGTTTTACCAAGTTCATTTGTAAGTCATTGAATACCCTGACTTCTTTCTCTGTCAGTTTGGTTCCCACAAAACTGACGGTGAGTTGTTCAATATCCTTATTCACAACCTCATTTCTTGCCCCAAAAAAAGCGGTGTTATTAGAAAGATGAGCAATCTCTTTTTCATGGATCAACAAGGAAAGCTCAAAAACCATGTCCTTGGCCACAAGACGATCTTCATAAATAGCCAACACTGAATCTTTGACCCTTTGGAAGCTCATTCTATCGATCAAATTGGTGGCAAGTATTGAGAAGAAGACCACCGATATACCTAAAATCCATTTTACCTTATCCATAAACTTCATAGTACAACTGGTTTAGAAAACACTTCTTTGCTTGACAATATAAAAAATAAAGCTACTCCTCCAACCACCGCAGGCTCTCCGAACCCCTACTGGTCGGCCCTGCTAGGATCAAGACAAGTTTCAATCTGTTAGACGCTGTCTCCATCCTTGAGCATTTTCAGGCCAACATAAAAAAAGGCTCATACCATTGAAGGGATGAGCCTTTTAGATTCTAATTATTAAGTCTCATTCACTCCTCAATTTTTCCGCTGGATTAGCTGTGGCTGCTTTACGAGCATGGTAACCAGTGGTAAGCACGGTTACAAGGATGGTGCCCACCAAAACGGTTGCAAAAATGGGAACTCCAATCGTAGTATGAAACTGGAAATTTTCCAGCCACTGGTTCATTTTATAGTAGCCAAATACCGAAGCTGGTATGGCAGCAATCACGATGAGCATCACAAAATCTTTAACGAGAAGGTTAATTAGCCCTTGTGTATTGGCGCCAAGCACTTTTCGTATGCTAATTTCCTTAGAGCGCTGCTCCGCAGTGTATGAAGCCAAGCCCAACAAACCTAAACAGGCAATCAAAATGGTCATGCCAGAAAAGCCCAAGAATAATTGACCTCGAATCTTATCAGCTTCATAACTCGCCATAAACTGTTCATCAATAAACACATACTCAAATGCTGTGTTAGGATATGTTCTATCCCATGCCTCCTTGATAAAGGCGATTGTTGGTGCCACATCTCCTTTAATTTTAACTATTGCGGAAGGATTGATACGGCCCGGAGTAAACATTAAAGCTGTAATTGGCTCGTAAAGCGACTGTTGATGAAAATCCTTGACCACACCAACTACCACAGCAGAAGGCAGAGACTCATCCCCTTGAATATCTACTTTTTTTCCGATTGGATTGGTCCAATTCATTCTACGTACCATGGACTCATTTACCATTACCGCTTGAGAAGAGTCAGAAGGATACTCCAATGAAAAGTTTCTACCTTGAACTACCTCAATCCCCAGCGTAGGAAAAAATTCATAGTCAACCTGATAATGGTCTAAGCCTCTGTTATCCATCGGGCCTTCTTCAGTCTCAATTGAGATTACGTTTTTAGCATAGCCATTCCCAGGAGTAGTGCTCGCAGAGGCGATTCCACCAATGTTGACATTTTGGGCCAATTCATTTTTGAGCACATTCCATTTCTCCACATCAGCTCTACTTCTAAAGTCAATTTGCATCATCTGCTCCTTGTCAAAACCTAAATCCTTGTCCCTAAGAAATTGCATTTGACTATAAATAACCAAAGTGCCAATCAGCATAAAGATGGAAATAGAGAACTGAAGCGTCACCAAAAACTTCCTTAGAAATTTACTCCCAGATTTTCCGCCACCTCCTTTAAGTACGGCCGCTGGCTGAAAAGAAGACAGAAAGAATGCAGGATAACAGCCGCCCATAAACCCTGTAATGAATACAATACCGATAACGGCCAATATCACATTAGTGTCAAGCAATGCCTCGATAGCCAAATTAGTGCCTACAATGCTATTGATTGCCGGAACCGCAGCCATCATAATCAGGATGCTTAAGATTAAAGAAATTAGTGTGATAAGAATTGATTCAGTTATAAATTGACCTATTAAACCGCTCCTCTGAGCGCCCATTACTTTTCTTAAACCCACTTCCATTGACCTTTTGGTAGATCGCGCTGTGGCGAGGTTCATATAGTTGATACTGGCAATAATGATGAGGAAAATTGCTATGGCTGTAAAAATCTGAACATACCGAATGTTACCTACTGCCACTGGCTCTCCTTCAAAATCTGATGTCAAATGAATGTCTTTTAACGGGACTGGTATCATTTTAACCTTGATATTGAGCGGGTCAAAAATTGGAGCAATATATTTGGTCACAGTCGAATCAAGCTTCACCTGTAAAGTTTCTTGTGTCACACCTTCATTCACTAAAACATAGGAAAAAACGCCCCAACCTCCCCAGCTACCATCTCCCCCTGTGAAGATAGTCTTCCAAGAAATTAGTGCGTCTGCAATCAGATGAGAAGTGTTAGGCATGTCTTTATAAACACCAGTCACTTGTAGGGTCATTTCTCTATTTCCACCACTTTTAAGCGTTTGACCAATGGGGTCTTCATTTTTGAATATCTTTTTTGCCATGGACTGATTGATGACAATCGAATTTGGAGCCTCTAAAGCAGTTTTAGGGTTGCCTGCTACAAATTCATAGTCAAATATTTCAAAAATCGTTGAGTCTGCGGCATAGACATTTTCTTGATAATAGTCTACTTGATTATAGTCGAACCGCGTTCCGCCTTGACCACTAATCCCGGACAATCGAGCGGCCTGCGCTATTTCTGGATTTTCATTTTTAATCGTAAATGCGGCAGGCCTAGTCATATTGGCCCATTTAAACGAATTATCAGGTTCCTTAATTTCAGTTGAAAGACGATAGATCCGATCTCCTTTAGAGTGCTGTTTATCGAAACTTACTTCATGAAAGATGTACAGTAGAATTATTAAACTTGAGGCAATACCCACCGTGAGTCCAATAATATTGAGGGCTGTGTAGCCAGGTTGCCTTAGCAAACTACGAAAAGCAACTTTGATGTAATTTTTAAGCATGTGTGTTGTTTTTAAGATTTGAGAATCTGATTAAAAAAATTGACCGCTATAAAAGTAACAAAAATACGTTACCTGTTACACAATGAGCGACAGTAGGTTATAAATTGTGAATACCATAAAAGAAGAAGGCAGACATACGCCAATGACGAATGGAAGTGCTAGAATGTTTGCCAGATATTAAAAGAACTCAAATGAAAAATGGAATTAGGGTGAGCAACATCACCAACACTCCCCTAACCCTCTTTTAGAGGGGAATGGTGCATCAGTATCATTGAGCATTTTTCAGTCTAGCATGATTAAGCTGGCTCCACTGTCGCAGGTTCTCCGAACCTGTGACTACTTATTAAAAGGGACTCTGTCCTTACAAACTATCGCTTGATTTACCAAGCCTATTTCGCCACTGAGCTTACTATCTCGCTGAAATCAACCCAAGTTTCAATCTGTTTCGACACTCCCCTAACCCCTCTTATAGAGGGGAATGGTTCAGATAAGTATTGAGCATTCTTGGTATTTTCCAAGCAACTTCTGTCTGTCACTAGCACAAACTATTCCCTCCTTTATCTTGCACCCGGAGCTTTCTGCAGTAGCCACAGCGTATAGCGAAGGGCTCAGCGAAGGCGCGGAGGAGGGACAGGGAGGTGACAAGAAGACAACCTCAATCCCTTTTCAAAATCACTTTCTGATTTTCGGTAATGGCATCGACCATGCGTACATAGCTTACTCTTTCACCTTTTTCGATCGACACATAAAAGTAATCAAGGCCTTCGAGCTCAACTTTACAATCGCCCAAATCATAACGCAAGGAAGTCACGATGCTTCCTTCAACAATGGGGTTGCCATTCAAATCAAGCAGTTTTGGCGGCTGCTTTTCCTTGGGCTTCTTCTTAAATAAACCGAACATAGCATTTTGTTAAGTCAATAAATATAAGGCCTTCGCTGAAAAGCCCGTGATTAATCTCAAAAATGATTTCTTAAGGGGCGAAAAACACTATTTTTGCACACTTTATAAGAAAAAAAACGGTTAAGCGGTAATGGCGGATTACAATCACAAGCATATAGAACCTAAATGGCAGGCCTTTTGGAACGAACATCAGACTTTCAAAGCCACTGTTGACAAGAGTAAACCCAAGTTTTATTCATTGGACATGTTCCCCTACCCTTCGGGTGCTGGGCTCCATGTGGGCCATCCGCTGGGCTATATTGCCTCTGATATTGTTTCTCGCTTCAAACGAAACAAGGGCTTTAATGTATTGCACCCAATGGGTTTCGATGCCTTTGGTTTACCTGCCGAGCAATATGCGATTCAAACAGGGCAGCACCCCGCCATTACTACCAAAGAAAACATCGACCGCTACAAAGAGCAGTTAAAGAACATCGGTTTCTCTTTCGATTGGGACAAAGAAGTACAAACCTGCGACCCTGCTTATTACAAATGGACGCAGTGGATTTTCATTCAGATTTTCAATAGCTGGTACAATTACGACACAGCGAAAGCCACGCCTATCAGCGAATTGATCACCCATTTTGCTCAAAGTGGAAATGTAGACATCAATGCGGCTTGTGATGAAGACATTACAGCTTTCAGTGCAGCCGAATGGAACGCTTGGTCGGAAGAAGCGCAGCAGCAAATGTTGCTGAAATACCGATTGACTTACCTTTCTGAAACCTCGGTAAACTGGTGTCCAGAATTGAAAACCGTACTTTCTAACGATGAAGTCAAAGACGGTTTTTCTGAAAGAGGCGGTTTCCCTGTGGTGAAGAAGAAAATGAAGCAATGGAGCATGCGCATCACCGCTTATGCCCAAAGATTGCTCGAAGGTTTAGACGATCTCGATTGGCCAGAACCATTGAAAGAAATGCAGCGCAACTGGATTGGCAAATCCATTGGTGCCGAATTGGCCTTCGATGTGATTGGTCATGACTTAAAAATCAATGTATTCACTACCCGTATCGATACCATTTTCGGAGTGACCTTCTTGTCTTTAGCGCCAGAAAGCGAAATGGTAGCGGAATTGACTACAGCCGACCAGAAAGAGGCCGTTGCAGCTTATGTAGAAACTGCTAAAAACCGTTCGGAACGCGATAGAATGAGTGATGTAAAAACCATCTCAGGCGTGTTTACAGGTAGTTATGCCACCAATCCTTTCAACGGAGAAAAAATTCAAATCTGGATTGCCGATTACGTTTTGGCAGGTTACGGTACTGGTGCTGTAATGGCCGTTCCTTGTGGCGACCAACGCGATTACGACTTCGCGAAGCACTTCGATTTACCGATTGTTCCTGTAATTGAAGGCGCAGACATCAGCGAAAAAGCCGACCCGACTAAGGACGGCATTATGATCAATTCGGGTTTCTTGAATGGCTTGAATTGCAAAGATGCCATCAACAAAGCGATAGAGTTTGCGGAAGAAAAAGGCGTAGGAAAAGGAAAAATCAATTTCAGAATTCGTGATGCGATTTTTGCACGCCAAAGGTATTGGGGCGAACCTGTGCCTGTTTACTTCAAAAATGACCTTCCTTATTTGGTAGATGAGGCCGACTTGCCCATCATTCTACCCGAAATTGATAAATACTTACCTACGGAAGATGGCGATCCGCCATTGGCCAGGGCCGAAAACTTTAATTACACACCAAAAGGCGAAACCCAAGCTTATCCGCTTGAGATGAGCACCATGCCGGGATGGGCCGGCTCAAGCTGGTATTGGTACCGCTATATGGACGCTAAAAACGATGCGGCTTTTGTAGATAAAGACATTCAGGAATATTGGGAGAATGTGGACTTGTACATTGGTGGTTCTGAACACGCGACAGGTCATTTGTTGTACTCACGTTTCTGGAATAAAGTCTTGTTCGATTTAGGCATTGTGAATCAACAAGAGCCTTTTAAGAAATTGATCAACCAAGGAATGATTCAGGGAAGATCGAATTTTGTTTATAGGCTTAATGGTTTAATCTGGGATATAAACAAACGTATGGAGCATGACCAATTCTTAATGACTCCAAACTCTCCTCATGTCTATATTTCATATAATATCATGAAAGACTTCACCAACCCTGACTGGAATGTGAAGTTGCTAGCGATAGAGAAAATGAAAAAGGAGTTCGAAAGAATATCCAATGAGTTTGAAATTAAGTACCCTGGTTATACATCTCAACCTATGGAAAACTGGTTCAAAAACGAAGGGATTACAGTTTCCCCTCATCATGTTGATGTAAACATTGTGAGAAATGATGAACTCGATAAGGAAGCTTTCCGTAACTGGCGTCCTGACTTAGCGCATTCAGCATTCATTACTGAAGAAAACGGCAAATACGTTTGCGGTTGGGAAGTAGAAAAAATGTCGAAATCGAAGTACAATGTTGTCAATCCAGATGACATTATTGAGCGATACGGAGCCGATACTTTGCGGCTTTACGAAATGTTCCTTGGGCCTTTGGAGCAATTCAAGCCTTGGAATACCAATGGCATTGATGGGGTTTCTAAATTCTTGAAAAAGCTATGGAGATTGTATCATGATAAGGAAGGTAACTTTGCTGTAAATGATGCAGCACCAACCAAAGAGGAGTTGAAAACACTTCACAAAACCATCAAGAAAGCCGAAGAAGATATCGATCGTTATTCGTTCAATACCTCTGTCAGTAACTTTATGATTTGTGTAAACGAACTAACTGCTTTGAACTGCAATAACCGCTCAATCCTTTCTGATTTGGCCGTTGTGATTTCGCCTTACGCCCCTCATATTACCGAGGAGCTGTGGTCATTATTGGGCAATACCGAAAGCATTGTTAACGCCCCTTATCCGCAATGGAATGCTGAGTTCTTGAAGGAGGATGATTTTGAATATCCAGTGGCCTTTAATGGCAAAATGCGAGTGAAATTGAGTTTCCCTGTAGGTACTCCAATTCCAGAAATTCAAGCTGCTGTGCTAGCCGATGAAGGCGTTAAAAAGTGGCTGGAAGGCAAAGCACCTAAAAAGGTGATCGTGGTACCGAATAAGATTGTGAATATTGTGGTGTAGGCAACAGACGAAAGGTATACTAAGGCCAAGAATAAAAAACCGTCTGAAAATTGATTTTCAGACGGCCTAATTAATTGTATTGTCTTATGCTATTTCTAGTAAGCCTTTCTAAAGTTCTTACCTGGGAACTTCGCAACTTCGCCTAATTCCTCTTCAATTCTCAATAGCTGATTGTATTTGGCCATTCTATCCGAACGAGAAGCTGAACCAGTCTTGATTTGACCCGTATTCAACGCTACTGCCAAATCTGCAATCGTATTGTCTTCGGTTTCACCAGATCTGTGAGACATTACCGCTGTGTAGCCATTTCTGTGAGCTAAACTTACTGCCTCTATGGTCTCAGTCAAAGTTCCGATTTGGTTTACTTTGATAAGGATTGAGTTGGCAATACCATTGTCAATCCCTTTTTGCAAACGATCCACATTGGTAACGAATAAATCATCGCCAACCAACTGAACTTTGTGACCAATTTTTTCGGTCAAAGCTTTCCATCCTTCCCAGTCATCTTCAAACATTCCGTCCTCGATAGACATGATTGGATAACGCTCTGCCAATGAAGCCAAATAGTCTGCCATTTCTACAGGACTCAATTTCTTACCCGTAGAGTCTTTGAAATAGTATACTTTTTCGTCCTGTAAATAGAATTCAGAAGAAGCTACATCAAGCGCATAAACAAAATCTTCGCCTACCTTATAACCTGCATTGGTTACTGCTTCTGAAATCACTTCTAAGGCTTCATCATCAGAACCTAAATTTGGAGCAAAACCACCTTCATCACCCACGTTTGTTGCCAAACCTCTTGCAGAAAGCACTTTCTTCAAGTGGTGAAATACCTCAGCGCCCATTCTGATTGCATCAGTAAATGTTTTTGCGCCAATTGGCATAATCATGAATTCTTGAAAATCAATTGAGTTATCTGCATGAGACCCACCATTGATGATATTCATCATTGGAACTGGCAAAGTGTTGGCATTAACGCCACCCACATAACGATATAAAGGCATGCCTAATTCTGCCGCTGCAGCTTTGGCCACGGCCAAAGAAACACCAAGAATAGCATTTGCACCCAAATTACTTTTGTTTGGCGTACCGTCAGCCTCGATCATGATCTTGTCGATCAAGTTTTGTTCGAAAACTGAAAAACCAATAAGTTCTGCCGCTAAAGTATCATTAACGTTTTCAACCGCTTTTAACACCCCTTTCCCAAGGTACATTGCTTTATCGCCATCTCTCAATTCCACGGCTTCGTGAGCACCTGTAGAAGCTCCTGACGGAACCGCTGCGCGTCCGAGCACACCATTTTCAGTAATTACATCGACTTCGATGGTTGGATTACCTCTTGAATCGAGGATTTGTCTGGCATGAATACTTTCAATTAAACTCATTGGTTCTTATGATTTGAAAAGGTTAATAAATTGATCAAACAAATAACGTGAATCGTGAGGGCCTGGAGAAGATTCTGGGTGGTATTGTACGGAAAACGTTTTCTTACCTTTTACCCTAATTCCTGCCACCGTATTATCGTTCAAATTAATATGGGTAAGTTCTAAATTTCCCGTTTTTTCCACTGCTGCTAAATCCACTGCAAAGCCATGGTTTTGAGAGGTGATTTCACTCAATCCTGACACAAGGTTCTTCACCGGATGATTTAGTCCTCTGTGGCCATTGTGCATTTTAAAAGTAGTCGCTCCACAAGCCAAGGCAATAATTTGGTGACCCAAACAAATCCCAAAAAGCGGCTTTTCTGAGGCCATAATTTTTTGAGCAGTTTCAACTGCATATTTCATTGCAGCTGGATCACCCGGGCCGTTGGACAAGAAGTAACCATCAGGATTCCATTTCTCCATTTCTTCAAAAGTGGTCTTGGCATTGAATACTTTTAGATAAGCGCCTCTACTTGATAAATGCTTCAGTATACTCGTTTTGACACCTAAGTCTAATACCGCAATTTTAATCTCTGCGCTTTCTTCACCTACAAAATAAGGTTCCTTTGTACTCACGAACGAAGACAGTTCTAGGCCATCCATATTAGGAACAGCCGCCAATTTGACCTGCAATTCTTCATCCGAAAGGTCTTCAGATGAAATAATCACATTCATAGCTCCCTTATCTCGAATGTACCTAACGAGCAGGCGTGTATCCACATCTGCAATTCCCACAATGTTATTTTTTTCAAGGTACTCTTGAAGAGATCCCGTTGCAGTTTTTCGGCTAAAATCTGAAGAGAAGTCGTTCACTACCAAGCCACTTATTTTTGGCGCATCTGATTCCTGCTCATCGTCTTCAACTCCATAGTTGCCAATGTGCGAAGTGGTATTCACTACAATTTGACCGTAATAAGATGGGTCCGTGTAAATTTCTTGATATCCTGTCATTCCCGTGTTGAAGCAGATTTCCCCTCCCGTTGTTCCCGTCTTTCCAATGGCGGTCCCTTCGAATCGTGTTCCATCCTCAAATAGAAGTACAGCTTTTTGTTTGTTGTTGATGTTATAAGTTGTGGACATACTCTAGGTTATAGTTTCGTTTCAATGTCTGTACAAAAGTAAATAAAAAAGGGATTGAACAAATTTGCTCAATCCCTTATCCTATATTTTTGAAAGATTAGAATTACTCAGCGTCTTTCTTATCATCTTCTTGTGCTTCGTCAGCGCTAGCCTCAGGAGTTTCAGTGGTTTCTGCTACTTCTTCAGTAGTCACTTCTACAGCTTCTTCTACTTCAGCAACTGGCGCCTCTTCCACAACCACCGCAGCTTTAGCTATTGGTGCAGTTTCAGTTTTGGCTGTTCCTGTTCCTCTTCTGCTTCTTCTGCTAGTTTTCTTAGCAGGAGCTGCATCCTGAAGCAACAATTCGTTGTAGTCTACCAATTCGATAATACACATTTCAGCGTTATCACCCAATCTGTTTGCCATTTTGATAATTCTAGTGTATCCACCAGGTCTATCGGCCACTTTACCAGCAATTTCGTTGAAAAGTGTGGTTACAGATTCCTTATCTTGAAGATAAGAGAAAACAATTCTTCTTGAATGTGTTGTATCGTTTTTAGCTTTTGTGATCAAAGGCTCAACAAATTTTCTCAATTCTTTAGCCTTAGCTACTGTAGTTGAGATTCTTTTATGTTGAATCAAAGAAGAGGCCATGTTAGACAGCATCGCTTTTCTGTGCGGTGCCTTTCTACCCAAATGATTAAATTTCTTCCCGTGTCTCATCTTACTTATTCTTCATCAAGTTTATACTTAGACAAATCCATACCGAAGGTAAGGTTCTTGTCTGCTATCAATTGCTCCAATTCCGCTAGAGACTTCTTACCGAAGTTTCTGAACTTCATCATATCTGAAATCTCTAATCTTGCTAAGTCGCCTAAGGTTCTTACATCAGCAGCTTTAAGACAGTTGTAAGCCCTCACAGAAAGATCAAGATCATTCAAGTTGGTTTTCAAAAGCTTGCGCATATGAAGCATTTCTTCATCTACTTGCTCTGGCTCGTCCATAGAACCTGTTTCCAAGATCATATTCTGATCAGAGAATAGCATGAAGTGTTGAATCAAGATATGAGCGGCACCTTTCAAAGCGTTTTCAGGGTGGATAGAACCATCAGTTTGAATATCCAAAACCAACATTTCGTAGTCAGTTTTTTGTTCAACCCTAGTGTTTTCTACACTGAATTTTACGTTTTTGATTGGTGTATAAATAGCATCTATTGGAATATATCCGAATACTTGTTCCGAAGGTCTGTTCTCTTCAGCAGGAACGTATCCTCTGCCTTTATCGATTGACAATTCAATTTCGAATTTTATCGAGCTATCTAAGTGACAAACAACTTCTTCAGGGTTCAAGATTTCAAATGCACTTGTGAATTTTCCAATATCACCAGCAGCAAATTTATCTTGACCTTCAATAACAACAGTGATTTTATTATCAACCGTATCAGAAATTTTCTTGAAACGAACTTTCTTCAGGTTTAGAATAATCTCCGCTACATCTTCTACAACGCCCTCGATAGTCGAGAATTCATGCAGAACACCAGGGATCTTAATGCCTGTGATGGCGTAACCTTCTAATGAAGAAAGAAGAATCCTTCTTAATGCATTACCGATTGTAACCCCGTATCCTTTTTCAAGTGGTTTAAATGTAAACAGACCGTGAAAGTCGTCTGCCTTCTCCATTACCACCTTCTCTGGGATTTGAAATGCGAGTATTGACATATGATTAGATCGTTTTAAGTTCTTAAATTGATTATTTAGAGTAAAGCTCGACAATAAGCTGCTCCTTAATGTTTTCTGGAATATCATCTCTCATTGGAAGAGAAATCAATTTTCCATTCATTTCAGCTTTGTTCCACTCTATCCAAGGATATTTCTGTGCAGAATGCGCAGCCAAACTATCGGTGATCGCCTCAAGTGACTTTGACTTTTCTCTAACACCTACTACATCGCCTGGTTGTAAGTTATATGATGGGATGTTCACGATCTCGCCATTCACAGTGATGTGTTTGTGAGAAACGAGTTGTCTTGCGCCTCTTCTTGTTGGAGCAATACCCATTCTGTATACTGTATTATCAAGTCTAGCCTCTAACAATTGTAAAAGGATTTCACCTGTAATACCTGATTTTCTTTGAGCTCTGTCGAAAGTGTTAGCAAACTGACGCTCCAATACACCATAAGTGTATTTAGCCTTTTGCTTCTCCATTAATTGGATCGCATATTCAGACTGCTTCTTTCTTCTTCCTCTACCATGTTGGCCAGGAGGATAAGCTTTCTTTTGCAATGCTTTACTAAAACCAAAGATCGGATCATTGAATCTTCTCGCAATTTTAGCCTTAGGACCTGTATATCTTGCCATTACTTTTTAATTTCTAAGGATTAAACTCTTCTACGTTTTGGAGGACGACAACCGTTGTGCGGCAGTGGAGTAACATCTTTTATCATTGTTACTTCGATCCCTGTATTTTGCAAAGTTCTGATTGCAGATTCTCTTCCTGAACCAGGCCCTTTTACAAATACTTCAACTTTTCTCAAACCCAAATCGTAGGCAGTTTGAGCACAATTCTGAGCAGCCATTTGGGCAGCATAAGGAGTATTCTTTTTAGAACCCTTGAAACCCATTTTACCAGCAGACGCCCAAGAAATCACTTGACCTTGTTGGTTGGTGATTGAAATGATGATGTTATTGAAAGAAGCCTTAATGTGGGCTTGTCCAATAGCTTCAACCTGAACTACTCGCTTTTTAGCTTTATCTTTTCTCTTCTGAGCCATTCTTTCAAATATTTTCAGACCGTGAGGCCGTTAATTCAAATTACTTGGTTGCCTTTTTCTTGTTAGCAACTGTCTTTCTCTTACCCTTTCTGGTACGTGAGTTGTTCTTGGTATGCTGACCACGAACAGGAAGCCCCTTTCTGTGTCTTAAACCACGATAGCAACCAATATCCATCAGACGTTTAATGCTCAACTGCACCTCTGACTTCAGAACACCTTCTACTTTAAACTCTTCACTGATGATGGTACGAATTGCTTTTTGCTCTTCGTCATCCAAATCACCAATTTTCTTGTTTACATCGACTCCTGCCTTTCCCAAAATATAATTTGAGGCGCTACGTCCAATACCGAATATGTAGGTCAATCCGATTTCTGACCTTTTGTGATCCGGAATATCTACTCCTGAAATTCTAGCCATAATTACCCTTGTCTTTGTTTGAATCTAGGATTCTTTTTGTTTATCACGTACAACTTTCCATTCCTACGGATTAGCTTACAATCAGCACTACGCTTCTTGACTGATGCTTTCACTTTCATGACTTCTTATTTATATCTGTAAGTAATTCTTGCTTTACTTAAATCATATGGCGACATCTCCATTTTCACTTTATCACCTGGTAATATTCTGATGTAGTGCATTCGCATTTTCCCAGAAATATGAGCGGTAACAACGTGTCCATTATCCAACTCCACTCTAAACATTGCGTTTGGCAATGCTTCTAGAATAGTGCCGTCTTGCTCAATAGATCCTTGTTTTGCCATATTAAAATTTAAATACTTCTTCTATATACTTATGTGTTGTTAACACTTCAGTTCTATCTTTAAAAACAGCAATTGTATGTTCGAAATGAGCCGAAGGTTTCCTGTCACGGGTCCTGATGGTCCAACCATCGTTCTCCTGAACTATATTCCTTAAACCTAAATTGACCATAGGCTCGATGGCGATAACTAATCCCTCTTGAAGTTTTACGCCTCTTCCGCGTTTACCATAATTTGGTACCTCAGGAGATTCATGCAAACTTCTTCCCAAACCATGTCCAACAAGTTCTCTCACTACCGTGTATCCCCTATCTTCGACATACTTTTGGATTGAAGCGCTCACATCGCCTAATCTGTTGCCATATTTAGCTTGCTCAATACCTACATACAACGACTCCTTCGTTGCTTTAAGTAATGACATAGTCTCAGATGAAATTTCTCCTACGGGGTAAGTATAAGCGGAATCGCTATGATAACCTTTGTAGAAGACTCCACAATCTATAGAGATTATATCACCGTCTTTCAATTCGTATTCTCCTGGAAATCCATGAACTACATTTTCGTTCACTGAAATACACAGGGTTGAAGGAAATCCATTGTAGCCTTTGAATGAAGCTTTTGCTCCATGATCGCGAATGTATTCTTCCGCAATCTTATCCAAGTCTTTGGTTCTAACACCAGCCTTAACTTGTTTGGCTACCTCTCCATGAGCTCTGCCTAATATATCGGCACTCTCACGGATGATCTGAATTTCTTCTTCAGTTTTATAATTAATCATTTATGCTACCGCTACGTTCTGAGATCTGCCACGCATCTTGCCTGACTTCATCATCCCTTCGTAGTGACGCATCAACAAATAACTTTCAATTTGTTGTAAAGTATCCAAAATCACACCCACCATAATCAATAGTGAGGTTCCCCCAAAGAAATAAGCGAACTGCTGACCTACACCCGCATTGTAAGCGAAAGTTGGAAGAATTGCTATGATGGCCAAGAACACTGATCCCGGTAAAGTAATCCTATCTAATACATCACCAATGAATTCGGATGTCGGTTTACCAGGTTTAACTCCAGGAATAAAACCTCCACTTCGTTTCAAGTCATCCGCCATGTTAGAAGGATTCACTGTAATCGCTGTGTAGAAGAATGTAAAAACTATAATTAAAAGTGCGAACACTAAATTGTACTGCCATGAATAAGGATCACTAAAAGCTACAGTCACGGCATTGGCCAAATCACTTTCGTCCGCCCAAATTTGTCCGATAAGCGTTGGCAAAATCATCAATGCTTGGGCGAAAATGATCGGCATAACACCAGATGCATTCACTTTCAACGGAATGAATTGTCTTTGACCTCCATACACCTTACCCCCAACAACCTGCTTTGCATATTGAACTGGGATTCTTCTTGTGGCTTGTACCAAAGCTACGGTAACCAAGACTACAAAGAACAAGATCACAACTTCAATCACAGAGAACAAACCTCTCGCAATTCCATTGGTAGTTACAAACTCGAACCAAGCTGCACCAGGTAAGCTAGAGATGATACCGATCATGATTAACATCGAAATACCATTTCCGATACCTTTGTCAGTAATTTTCTCACCTAACCACATACAGAACATCGTTCCAGCAGTCAATAAAACCATTGAACTAATGGTGAACATGGTACTATTAATCATAATGGCTTCTGCAGGTATCGTCACTTTTAAGTAACCAATACTCTGCGCCAGAGTGACCAAGATTGTTAAGACCCTAGTGATTTGATTCAGTTTATTCCTACCTGATTCACCATCCTTTTGCATTTTCTGAAAAGTAGGCACCGCCACAGTCATCAACTGAATCACGATGGAAGCAGAGATGTAAGGCATGATACCTAAACCAAAAATTGAAGCTCTACTGAAAGAGCCCCCAAGTAAGGTGTTTAATATCCCAAGGATACCACCATCTGTCTCTGTCAACTGCGTTGGATCGACACCTGGTAGTACTACAAAAGAACCGAGTCTAAAAATGATCAAGAAACCTAGGGTTGCAATGATCCTATTTCTTAGCTCCTCTATTGAGAATATATTTCGTATGGTAGTAAAAAACTTCTTCATGTAATTAAAGCTTTGTAACTGTACCTCCTACCTTTTCAATGGCTGCCGAAGCAGAAGCCGAAAATTTGTGAGCGGTTACATTCACTTTAGAGGTAACTGCACCTCTACCCAAAATTTTAATTAAGTCATTCTTTTGAGCCAATCCATTATCAAGGAATACCTGACGATCGATTGTATCGATACCCAACTTATCAGCTAATTCCTGTAAGGTGTCAAGGTTGATCCCCTTGTGCTCGATTCTGTTAGGATTGGTAAAACCAAATTTAGGAACACGTCTCTGAAGTGGCATTTGACCGCCTTCAAAACCACCCTTGCTCTTATAACCTGATCTTGATTTTGCCCCTTTATGACCACGTGTTGACGTGCCACCACGGCCTGAACCAGTACCTCTAGCTATTCTTTTTCTATTTTTGGTTGAACCTTCTGCAGGTTTTAAACTATTCAAATCCATCTTACAGTTCCTTTACAGATACTAAATGATTCACTTTATTAATCATTCCAGCAATAGAGGCAGTCAATTCTACTTCTACTGTTCTGTTGATTTTACCAAGACCTAAGGCCTGGATTGTTCTTTTTTGTCTTTCAGGTCTATCGATCGTACTCTTTACCTGTGTAATTTGAACCTTTGCCATTCTTATTACCCGTTAAAAACTTTAGACAACGAAATTCCTCTTTGCTCAGCCACTGTGTAAGCATCTCTCATGCTCAAAAGAGCATCGAAGGTTGCTTTTACCACGTTGTGCGGGTTCGAAGAACCTTTTGATTTTGCCAATACGTTATGGTAGCCAGCACTTTCAAATACGGCACGCATCGCACCACCAGCAATCACACCTGTACCTTCAGCAGCTGGTTTCACCAAAACAAAACCTCCACCGAATTTACCAATTGATTCATGAGGTACAGTTCCTTTCAATAAAGGCACTTTAACCAAATTCTTTTTGGCGTCATCGATTCCTTTTGTAATGGCATCTGTTACCTCATTGGCTTTACCCAATCCGTAACCTACCACTCCATTGCCATCTCCAACAACCACGATCGCAGAGAAACTAAATCTTCTACCACCTTTTACCACTTTGGCAACACGCTTGATCGCAACTACCTTTTCTTTAAGGTCGATTTCGCTAGCCTTCACTGATTTTATATTTTTCTGTGACATCCTGATTAAAATTTAAGTCCGCCTTCTCTAGCTCCATCGGCCAAAGCCTTTACTTTACCATGATACACATATCCATTACGATCGAATACCACTTCTGTAATCCCTTCAGCAATTGCCTTTTCAGCCAACTTTATACCCACTTCCTTAGATAATTCTACGTTAGTGTTCTTTTTGCTACTCAACTCAACTGACGTTGCAGATACAATTGTATGCCCTTTTGAGTCATCTATAATTTGAGCCGAAATTCTTGAATTACTCTTGAAAACAGTAATACGAGGTCTTGCAGCTGTACCAGATATCTTATTTCTGATACCTCTCTTGATTCTAAGTCTACTTACACTAATAGCCATTATTCCTGTTATTTAGAGGCTGTCTTACCAGCTTTACGTCTAGTAATTTCACCAACAAACTTAATACCCTTGCCTTTGTATGGCTCAGTTTTTCTCAGCGACTTGATTTTCGCAGCTACTTGACCGATTAACTCCTTGTCTATTCCTTCAAGCGAAATAGTAGGGTTTTTACCTTTAAGCATTTCTGCTCCAGCTTTGATTTCGGAAGGTACAGCTAGATAGATACTATGTGAATAGCCTAAGTTCAATTCAAGCACGTTATCACTAACAGCAGCTTTAAAACCTACACCCACTAACTCTAAATCCTTTTTATATCCTTGACTCACCCCTGTAACCATGTTACTGATCAAAGAACGGTACAAGCCATGAAGTGCTTTATGTCTTTTTTGTTCTGTAGGTCTTTCTACAGTCAAAACGGCACCATCAATACTTATTTTAATATCAGGATTAACCTCCTGTTTTAATTCTCCTTTTGGCCCTTTCACAACAACTACATTATCTGCAGTCACAGTAACAGTTACTCCTTGAGGAAGATCTATCGGTTTTTTACCAATTCGTGACATCTCTCTTAAATCTTAGTATATGTGACACAAAACTTCACCACCGATATGAAGATTTCTCGCTTCTTTGTCGGTCATAATTCCTTTTGATGTAGAGATGATGGCAATACCAAGTCCGTTAAGCACTCTTGGCAACTCCTCTGCTCCTACATATTTTCTCAAACCAGGCTTACTGATTCTAACCAACTTTTCGATCGCTGGCTTTCTTGTTGCCCTGTTGTACTTAAGAGCTATTTTGATATTACCCTGTGGGCCATCTTCTTCGAACTTAAAGTTGAGGATGTAGCCCTTTTCGTGCAATACGTTGGTGATTTCCTTCTTCAAATTAGAAGCTGGAATGTCTACGACTCTGTGCTTTGCCTTCAAGGCATTACGTAGTCTGGTTAAATAATCTGCTATTGGATCAGTCATTGTTTTTAGTTTATGAGGACGGAACCTCTCGGTTTACCTCTTCAATCTGGCGATATCACCCAGAATTGAACCATTATTTAAAAATTAATACCTCCCGACCTGAATCGGCCTGCAAAGGTATTGAAAATATTTTACTAACGAAATAAAAAAGCTTACCAGCTCGACTTTGTTACTCCAGGGATTTTACCTGCAGAAGCCATTTCTCTAAACGTAACACGGGAAATTCCAAACTTCCTCATGTAACCTTTAGGACGACCAGTCAATTTACATCTGTTGTGTAGTCTTACTGGAGAAGAGTTCTTTGGTAGTTTGTCTAAACCTTCCCAATCACCTGCTTCTTTTAGCGTTTTTCTTTTTGCAGCAAACTTTGCTACAAGACGCTCTCTTTTTCTTTCTCTCGCTTTTATCGATTCCTTAGCCATAATATTATTTTTTACCGGTTGCGAAAGGCATTCCAAATGCTTTCAACAACTCAAAGGCCTCTTCGTCTGAATTTGCTGATGTTACAAAAGTGATATCCATACCAGTGATTTTGTTCACTTTATCAATAGATATCTCTGGGAAAATGATTTGTTCCTTAACGCCCAAAGTATAGTTACCTCGACCGTCAAAACCCTTGTCCTTCACCCCTCTGAAATCTCTTACTCTTGGTAGCGCGATATTCAAAAGTCTGTCAAGGAATTCGTACATTCTTTCTCCTCTAAGGGTTACTCTGGCGCCAATTGGCATTCCTTCTCTCAACTTAAAGTTAGAGATTGAGTTTTTCGCCTTTGTAGCTACGGCACGTTGACCAGTGATTGTTGAGAGTTCTTCAACTCCTACATCTACCAATTTTTTATCCGCCACAGCAGCACCTATACCTTTGTTTACCACAATTTTGGTAACCTTAGGCACTTGCATTACTGAAGAGTATTCAAACCTCTTCATCATTGCAGGTGTTATTTCATTTATGAATTTTTCTTTTAATCTAGGAGCCATCTTTCTTAATTTGACTTGGTCTTAAAGTACCTTTCTAGCTTACCCTCGCTATTCAATCTTCTTCCTGTTCTTGCGAATTGTCCTGTAGCAGGATCTTTCACCATAAGGTTAGATACATGAATAGGCGCTTCAGTTTTTTCAATTCCTCCATTAGGATTGGTCGCTGATGGTTTGATATGTTTTGAAACAATATTTACACCTTCAACAATTGCCCTTTGCTTGGCATTGATTACCTCGAGCACTGTACCTTCTTTACCCTTTGAGTTTCCGGACAATACCTTAACAGTATCCCCTTTTCTAAGGTGCAGTTTTTGCTGGTTGTTTTTCTTTCTTTCCATTGCTTACAATACTTCTGGTGCCAATGAAACAATTTTCATGAATTGTTTTTCTCGCAATTCTCTAGCCACAGGACCAAACATACGCGTACCTCTTGGTTCGTCATTGTTGTTCAACAATACTGCAGCATTATCTTCAAATCGGATATAAGAACCATCTTTCCTTCTAATGGCTTTCTTAGTTCTTACAATCACTGCCTTTGCGACAGTTCCCTTTTTCAAATTGCTTGAAGAGTGAGCAGATTTTATGGAGACCACAATTTTATCACCAACAGATGCGAATTTCTTCTTGGTACCGCCTAAAACGCGAATACACAATACTTCTTTTGCGCCACTGTTATCTGCAACGTTCAATCTTGATTCTTGCCTGATCATGATTACTTAGCTCTTTCAATAATTTCTACTAATCTCCAACGCTTATTCTTACTCAGCGGACGAGTTTCCATGATCTTCACAGTATCACCGATACCGCAATCATTTTTTTCGTCATGAGCAGCAAACTTGGTAGTTTTCTTAACAAACTTACCATAGATCGGGTGTTTCTCTTTTCGCAACACAGCTACAGTGATGGTTTTTTCCATCTTGTTACTTGTTACGATCCCGATTCTTTCTTTTCTAAGATTTCTGGTCTCCATGCGTATCTTAATTTGCGAGTTCTTTGGCTCTCAATTCAGTTTTTAGTCTAGCTATCAACTTACGAGATTCTCTAATTTTCATCGGATTCTCTATCGGAGAGATGGCCTGAGCAAACTTTAATTTACCCATACTCTCTAACTCGACTTTTAATCTTTCTGCCAATTCATCAGCAGTAAGCGCTTTGATCTCTGAATTTTTCATAATTATCCAACGTAATCTCTACGTACAATAAACTTTGTTGATATTGGTAACTTTTGCGCAGCCAATCTCAACGATTCTTTTGCCAATTCCTGGCTAACTCCACCTGATTCAAAAAGGATTGTGCCAGGCTTAATACAAGCTACCCAATAAGAAGGCGCTCCTTTACCTTTACCCATCCTTACCTCTGCAGGCTTACTTGTGATTGGCTTATCTGGGAATATTCTGATCCACACTTGACCTTCCCTTTTCATAGCCCTTGTCATTGCGATACGAGCTGCCTCGATCTGGCGAGCAGTAATCCACCCAGCCTCTAATGACTTTATACCAAATGTTCCGAAAGCCAAACTGTGTCCGCGACCCGCAAGTCCCTTCACACGGCCTTTTTGCATTTTTCTAAACTTGGTTCTCTTTGGTTGTAACATCTTTGTAAACTTTTATCCAGTGATGTGATTAACGTCTTTTACCAGCAGGGGCGCCTCCGCCTCTGTTATTTCCAGTATTTCCGGCTGGTCTTCTTCTTCCACCGCCACCATTGTTGTTTGAAGGACTGTTGCTACCTCTGTCAGACTGATTGCCTACCCCAATGTTTGGAGAAAGGTCTCTCTTACCAAAAACTTCACCTTTGAAGATCCATACTTTGATACCAATCTTACCATATACAGTATCAGCTTCGGAAATAGCGTAGTCGATGTCAGCTCTAAGTGTATGCAAAGGAATTCTTCCCTCTTTATACATCTCAGTTCTGGCCATTTCAGCACCTCCTAAACGTCCTGAACATTTTACTTTTATACCTTGAGCCCCCACTCGAACCGCAGAAGCGATTGCTTGCTTCATTGCTCTTCTGTAAGAAATTCTAGCCGCCAACTGCTGAGCGATAGATTCGCCCACTAATTTAGCGTCTAATTCAGGTCTCTTTATCTCGAAGATATTGATCTGAACATCCTTACTTGTGATTTTCTTTAGCTCTTCTTTGATTCTATCAACCTCTTGGCCACCCTTTCCGATCACAACACCTGGTCTGGCAGTATGAACAGTAATGGTGATACGCTTTAGCGTTCTTTCGATGATGATTTTAGAAATACCACCTTTTGGAATACGGGCGTTAACATATTTTCTGATCTCTTGGTCTTCAACCAATTTATTAGAAAAGTCTTTTCCACCGTACCAGTTGGAATCCCAACCTTTGATGATACCTAATCTGAGACCTATAGGATTTACTTTTTGTCCCATCTGTTCTTAATTATCAATTTCGTTAGTGACTTCATCGAGCTGATCAGCGGTAACTTGATTCTTTTTTGAATCAACTATAAGCGTTACGTGATTAGACCTTTTTCTTATTCTGTGTGCTCTACCTTGTGGTGCTGGTCTCAATCTTTTCAAGATTCTTCCACCATCAACAAAGATTTCTTTTATGTAGAGATCAGCATCCTCTAAACGCTCATCCTCATTCTTAGCAATCCAGTTGGCAACAGCTGATCTTAACAGCTTTTCAAGACGCGCAGCGCCTTCTTTAGGCTCAAACTTCAACAAAGTTAAAGCTCTATCTACACGCTGACCTCTGATTAGGCTAGCTACCATTCTCATTTTACGAGCGGCCGTAGGTACGTTATTTAATTTAGCTACTGCTTCCATTATCTCCTACCTTTATCTTTTTTAGCAATGTGACCACGGAAATTTCTAGTAGGTGCAAATTCACCCATTTTGTGACCCACCATGTTTTCGGTTACGAAAACAGGGATGAACTTATTTCCATTGTGAACAGCGAAAGTGTGTCCTATGAAATCTGGTGCAATCATTGATCTTCTAGACCAAGTTTTGATTACAGACTTCTTACCAGATTCTTCCATTGCCACTACCTTATTGGCTAAGCGGAAGTCGATATATGGTCCTTTTTTTAACGAACGTGCCATGTCTTATTTCTTCTTTTTACCAATGATCAAACGATTCGAATACTTCTTCGGAGTTCTGGTCTTTTGACCTTTTGACTTCAAACCTTTTCTTGATCTTGGGTGACCTCCGGTAGCTCTACCTTCACCACCACCCATTGGGTGATCAACTGGGTTCATTACAACACCCCTTACTCTTGGTCTTCTTCCTAACCATCTGTTTCTACCAGCCTTGCCTAACACAACATTCATGTGCTCTGCATTTCCAACTGCTCCAATTGTCGCCATACAAGTAGACAGCACACTTCTCATTTCACCAGAAGGCAATTTGATTGTAGCGTATTTACCATCTCTAGCAACGATTTGAGCATAAGCTCCTGCGCTTCTCGACATGGCAGCGCCACGTCCTGGTTTCAATTCGATGTTATGGATAATCGTACCCATAGGAATTTTAGCCAAAGGCATTGCGTTTCCAACTTCGGGCACAACACCCTCACCTGAAATCACGGTTTGCTCTACTTCTAATCCCTTCGGAGCAATGATATATCTCTTCTCACCATCTGCATAGAACAACAAGGCAATTCTTGCTGAACGCATTGGATCATACTCAATTGATTTTACCGTTGCAGGAATATCAAATTTATCTCTTTTGAAATCGATAATTCTAACTTTCCTTTTATGACCGCCACCTATGTAGCGCATTGTCATTTTACCAGTATTATTTCTACCTCCAGATCTGATTGAAGTAACAGTCAACGATTTTTCAGGAGCACTCTTTTTTACAGTAACTTCTTCGAAATCAGGAGCCATTCTAAATCTGGTTCCTGGAGTCATCGGTCTAAATTTTCTAACGCCCATTTCTCTTTATTTAAATGCCGCTATAAAAATCAATGATATCACCCTCGGCAACAGTAATAATGGCCTTTTTGAAAGAGTTGGTACTGCCTTGTACAACCTTAGATTTTGTGAATCTAGATTTGTTTTTACCAGCGTATCTCATAGTGTTTACATCTTCTACAGTAACACCATACATCTTTTCAACTGCCTTCTTGATTTCTACCTTGTTGGCTTTATTATCTACAACAAATCCGTATTTCCCTTTTTCATTCAGGGCGGATACTTTTTCGGTAACTATTGGTTTTTTCAGAACACTCATCTCTATGTTACTTCAATAAGTTTTCAATGATTCCCACAGAGCTTTCGCACAAAAGCAAACTTTCTGCATTCAATACATCATAAGTATTTAGAGCATCTGCCGTAACTACTTTCGTGTTCTGGATATTACGTCCAGATAACCATGTATTTTTATCGTTTTCAGAAACTACTAAAAGAGTCTTTTTATTCGATAGAGATAAATTCTCTAGAATCTTAATATACTCCTTAGTTTTAGGCGTTTCGAAAGTAAAATCTTCTAAAATTAAAAGACTGCTGTCTTTAACCTTGTAAGCCAAAGCAGATTTACGGGCCAAAACCTTAAGTTTTTTATTCAACTTGAAGCTGTAGTCTCTTGGAACAGGACCGAATACTCTAGCTCCACCCCTGAAGGTTGGAGATTTAATACTACCAGCACGCGCTGTACCAGTTCCTTTTTGCTTTTTCAATTTTCTGGTTGAACCAGTGATCTCAGCTTTTTGCTTAGACTTGTGTGTTCCTTGTCTCTGGTTAGCCAAAAACTGCTTCACATCTAAGTAGATCGCGTGATCATTCGGCTCAATACCGAAGATGTCAGCCGAAAGACTCAATGTTCTTCCAGTTTCCTCACCACTATTTTTTAGTACTGCAATTTCCATCTTCTTATTTCTCTAGTATTATGGTTGAATTCTTAGCACCTGGGATAGATCCACTCACAACGATTAGATTTTTCTCTGGTACTACTTTCATTACACGTAAGTTAATTACTGTAACTCTGTCTCCACCGGTTCTACCAGCCATACGAGTACCTTTAAATACTCTTGCAGGATAAGAAGCTCCACCAACAGAACCTGGTGCTCTCAATCTGTTGTGCTGACCGTGTGTAGCTTGTCCAACTCCACCAAATCCGTGTCTTTTCACAACACCTTGAAAACCTTTTCCTTTTGAAGTACCAACGGCATCAACGAAATCACCTTCCTTGAAAACATCTCCTACAGAGATTTCATTACCTAGCGCAACTTGACCTTCAAATTCTTCGCGAAAATTTCGGAACTCAACAACCTCTTTCTTTGGGGTAGTGTTTGCTTTCGCAAAGTGCCCTTTAAGAGCATTTGGAGTGTTTTTTTCTTTACGCTCTCCAAAAGCAAGCTGTACAGCTGTGTATCCGTCTGTCTCCTCATTTTTTACTTGTGTTACAACACAAGGACCAGCCTCTATCACCGTGCATGCGACACTACGTCCATCGACACTGTAAATGCTAGTCATTCCGATTTTTTTTCCGATTATTCCAGACATCTTTTTAATTCATTTTGAACCCCTCTCTTATGGAGCTCCCGTGAAACGGACTGCAAAGATAGAGAATTAATTTTTCGCTGCAAACTCTGAATTTGAATTTTAGCGAATAATTTATCCACAATTATCGGCTTCAAATTTTACCGATTCCTTTGCATAAAAAAGAGGCTAACCTAAAGGCAAGCCTCTCTTTTCCAATATATTACAAAAGTTAAACTTTTATCTCAACGTCAACGCCACTTGGAAGCTCAAGCTTCATAAGCGCATCCACAGTTTTTGCACTACTAGAATAGATATCTACTAATCTTTTGTAAGTACAAAGTTGGAATTGCTCACGTGCTTTTTTGTTCACGTGGGGAGACTTTAAAACTGTAAACTTCTCTTTCACTGTTGGCAACGGAATTGGACCGCTAACGATCGCTCCAGTTGTTTTTACAGCTCTTACGATTTTCTCTGCCGACTTGTCAACTAGATTGTGATCGTATGACTTTAATTTTATTCTTATCTTCTGTGTCATTAATCTAAAATTTACAGATTATTCGCCTTTAGCTTTTTTGATAACTTGATCTGCAATACCCTGAGGCACTACTTCATAATGAGAGAACGTCAACGCAGCAGTTGCTCTACCTGAAGACATTGTTCTCAAATCTGTAACATATCCGAAAAGTTCAGAAAGAGGAACATTTGCGCGAACCACCGTAGAGGTTCCTTTAGTGTCCATACCTTTCATCATTCCCCTTCTTCTGTTCAAGTCACCTGTAATAGAACCAGTATACTCATCTGGTGTTACCACATCTACAGACATGATTGGTTCCATGATCTTTGGACCTGCTAGTTTACCAGCAGCTCTGAAACCCATACGGGCAGCCAATTCAAAAGACAATGAATCCGAATCCACATCGTGGAATGATCCATGGAATAATCTTACTTTCATGTCCTCAACAGGATAACCTGCCAACGGACCATTACTCATCGCTTGGGCAAATCCTTTCTCGATCGCAGGAATGAATTCTCTTGGAATAACACCACCTACAATCTGGTTCACAAATTGCAATCCTTTACCTGTAAAATCTTCGTCCTTCGGACCAAGCTCAAACGAGATATCGGCAAATTTACCTCTACCACCAGACTGCTTCTTGTAAACTTCTTTGTGTTCAACTGATTTGGTAAGTGACTCTTTGTATGCTACCTGAGGAGCACCTTGATTCACTTCTACCTTGAATTCTCTTCTCATACGATCCATGATAATGTCTAGGTGAAGCTCACCCATACCTCTCAAAATCGTTTGACCAGTTTCTTCGTCAGTACTTACTGTTAAAGTCGGATCTTCTTCTACTAATTTGGCGATTGCCATACCTAGTTTATCAACGTCCGCTTGAGTTTTAGGCTCAATGGCATAACCAATAACTGGCTCTGGGAAATCCATTGATTCAAGAACAATTTTATGTTTCTCGTCACAAAGCGTATCGCCAGTTTTTATATCCTTGAAACCAACTACCGCAGCAATATCACCAGCATGCAACGAATCAATTGGATTCTGCTTGTTGGCATGCATTTGGAAAATTCTTGAGATACGTTCCTTTTTTCCGGTCCTTGTATTGTATACATAAGAGCCAGAATCTAACATACCTGCATATGATCTCACAAAACACAGACGACCTACAAATGGATCGGTGGCAATTTTAAATGCCAAAGCTGTGAATGGCTCGCTTGCGGAAGGCTTTCTGAAAGTTGGAGCTTCTGTATCAGGATCAATACCTTCTACGTTTTCTCGATCCAAAGGAGATGGAAGTAATTCCATCACGTAATTCAACATTGACTGCACGCCTTTATTTTTGAAGGCAGAACCGCACAACATCGGAACAAAAGCGATATCAATTGTTGCTGCTCTTAAAGCTGCAATAATTTCATCTCTTGTAATTGAATTAGGGTCTTCGAAATACTTCTCCAACAAAGTTTCATCGTAATCAGCAACCGCCTCTAAAAGGTATTGTCTGTACTCTTCAACCTCATCTAGCATGTCAGCAGGAATTGGGATTTCGTTATAGGTCATCCCCATATCGTCTTCATTCCAAACAATCGCTTTATTCTCTACTAAATCAACTACTCCTTTGAATGAATCTTCAGCACCAATTGGTAATTGAAGAGGAACAGCTTTAGTACCTAACATTTCTTTTACCTGCTTACACACGTTCAAGAAGTCAGCACCTGATCTGTCCATTTTATTGACGAATCCTAAACGGGCAACTTTATAGTTGTCTGCTAGTCTCCAGTTAGTTTCTGATTGCGGCTCAACACCGTCAACAGCAGAAAAAAGGAATACCAATCCGTCAAGTACACGCAATGAACGGTTTACTTCAACCGTAAAATCAACGTGACCAGGAGTGTCAATAATATTGATATGATATTGGTCGCCCTTATAAGGCCAGAACACAGTAGTAGCTGCAGAAGTAATAGTAATACCTCTTTCTTGCTCTTGCTCCATCCAGTCCATTGTTGCTGCACCATCATGCACCTCACCGATTTTGTGAGATACACCAGTGTAATAAAGAACACGCTCGGTTGTGGTAGTTTTACCAGCATCGATGTGGGCAGCAATACCTATGTTTCTTGTAAATTTTAAATCTCTTGCCATTTTTTATCGGGAATTAAAATCTAAAGTGTGAAAATGCTTTGTTTGCATCGGCCATTCTGTGCGTATCGTCTTTCTTTTTAACGGCAGCACCTTCGCCTTTTGACGCAGCTACAATTTCGGCAGCCAAACGGTCTACCATTGTTTTTTCACCTCTTTTTCTGGCGTAAGAAATCATCCATTTGATGCCTAGTGAAGTTTTTCTAGCTGGTCTCACTTCGGTCGGAACCTGAAATGTTGCACCCCCTACTCTACGGCTTTTTACTTCGACTGAAGGCATGATGTTACTCAATGCTTTCTTCCAAGTCTCAAGACCATTCTCACCAGACTTCTTCTCAACGATTTCCATCGCATCATAGAAGATGTTGTAGGCAATACTCTTCTTTCCATCGACCATTAGGTAGTTCACGAACTTTGTTACCAAAGTATCATGGAACTTCGGATCGGGAAGAATATATCTCTTCTTTGGTTTAGCTTTTCTCATTATTTATGAAATGTTATTTTTTTACTTTAGGACGTTTCGCACCGTATTTCGATCTTCTCTGAGTACGATCTTTCACACCAGCGGTATCCAATGCACCTCTAATGATGTGGTATCTAACTCCTGGAAGGTCTTTTACTCTTCCTCCTCTGATCAATACAATCGAGTGTTCTTGAAGGTTATGGCCTTCTCCTGGGATGTAAGCGTTTACTTCCTTGCCGTTAGTTAACCTAACTCTGGCTACTTTTCTCATAGCAGAGTTTGGTTTTTTAGGCGTGGTAGTGTAAACCCTTGTACAAACCCCTCTTCTTTGTGGGCAGCTGTCCAGCGCAGGAGATTTTGACTTTGTAGTCAACTTCTTTCTACCCTTTCTTACTAGTTGTTGTATAGTAGGCATTTACAGTTTTTTAGATTTTAATTCCCTGTGTACAAAATTTAGGACTGCAAAGGTAGCAAAAGAAGTTTTCAGAACAAACAGATCATCTTAAATAAAATCAGGCAGTTAACTAAGACGATGGACTGGTAAAAATAGAATTAGAAAAGACTTAATCAAACCCCTCTTTAAACGAATTCAGATAGGATGATTCTCTTATTTGATCCCTGCTAAGGTACTCCTTTAAATTTCCTCGATCCATCAAATAATAACGATCACTTATTTCTAATACAGACGACCATTGGTGATCTATAATTAAAATTCCCTTATTTTTTGATTGCTCCTTGATCAAAGGAATAATCTTCTCAATCAATATCGGGGAAAGTCCGGTAAACGGTTCATCAAGCAAGACAAATT
Organism: Cytophagales bacterium CG12_big_fil_rev_8_21_14_0_65_40_12; assembly: GCA_002786855.1. Classification (GTDB taxonomy): domain Bacteria; phylum Bacteroidota; class Bacteroidia; order Cytophagales; family Cyclobacteriaceae; genus Roseivirga. The sequence continues at coordinate 31,856 of PCUU01000008.1, forward strand.
TGGAATCTGAATATAACAATACCAGCATCTCAAAAGATCTCCTTTGGCCTAATGAGAGTTGTGACACCTTAGCTCCGTTCAGAAAGCCTACGATTCCTTGAATTATCTCCTGCGCATTATGTGAGATATTAAAAAGCGCCAGCGCTTCTCTACATCGAATAGAACTTGGAAAGAACGAATCCTGAGGGAGATATTTCATCAAACCTTGAATCAAATAAGGTGATTTTACAACTTCACCATCAATGGTGATTCTAGACCATTGAGGCTTGAATTCACTGAATAGTGCCTTCAATAAAGTTGATTTACCTGAGCCATTTCTTCCAAATAAACCTGTAACACCCTTGTCTTCCATATGGAAATAGACATCCGATAAAATACGATTACCTTGAATTTCTACGATAACACCTTCGGCTACTAATTTCATTATGAAGAATGTTGTAGGCCTAAAAAAATGAACGAAAGGATTATATCTAAAGAGAACAGGGCCATAAACAGCAAATTCACTGATACAGAAAGGTTTTTGAAGAATACAAATTCATTCCTCTTGGTAAATCTATAGAAAGTGAATATCAAGGCATACTGCATGATTTTGACTATAGGTATTATCGACTCACCCTCATTCGATGCTAACCAAAAAACCGCTAGATAGGCAGAAAGAAAGATTCCGAAATTTGATTTATACAGTATTAAGATGGATATCCAATAAATCTTTATCATTGAAATTTTCAGATTGATTTGAAAGCCAAGGCAAAAAACACACCAAATAACAAGACATAAAAAAACCCTAACAATCACTTGCTAGGGTTTTTAAATAGGATTGAAAAGAGTTTAAGCTTCGCCTACTGTACCTCCGAAATTCATGGGGAATTTCGGGGCTTCTTCAGATTGCTTAATGTTGCCAAAATGCTTTTCGAATTTATCGATATTATCCTTTAGCGCCATCAATAGCCTTTTGGCATGTTCTGGTGTAATGATAATTCTCGATTTTACTTTTGCTTTTGGCACTCCTGGCATCATTTTGATAAAATCAATCACAAACTCACTGTTAGAATGAGCGATCATGGCCAAATTAACATATTGACCTTCAGCAGTTTCCTCTGAAAGCTCAATATTGATTTGGTTCTGATTGGTTTGATTTTTCTCGTCTGCCATGGATTAATACTCTACTTCTTGTTCTTCTGATTCTGTTTGATAAGCCGCTTTTGCTGCTTGCAATCTCTCGTAAGCCTCCTTGTTTCCAACAACAAAGTTGTCGTATTCTCTCAAACCTGTACCGGCTGGGATCAAGTGACCAACAATTACGTTTTCCTTCAAACCTTTCAAATGATCAGCTTTACCACGAATCGCAGCTTCGCTCAACACCTTAGTAGTCTCTTGGAAAGACGCAGCAGAAATAAAGCTCTCAGTACCTAACGAAGCTTGAGTAATACCTTGAAGCTTAGGCTGTGAAACCGCAGGCTGGGCATCTCTTACTTCTACCAACTTCATATCTTTTCTTCTCAAGCTAGAGTTTTCATCTCTTAGCTGACGAGGAGTCACGATCTGACCTGGTTTTAGGTTGGTAGAATCGCCTGATTCCATTACTACCTTCATGTCTAGCATTGCATCGTTTTCTTCTCTGAAGACAAACTTATCGACTACTTGACCTGGAAGGAAGCTAGTGTCACCGGCATCGATGATTTCTACCTTCTGCATCATTTGTTTTACGATTACCTCAATGTGCTTATCATTGATCTTCACACCTTGTAATCTATATACTTCCTGAATCTCATTTACCAAATACTCTTGTACCGCAGTCGGGCCTTGAATGTTTAGAATGTCATTTGGAGTAATTGCACCATCTGAAAGTGAGTAACCTGCTCTTACAAAGTCATTATCTTGAACAAGGATATGCTTAGACAATGGCACCATGTATTTCTTCTTCACGCCATCTTTAGAGTCGATGAAGATTTCTCGGTTACCTCTTTTGATACCACCATAGGTTACCACACCATCGATTTCAGACACTACTGCTGGGTTTGATGGGTTTCTAGCCTCGAACAATTCCGTTACCCTAGGAAGACCCCCAGTGATATCTCGGGATTTACCCATTGTTCTTGGAATTTTAGCCAATGGTTGACCAACTTTCACTTTATCTCCAGCTTCGACTGCTAAGTGAGCCCCTACTGGAATATTATATGATTTCGAATCGCTCTTGGCAACTACAACTACCGCAGGGTTTTTAGTTTTATCTCTGGTATCAGTGATTACTTTTTCTCTGTGGCCTGTTTGCTCATCAAACTCTTCTTTGAAAGTAACACCTTCTTCAATGGCATCGAATTCAACTTTACCATCGAATTCTGAAAGAATTACGGCATTGTATGGATCCCACTTACAAAGTTGCTGACCCTTTTCAACTTTATCGCCTTCTTTTACTTCTAGAATAGCACCATAAGGCACGTGGTTAGAAATAAGGACTTTGTCAGTTTTAGGATCAACGATTACGATCTCTCCAGTTCTTCCCATTACTACATTCACTTTGTTACCATCGTTATCTGTAGTAGGAAGCGATCTAAGCTCTTCAAACTTGATCACACCTTCGAATTTCGCCTTTACAGTTGCATCAACCGCAATGTTTGAAGCAGTACCCCCAACGTGGAAGGTCCTTAAAGTAAGCTGTGTTCCCGGCTCTCCAATTGATTGGGCAGCAATTACACCTACCGCTTCACCTTTTTGTACCATCTGAGCCGTAGATAAGTTTCTACCGTAACATTTAGCACAAATACCTCTCTTCGTTTCGCAAGTCAATACCGATCTGATCTCTACATCTTCAATTGCAGTCTCTTCAATATGAGCAGCAATTTCTTCTGTAAATTCTTCACCTGCCGAAATAATCAATTCTTCGGTAAGTGGATCATAAATATCATGTACAGAAACTCTACCTAAAATTCTTTCAGTCAATGTTTCAACAACATCCTCATTGTCTTTCAAAGCAGATACAGTTAAACCTCTTAAGGTTCCACAATCTTCTTCGTTAACAACAGCATCTTGTGCTACATCCACCAAACGTCTTGTCAAGTAACCCGCATCGGCAGTTTTAAGGGCTGTATCAGCCAAACCTTTACGAGCACCGTGAGTGGAAATAAAGTACTCCAAAACGTCAAGTCCTTCTTTAAAGTTAGAAAGGATTGGGTTTTCAATGATCGCTCCCACAGAACCAGCAAGGTTCTTTTGTGGTTTCGCCATCAAACCTCTCATTCCACCTAACTGACGAATTTGCTCTCTTGAACCTCTGGCACCAGAGTGCATCATCATATAAATAGAGTTGAAGCCTTGGTTGTCTTCTTCCATTTGATTCATCAAGTCATTCGTCAAGCGAGTGTTCACCCTTGTCCAAATGTCAATTACCTGATTGTATCTTTCATTATCTGTGATCAGACCCATTAGGTAGTTTTGCCATACAGCTTCTACTTCCTCTTTAGCCCCTGCTACTAATTCTTCTTTGTGATCTGGAATGTGAATATCATTCAATCCCATAGACAAACCACCTTTATAAGCCATTTGGAAACCAAGTTCTTTGATATCATCTAAGAATTGGGCCGTTCTGGCTACTCCAGAAATCGCGAATACCTTTGCGATAATTTTCTGTAGTTTCTTCTTGGTCAAAAGTTCGTCAACGTAACCTACTTCCGCAGGTACAGTCTGGTTGAATAATACTCTACCAGCAACAGTTTCAATCATTTTGCTGACAAGTTCTTCGCCTTCTCTCACCTTTGCTTTCACGTGGATGTAAGCATGTTTAGAAAGTTTGCCTTCGTTCATCGCAATGATCACCTCTTCAGCGCTATAGAAACGCATGCCTTCACCATCAACTTTATTATCCTCAGTTGATCTACGGCCTTTGGTTACATAATACAGACCCAAAACCATGTCTTGAGAAGGTACTGTTACCGGAGCTCCGTTAGCTGGGTTAAGAATGTTGTGTGATGAAATCATCAAAGTAGCGGCTTCCAATACTGCCTCGTGTCCTAGTGGAACGTGAACAGCCATTTGGTCACCGTCAAAGTCAGCGTTGAATGCAGTACATACCAATGGATGCAACTGTATCGCTTTTCCTTCAATCAGTTTTGGTTGGAAAGCCTGAATACCTAATCTGTGCAAAGTTGGAGCACGGTTAAGCAATACTGGATGTCCTTTCAATACGTTTTCAAGAATATCCCAAACTACTGGATCTTTTCTATCAACAATTTTCTTAGCTGACTTTACTGTTTTTACAATACCTCTTTCAATCAGTTTTCTGATGATAAATGGTTTGAAAAGCTCAGCAGCCATATTTTTAGGCAAACCGCACTCATGCAATTTCAATTCAGGACCTACTACAATCACCGAACGGCCAGAGTAATCCACCCTTTTACCCAATAAGTTTTGACGGAAACGTCCTTGTTTACCTTTAAGCATATCACTCAAAGATTTCAATGCACGGTTACCATCTGAACGCACAGCGTTAACTTTTCTTGAGTTATCAAAAAGTGAGTCAACAGCTTCCTGAAGCATCCTTTTTTCGTTACGCAGGATTACTTCTGGCGCTTTAATATCTATTAATCTTTTGAGACGGTTGTTTCTAATGATTACCCTTCTGTAAAGATCATTCAAATCTGATGTCGCAAAACGGCCACCATCTAGAGGCACCAATGGCCTTAATTCTGGTGGAATAACAGGCACCATCTTGATAATCATCCACTGAGGACGGTTTTCAATTCTGGTTCTTGCATCACGGAAAGCTTCAACGACTTTCAACCTCTTTAAAGCTTCTGCTTTTCTTTGTTGAGAAGTATCCGTAGCCGCTTGGTGACGTAAAGCATAAGAAAGTTCATCAAGGTTGATTCTTGACAACAACATTTCTAATGAATCTGCTCCCATTTTAGCGATGAACTTATTAGGATCGTCATCATCTAACATTTGATTTTCTCTTGGAAGCTTATCTAGAATATCTAGATATTCATCTTCTGTCAAGAAATCCATGTATGCGATTCCTTCTTCTTCCTTAATACCAGGTTGAATTACCACGTAACGTTCGTAGTAAATGATCTGATCTAATTTTTTGGTAGGAAGACCTAATAAGTATCCGATTTTGTTCGGCAAAGACTTGAAGTACCAGATGTGAGCAACAGGCACTACCAATTCGATATGACCCATGCGCTCTCTTCTTACCTTTTTCTCGGTAACTTCAACACCACATCTGTCGCAGATAATGCCTTTGTATCTGATTCTTTTATATTTCCCACAATGACACTCCCAGTCCTTTACAGGTCCGAATATTCTTTCGCAGAATAAACCACCCATTTCAGGTTTGTAAGTTCTATAGTTTATCGTTTCCGGTTGTGTAACCTCACCATGAGAACTCTCAAGGATTGATTCCGGAGAAGCTAAGCTTATAGTGACTTTGTCGAAGTCATTGTTAAGTTTTCTATTCTTTTTAAATGCCATAGCTTTTGTATTCTAAATAATTGGCCGAAGCCTGGTTAAGAATTAGTCAAGAGTAATTTCGAGTGCCAAACCTCTAAGTTCGTGAACCAATACATTGAATGATTCAGGAATATTTGGTTTAGGAATATTCTCACCTTTAACGATGGCTTCGTAAGCTTTCGCTCTACCGATTACGTCATCAGATTTTACAGTAAGAATTTCTTGCAACACGTGTGATGCACCGAATGCCTCAAGTGCCCAAACCTCCATTTCACCGAAACGCTGACCACCAAATTGCGCTTTACCACCCAATGGTTGTTGTGTAATCAATGAATAAGGTCCGATAGAACGAGCGTGCATTTTATCATCAACCAAGTGACCCAATTTCAGCATGTAAGCAATACCTACAGTAACTGGCTGATCGAATCTAACTCCTGAAAGACCATCGTATAAGTAAGCTCTACCTGCATCTGGCAAACCAGCTTCAGCTAATTCTGCTTGTACTTCTTCCATTGTAGCTCCATCAAAAATAGGAGTAGAATACTTTCTACCTAATTCAAGACCTGCCCATGCTAGTACAGTTTCGTAGATCTGACCAATGTTCATCCTTGAAGGTACACCTAGTGGATTCAAAACGATATCCATTGGAGTTCCATCTTCTAAGAACGGCATGTCTTCTTCTCTTACGATTCTGGCGACAACACCTTTGTTACCGTGACGACCAGCCATTTTATCACCTACTTTAAGCTTACGCTTTTTAGCGATGTATACTTTGGCCAGTTGCACAATACCTGTTGGTAATTCGTCACCTACTTCGATTGTGAAGCGTTTTCTCTTGAATTCTCCTGCAATTTCGTTTCTTTTCAAATTGTAATTCTTGATCAGTCTTACAATCAAAGCGTTGGTTTTCTCGTCAGTAGTCCAATTGTCAAGGTTCAAATCAGAAACCAAATTCACCTCTGCCTGAACATTATAGTTACTTTCGTCTCTATAAATGTTCTTCTCAGGGAAGATGTTTTCTGTAATGTTCGTTTTATTGAACTTTACTCCTTTGGCAATTACTTCATCGCCAAATTTGTGTTTAACACCTTGTGAAGTTTTTCCTTGAAGTAAAGAGAACATTTTGTCGATCATCTCATTTCTCACTACAGTCAAATCTTTGCTGTATTGGGCCTTCAATGTTTCAACCTCTTTCTTCGACTTAACTCTTAAATCTTTATCCTTTTTAGGTCTAGTGAAGAGTTTGGTGTCAATTACAACTCCTTGCAAAGATGGAGAAGCTTTCAATGAAGCATCTTTTACATCACCAGCTTTATCTCCAAAGATTGCTCTTAAAAGCTTTTCTTCAGGAGTTGGGTCAGTTTCACCTTTAGGAGTGATTTTACCAATAAGAATATCGCCTTCTTTAATCTCAGCGCCTACTCTGATGATACCGTTCTCATCTAGGTTTTTCACTGCTTCCTCACTTACGTTTGGAATTTCAGAAGTCAATTCCTCTTCACCTCTCTTTGTATCTCTTACTTCGAGTTCGTATTCATCAATGTGGATAGAAGTGAACACGTCATCCCTTACCACTCTCTCAGAAATTACAATCGCATCCTCGAAGTTATATCCTTGCCATGGCATGTAAGCCACTCTCAAGTTTTTACCTAAAGCTAGCTCACCGTTTTGAGTAGAATAACCTTCACACAAAACTTGGCCTTTAGTTACCTTATCGCCTTTCAAAACGATTGGTGTAAGGTTGATTGAAGTGTCTTGGTTAGTTCTTCTGAACTTGATTAGCTTGTATGTTTTGTATTCGTTATCGAAGTTGACAAGTTCATCTGCATCAGATTGCTCGTATTTTACGATAATCTTAGTGGCATCTACATAATGAACAACTCCTTCGCCTTCCGCTATGATCATCATTCTTGAATCTCTAGCGGCTCTTCCTTCCAAGCCAGTTCCAACAATTGGAGCTTCAGCTTTCAATAAAGGAACAGCTTGACGTTGCATGTTCGATCCCATCAAAGCTCTGTTCGCATCATCATGTTCCAAGAAAGGAATCAATGAAGCCGCTACAGACACAATTTGATTGGGAGCCACATCCATATAGGTCAACTCTTTAGGTTCAACTACAGGGAAATCACCTTCAAAACGGGCTTTTACTCTGTCATTAATGAATGTGCCTTTAGCATCTAATGGCGCATTGGCCTGTGCTATGTTATGAGTATCTTCTTCTTCAGCAGTTAAGTAAACTACATCTTCCGACATGTTCACTTTTCCGTCATTCACCTTTCTGTAAGGAGTTTCAATGAAGCCCATGCTATTGATTTTAGCATGAACGCAAAGAGAAGAAATCAAACCAATATTCGGACCCTCTGGGGTTTCAATTGTACAAAGACGTCCGTAGTGAGTATAATGAACGTCACGTACCTCAAAACCAGCTCTTTCTCTTGAAAGACCACCTGGACCTAAAGCAGACATTCTTCTTTTGTGCGTAATCTCTGCCAATGGATTGGTTTGATCCATGAACTGAGAAAGCTGGTTAGTTCCGAAGAAGGAGTTGATTACAGAAGAAAGCGTTCTAGCGTTAATAAGGTCAACTGGTTTGAAGTCCTCGTTATCACGAACGTTCATTCTTTCTTTAATAGTTCTAGCCATTCTAGCTAAACCTACACCGAATTGAGCATAAAGCTGCTCTCCTACAGTTCTAACCCTTCTGTTCGACAAGTGGTCAATATCATCAACGACTGCTTTTGAGTTGATCAAACCGATCAAATACTTAACAATTGAGATAATATCTTGAGTTGTTAAAACTCTCTTATCAAACGAAATATCAAGTCCTAACTTTTTGTTAATTCTATATCTACCAACTTCTCCTAAGTCATATCGCTTGTCAGAAAAGAATAAACTTTGGATGATATCTCTTGCGGTTTGCTCATCTGGAGCCTCAGTATTTCTTAACTGACGATAGATTTGCTCAACGGCCTCCTTTTCAGAGTTGGAATTATCTTTTGATAGTGTATTGTATATAATAGTGTAATCAGCAATGTTGATGTCCTCTCTGTGAAGGATAATAGAATCAACACCTGAGTCTAAGATCAAATCAACATCCTCTTCTGCCAAGATTGAGTCACGCTCCAGAAGCACCTCATTTCTATCGATAGATACCACTTCACCAGTATCTTCATCTACGAAATCCTCAATCCAAGTTCTAAGAACTCTTGCAGCAAGTTTTCTACCAACTCCTTTTTTAAGTTGAGCTTTGTTAGCCTTAATCTCCTCAGAAAGACCAAACAAATCTAGAATGTCCTTGTCAGTACCATAACCAATTGCTCTTAACAATGTAGTTACAGGAAATTTCTTTTTACGGTCAATGTAGGCATACATGACGCTGTTCACGTCAGTCGCAAATTCAATCCAAGAACCTTTGAAAGGGATAATCCTAGCCGAATAAAGTGCAGTACCATTAGTATGCTTGCTTTGCGCAAAGAATACACCTGGCGATCTGTGCAATTGAGAAACGATAACTCTTTCAGCTCCATTTACAACAAACGAACCTTTGATGGTCATGTAAGGAATGTTTCCTAAGAAAACTTCCTGCTCAATAGTCTCAAAATCTTCATTGTCTTTGTCATTACAAGAAAGACGAAGTTTGGCTTTAAGAGGAACGGAATAGGTTAAACCTCTATCGATACACTCCTCTACAGAGTATTTTGGGGGATCTACTAGGTAATCAATGAACTCTAAAACAAAGTTTTCTCTAGAATCCGAAATAGGGAAGTTCTCTGAGAACACTTTGAAAAGGCCATCTTGAGTCCTTTTTTCTGCTGGGGTTTCCAACTGAAAAAAATCTTCGAAAGACTTCACTTGAATGTCAAGAAAATCAGGGTAATCTAATACTGACTTAATTGAAGAAAAACTTATTCTTTCTGTTTGAATTGCGTTAGCCAAGGCCGTAATATTTTAGTTTAAACCAAGAATAATTTTGCACTTAAAGCGTGCAGGGCTTGAAGAGACAAGGCTCTAAAATGTATACAAACAGGAAAAGACCCATGATTCCGATCCCGAAAATTCGGGACGGGACCAGGGCCTATTCCTTTGCCATAGGAGCTATGGCGAATCAAATTATTTAAGCTCTACTTCAGCACCAGCTTCTTCAAGCTGTTTTTTCAATGCCTCAGCCTCGTCTTTAGCAATACCTTCTTTGATTGCTTTAGGAGCGCCATCAACTAATTCTTTAGCTTCTTTCAATCCTAAACCAGTTAAATCTTTTACCAATTTAACTACAGCAAGTTTCGAAGCACCAGCTGCTTTCAACACAACGTCAAAAGTGCTTTTCTCTTCAACAACAGCGTCACCACCACCAGCAACTGGGCCAGCTACAGCAACTGCAGCAGCTGCAGGCTCGATACCGTACTCATTCTTAAGGATATCAGCTAATTCGTTAACTTCCTTAACAGTTAAGTTCACTAACTGCTCTGCGAAATCTTTTAAATCTGCCATTTTACTTTTCGTTTATTAAATTCTAAATCTTGATTAATTATTAATTTTCACGCTCAGATAACGTCTTTAAGATGCCGGCCAGTTTGCCACCCGCGCCCTTAAGGCCAGAGATAACATTCTTAGCAGGTGATTGTAACAATCCTATCACCTCTCCAATAAGCTCAGCTTTCGACTTGAGACTTACTAGCATATCTAAAGACTCCTCTCCAATGAAAAGATCGGTATCGATGGAAGCACCTTTCAACAATGGATAGTTTATACCTGATTTTTTTCTAAATTCTTTGATCAACTTTGCAGGAGCATTCGCATCTTGTGCAGAAAACATTATTCCTGAAAATCCTTTGAGCACTTTTTCATCAAATGGAGCATAATCTGCATCCATTCTCAAAAGAGCTTTTTGGATCAATGAATTTTTGAACACTTTAAATTCGATGCCTTTTTCAAAGCATAGTCTTCTCAGTGCCGTGGTCTGTGCCACCGACATACGGGAAGCATCAGTTATGTAGAAATTGCTGTTATCAGAAAATTTCTGATACAATTCTTCAATTAATACGCCTTTTTCTTCTCTAGTCATGATTATAATCCTACTACGGAGTTTTTATCAACTTTAATACTTGGACTTTGAGTCGAAGACAAATTGATACTTTTCATATAAGTACCTTTTGCCGAAGCCGGTTTCAATTTTGAGAGTGTTAGAAGCACTTCAGCAGTGTTCTCAGCGATTTTCTCAGGAGAGAAAGAAGCCTTACCTACACTTGTATGAACGATTCCGTATTTATCAACTTTGAAGTCGATTTTACCTCCCTTAACTTCTTCGACTGCTTTTCCAACCTCCAAAGTAACTGTACCAGATTTTGGGTTAGGCATTAAACCTCTTGGTCCAAGAACTCGACCTAGACGACCTACTTTGGCCATAACCGTAGGCATAGTGATGATGACATCAATGTCAGTCCATCCACCTTCGATTTTTGCTATGTAATCATCTAAACCTACGTGATCAGCACCAGCATCTCTTGCTTCCTGCTCTTTGTCAGGAGAACACAACACTAAAACTTTCACTTCTTTTCCTGTTCCATGTGGCAATGCTACTACGCCTCTCACCATCTGATCTGCCTTGCGCGGATCCACTCCCAAGCGAACATCAATATCTACAGACGCATCGAATTTTGCGATGGAGATTTCCTTCACAATCGATGATGCCTCAGTTAGAGAATATACTTTCTGTGGATCATATTTACTTAAAGCTTCTTTTTGCTTTTTTGTCAACTTTGCCATTTTAACAAATCTTTAGTTTTCCCAAGGTGCTTTTCCGGTCACTCTAATACCCATGCTTCTTGCCGTTCCAGCCACCATTTTCATGGCAGATTCAAGCGTGAAAGCATTCAAATCCGGCATCTTAACTTCAGCGATCTCTTTCACTTGATCCCAACTCACCGAACCGACTTTAATACGGTTAGACTCGTTAGAACCTTTTTTGATCTTAGATGCTTCCATTAACATTACCGGTGCAGGAGGAGTTTTGATAACAAAATCAAAAGACTTGTCAGTATACATGGTAATAAGTACTGGAAGTACTTGTCCCATTTTATCCTGAGAACGTCCATTGAATTGCTTACAGAACTCCATAATATTTAGTCCCTTAGAACCTAAAGCGGGACCAACCGGAGGGGAAGGGTTTGCTTGACCTCCCTTAACTTGCAACTTCAGATAACCAGATATTTCCTTAGCCATCTTAATCTTGTTTTTCGACTTGCATGTAACTTAATTCAACTGGTGTATTTCGCCCGAAGATCTTAACCATAACGTTAAGTTTTCTTCGTTCCTCAAATACCTCCTCTATAGTACCCGTAAATCCACTAAAGGGCCCATCCATTACTTTGATAGACTCTCCAACTATATATGGTGTATCAGTGTGTTCGTCAAACTCATCGATTTCTTCAACCTTACCTAAAATACGGTCGACTTCAATCTGTCGTAACGGAACAGGGGGAGTGTTGGAAGCATTACCACCCTTTTGACCTAAGAACCCAATGATACCCGGGATATTTTTAATCATATGAATGACCTCACCATTGGTAAGATCAGCTTGCACCATAATGTAGCCTGGAAACATGTTTCGATCACGAGAGCGTTTCTTTCCGTTACGCATCTCATACACTTTTTCAGCTGGAATAATCACCTGAGGAATAAAATCTAAAACGTTCTCCTGTTCGATCTCATTTTCAAGATACTCCTTGGCCTTTCTTTCCTGACCCGAAACAGCCCGAACCATATACCACTTTAGCTCTGCCATTCTATAAATTATCTTCTAATTGTATAAAACCAATCCATGATATTATCGAAACCTAAATCAATGATCCCTATAAAAAGGGCAAAGATCAAGGAAGCTACCAACACTAAAACCGAGCTAGCTTGTAGCTCAGAATACTTTGGCCAACTTACCTTATGCCTTAACTCGACATAAGATTCAGCGATAAATGTCTTCAATTTGTTCATCAGCTTTATATTTCTTCGTTGCACGGGTGGTAAGATTCGAACTCACGACCTTTGGTTTTGGAGACCACTGCTCTACCAACTGAGCTACACCCGTGTATCAATTATCACAGATTTGCCCTGTCCTTAAAACATTAAAAATCAATGCTTTTGACTGTCTTCAGTTTGATTGAACTCCAAAAGGACGAGGTACAATTCCAACATTCCATCCCTAAAACGGGCTGCAAATGTAGATAAAAATACTATATGAAACAAACGCGTTTCCGATATTTCGAAAACGCGTTTGATATATTTGGTAAATCTTAAAAGATTAGTCTAAAATTTCAGTAACCTGACCGGCACCTACTGTTCTACCACCTTCTCTGATCGCGAATCTTAATCCTTTTTCAAGAGCAATAGCGTTAATCAAAGTAACTTCGATTGTAACGTTATCACCTGGCATTACCATTTCGATATCTGCAGGAAGCTTAATCTCACCAGTAACGTCAGTTGTTCTTAAATAGAACTGTGGACGATATTTGTTAAAGAATGGAGTATGACGTCCACCTTCTTCTTTTGAAAGTACGTAAACCTCAGCATTGAAATGTGCATGTGGTTTTACAGAACCTGGCTTACAAATAATCATACCTCTCTTGATTTGAGATTTTTCAATACCTCTCAACAAAAGACCTACGTTGTCACCAGCTTCTCCTCTATCCAAAATCTTACGGAACATTTCTACTCCTGTGATTGTAGACTTAAGACCTTCAGCACCCATACCGATGATTTCAACAGGATCACCAGTGTTGGTAACACCTCTTTCAATTCTACCAGTAGCAACAGTACCACGACCTGTGATCGAGAATACGTCTTCAACAGGCATCAAGAAATCTTTATCGATCAAACGCTCTGGAAGTGGAATGTAAGCATCAACTGCAGCCATAAGCTCATTGATTTTACCAACCCACTGATCATCACCATTCAAACCGCCCAAAGCAGAACCTTGGATTACAGGAATGTCATCACCAGGATATTCGTAGAAAGAAAGAAGTTCTCTAATTTCCATCTCAACTAGCTCAAGAAGTTCTTCATCATCCACAAGATCAACCTTGTTCATGAAAACTACAAGAGCAGGTACTCCTACCTGACGAGCCAAAAGAATATGCTCTCTTGTCTGCGGCATAGGACCATCAGTCGCAGCTACAACAAGAATTGCACCGTCCATCTGTGCAGCACCAGTAACCATGTTCTTCACATAATCCGCGTGACCAGGACAGTCAACGTGGGCATAGTGACGATTCACAGTTTGATACTCAACGTGAGATGTGTTAATTGTGATACCTCTTTCTTTCTCTTCAGGAGCATTATCAATAGAAGAGAAATCTCTGTTTTCGGCAAGACCTTGTGATGCCAAAACTTTAGTAATAGCAGCAGTTAATGTGGTCTTACCGTGGTCAACGTGACCGATAGTACCAATATTAACGTGCGGCTTAGAACGGTCAAAGTTTGCTTTAGCCATAACTTGAAAATTAGTTAATATTTAAATTCAATTATTTAATTTATTCTTCGACATCTGATTTTTTCAGTGCCTTGAGCCAATGACGAGATTTGAACTCGTGACCCCTTCCTTACCAAGGAAGTACTCTACCCCTGAGCTACATCGGCTTGTTCAAGTTCATATCGAAGTTTGATGTTCGATGCACATTAAACTTCGCATTTGTAACTCAAAGTTTTGAGCGGGTGACCAGGTTCGAACCGGCGACCTACAGCTTGGAAGGCTGTCGCTCTACCAACTGAGCTACACCCGCTTGTTCAAATTCCAACTCTTAAAGCTCAAATTCCAAAATGGCCTTTGAACGATGATCACTGGTATTTGATCTATTGTGGGGGGAGAAGGATTCGAACCTTCGAAGACATAAGTCAACGGATTTACAGTCCGTCCCAGTTGGCCGCTTTGGTATCCCCCCAACTGATTTTCAATCCCTAAAAGAACGTCATAAAAAATCCTTTCAGCGAAAGGGAATGCAAAATTAGACCCTTTTTTATATTATTCAAATATATCTCAAAAAAAGATGTAGCGTTTTTTCGACCACCTTAAAACAGCTAAAAAACGATTCTAAGAAAGATAAAAAGCCAGAGAATAATTCCGCCCTGCACGACTTAAGAGATATGTCCTTCAAAGCCTCAAATTAAAATACTTCTTTATATTTGCGTGATTTAGATTTCTATTGAAAAAGACAGCACAACAATAATCTAGACATTTAAAGCCGCAAGGCCTTAAACTAACTTTATGTATAAAATAAGCCTTGAAAAAGATCATCAAGTTGAAGTTGAGTTGAATGCTGGTCATATCAGTGTTAATGGATCAAACTTCGAATGGAACCTTTCAAAAATAAGTAAACAGAAATTCCATATTCTAAAGGACAATAAATCCTTCAATGCAGAGGTCATCTCATTTGATAAGGATAAAAAGGTGGTCGAAATAAAAATCAACAATCAGATTTATACTGTCCAAGTTAAGGACAAAATGGATCAGCTGCTCGAAAGAATGGGCATAACTAATTTAACTTCTTCGATAATAACTGATATCAAAGCACCGATGCCAGGGCTGATCCACGATATTTTTGTAAAGGTGGGACAAGAAGTGAAGAAGGGAGATCAAATTATGGTATTAGAGGCCATGAAAATGGAGAATGTACTTAAGTCTCCAGGAGACTGTACAATCCAAAGCATTGAAGTCGCAGTCGGTGCGAGCGTGGAGAAAAATCAAATTTTAATCAAATTTTAATCACAAAGAACGAATGAAGTACAAGAGGATTCTTTTGAAATTAAGTGGTGAAGCATTGATGGGCAATCAGCAATACGGAATTGATCCAGACAGATTAAACCAATATGCCGAAGAAATAAAAAGGATTCATGATAAAGGTGTAGAAATCGCAATTGTAATTGGTGGTGGTAACATCTATCGTGGAGTTCAAGCAGAAGCCTCAGGTATAGACCGTGTGCAAGGTGATTACATGGGCATGCTGGCGACCGTAATTAATGCAATGGCCATTCAGAGCACTCTCGAAAATCACGGAATGTTTACCCGACTAATGTCAGGCATTAAAATGGAAGCCGTTTGTGAACCCTTTATTCGAAGAAGAGCGGTGAGACACCTTGAAAAAGGCAGGGTCGTGATATTTGGAGCAGGCATAGGCAATCCTTATTTCACTACTGACTCCACTGCGAGCTTAAGAGCGATTGAAATCGAAGCCGAAGTAGTCTTAAAGGGCACCAGAGTTGATGGAGTATACACCGCAGACCCAGAGAAAGACCCGACAGCCACCAGAATTGAAAATCTTTCGTTCGAACAAGCAATTAGAGAAGGCTACAATATCATGGATATGACGGCTTTTACGCTTTGCCAAGAAAATAATGTCCCTATTATTGTATTTGATATGAACACCAAGGACAACCTTTTAAACCTTATGGAAGGAAAAGAAAACGTAGGAACTTTGATAAGCTAATTTAAATCATGGAAGAACTGGAATTATACTTAGAAACCGCTAAGGAAATGATGGAGAAGGCCATCGCTCATACTAAAGTAGAACTTGCCAAAATTAGAGCAGGTAAAGCAATGCCCAATATGCTTGATGTAATCAAAGTAGATTATTATGGTACATCAACCCCACTAAATCAAGTAGCCTCGGTGAACAGCCCAGATGCACGAACTCTTTTTGTTAAGCCTTGGGAAAAATCAATGACAGGTCCGATTGAAAGGGCGATTCTCAACAGTGATTTAGGTTTAAACCCTCAAAATGATGGAGAACAAATTATCATCAATATACCAATGCTGACGGAAGAGCGAAGAAGAGATTTGGTAAGACAAGCCAAAGCGGCTACCGAAGATGGTAGAATAAGTATCCGAAGCGCCAGAAAAGAAACGAATGATGAACTCAAAAAGCTTCAGAAAGATGGTCTTTCAGAGGATGCTGTAAAAGTAGCCGAAGATAAAGTGCAAGACTTGACCAACTTATTCAATAAAAAAATGGACGAACTCTTCAATCATAAAGAGCAGGAGATTATGACTGTTTAAATTAAAGGACTCAGAATCCTTTAACATTAAGGCACCTTTTTGGTGCCTTTTTCATTTGTAAGTACCTTTTGAATTAAAAACTGTTCGGCAGTGAGCACCTCAATATTCGAAAAAAAATAGTCCGAAAGATTTTCGGTCACAATGCTCTTACAACCAGCCTCAATAGCCGCATAATATTGAAAACCATCCTCTAAATCATTCACCCTAGGATCCATTATGGACTTTTTAATTGCACTTTCTGAAATTACAGCAATAGACAGATGTTGACACAATGCCGCTATCTTAGTTTTAGCCAAGGCCTCTCCTGACTTTTTTGAGGAAAAGTAAAAGGCAATTGCTAAGCATAAAGATGAAGTATATAGCTGAAAGTTCTTATCATTTGCTAAACTCAATACCCTAGAAGAATATAAAAACAGCGGATATTCTTTATTCAGCACAGAGACTAATACATTCGCATCTATAAAAACCTTACCCATTACCTTTTTTCGTAGAAATCTGCCTTAGAAATCTTTCTTGGCTTAGTTCTGTATTCTGCCTCGCCCTCAGCTACTACAGAAATCCAATCAGCAATAGGCAAATCTTCAATGGAAGTATATTGGTTTGATGTAATCTGCCTAAGCAAAAACTCCGTGAGCCTAGAAAGACTGATGTTGTTCTTCTCGGCAAAGGCTTTGGCCGATTGAATTACTTCTTGATCGAAACTGAGTGTGACTTTAGCATCCATAACCTTTAATTATACGACAAACTTATTAATTTAATACGTAAATAAAAATCAATTGCTGTGATTTAGGATGCGGCTAGAAGTACATTGTTCAACAACTCACTACACATAAAGGCTTATTGACTCCTTTTGGATTTAAAATGGCGTTAAAATCAAGTAACTACGCAGCATGAATCTTTCGGCAAACTATATCTTCGCTATTTGCATGAAAAATCAGTTTTCTATTCTTACATTTTTCATACATTTAAAGAATAAATAAAAATCAATGAAAGGAACAAACTTAGGCGAATTCGAAGAAGTAGTCTTATTGACCATCGCCTCGCTGATGTCTGATGCCTACAGCGTGGCCATTTGTGATGAGATAGAAAGGATTACTGAAAGATCGGTCAAGTTGGGGGTGGTTCACGCTGTACTCAATAGGTTAGAAGAAAAAGGATATGTGCTTTCGCAGTTAGGAGAAGCCACTAAAGTACGAGGAGGCAGACGCAAGCGGTATTTCGAAGTAACTGATGCTGGCAAAGCCACATTAACAAAGGTGAAAGAGCAAAGAGATGAATTATGGAGGCTTATTCCAGAATTCAATCTTAAAATGATATGAACAATAAGCTCACAAATCAACCACCTAAATGGGCAAACCGCTTTCTAGAATGGTATTGCCGCCATGATCTTTTAGAAGATCTACAAGGTGATTTGTATGAGCATTTCGACAGGAACCTTACCAGCAAAAGCCTTAAGTCTGCAAAAATCACATATTGGTTAGATGTGATCAAGTTTTGCAGACCTTATACCATTAGAAAATTCAAAATAGTCAACAACATAAACTCAATTGTCATGTTTAAAAATTACTTCAAAACATCGTTAAGGAGCATAGCCAGGAACAAGCTATTTTCCGCCATTAACATCTTTGGCTTAGCAGTCGGAATGTCGGTTTGCTTACTTATGATTACCCTTTTTATGGAAGTGAGGAGCTATGATCGCTTCCACGAAGACGCAGAACGGATCTATAGAATTAACAACATCTATCAATCCTTGGACGAAGACCCATCCTATTTTGCCTCCACATCTATTATTGCAGGCAAAAGACTTCAAGAGGAAGTTCCCGGAATTGATGCCTCAGTAATTATGAGAAGAAACTTTGGTGGTGATGCCAAAGTAGATGATAAAGTTGTTCCCCTTTCGGGAGTATATGCTTCTGAAGGCTTCTTTGATGTCTTTTCCTTTAAAATATTGAGAGGGAATGGGGCCACAGCCCTTGTTGAGCCATATTCTCTAGTACTTACTGATGAGACTGCTTCTAAAATCTTTGATGAAGGAGTTGACCCCTTAAATCAGATCATAAAGGTGAATGACAAGGATTTTAAGGTAACAGCTATTGTTGAGAAACCTCCATTCAATTCTCACCTAAAATTTCAATCACTGGCCTCTTTTTCCACCCATGAGAGCCAAGAAAAGGAAAGAGATAACAATATCATGGGCTGGACTAACATGTGGATGAACTATTGCTACATGAAATTGGCTGAAGGCACTACGATGCAGCAGATAGAAGAAAGATTAGCAAAAATAAGCGAAGAAGAAAATGAGAAGTTTGACAGGATTAAAATTGAGCTTACGCTTCAATCTGTATTAAATATTATGACTGGCCCTGACTTAAGCAACCAAATTGGGCCGAGCATTGGTGGCAAAGGTTTGTGGGTATTTGGGCTCTTAGTTTTTGTGGTCATTCTATCCGCTGGATTTAATTATACCAACCTCTCTATCGCTCGCTCATTGCGCAGGGCCAAAGAAGTGGGCGTAAGAAAAGTGGTGGGAGCCACAAGAAGTCAGATTATCTCACAGTTTATCATTGAGGCTTGTGTCATTTCCGTTTCATCTTTGGTACTTGCCTATTTCCTTTTCCTCGTCCTCAAGCCTTATTTTCTAAATCTTGCTCCAGAAATTCAGCAAACCCTGCACTTAGCAACCGAGCCTAAACTTTTTATCTACTTCTTCTTGTTCGCCATACTAGTGGGAATTTTAGCGGGCTTGTTCCCTGCCACCCTGCTTTCCAAATTAAAGGCTGCTCAGGTGATGAAAGGGGTAAGCAACACTAAACTGTTTTCTAAAATTAATTTGAGAAAAGTACTCATCGTCATTCAATTCACCTTATCTCTTGTTTTTATCATTTCAGCCAGCATTGCCTTCAAACAATACAAATATGCGCTGGCTTTTGACCTAGGGTACAAAACAGAAAATGTATTGAACATTGAGCTACAAGGCAATGACGCTGATCAGGTCAAAAGTATATATGAAGCCATACCAGAAGTTTCTGAAATCGCAGTTTCATCTCATCTGCTGAGTGTTGGAAGCCGCTGGGGGGCCGACATGAAATATGAAGACCCAATGGATTCTACTACGCTTTGGTATGCCAGCATTGATGGAAACTACATTCCGATGATGAAACATAGATTACTGGCAGGAACCAACTTTGATCAAAGGCCGCTTCAGGAAGAAGAGTCAGAAATCATTGTAAATGAAACCACCATTAAGCGGTTCAATGTAGGAACACCAGAAGAATCCATTGGCAAGTACTTAAAGGTAGACGACAAAAAACTAAGGATCATTGGCGTAATCGAAGATTTCCATTACGCGAAAGTCAGTGAAAGTATTGAATGTTTCGGTTTCAGGTACCAACCCAAAGAAGTATATACCATTAATTTGAAAATAGCATCGCCTGATTTACTAGGCACAATGGAAAAGATAGCGTCTGCTTGGAATGACTTTGACCCTGTTCATGAATTCGATGCCACTTTTTATGACGAAAAACTACAAAAAGCTTACAGCGAATATTCGGTAATGTTTACTCTAGTAGGTTTCTTGGCCTTCTTGACCATGACAATTGCTTCCTTGGGACTATTAGGAATGGCCGTTTACACAGCAGAAACCAGAGTTAAAGAAATTAGTATTCGAAAGGTGCTTGGTGCAACTGAAGGCAGTTTAATTACCCTTTTAGCGAAAGGCTTTATGTGGTTATTGGTAATTTCAGCTGCCATTGCAGTTCCCCTCGCCTACTATTTCTTTGATAATGTAATTCTACAAGGTGCCGTGAATCGGGCCAGCATTGGCGCAATAGAATTATTTGGTGGGGTGCTCATCATCTTCACAATTGGTTTTATCACAATTGGTTCGCAAACCTGGAAAGCAGCCAAAGCTAACCCTGCAAATACATTAAGAAACGAGTAATTGAAATAACAAAAGGAGTGCTTAAAGCACTCCTTTTGTACTAGGTAATCGGTTCATTTCATTGGCATTGCGTTGCACAGCCATTTTAATGGCTTTCGCGAAGGCCTTGAAGATGGACTCAATTTTATGGTGCTCGTTTTCTCCTTCTACTTTGATATTGAGGTTGCACTTGGCGGCATCGGAAAAGGATTTGAAGAAGTGCATAAACATCTCAGTTGGCATATCTCCTACCCTTTCGCGCGTAAATTTGGCTTCCCAAACCAACCATGGCCTTCCGCTAAAATCAATGGCGACTTGTGCTAAGGCTTCATCCATTGGCAATAAAAAGCCATAGCGATTTACTCCTTTTTTATCTCCAATCGCTTTTGCATATGCTTCTCCCAAAGCCAAGGCTGTATCTTCGATGGTATGGTGTTCATCAATATGCAAATCACCTTTGACCTTAATTGTTAAATCAGCACCAGAATGTTTCCCTAATTGATCAAGCATATGATCGAAGAAACCTAACCCAGTTTCATTATGGCATTGGCCAGTAC
The DNA here is from genome assembly GCA_002786855.1 of Cytophagales bacterium CG12_big_fil_rev_8_21_14_0_65_40_12. Lineage (GTDB taxonomy): Bacteria > Bacteroidota > Bacteroidia > Cytophagales > Cyclobacteriaceae > Roseivirga. Next base: position 52,815 of record PCUU01000008.1, read on the forward strand.
CGTCTAAATTCAATTGAATTAGAATATCTGTTTCTTTTGTCACCCGGTGTACTTCCGCAGTACGAGGTGGCATTTGCAAGAAATTGAAGATTTCATCCCAACTCATTGTCGTTAAGGCTGCTCTTTCATTTTTTTCTTCAGCAATGAAAATCGCCTTCGCCCCAAGGTTATCCGCCAATTGAATATCTGTTACTCGATCTCCCAAAACATAGGAATTAGCAAGATCAAAATCTCCATTCATATAGTGCGTCAACAAACCCGTCCCAGGCTTTCTCGTAGGTGCATTCTCATGCCCAAATGTGCGGTCAATGGCAATTTCGTCAAATACGACACCTTCATTTTCAAGCGTTTGGAGCATTTTATTATGTGCAGGCCAAAAAGTATCTTCTGGAAAAGACGCTGTTCCCAAGCCATCTTGATTGGTGACCATCACCAACCTATAGTCAAGTTGTTCAGCAATTTTACGCAAGTTCGAAATCGCCCCGGGCAAGAACTCTAATTTTTCTAAAGAATCTACCTGCTGATCTTCCTTAGGCTCGATAATAATGGTACCATCACGATCTATAAACAATATTTTTTTCATCCTTCATGGTTTATTGTTCGCAGTTTAATGTTCTTGGTTGAAACCACTTCTGTCAACTTTGAACTTCAAACTTTAAACTAATTTAAAACTGTTTTGAGTGCTTCAATCAGCATTTCATTTTCCTTTTCGGTACCCACAGTAATTCGGATACCTCCCTCGCAAAGCGCAACTTTTGATCGATCCCTTGTAATGATCTTCTTAGCGATCAAAGCTTGATAAACTGCCGAGGCATTGTCCATTTTGACTAAAAAGAAGTTTGCGTCCGTTGGACAAATCGTTTTGATCTTTAGATTTTCAGCCAAAGCCTTTCCTAATATTTCGCGATTCGCAAGAATTTGTGCTACCATTTGATCTTTGGCTTGCACATTATCCAAGGCTTCTATAACCGTCCTTTGTATCAGGCCACTAAGGTTATAAGGTGCCTTGATTCTATTCAAAATGGCTAGGATTTCTTTTGATGCGAAGGCCATTCCTAATCTCAAAGAAGCCAAGCCCCATGCCTTGCTAAAAGTTTGCAGCACCAACAAATTCGGATATTGATCGAGTTTATGCACAAAGCTTTCTCTCGATGTAAAATCAACATAAGCCTCATCCACTATCACAATGCCTTTAAAGGATTTGATCACTTCTTCAATTTTAACTAAAGAGACATCATTTCCTGTTGGGTTATTTGGCGAACATATAAACAAAAGCTTACTGTTTCCGTCAATCTTGGCCTCAATGCTTGCTAAGTCCAAATCATAGTAAGCAGTAAGCAATGCTTCGCGCACTTCCACATTATTGATATCCGCACTGACCTTATACATGCCATAAGTCGGTGGGTTGATAATGATATTGTCCTTAATTGGCTCGCAAAACGCTCTCAGCAGTAAATCAATAGGCTCATCGCTGCCATTTCCCAGAAAAATATTCTCGGCCTTTACCCCTTTAATTTGAGCAATCTTAGCCTTTAAATCGTATTGATAAGGATCAGGATATCGGTTCCAATTTTCTTTTGTAATCGAGCCAATTGGGTTCTCGTTGGCATCGAGAAAAACGCCCTTGCTACCTTTATAATCATCGCGTGCAGAAGAATAAGGCACCAACTTTTGCAAGTGGGCTCTTAAAAGTACGTTCGGATCAAACATTGTTGATTTCATTTAATCTGATGGTCACCGCATTTTTGTGTGCTTGCAGCAACTCTGCTTCAGCCAATTTTTCTACCACCGGCCCTAAAGCCTTTAAACCCTCTTTTGTGATTTCTTGATAGGTGATTTTTTTCAAGTAACTATCCAGCGAAACACCGCTGTACATTTTCGCATAACCGTTGGTTGGTAAAGTGTGATTAGTACCTGAAGCGTAATCGCCTGCCGATTCGGGAGTATAATTACCTATAAAAACGGAACCAGCATTCATGATTTGATCGGAAACGATCCACGGGTTTTCTACCGAAAGGATCAAATGCTCTGCGCCATATTCGTTCAACAAAGCGATGGCTTCTTTTGGGCTTTCCATCACAATTGCCATACTGTTTTCTAAAGCCTTAGCCGCGATTTCTTTCCTTGGTAATTCAATCAATTGTAAGTCTAATTCTGATTGTATGGCCTGAACAACAGTTTCAGAAGAAGCCACCAATACCACCTGAGAATCCATTCCGTGTTCAGCCTGCGAAAGCAAGTCGGCAGCCACGAAAGCTGGAACCGCAGTTTCATCGGCATAAATCGCCACTTCTGAAGGACCAGCTGGCATGTCTATTGCCAAACCATATTTTGTTGAAAGCTGTTTGGCAGCCGTTACGTATTGATTTCCTGGGCCAAATATCTTGTTGACTTTCGGGATAGTATCCGTTCCGAAAGTCATGGCGGCAATGGCTTGCGCCCCTCCAACTTTAAAAATCTTAGTTACTCCAACCAAATGAGCTGTGTATAAAATGGCAGGATTGATCTTCCCATTTTGATCAGGCGGAGTGCATAATACGATCTCTTTGCAGCCTGCAATCTTTGCCGGCACTCCCAACATCAATACGGTAGAAAGTAAAGGAGCGGTACCCCCTGGGATGTAAAGACCGACCTTTTCGATCGCCACGGATTTTCGATAACAGTTTACGCCTGGCATGGTTTCTACTTGAAGCAACCCCTGTTTTTGAGCACTATGAAAAGTGTCGATATTGTGTTTTGCCGTGGCAATAGCTACTTTCAAATCATCCGGCACTAAATTAATCGCATCTTGGACTTCGGCATTGCTGACATCCAATGAGCTGATTTCTACCCCGTCAAACTTTAAGGTGAAGCGTTTCAAAGCCACATCGCCTTCTGCCTTCACCTGTTCCATAATGGGCTTTACAATGGCCTCGATGGTTTCTAAATCCATGGTAGGCCGCTTTAAAAGTAGCTCCCATGTTGATTTCTGAGGATTGATCACGTTTTTCATAAAATCATTTTTTCGATTGGAACTACTAAGATACCCTGTGCGCCTGCATCTCTCAAATCTTCAATGATTTGCCAGAAATCATCTTCCTTGATTACAGAATGTACAGAACTCCAGCCTTCGGTAGCCAATGGCAAAACGGTCGGACTTTTCATACCTGGTAGAATGCTGATAATCTTAGCAACAGCATCGTTAGGCGCATTCAACAGAATGTATTTGTTGTTCTTGGCCGTTTGAACTGAATCAATTCTAAAAATCAATCGATCTAAAATGGCTTTCTTTTCATCAGAAAGGTTCTTGTTCGCCAGCAAAACCGCCTCGGATTTGAAAATCACCTCTACCTCCTTTAAGCCATTGCTCAGTAGTGTTGAGCCAGAACTTACGATATCGCAAATACCATAGGCCAAACCGATACTCGGGGCGATTTCTACCGACCCGCTAATTTCGTGGATATCAGCAGTGATATTATTCGCCTTTAGGTAGTCTCCCAAAATCTTTGGGTACGAAGTAGCCAAGCTCCTTCCTTCAAAATCTTGAATCCCATTGTAAGTTTGATTTTTGTCAATGGCCAAAGAAAGTCGGCATTTAGAAAAACCCAGTTTCTTTACCCAATCCACTTGCTTGTCCTTTTCTTCAGCTTCGTTTGCCCCAACGATACCCAAATCTGCTATGCCATCTTGTACGTAACCAGGGATATCATCATCCCTCAGAAAAAGAAACTCCATTGGAAAATTAGAAGCTTCTGCCTTCAATTTCCCGGTTCCATTGTTCACTTTAATGCCACATTCTTTGATTAAGGAAAGTGATTCCTCGCTTAATCTTCCACTTTTTTGAACTGCAATGCGTAGTGTAGTATTCATTTTTTATGTTTTGAAATCGGCCTAAGGCAAATGTAATCAGCCTTATCAACCGTAAAGTCTTGAAAATGATTTATAAATTTTGATCGAATGTACCGACAGGAACTGCCGGGCAGGGGTGTTTATATATCTCTCTTACGAGAGATGGTGGAAATGATGCACATGATGTGCAGGAATTGAAGCGATATCTGTGTTTTTCAACATCGTTGGCAAAGGTAGTGAAGGCTGGCAATTGAGCAAACAAAAAACAAACTCTTTAGCAGTTCATTGTTTAAAGTTCATGGCTAAAGCTTATTTTAGGTCAGATTAAAGAACAATCAAATGGCATTTAGCGATTTTTTAGCAGACAGGGTTCGCCAACGACTATCCAAGGCCAATATTACTGAGGAAAAAAAGATGATGGGTGGACTAATTTTTATGGTCAATGATAAAATGTGCATTGGAGTAGATATTGATAAAACCACTGGACTGGACCGTTTAATGGTGCGCGTTGGCAAAGCCGCACACGAACAATTACTTTTTAAAAAGGGAAGTCAACAAATGGATTTTACTGGTAAAGCGATGCGAGGCTTTTTATTTATTAGCCCTGAAGGTTTTGATGCTGATGAAGACCTAGACTTTTGGACAGAAAAGGCACTTGAGTTTAATAAAGAAATCTAAATCGTTGACTATGAACATGAGAACCACCTTAAAACTCGAACAACTCCCTCTTTTCATCCTCTTCACATTGGTATATTTTGAATTCTATGAAGGAGGTTGGGTACTCTTTGCAAGCTTATTCTTTGCTCCAGATCTAGCTTTTTTGGCCATACTCATTAATAAGAAGGTAGCCACCATTGCCTACAATGCTGCCCATCATAAAGGCCTGATTTCTTTGATGATGATTATTGGCTATGCAATTTCTAATGAACTACTGATTTTGATAGGCCTTATCTTTATGGCCCATTCTTGCTTCGATAGAATGTTAGGTTATGGACTCAAATTCTTCGATAGTTTCGACCATACCCACTTAGGTTGGATGGGCAAAAGCAAGCATAAGAACCTAGAAGTCTGACGGCAAAAAAGCGGATTACTTTATCCAGTAATCCACGACTAAAACATCTCCCAAAATTCTATCCAATAAGGCTCCAAATGCTTTATGATCAGGATGAGGTAAATAAATCGCCCTATCTTCTTCAGACTTGAAAGTCAAAAAATAGCAATGGGTAAATCCTTTATCTAAACCTTCTGGGCTATTGTTTAAGCCCCATTCAAAGCCTTTGATCTGTGGAATTTTATTGGGTAAGTCCAAAAAAGCATCTTCTGCTTTCTTGATGGCATCAGGATCAGCATCTGGTTTAAACTGAAAAAGTACTACATGCCTTAGGAGTGGTTCTGACTTAACATCGGTCATGGTCTTTTCAACTTCTTCGTTTTTGGTTTGACAAGAAAAGGTCATAGTCGCAAGCAAGAGAATACTCGCTACTAGTAAGATTGATGATTTTAGGTTGCGTTTCATTGCGGAAGTTAGTTAAAAAACGGAATGGCACTAACTCAATTTTAATCAATTCGATAGTGTGATTTGAGAGTTAGTTTACATTTCACAAGTTTTCCTTATAATCAATTGGGAGATTTCTCATCACAGGGCTAAAAGTGAAATAATCTGATAACTTTATAGCCTTTACACAAAAGCATTATCAAATCGTGTCCTTCGATCCAATTCTTTCTAATCTTAGAAAACACATTGCGCTCAGCCCAGCCGAGGAAACTTATTTTGTAAGTCTGCTGAAGCCTAAGCGTTTTCAGAAAAAGGAATTTATTCTAAAAGAAGGCCAAGTTTGTAAGCATATCAACTTTGTAAATTCTGGATTGCTAAGAGCTTTTTATCTTAATCAAGAAAATAAAGAGTCTACCATCATGTTCGCCATTTCGGATTGGTGGGTCACCGATATGCATTGTTTTTTAGAGGAAAAACCAGCCATGCTCAACATTCAATCGGTAAGCGAAAGTGAAGTTTTGCAATTGTCCAAAATAGATCTAGATCACCTTTATATAGAAATCCCAAAATTTGAGAGGTTTTTCCGCATTTTGATGCAGAATGCTTATGTCCGTGAACAACTTCGTGTTATCCAAAACTTGTCGTTATCTGCTGAAGAACGCTATCACAACTTTTTAGCCAAATACCCTCAAATTGGAAGTCAGGTAACACAAAAACAAATCGCATCCTATTTGGGTATTACCCCAGAATTCTTGAGTGTAATCAGGGGCCAAAAGTGATTTCTTAAAGTACATTAAGCTTTGTAAGGCCGGGATTTAGTTTCTTTACTTCAAATTGAAATCGCATGCTAATTCTAATTGCTGGCCCTTACCGCAGTGGTACAAACGACAACCCCGAACTGATTAAACAGAACCTCGATCGATTGGAAGCTATGGCTTTACCTATTTTCAGAAAAGGCCATGTACCCATGATTGGCGAATGGGTTGCCTTACCATTAATGCATTTAGCGGGGTCAAAAGCCTTAGGTGATGAAGTTTGGGATGAAATTCAATACCCTGTGGCTCATCGTTTACTCGAAAAGTGCGATGCGGTTTTACGAATTGATGGAGCTTCCAAAGGAGCTGACAATGACGTGAAAATCGCTAAAGAAAGAGGCCTCCATATTTTTTACAGCCTAGACGAAATCCCCAATGAAGAATAAAAGAGTTCGAAACCTCAGCTGCAAATTGCTTTCTGACAATTGGTATAAGCTCCACAGAGTTGATTTCGAATACCTAAAAAACGACAAAACTTGGCAGCAACAAAGCAGAGAGGCCTATGACCGAGGGAATGGCGCTACAATTCTGTTGTATAACAAAACGAAATGCACGGTAATTTTAACACGGCAATTCAGACTGCCGACTTACCTCAATGGCAACCCAAGTGGTATGTTAATCGAAGCTTGCGCTGGTTTGTTGGATTTAGATAATCCTGAAGACTGCATTCGAAGAGAAACAGAGGAGGAGACTGGTTACCAAATCAAATCGGTTGAAAAAGTGTTCGAAGCATATATGTCGCCCGGCTCGGTAACTGAAATCCTCTACTTTTTTATTGCTGAATACTCCGCAAGTATGAAAGTCAATGATGGCGGTGGCATTGAACATGAGCAAGAAGATATCGAAGTTTTAGAGCTCCCCATTGACCAAGCCATGGCAATGATTAAAACAGGTGAAATCAAAGATGCAAAGACCATTATGCTTTTGCAGCATTTGCAGTTGAGTGAGGTTCTGGGAAGTAAGTAATTCCCATTCACTAGGTTACTTTGAGTAACCTAGTGAATTCAAGATTTCAGGTTGGCTGTTAGAGATTATTCTAACGTCCATCTTTCTGATAAATCAAGCTTCTGACCTAAATGAAAATCAGCATATGCATTTTGTCCACCAAACCAACTGAGAACATCACTCCGTTGTAGTTTGGTAGGTTTATCCCCTAAATGCGAAAGATAAGACGAATAAGGGTAGACACGAAAATCTTCGACCAACTTATGCTTCTGTGGGTTACCATGAATATAGGCTATCAACCTCGTGAAGTACTCATCCTTTTCAACGACAATTCGTTTGAAGGGAGTTTCAAAAAGAGAGCCAGTTCTAGAGTACATTTTGTTAATCGCACGGGTGTAACTTTGAAAGAAACTTGAAAATGCATTGCTCGCATACCATGAGAGAGGCTTATCCTTGTCTTCAGTTATTCCCTCTAAAATTTCTTGCTCTGATTTGATTCGAATCAGTAAATGATAGTGATTACCCAAAAGGCAATAAGCATAGGTTAAAGCAAAGGGAGAGACATACTTATCATATTGCTTTAAAAAGAAGTGATAATTTTTCTTTTCAAAAAAAACAGCAGTACCATTAATCCCTCGATTGAAAATATGGTAAAACTTGTCTGGTTCTAGCTGATCACCTCTAATGTCCATCTCATAATACTTAAATTCGATAAAGTGCTTATCCTAAAATTAGGTGAATAAACATAGACTAAAGTAACACAGTTTTATATTTAATTTTTTTAATTTAAAATCTAATCTGAAGCTCACCGACAATTAACTAGGTTACTTTGAGTAACCTAGTTAATCTGACCTAGACCCACCTCAAACTGACTTTTTACACGCGTTAAACCTTTGAGTCGGTCAAGCGCAAAGAAGCTAGGGAAAGGTTTGGTCTGAGTGATTAAATCAGCGACCATTTCGCCAACGGCTGGCCCCACTTTAAAGCCATGACCAGAGGAACCACAAAGGATTATGCCGTTACTGAAACTTGGTGCATTGTCCATTATAAATTCACCATCTAGTGAATTTTCATAAACACAGGTATGATGATGGTGTAATCCCGCGCCTTTTAACGCTGGAAAACGTTGAGCCAAAACACTATTCATTTGCTCAAAAATAGTAGCCGTAAGATCTCTATCATCTCGATCAGGGTCAAGTGCCCAATCGCGTTGGTCATAAGCGAGCTTAAAGCCTTGCTGCAGGTGATCTGGAATGCCATAGTACATTTCATCGCCAGCCCTAAATTCTAGCCAAATGGGCAAATGGTCTCCTAAATGATTTGCAGGAGCATCGAAATAATAAACTTCCTGCCGCGTGACATTGATGTAAAGAGCCAAACTCGGAAAAAGGTTTTTCATCCATGGCCCACAGGCAAATACATAATGGTCGGCCTTCAGTCTTTCTCGGTCTGCGGTAATCAAGGCATCGATTTTCCCATCACCCTCAATCTTAGCTATTTCAGCCTGTACAAATCGTCCACCCAGTTTTTCGAACTCGGTTTTTACCAAACTACAAGACCTGCTGGCTTCAAGATAAGCCGCTTTGGGTTCTATATATGCGGAAGTAATTCCTTCTAAATTGATTTGGGGATATCGCTGGGCTAAATCAGCCAATGAAATTTCGTCTAAAGCAAAGCCTCGCTTTTGCATGAGCGGTTGTGATAGTTCGGCATAGGTGGACGAGATACCATTGAACATCCACAAAGCTTCTTTTGGATGAATCACTTGCTCCCCAGTCAATTCACAGAAATCATCCCAAAGTTGGAAAGAGCGATCTACCATTTCGGTATAGATTTCATTACCACCATAAGCCATTCTGATCACTCTTGTTTTACCACCAGAACCAGAAAAAGCATTACCAGGGCTACTCTTATCCACTAAAGTAACTTGGCAACCTGCTTTTTGCAGGCAATAGGCCGACCAGCCTCCCCAAGCGCCAGCACCTATAACGATTACTGATTTTTTCAACATAACGAGTGAAGTAAAACAAAAAATCATTCTGTTGTTTACATTGATTTTATTCTTTCTCGGTAATCAAGTTGATTTTTTACGAAGCCATAACCCTTGCAACTTTTGGTTAAGTTTGCAAGAGAGTTTTAAGCGATGGAAAAAAAGAAAAAAGAAATACCCCAGGAGAAACCCAGGCTTCACCCACGAAACCAACATCGCGAACGCTATGATTTCAAGAAGCTGATTGCTGCTCTACCAGCACTGACTGAATTCGTTCTTCCGAATAAATACGGGAATGACTCCATAGATTTCGCCAATCCTGAGGCAGTTAAGACCCTAAATAAAGCTCTCTTAAAAGTTCATTACGATATCGACTATTGGGATATTCCAGAAGGCTATTTATGCCCGCCAATCCCTGGCAGGGCCGATTATATCCATCATATTGCCGACTTGCTTTGCAGCAATAATTATGGCAAAATTCCAACTGGCGATAAAATCATTTGCCTAGATATTGGCGTTGGCGCCAACTGCGTATATCCCATGATCGGCATTAAAGAATATGGTTGGTCATTCATTGGGTCAGAAATTGACTCGATAGCACTAAAATCTGCGCAAGCAATTGTTGACAAAAACCCATCGCTAAAAGACAAGATTGAATTAAGGCAGCAAATGGAACCTAAAGATACCATTTACGGGGCGATGCGAAAAGAGGAAAAAGTAGATGTAACCATCTGTAACCCTCCATTCCATTCTTCGCCAGAAGAATCTAAAGAAAGCTCTTTGCGCAAACTGAGCAACTTAAAAGGTAAAAAAGTAAAGGAAGTAACCTTAAATTTTGGAGGAAAAAACTCAGAATTATGGTGCGAGGGTGGCGAAAGAAAATTCATTATGGGGATGATTCGCGAAAGTAAAAAATTTGGAGAATCCTGCTTTTGGTTTTCCAGCTTGGTAAGTAAACAGACTAACCTCAAGGCAATTTATGAATCATTAGAAAAAGCCGAAGCCGTCAAAGTAGAAACGATCCCTATGGGCCAAGGCAATAAAAGCAGCCGCATCGTGGCTTGGACTTTTCTGGATGCTGCTCAGCAGAAAGAATGGAAAAACACACGCTGGAAAGAACTCACTAAACCATTATCGGAAGACGGAAATGCGTAAGACATTCTTGTCTACTGATGACCAATTTTGACATAAAATGATGTTGGAAGAATTTAGACACCTTTCAGAGTTCATCAATAAGATTGATGTGCATTGCCCTAATTGCGCAAAGAAAGCAGTGATTATTTCGGATCCTGAAAACAGAAATCGAACTCGGTTCACCTGCGCTCAATGCGGTTCGAGCAAAGAGTGGATTGGTCAAGGTAACGTTGTCCTTTCATCAAAATCAAAATTAGCTGGCTATTTGGGAGTTCATGTTGGCATTCCCACTGATCCCTATTTCGGTTTTTCGCTTTGGTATGCTGCCATCGCAAAGGAAGAAGTTCTTTTTGCCTATAACTTAGACCATCTTCAATTCCTTGAAGAGTACGTAACAGACAAGCTGCGCAAAAGAAGGCCAAATGAACATGGCTGGAGTAATCAGAGCCTACAAAGCCGACTGCCTAAATGGTTGCTTTCTGCCAAAAACCGAGATACTATTCTTGCCAAAATCAAGGAATTAAAATCGAAGTAGAAGCAAATTCCTTCTTCAACCATAGGCCAAGATTTTAACAAAAAAAACAACCTTGTTCTCTTAATTAATATCTTTGGGCTTTCATTTAATTGAAGGCTATGGCAAAGAATTCGTACAAAATTGCGGTAATCCAACTTAACCTGAACAACACTCCCGATGAGAACAGAAAAAAATGTCTCAGTTGGATCAGAGATGCTGCGGCAAAAGGTGCTGAGGTAATCAGTTTGCCAGAGCTTTATTCAAGCCATTACTTTTGTCAAAGTGAAGATGTTGAAAACTTCAACCTTGCCGAACCACTTGGGGATATCTCTTTTACTGCCTTCAGCGCACTAGCCAAAGAATTAAAAGTTGCTTTGATCATTCCTTTCTTCGAAAAAAGAATGCCTGGCGTATACCATAACAGCGCCTACATCATCGACACTGATGGTACTCAAGCTGGTTTGTATCGCAAAATGCACATTCCAGACGACCCCTGTTTTTACGAGAAATTCTACTTTACTCCGGGTGATTTGGGCTTCAAAACCATCAATACTGAAAAAGGAAAAATCGGAACTCTTATTTGTTGGGACCAATGGTATCCAGAAGCGGCTAGACTTACTGCCCTACAAGGAGCAGAAGCACTTTTTTACCCAACTGCTATTGGTTGGCATCCATCTGAAAAAGCACAATATGGCGAAAACCAGTACGGTGCTTGGATGAACGTAATGAAAGGCCATGCGGTAGCCAACGGTGTTTATGTAGCCGCAGCCAATAGAATTGGCTTAGAAAATTATTTACCAAATACAGATGGAATTGAGTTCTGGGGAGCTTCATTTATCTGTGGTCCTCAGGGAGAAATTTTGGCCATGGCTTCACACGACAAAGAAGAAATTTTGATTGCGGAAGTAGACTTGGCTCATCAAGAAAATGTACGTCAAAACTGGCCATTCTTCCGCGACAGAAGAATTGATGCATTCCATGATATCACGAAACGCGTAATCGAGCAATAATGGCAGCAAGAAGATTTCCTGCAGAATGGGAAGAGCAGCAAGGCCTATTGCTTTGTTTTCCTCATAATGGAAAAGATTGGCCTGGTAAATTTGGTGCCATTCAATGGGTGTTTGTAGAATTCATCAAGAAAGTAGCTGCCGTAGAAACGGTTTTTCTGTTGGTTGAAGATAAAGCTCACCAAGAAAAGGTGACTGAACTGCTCGAAATTGCCACGGTGAAAATGGAAAACGTCAGCTTTCTTTTCCAAAAAACGAACAGAAGCTGGATGCGTGATTCGGGACCCATCATTGTGAAAAATGGAGATCAGCGAGAGGCGCTCAACTTTAATTTTAATGCTTGGGCAAAGTACAAGAACTTCAAACTAGATAAAAAAACGCCAAGCACTGTAGCGGAGCATTTAGGAATTCCACTCACCAAAGTGACTTATAAAGGCAAGCCAGTAGTACTTGAAGGAGGCGCGCTAGAAGTAAACGGCAAAGGCACTTTGGTGACTTCTGAAGAATGTCTTCTCCACCCAAGTATTCAGGTAAGAAATGCTGGTTTTACAAAAGCAGATTACGAAGCCGTTTTCAAAGAATACTTTGGAGTGACCAATACCATTTGGCTAGGCGATGGCATTCTCGGAGATGATACTCATGGCCATATCGATGATTTGTGCCGATTTGTGAATGCTGACACAGTCATCACCGTAATTGAAGAGGATAAAAATCATAAGAATTATGCGCCTCTCCAGGACAATTTGAGGCGATTAAAAAAGGCTAAATTAGAAGAAGGCAGTCCATTGAAGATTGTGGAACTGCCAATGCCTGGGATAATACATTTCGATGGATTGGAGCTTCCTGCGAGTTATGCCAACTTTCTTATTCTGAACAAAGTGGTGCTAATGCCCACCTTCAACGACCCAAAGGATAGAATAGCTTTAGACATTCTTCAAGGTTGTTTCCCTAACAGGACCGTGATAGGTATTAGCTCGATTGATCTTATTTGGGGTTTTGGCACCTTGCACTGTTTGAGCCAGCAAATACCTTTGTAAGGTTGAAACGTCAAATTGCCTTATGTTTCGTGAAAAGATCTCTGCGAGATGACTGCTATGTCTAGGTCAATTTGTACTCAAGACCAAATACCCAATACCATAGACCCTACACTCACCTTTACTTCCTATTCAAAAACGCTAAAACGGCTGAATTAAATTCATCGGGTTTTTCGATAAAGGGAAAATGTCCAGCACCATCAATCACTCTCAATTCACCCTTGGGGAAAGCTTCGGCCATTTTGGTAGCGTGCAGATAAACGGAGGGTTCACGGTTGCCATAAAGCACTAAAGTCGGGCAAGTGATTTTATTGATTTCAGGATACAAATCGAAATCCGTGAGGTCAGGTGCGAGAAGTCCAAAAAGTCCACTGCGCTGCAAATAGTCTTTCGGGACATAAAGATTGAGTTCGTTCAATTTAGTGGTATCCGCCATTTGTGGTCTAAAGGAAATACGAAGCAATTTTTTGATCGCTTCTGTTGGATCTTCGCCTTGAAGCGCCCCAGAAGTCATTATAGCTTGCCTTTCCAAAAAGTCATTTTCAGTCGCCTTTTGGCTTACCACTTGCCCTTCCATTTGCCATTCGCTGACATTCGGAGCTATTGAATTTGAGAGAATTAATTTATTGAGGTGTTCATTATATTTTATGGCATAGGTCATGGCGATTAAACCACCCCAAGAATGCCCCAACAGATTTACTTTATCCAATTTAAAGGCCTTTCTGATCGATTCAATGTCTTCGGCAAAGCCATCCAGCGTCATGGTAGCACTATCCACTTCGATTGAGGATCTGCCGCTTACCTTCTGATCGTAAAAAATGAGTTGGTAGTTTTCGCTTAGGCTTTCTAACTGAGGCAAAAAATAAGAATGATCCAATACTGGGCCACCGTGCACTATAATCAAAGGCTCACCTTGACCAATTGTTTTGTAGAAGAGGTCGGTGCCGTTGATTCGCAACATACCAGAACTATTCTCTTCAATTGAAGGCGTTTTATCGCAAGCAAAAACTACAATCAGGATTAAAAATAAAAAAATACCCTTCCTCATATGCATTAATCAGCCTACCCTTTTCGCCCTATAACCCTCATTCAATAACATTTGCAATACTTTATCCCTGAAGTCACCTTGTATCAGGATCTCCCCATCTTTGGCGGAGCCACCTACTCCACATTTCTGCTTGAGCATCTTCCCGAGTTCTTTCAAATCTTCGTCTGCCCCCACAAAGCCTTCTACCAAGGTCACTTGCTTGCCTCCTCTGCTCTTTTTATCAAGCATTACTTTTAGGTTTTGGCGACTTGGCTCAAGCGTTTCTTGCTCTGGTTCGCCTTCATAGGCATACTGAAAATCATTGCTGGTAGAATACACTACCCCAGATCGTCCTTTTTCTCTTGTGTTCTTTTTGGCCATGCTTCAAAAATAACAAAGCCCGGCATTAATCGGGCTCTGTTTAGTTCAAATTTATGAGTCGAAATTACTTCTTTAAAGAAAGCGTCCAAACTGGAATTTGAGAGTGATTAACTAAATCTTCGGCAATGCTACCGCTCAACAAATGAAGCAAGCCTGTTCTGCCGTGCGTTCCAATCGCAATTAAATCTGCCTGAACATCTTCTGCATAACTTAAAATACCATCTTCCTCAGAGGTTGCATTGTAAAGGCAGGTGTCATAATTATCGAATGAATAGGTCTGCACATACTTTTCGAATTCTGCTTCTGACTGTCTTTGCGTGTGGAAGTTGTTGGGTGTATTTACTTTTACCAAATGAATTTTAGCACCTGTAAGATGTTGCAATTTTTTGATCTCCTTTACCACGGTGGGTTGCGGTTCGTTGAGGTTGGTTGCCAATACAATGTGCTTCATTTTAGAGAAGTCCACATCAGATTTCAGCGTAATGACAGGGCACTTGGCGTAACGCACCACTTTCTCTGTATTCGAGCCAATTAAAACCTCATCAATACCGCTACTACCTTTGGTTCCCATGACCACCAAATCAGCATTATAATCAGCAATTGCCTTAGCAATGCTTTGATATGGGTTACCCACCACCACTGTTGCAGAAATATTCAGACCACTGTACTTACCTTGTCCGATAAGGTTATGAAGGTTCTCTTTGGTCTTGTCATAAAGCTGTTTTAAAAAGAATTCATCTTCGGTGTAATTGGTTGCTCCTTCGCCCATGGTATTGAATGATGACGGAGTTAACCCTTCAATAATATTGATTACTTCAATTTTAATACGGCCTTTACCTGCCATTTGAGCAGCCAAATCGAGTGCATGCTTAGATTGAGAAGAGAAGTCGATAGGTACGAGGATAGTTTTCATAATAATTACTTTAAAGGTCAGTGCAACTG
Source organism: Cytophagales bacterium CG12_big_fil_rev_8_21_14_0_65_40_12 (assembly GCA_002786855.1). GTDB lineage: Bacteria > Bacteroidota > Bacteroidia > Cytophagales > Cyclobacteriaceae > Roseivirga. Next base: position 67,927 of record PCUU01000008.1, read on the forward strand.
TTTCTGATGTAAAACTGCACAATTTGAATATTTTAGATCATGATAAAAATCAGCTTTAAAAATAAATTTTAGCAGATTTAACTAGCTCTACCTCAATTCATTGCCAATTCAGACCGTTATTATCTGGCGATCTCGAACGAAGTAAATGTAATTTAGTCGACTAAATTAGGTCTTATGGCCAACTAATCCTTTCATTCAACAGTTCTATCTCCTGAGTTATGATTTTTGAATTAGATCAAATTATAGATGGAGGTCCTTGGTATGCCGAAACGCATATCACAGATCAAATTATAGTAGAGCCTTGGAATGCTTTCTCCTCATTGGCCATAGCTGCTCCTGCCATTTATTTTCTTTGGAGGATCCGGAAAAACCCGATGCAATTCAAGTTTCTGCTCTTTTGTATTCCGATTCTATTTCTCAACGGAATTGGAAGCACGCTATTCCATGGACTGAGGTCTTCTCAATACTTGCTATTGATGGATTATTTACCCGCCTTGGCGCTTACCTTATCCATTACTGTCTATTTATGGTATAAAGTGCTCCCCACGTGGTGGATGGTGATCTTCACCGTAGGCCCACTTTTTGGCCTGCGCTTTCTGGTGATGAATTATTTTTCTGGCGCTTTTGGAATGAACCTCTCTTACATCATTGGTGGCATCGCTTTTCTTTTGCCTTTTTTATTAATTCTCAGAAAGTATCAATATCAAAAAAGCCTGAATATCATAACAGCTGTTCTGTGCTTTATACTGGCCATATATTTCCGCGGTGCGGATAAAGAATTCACACATATTGTCTCCTTCGGGACGCATTTTCTTTGGCATATATTCACTGGAATAGGTGCTTACTACTTGGCCGATTACCTCTATTTTTTGCGTAAGAAGGAATTGGGTCAGCAAATCAACCCCGTCTAGTCTGTTCAGGCTTAGCTATTCCTTAATTTACTTTTCAGAAATATAGGCTTAACTTGAAAACGACTAGCCTAAAGACCCTATGAGAATACCCACCGTTGTAGCCAAGTTTTCAGATTTAAAAGAAAAAGTACCCACCGCAGCACTCGTCTCACAAACCGATCTGGTTGTGATCAGGTATGGCGATGAAGTATCTGTGCTTTATGGAAGGTGCCTTCACCGTGGGGCGCTTTTGGCCGATGGTAGAGTTGAAGGCCACAACCTTATTTGTGGTTTGCACAATTGGGACTATAGAATTGATACGGGCGTAAGTGAGTACAACAATAATGAAGTGCTCGAAAAGTTCGAGGTAGAGATCAATGGCGATGAAGTTTTGATCGACAAACAGGATATTCTCGACTTTGAAAAAATTCACCCCGCCCCATTTAGCAGAGAGGAATACTTGGGCATTTATGCGGATACTCATCCAGAATCGACAGAACCTTATACCCGATATATTAAAGAATTAGCACAAAATGGACTGAAAAATTGGGGGCATCATGGGCCATCTGAGGCGATGGGGGTTGATAGAAATACCCTGCCAAAATGGGAAGACATTCAATTTCTTCCTGCCCAATTATCGAGAAGACCACTTTTTGACCATGAAAGCGTGAACGCAAAAACCGTAATCGGTCCAAAAGCAAAAAAACCGCTCATTTTGGACATACCGCTGTTCGTGTCGGATATGTCTTTTGGTGCACTATCTAAAGAGGCGAAAATCGCCTTGTCCAAAGGGGCAGAAATGGCCGGCACGGGAATTTGCTCAGGCGAAGGGGGGATGTTACCAGATGAACAACAAAATAACCAACGCTATTTCTATGAATTGGCATCTGCTCAATTTGGCTTTAGTTGGGATAAACTAGAAAAAGTACAAGCCTTTCATTTCAAAGGCGGCCAAGGCGCAAAGACAGGTACGGGTGGACATTTGCCTGGCAATAAGGTGACAAAAGAGATTGCCCAAGTCAGGGGCTTAAAGGAAGGTGAGGATGCCATTTCTCCTGCTACCTTCACTAATTTTCATGGGGTTGATGACTTCAAAAATTTCGCCAGCAAGGTGCGAAATGTTACTGGAGGCATTCCGATTGGGTTTAAAATAGCCGCAAGCCGCATTGAAGATGACATTGATTTCGCGCTAGCGGTAGGCGTTGATTATATCATTCTTGATGGCCGAGGTGGCGGAACAGGTGCCGCTCCGAGCATTTTGCGCAACAATATCAATGTGCCAACTATTCCTGCATTGGCCAGGGCAAGAAAGCATTTGGACAAAAGAGAGGCTACCGATGTAACGCTCATCATCACAGGAGGGCTACGAGTGGCCGAAGACTTCGCCAAAGCTTTAATGCTGGGAGCAGATGCCGTTGCGGTGTCAAACTCGGCATTGCAAGCCATTGGTTGTTTGGGTATGCGCGCCTGCAACACCAACAACTGCCCTGTAGGCATTGCCACACAAAAAGAAGACCTGAGGGCCAGATTACAAATTCAGGCCTCGGCCAAACAACTGGCCAATTTCTTCAACGCCTCCACCGACTTAATGAAAGTGATAGCCAGGGCATGTGGACATAGCGATTTTGCCAAATTCAATGCAAGTGACTTGAGTACTTACAACTGGGATATGCATAAACTGGCAGGAATTTCATATGCAGGTGTAAATCCATAATATTATCAAAGAGAGCTGAATTATATGGTAGAATTGATAATTTCAATGGTGCTTATTTTGATGGGAATCTACTTGCTGATTGGGCTATTTTTCTGTTTTGTGTTTTTCAGAAAAGGAGTTCAATCGATTGATGAGGGAGTAAAGGGAGCCCCCATTTTTATGAAAATCTTGATTTTCCCTGGAACTGTGGCTTTATGGCCAGTATTATTAGCTAAATGGAGAAAAACTAAAAAATGAATGTAAAACTCCGCCAAAGACATCGATATATCTGGATGGTGATGGGAATCGCCTTGCCTTTATTGTGCTTAGAAGCCATTGAGCACATTCCAGCCAATCCCTTAGCAAGGATCCCAATCAATATTTGTCCTGTTGGAATCGCCAATTGCGAGGTTGTTTCATCTCATGACATAGATTATCATGCTTTTGAGTGGAGCTATGATATCATCGATGAAACCACAACTTTAAAATTAGACTTGGTAAGACCTTTAAAATCTGCTTTTTCACTGGTTTATCTCTCTAAAGGTGAAAGTCCAGATAAGAACTCTATTTTATTGGGCGGCTTGAATGAAATGAAACATTATGAATTCTCCTTTCCATGGGGAACGGCAAGTAAAATGGATCATATTTTAGTTTGGGACAAGCTCAACAATAAGCAACTCTTTTTTAATTCCATTAATGACCTGAAGCCATGAGCGTAAGCTACAAAGGCATATTATGGAATAGACAAAAGTGGATTTACGATGCCATCTTGTTTGCATTCATACTGATTTACCTCGCAGTTTTTATTGGTTTATCTTCCGTTTTTTTAGTTGAGATCACTTTTGAAACACTAATCATTCGGGCAACAGCTACGCTTGCCATTTTGCTTTTGCACATTATCCTAATGATTGGCCCTTTGGCGAGACTCAATGGTAAATTCCTTCCGCTGCTCTATAATCGAAGGCACTTAGGGGTGACCATGTTTTTTATTGCGTTGATCCATGGTGTCTTTAGTCTTTTACAATTCCATTCCCTTGGTTCGAAAAACGTATTCATATCACTCTTTACTTCAAATGAGGCTTACAATTCCCTAGGCGGCTTTCCATTTCAGGTTTTGGGCTTCTTCGCACTTATCATCCTCTTTCTAATGGCCGCGACAAGCCATGATTTTTGGTTGAAAAACCTGAGTCCAAAAGTTTGGAAAAGCTTGCACATGACTGTGTATTTGGCTTATGCATTAATTGTAATGCACGTGATGCTCGGAATCATTCAGCTTGAGTCTTCACCATTTGGCTATGGCTTTTTAATGATGGGAATGATTGTGCTGATCGGTTTGCATTTCGCTTCAAGCATTAAATCAGGTCGAGGCCTTGACCTAAAATCTAAGCCAGGCTTTTATCATGCCTGTGATCTAAATCAGATTGAAGAAAACCGCGCTAAGATTATCACATTGAACGGAGAGGGCATTGCCATCTTTAAATATGATGGTAAACTTTCGGCCATTAGTAATATCTGCAAGCATCAGAATGGCCCCTTGGGCGAAGGCAAAATAATTGACGGCTGCGTTACTTGTCCGTGGCACGGCTACCAATATGAGCCACATAACGGGAGTTCACCTCCACCCTTTACTGAAAAAGTTGCCACCTATTTATTAAAACTAGAGGGCAATAAAGTATTTGTAAACCCAGACCCTTTGCCTGAAGGAACTACAGTTGAACCAATAACTTATAAGGAATCATGAGCCAAGATGAATTCTATATTGGCTATCTGCCAAAGGTACCTAAGAAAATTGCTCGCTTCGTAAAAGTGGCGAGCTTCCTAATGCTCTCAATACTGATTTTTGGAGCCTACATCATGGTTGCCAATCAAGAGGTAATCTCAAACGGCATCTATGAATATGGTGAACTTACGGAAATTGAAGGCCTGCTTTACACTGAACCTGCCCCTTTTCTGAAAGTGATTGAGGGGAAAGACATTGATGGAAACATCATCCATAAAAACATTCTACTGATCAATTTTGGGAAGTTTGGCGCTGATGAAAGCCTTCAAAAAATCAAAGCAAAATCAGGTGGTGACTTGAGCAAAGTATGGGTGAAATTAAGAGGAACGCTTATTTTTCATAATGGCGTCACTTTATTAGAGCTGACTGAAAATGAAAACGCCTATCAAAGTCATCGACCTTTGGAAGAAGCTCAACTTTATCAGCGCTCCTTCATCCAAATGGCTACTGAAACACTTTATGGCGAAATCATAGATCCCAAATGTTATTTCGGTTCTATGAAGCCAGGCCAAGGCAAGCCACATCAATCTTGCGCAGCTTTATGTATTGCTGGAGGAATCCCGCCTATGTTTGCGGTTGAGAATACAAATGGTATTGCAAAATATTACCTCATTAAAACCAAGGGTGAATATGCCATCCAATCAGATATACTACCTTATATAGGCCAACCAATGGCCATTTCAGGCAAAATAGAGCAGCTGGACGAATGGAATATCATTTATCTCGATTCAAAATAAAGGACTAAATAATAATTAGGAGGAAGTCAAAATTTAACGAACTTGCATCTTGCCCATAGGCATAAAGTTGCCGCATTGAATTAAAACCAAATGAAAACCGATAAACGAAATTTTGCTGTCTTGCATGACGACCAACTCAATAAGTCAGTCGCTTTTTCCAGAGAAGAACGTGAGGAACTCGGCCTGCGAGGACTTTTACCTTACACAGTTAGCTCGCAAGCTTTACAAATGAAGCGTCTGATGGAAAACCTACGCAGAAAAGAATCGGACATTGAACGCTACATACAACTTTCCTCTTTGCAAAACCGAAATGAACGCTTGTTCTATAGAGCAGTAATTGACAATATTGAGGAAATCATGCCTCTAATTTATACGCCTACGGTTGGGCAGGCTTGCCGAGAATTTTCTCAAATTTTCAGAAAGGCCAATGGCTTTTTTATCTCTCCAGAAGACAAGGGCGAAATCAGAAAAATATTGGATAATTGGCCTCACGAGGATGTCAGAGTGATTGTGGTGACAGATGGTGAGCGGATTCTAGGCCTTGGTGATTTGGGGGCAAATGGGATGGGAATTCCTATTGGAAAACTTGCGCTATACTCGGCTTGCGCGGGTATTCATCCAAGGCAATGCATGCCAGTAATGTTGGATGTTGGCACCAATAACGAGGAGATTTTAAATGATATCCTCTATTTGGGTTATCCCCACAAGCGAATTAAAGGACAGGCCTATCTGGAATTGGTAGATGAATTTATCATGGCCATTCAAGATAAATACCCCAAGGCACTGATTCAATTCGAAGATTTTCTAACGCCCAATGCCTACGCGCTTTTGCGCAAGTACAAACACAGAGCGCTTTGCTTCAATGACGATATTCAGGGAACTGCAGCGGTAACCTTGGCCGGAGTTTATGCCTCTTCGCGCATCACCAAAAAGGCATTCTCCAAACTTAAAATTATGTTCTTAGGGGCAGGCTCAGCGGCAACTGGTATTGCCGATTTAATGGTAAGGGCATTTGAAGCTGAAGGACTTAGCAATCAAGAAGCCAAGGAAAGACTTTGGTTTGTCGATATCAATGGGTTGGTTGTAGCTGAAAGAACAGATTTAATGGAGCACAATCTTCCATATGCACACCATCATGAGGCAGCTAATTTCCTAGAAGCCATCGACAAAATCAAACCTGATATCTTGATTGGCGCAACAGGTTCTCCGGGCACATTCACCAAAGATGTAATCGAGAGAATGAGTTCCCATAATCAAAGGCCCGTGATATTCGCCCTTTCTAACCCAACTTCCCGAGCGGAATGTACCGCAGAAGAAGCCTATAAATGGAGTAGAGGAAGGGCGGTTTTTGCAAGTGGAAGCCCTTTTGAAAAAGTGACTTATGGCAATTTTCATTTCAAACCTGGCCAAGGCAATAATGCTTATATCTTCCCTGGCATAGGGCTTGGAGCCATCCATACCGAAGCCAGTATGATCAATGAAGAGACTTTTTTGATTGCTGCCCGAACTTTAGCTGATCAGGTTTCTGATGATGATATTGCCAATGGAGCAGTTTACCCACCATTAACCAAGATCAGAAACATCTCTCTTGAAATTGCGGTGAATGTAGCCCAAGCGAATTATGACAACGGCTTGGCTAGAAATGAAAAACCAGAAGATTTAAGGCAAAGTATAATCGACTACATGTTCGATCCAACTTATTAAAATTACAGATATGAAAGCAATTTGGAATGGAGAAGTAATCGCTGAAAGTGATGAAACGGTAGTGGTGGAAGGCAACCATTATTTTCCACACAACTCAATTAAAAGTGACTTTTTTAAACCAAGCAATACCCACACCACGTGCCATTGGAAAGGAGTAGCGAGTTATTATTCTTTAGAAGTAAATGGAAAAGAGAACAAAGATGCCGCTTGGTTCTACCCTGAGACCAAAGAATTGGCCAAAGGCATTAAAAATTATGTCGCCTTTTGGAAAGGGGTAAAAGTTGAGAAGTAACAGCAAATCTCGATATCAATAATTAAAAAATCCTCAGCCCTTTTCAGTACTGAGGATTTTAAATCAACTTTATTTAAGAGAATTACTCTGCGCTAATGCTTGCGCTCATGTATTCTCTGTTCATACGAGCGATGTTTTCTAGGCTGATGCCTTTCGGACATTCCACTTCGCAAGCACCTGTGTTCGAACAGTTACCAAAACCTTCTTCGTCCATTTGCTTTACCATGTTAAGCACACGCTCTTGACGCTCTACTTGGCCTTGAGGCAATAGTGCGAATTGAGATACTTTAGCAGAAACGAAAAGCATCGCTGAAGCATTTTTACAAGTCGCTACACAAGCACCACAACCAATACAAGTAGCAGCGTCCATTGCTTTGTCGGCATTTTCTTTCTGAATCGGGATAGCGTTAGCATCTTGGGTATTGCCCGAAGTGTTGACGCTGATAAAACCACCCGCAGCCATCACTCTATCAAAAGCACCTCTGTCTACAACCAAATCCTTGATTACAGGAAAAGCCTTCGCCCTCCAAGGTTCGATATAAATAGTGTCGCCATCTTTGAAAGATCGCATGTGCAGTTGGCAAGTAGTCACTCCTTTTACAGGGCCGTGAGCTTCACCATTAATGTACATTGAACAGCTACCGCAAATACCTTCTCTACAATCATGATCAAAGGCCACAGGCTCGTTATTCTCCCCAACCAATTGCTCGTTGAGGATGTCCATCATTTCAAGAAAAGAGCTATCAGGAGAAATATCCGATACCTTATAAGTTTCCATACTCCCTTGAGCTTGGCTATTTTTTTGTCTCCAAACTTTCAGTGTAAGGTTCATTCCTTTTGTCGTTGACATATTCTTACTCTTTACGATTCTTAATTATTTGTATGACCTGGTTTTCAACTCAATATTTTCATAAATGAGTTCTTCTTTGTGAAGCACGGCATCCGATGGCTCACCCTTATATTCCCAAGCGGCAACATAAGTGAACTTATCATCTACCCTTACGGCTTCTCCTTCAGGTGTTTGGTGTTCTTCTCTAAAATGGCCTCCACAAGACTCTTCTCTTTCGAGGGCATCTTTCGCGAAAAGCTCTCCCAGTTCTAAGAAGTCGGCTACTCTACCCGCCTTCTCTAGCTCTTGGTTGATGCCATCATTCGCCCCAGGAACTCTAACGTCTTTATAAAACTCCTCTCGGATCTGTTTGATCTCAGCAATTGCTTCCTTCAGGCCTTTTTCGTTTCGGGCCATCCCAACTTTATTCCACATTACTTTTCCTAAGCGCTTATGGAAATAATCCACTGACTTGGTTCCCTTATTATTGACAAAGAAATCAATCTTGGTTTTGACGGCCTTTTCTGCTTCATCAAATTCAGGAGAATTTGTTGGTATTGCACCCGTTCTAATATCATCAGCCAAATAATCACCAATGGTATAAGGCAAAACAAAGTAACCATCTGCCAATCCTTGCATAAGTGCTGATGCACCTAAACGGTTCGCTCCATGTTCTGAGAAGTTGGCCTCGCCAATTGCAAAGCAGCCTGGCACTGTGGTCATTAAGTTATAATCCACCCAAACGCCACCCATGGTGTAATGTACCGCAGGATAAATCTTCATTGGAGTTTTGTAAGGATCATCGTTAGTAATCTGCTTGTACATTTGGAACAAGTTGCCATACTTGCTTTCAATCACCTTTTCTCCCAATTCTCTGATTTGAGCGTCAGTTGCATTATGAATGCCTTTGATATTGGCTTGTTCACGACCGTAGCGCATAATGGCAGCTTCAAAATCAAGGAATACCGCTTCGTTTGTCGCGTTCTTTTCTACTCCAAAACCAGCGTCACATCTTTCTTTAGCAGCACGCGAGGCAACATCTCGAGGAACAAGGTTACCAAAGGCAGGGTACCTTCTTTCCAAGAAGTAATCTCTGTCTTCTTCTTTAAGGTCTGTCGCTTTCTTTTTACCCTCACGAATCGCTTCTGCGTCTTCAATTTTCTTAGGCACCCAAATTCTACCATCATTTCTCAACGATTCCGACATCAAAGTCAATTTGGATTGTTGTTCTCCGTGTTGCGGAATACAAGTTGGGTGTATTTGGGTAAAGCAAGGGTTCGCGAAAAATGCTCCTCTTTTATGTATTTTCCAAGCTGCAGAACAGTTAGAACCCATTGCATTGGTGGAAAGGAAAAATACGTTTCCGTAACCTCCAGAAGCAATCACAACCGCATGGGCAGAATGTCTTTCTATTTCACCTGTCACAAGATTTCGGGCGATGATACCACGGGCTTTCCCTCCCACAATCACCAAATCCATCATCTCATGACGGTTGTACATTTTAATTTTTCCTTTACCAATCTGACGCGACATGGCAGAGTAGCAACCTAAAAGCAATTGCTGACCCGTTTGTCCTTTGGCATAAAAAGTCCTTGAAACCTGAACACCACCAAATGAACGGTTATCTAGCAGCCCACCATAATCCCTTGCAAACGGAACTCCTTGGGCAACGCATTGGTCGATGATATTTGTGGAAACTTCTGCAAGTCGATAAACATTCGCTTCTCTCGACCTATAATCACCACCCTTCACGGTATCGTAGAATAATCTGTAAGTAGAGTCACCATCACCTTGATAATTCTTGGCAGCATTGATACCCCCTTGGGCTGCGATGGAGTGCGCCCTTCTTGGTGAATCTTGGTAACAGAATGCTTTTACATTGTAGCCCAATTCGGCCAACGTTGCGGCAGCCGAACCTCCCGCCAAACCAGTACCAACAACAATCACATCAATCGCTCTTTTATTGGCTGGGTTAACGAGTCTAATGTTATTTTTATGGCTTGTCCATTTATCTTTTAATGGACCTGCAGGAATTTTTGAATCTAATTTTGTCATAGCTTCTTAAAAATTAAAGAGCATTTAGATGATGATAAAGGGCAATGAAGATAAAGCCGGCTGGAATAGCGATGGCATAAATCTTTCCGATTTTAGCAATCAGCGGAGTGTATTTGCTGTGGCGAGCACCAACCGATTGGAATGCCGATTGAAAGCCGTGCAACAAGTGCATTGACAAGAGCACAAAAGACAAGCTGTAAATACCGACCCTAATTGGGTCGTGAAACTTTTCAACCGTTTCTGTCCAATAGCGGTTTGGATCTTCTGGGGCGAATTCCACATACTTGTGAAGAATTTCGGGAATCCAGAAATCATAGAAGTGAACAACCAAAAAAGCTAAAATCACTAAGCCCGAAACAATCATGTTTCTTGAAAACCAAGTAGAATTAGCTTCTCCTTTGTTCATGGCGTATTTAACATTTCTCGCTTTATTGTTTTTAATTTCGAGAACAAAGCCCATCACAAAGTGATACACCACTCCAAAAATCAACACAGGTTGCAATGCAAACTGCACCAATGGGTTGGTTCCCATGAAATGCGATAACTCATTGAAAGTTTTTTCACTAAAAACTGAGGTGAAATTGATCGCAAAGTGTTGAAGTAAGAAGATGATCAGAAAAAGGGCCGAAAGTGCCATAGCGTATTTCCTGCCTATGGAACTTGTAAAGGTTTGTTTTAACCAGCTCATTAAGATTTAATCGATTAAATTTGGAAGTCAAAGTTAAGTTTGCATTCGTTAGCAATCAAATGAGTTTTCTATTTGAATGCATTCTAAATTACATCTTTAAATCGACAACTGATTGATAACTTTTTTTGTTTGGAAGTATTAGTTATTCGTGATATTGCGTTAAAGCAGCAACCAGCGTTATTAAGTATGGGTTTAGTCAAAAAAGTAACCATCATCCTTCTCCTTCTCCTTTTTGCCAAGGTTGAAGCACTTGCCACCCACCTCAGAGCAGGTGAAATCACTGCGGTAAGAATCTCTCAAACAAGCCTTCGGTTTAGATTTACGCTTGTGATTTATTCCGACACAGGCTCTCCCGTTCAAGTTTTCGAGGGTGGTCTATTTAATTTTGGTCAGGGAAGAACAATCGGCAATGGTGGTCTGGGCAATCGGCAGCTTTTCATCAACGAAGCGGTATTTTTTGAAGAAAAATTGATTGGGAATGACACCCGAATGACAATTATTCAGTTTGAACACACCTTCGATGGCCCAGGCGTTTATTGCATTAGCTACACCGAACAAAACAGGAATAATGAAATTTTGAACATCAATGGTGGGCGTTCTCAAGAAGTACCTTTCCACCTTGAAACTTGTATCAGAATTGATCCAGGGCTTGATGTAAATGCCACTCCACAATTGACCATCCCCCCAATTGACAGAGGTTGTGTTGGTGCAAGATTTATCCATAACCCAGGTGCATTCGACCCTGATGGAGACAGCATCGCTTACAGAATGGTGAACATATTGCAGGACAGAGGAGTGCCTGTACTTGGCGCACTTCCCCTCAATGACCCGTCAATTTCAAATAGAAGAGAAGATGGAGGCAGTCCAGCCATTTTTGAAATTGATCCAATTACAGGAAATTTCGTTTGGGATGCCCCGCAAGTAGCAGGCGAGTACAATGCCGCTTTTATTGTAGAAGAATGGCGTTTTTCTGAAATTACTGGCCAATACGAACTTTTAGGATATGTAACCCGTGATATGCAAATCCTGGTAGAGGACTGCGACAATGAACGGCCAGAACTCGAAATCCCAGCGGATACTTGCATTGAGGCAGGGACTTTGTTGGAAGCAGTAATTCGAGGAACCGATCCGGATGGTGACAGGATTCTTGTTGAAGCGTTCAGCGGAATTTTTGACTTTAACCCAAATCCAGCGCAATTTTTACCAACTCCAGAATTCAAAAGGCCGCCAGTAGAACAATTGTTGCGATGGCAAACTGATTTGTCGCATGTAAGAACAAGGCCTTATGAAGTGGTTTTTAAAGTATCCGACATTCCTTTGGATCCAGATGCTCCTTCACTCGTTGATTTTAAAACATGGAACATCACAGTTGTTGCCCCTGCTCCAACTGGTTTGACTTCTGCCATTGCAGATGGGCGGTCAATTCAGTTGGTTTGGGATGAGTACGTGGGTAGAAATTTTAACCCCGTAATGAAGGTTTATAGGCGAATTGATAGCTTCGACTTTGTTCCTGAAGATTGTAATTTAGGCATTCCAGAGGGTGCTGGCTACGAGCTTATCGCCAATCTACCAATCAATCAAACCAGTTATGTCGACACGGATAATATTAGACCCGGTGTAAAATATTGCTACAGAATTGTAGCAGAATTTCCCCTTCCAAAAGGCGGAACTAGTTATGCATCGACCGAAACCTGTACCACTATTCCTATTGATGTTCCGGCCATTACCAATGTTTCCATTGAAGAAACGAGCGAAACCACTGGAGAGGCCTTTGTGAGGTGGACATCTCCCCTACAAATTGATCAAGTATTATTTCCTCCTCCCTATCGATATGAACTGGTGAGGTACTTCGGTTTTACCGGACTTGGCGGAAGGACTGTGGTCACCTCTACCACTGATACCACTTTTACCGATACCAACCTCAACACGCTAGACCTTGTTTATCATTATCAAGTAAGGTTTTATGACGCGGGAAACAATTTGATTGATAGCTCGGCAAATGCTTCGAGTGTTAGATTGGATGCCCTTGGACTCACTCAGGCCGTTGAGCTTACCTGGCAGGCCGATGTACCATGGTCCAATCGGGTGCAAGCTTTTCCATATCATTACATCTTTAGGAACAGGACCGATGCCTCGGCCGATGACGCCCTCAATTTTGAACTCATTGACAGTGTGTTGGTGACCAGCAGCGGCTTCAAATACTTAGACAAAGGCGACTTTAATGGTGTGACCTTATTGGATGACCGAGAGTATTGCTACATCGTAACCACTCAGGGTAGTTATGGCAATGATATAATTCCAGCCCCGCTACTCAATAACTCTCAGCGAGTTTGCATTCAGCCTAATGACAATGTGCCCCCGGTAGACCCTGAAATAGAGGTCCCTGAGGAAGCCGAAGAGATCAATGGTTTAATAGTTCTAGAGAGCCCCAATTGCCCTGAATTAGAAAATCTCGGCTGCGCTTTTTCCAATTTTTCCAATACAATCACCTGGACCGCTGCCAATGTTGATGGCGACTTGGCCAGTTATAACATTTATTTCTCACCAACCGGAGAGGAAGGTAGCTTTAACCTTGTGGGGAATTCGAGAGAAACAAACTTTACCCACACTGGATTGGCATCCTATAAGGGATGTTACAAGGTAAGTTCTGTGGATAGGTCCAATAATGAGAGCGGTTTGAGTGAGGCCATTTGCTTTGACAATTGCCCTAATTATGAATTGCCCAATACCTTCACTCCGAATGGCGATGGATTGAATGATACTTTCAGGGCCTTTGACAGGCCCAACGGAAAATGCCCTAGGTTCGTACAAGCGGTAGAATTCCAAGTATTCAATCGTTGGGGTGGACAGGAATTATTCAGCTATAATTCGAGAGAAGAAACCGAACCTAATTTCTTTATCGACTGGGATGGCAAAGACAAAAATGGCAACCAAGTGGCCGATGGCACCTATTTCTATCGGGTTTTGGTGACATTCGATGTCTTTGATCCAGACAAACGAACTCAGGAATTTAAAAACTGGGTCAAAATTGTCAGATAAGACCGGGGAACATTATTGATCTAATTTTGGTCTTAGCCGTATGGTTCAAGTAATGAGCAATCAACAAAATGATGTACTTCTGTTTGACGGGGTTTGTAATCTCTGCAACGGAGCGGTGAACTTTATCATTGACCATGATCCCAAAGCTCATTTCAAATTTGCGGCATTACAATCAGATTACGGTCAGGCACAATTGACTGCGCTGGGTTACAACACCGAAGCATTCGATAGCTTGGTTTTATTGAGCAAAGGCCAAGTGTACATTAAAAGTACAGCGGCACTGAAAATAGCCAGAAAATTAAGCGGCCTTTGGCCAATCTTCTCTGTTTTTCTTGGTTTACCTCCTGTTTTGCGAGATTGGGCTTATAATATCATTGCCAAAAACCGCTATAGCTGGTGGGGAAAACGCGACTCTTGCCGCATGCCAACGCCCGACTTGAAGCAACGCTTTATGGAAGCTTAGGGAATATTCCTTAGTTTTGCGCCTCATAAAAAATCGAAATATGAACGCATATGTTTTCCCAGGCCAGGGAGCGCAATTCCCGGGCATGGCCAAAGATTTATACGACTCTTCTGAAAAAGCAAAAGCACTCCTTGAGTCGGCCAATGATATTCTTGGTTTCAGAATCACCGACATTATGTTTGACGGCACTGCCGAAGAACTGAAAGAAACCAAAGTAACTCAACCAGCCATTTTTCTCCACTCTGTGGTTTTAGCATTGATTTCAGACAATTTCAAGCCTGATATGGTAGCAGGGCACTCTTTGGGAGAATTCTCTGCTTTGGTAGCCAATGGCGTTTTGTCTTTTGAGGATGGTCTAAAATTAGTTGCTCAAAGGGCACTTGCCATGCAAAAAGCCTGTGAAATCAACCCTTCTACCATGGCAGCTATTCTTGGTTTAGAAGATGAAAAAGTGGAAGAAATTTGCGCTTCAATTGACGAAGTCGTTGTGGCCGCCAATTACAATTGCCCTGGTCAATTGGTGATTTCTGGTTCGCACAAAGGCATTGAACTCGCCTGTGCTGCCATGCTTGAAGCTGGAGCCAAAAGAGCACTTCCGCTTCCAGTGGGTGGAGCTTTCCATTCACCATTAATGGAGCCAGCGCGTGAAGAACTGGAACGAGCAATTGATGCTACTGAATTCAATCCTGCTAAATGTCCCGTTTACCAAAACGTGACGGCCAAAGCTTCTACAGACTTAAACGAGATCAAAGCAAACCTGAAAATCCAGTTGACAGCACCAGTGCGTTGGACACAATCTGTTCAAGCCATGGTCGCAGATGGCGCTACTAATTTTATAGAATCTGGTCCAGGAAAAGTATTGCAAGGTTTGGTGAAAAAGATTCATAAAGAAGCTGAGGTTTCAAGCATCGCCTAAAGGATGCACTAGACTTAACATTTCAAGAAAATCTCTATCTTCATAGGTAGAGATTTTTTTATGCTTAAACATTTGAAAACAAGTCTTTTCTGGAACTTGAGCCTTTTAATGGTCATCACCATGTCATGTAACACCACTAAAAATCCTTTGGAAGACATTCTAAAAAGTGATTCGCCTAAAATCAAAACCATCACGGATAACTTAGCTGATCATGAAGTTCAGATTTTATATACACAAATCGATAGAGACGAAAGTGGAACTCCAGCTTTTAAAGAGTTTTCATTTCAGTTGAACAAAAACAACTATTTCTACCCCGCCAGCACGGCCAAATTACCAGTGGCGATCCTTGCACTTCAACGAATCAACGAATTGCGAGCTGTAGGTTCGGAAATTACCAGAGAAAGCCCCTTTGAAATCTTTAATCCTGAAACCAATGAAGTGATTTTGACGGGAGATTCTACCCAAGAAAATGGCAAAGCTACAGTCGCACATATGATTAAGAAGATTTTCTTAGTCAGCGATAATGACGCCTACAATTACCTTTTTGAATTCTTGGGAAGGGACTATATCAATCAAGAACTTCGAAAAAGAAACATTGGCCCAGCCCATATCAACCATAAATTTCAATTAGGCGCTGACAACAAAAACACAATGGCTTTGAAGTTCTTTACAGACGATGGTATTGAAACAATAGCCGCTAAAACTTCAGAAGTCGATAGGCATTCCTTCCCATTAAAAAAAATGATCAAGGGCATTGGCTATACTGATGATGCTGGAAACCTGTTCAATGAACCTTTCAACTTCGCTGAAAAAAACTACTTCTCATTAGAGAGCCTTAACAAAATGGTCAAGTCCATCATTTTCCCAGAAAGCCTTCCTGAAAACGAGCGATTTGATATTTCAGAAGAGGACTACATATTTTTGAGGCATTGGATGAGCCGATTGCCGAAAGAAAGCAAGTACCCTAATTATAGCGATGTAGAACATTACGACAGTTATGTCAAATTTCTGATGTTTGGTGATGACCAATCTCCCATTCCTGAGAACGTTAGAATCTTCAACAAAATAGGGATGGCATATGGAACACTTACTGATGCCGCTTACTTCAAGGATGAGCAGAATAATGTTGAATTTATGTTATCGGCAACAATACTTATCAATGAGAACGGTATCTTCAACGATGGTATTTATGAATATGCAGAACAAGGGCTTCCATTTTTAGCAGAGCTAGGAAGACAAGTCTATCAATTTGAATTAACCCGAACCCAGTAATAAACCGCGCAAGATGAAAAAAACATCAATTCTTCTACTCCTATTCTTTTTAGTCGCAAGCACAACTTTTGCCCAAAGCGGCAAAGTCTTCGATAACCTATCGGTAAAAAGCACCATCCTTAAAATGGACAGAAAATTTGCCATCTACCTTCCGCCTGACTATGAAACCTCATCGAGAAGTTACCCCGTGCTGTATTTATTACATGGCGCTGGAGATGATCACACAGGTTGGGTACAGTTTGGCGAAGTATTAAGAATTACCGACAATGCCATAAAAGACGGCACCGCCACCCCAATGATCATTGTGATGCCCGATGCCCAAACGGGTCAAATGGGATATTTTAACAGCCCCAATGGCGAGTGGGCTTATGAAGATTTTTTCTTTAATGAATTAATGCCCCATGTAGAAAAAACCTACAGAATTAAAGGCCAAAAGAGGTTTAGGGCCATTGCTGGTCTTTCTATGGGAGGCGGAGGCACCCTTATGTATGCCATGCACAGACCAGATTTATTTTCATCTGCTGCCCCTTTGAGCGCCTATATTGGGCCTCTTACCCTTGACCAGTTCAAGCAACAAGCCCAAAGGATGAACCTAAAGGCAAGCGATGCAGAAATGGAAACTTATTTTAAAAAGCATAATGCCCTTTCTTTGGTAGAAGATGGCGATATAAAAGCACTGAGTAGTATAAGATGGTTCATGGATTGCGGAGATGATGATTTTCTTTTTGAAGGCAACAGCCTACTGCACATTGCCATGAAGAAAAAAGAAATCCCACATGAATACCGAGTGAGACAAGGGGGGCATACTTGGACTTATTGGAGAGAATCGCTGCCTGTAGTGTTAAAGTTTATCTCAGATGCTTTTCATCAGTATTGATCTGTATTTACAGCTTTAGCCTCTAGTTGATCAGCACAGTCATTAAGCAACGCAGATTGGGTTTTTCCACTCACAGGATGGACCTGATCTGCTGCTATTTCAACCAAAGGCATTAAGGTAAACCTTCGATTAGGAATTTCTGGATGCGGAATTTTAAGTCGTGGTTCGTCTACGATCAAATCGTTGTAATAAAGAATATCAATATCGATCAATCGCTGGGCCCACTTTTCATTCCTGATTCTCCCCATCGACTCTTCAATGATTTGAATGATGATCAAAATGCGCTCGGGGTTCTTGCTTGTATCTACTTCGATGACTTGATTTAAAAAATTGGGTTGGTCTTCAATGCCCCAAGCGGCAGTTTCATACACCTTAGATTCCTTCTTAATCACAAGCTGATGGGCTGTAAGATGTTCCTTAGCTATTTGGAGATTTCTCTCTCTATTCCCAAGATTAGTCCCCAACAATAAATAGATACCATTCATAGTGGGCAAATATAGTATTTGGTTATTGGAGTTGATAGCGAAGCTCTTTAATTTGCCTACCGATAAATTTGTTGAATGAGCGAGATCAGAAACGACTGGACCAAAGAAGAAATTATAGCCGTCTACAACAAGCCATTGCTTGAATTGGTATATGAAGCGGCCACAGTACATAGAAAATTCCACAACCCAAACGAAGTGCAAATCAGCACTTTGCTTTCCATTAAAACTGGCGGTTGCCCAGAGGATTGCGCTTATTGCCCTCAAGCAGCGCGTTATCATACCGATATCGAAACCAATGACTTGATGACCGTGAGCCAGGTGAAAGCACAAGCTTTACGCGCCAAGTCAACGGGTTCTTCGCGCGTTTGTATGGGCGCTGCTTGGAGAAATGTAGAAGATGGGCCTGAATTCGACCAAGTTTTGGACATGGTGCGCACCATCAATTCTCTGGATATGGAAGTTTGCTGTACACTAGGTATGCTAACCGAAAACCAAGCACAGCGTTTGGCAGAAGCTGGCCTTTATGCCTACAACCATAACCTTGATTCTTCAGAAGAATACTATAAAGAAATTATTTCGTCAAGAGGTTTTGACGATCGTCTGCAAACCTTAAAGAATGTTCGGAAAACCAATGTTACGGTTTGTTCAGGTGGAATTATTGGGATGGGCGAATCCATTGAAGATAGGGCCGGAATGTTGATTGCTTTGGCTTCTTTGAGCCCGCAACCAGAATCTGTGCCTATCAATGCATTGGTGGCGGTTGAAGGAACTCCGTTGGAAGATCAAGAAATTGTACCGATCTGGGATATGATCAGAATGGTAGCGACCACCAGAATTGTATTGCCAGCTACTACCGTGCGCCTTTCTGCTGGCAGAACCGAAATGAGCAAAGAAGGTCAGGCATTCTGTTTCTTAGCTGGGGCAGGGTCTATTTTCGCGGGCGATAAGCTTTTAACCACGCCCAACCCTGATGTAAATGACGACATGGACTTGTTCAAAATTCTTGGATTGACTCCAATGAAACCTTATGCCAAGGGTGCAAAACCTACACCCGTGAATCCAGATGAGATGACTGCCGCAGAAGCTGAAAAAGCGAAGTGGAGCAGACCGGGCCATCGCATAGAAAAGAACGTGGAAGCCACTAAGAAGGCCAACAAAAAAAGAAAGGAAGCTTTATAAGCTTCCTTTCTTTTTAAAATCTTTCGATCATTTCGATAAACATGCCATCGGGATCTCGGATAAAAATTATCCTATAGCCATCCCTTTTCACATCTCCAACAAGCTTAATCCCTGCCTTTTCAATTCTTGCCAACACAGGAGTTAGGCTGTCATAGCTGAAAGTCAAATAATTGACCCCAGACTTCATATCAATACCTTCGGATTCTTTCGCCTTAGAAGTTTTATCAAAATAGGCCAGTTTAAGTATTGTTGCTGAAGGCTTATCCTTCATTTTAAACATCTTCACCGAAAATGGCTTATCATTAGCCGCACCCGCATCCTTACTCCATTGAGTATCAAGACTGAATTGCCCTGCTGGCACCATTCCAACAATTTCAGTATAAAACTTCTCTGAAGCTTCAATATCAGAAACAACAAAGCCAATGGCCAAAACACCTAGCTCCTCATTACTTTGCCACGCTTTAGCGATAAAGCTAGATGCTAGTAACAAGAACGCCAGTAATCCAATTCTAAGATTTTTCATTTTATACTGTTCTTCAATGATCAATAAATCTTTAAGCAATGAAAACCTATTTGCAGGGAAGAAGGGATGCTATGCAGGGAATTATTTTAAAATGCTCTTTTCAGTAAACTTTTAGAACATCTTAAAACCAACAGCCAAAACGATTTGGCTTGGTCTGTCATCAGTCGCAAATGTGTTTCCACCAGCAGTAATGCTATCTCCGAACTTTTCACCAAAGCTACCTTCGTATTTTAAGTCAATCACAAACTTTAAAAGGTCAACCCCAATACCGGCCTGAAAACCAACTGATGACTCGCTATAATTGTCCTTAACATCCACAACTACACCACTGATATCACTTTCGGCACTTGTCAAAAAGCTAAAAGAAGGGCCAGCATTAATTCTCATTGGGCCAATTTTAGCCCCAATCATTACCGGTACATCAATTCTGTTGAAGCTTAAATCTACATTGCTAGTACCTGAAGTAACTGTTGAGCTATTTGAGCTGAAAAGTACTTCGGGTTGAACGTAGATTCCTACCACAGGCACTTTCACTCTCATGAATAAACCAAATTGGTAACCAAACTCAGCATCTCCTTCTTCGACATTGACCACGTTATCTCTTAGGCTCAAATTCGAGGAAGTAAGCGCCACTCTAGGGCCTAAGCTAAATTGGGCGGAAGCGCTGTATACTGTAAACAACAACATTCCTAAGATTAAAACTCTTTTCATTTCTCTTAAAATTTGGGTTAGGTTATAGTTTCTAAATCTGTTGTAATAGAGTAAGCCATGCTTCCTCCAATTTATTTTCCTTTAATAAATCCTGCGCTAAGGTATGCAAATGATACTCTAAAGATTCACCATCGTTCTTAAAACGTTCAAAAATTTCTACTATTACTGCTGAATCAGAATACTCCTTGACGGCATCAAAATCTGGGATTTTCTCAATATTTCCTAATCTACCCAAGTTATTGCCAGTCAGCACCAAACTATTGCGGATGGCCTCTGGAATTTGATCATATCCAATGCCGATGTTTTTATTGGGCTTTGGTAATTCAAAGATAGCCTCGCCATTGGCCCTACAATACCAGTCCCCGCCCATCCTACTTACTAAATCTGTTTTGAATGGATCGGGCATTCCAGAATCGTCAAGTACTTCATCTTTGATGTGAATCAAAAGCACTTCGCAAATGATCAAATTGCCCGCACCACCTTGATCTCCCAAGGCTATTACTTCCTTCACTTTGCACTCATAAGCAGCGATTGCTTCACCTACCCTTGGTGGTTTCACATGCTCAGAGGCCACTTGGGTAAGTCCTGATTTAATAAATTCATTTACTCCCTTCTCATACTCTGTACTTGAAAGTGACATCTGCTCAACGATTGGATAGCTTACAATATTGATGACCACCTCTTTGGTTTCAAGCGCATTTTCGAGCGTATGCTTAATCGTGTTGTCCCTTACCCTTCGGGCTGGAGAAAAGATTAGCGTTGGTGGATTTGAACTAAAAACGTTGAAAAAACTATAAGGGCTGAGGTTTACATTCCCTTGCTTATCGATGGTACTGGCAAAAGCTATCGGTCTTGGTGCGATAGTACCAAGCATTAAACCGTGTAGTTTACCAGTGGGGGTTTCTTTTGGGTCGATTCTCATAATAAACGCTTTACCTTAGATCAAGCGTTGAACCAACCCAAAACCTAAGCTTTCTTAATCAAACTGAGCAATTGCTGCTTATTTGAATCAAAATTAAGAAGTAATGCGATACTACAACTTACAAATACAATAATTGCTAGCGCGAAAAGATAACCGCCATCGCCTTGCACTTCGATACCCAACTTGGTCAAATGAAAGAAAATGGCACCTGACATTGCACCCGCTCCCATCAAACAACCTAATCCGTACCATCTTGTCAGTAAAATGACACTAGCGATAAGTTCGGTGACCCCGACCAAGTAGCGCCCCCAAGGTTCCATACCGATTTGGCTAAAAATGTAGATCGATTCCTCGGCTCCTGTGAATTTGAAAAATAAGGTTTGGAACATGATAATCGCGGCAATTAGCCTTAAAATCCATGTTATGATCAATTTTGGTTTCGAAGTTTTCATAAGGTTGAGAATGGTTTGAAATCCATCAACCTAATAAAGCGAATTAATCGATCATTTTAAATCAGTTGGCGGGCAGCACCTTGGCCAGCACTTCACCAAAACCAATGCGGACGCCATCTTTTACTGCATGGCCAGACATGATCACGGTATCCCCATCTTGAATGAACTTCCGTTCTGAGCCATCCTTCATTTTCACTGGCTTTTCTCCACGCCATGTGATCTCTAGCATAGAACCAAATTCCTCAGGTTTGGGTCCAGAAATAGTACCAGAACCATAGAGATCGCCTACTTGAAGATTGCAACCATTGCTAGTATGATGCGCTACTTGCTGGTTTACATTCCAATACATGTACTTAAAATTGGAATTGCTAACCACAGTTGGCTCAGCTTTCTCTGGTTTAATCTGCACCTCAAGCTTGACATCATAATGCAAGCTCCCTTCAGTTTTTAAATAAGGAAGTACTGCTGGATTTTGCTTAGGGCCAGCCACTTTAAAAGGCTCAAGGGCATCCATAGTCACAATCCATGGCGAAATATGAGAGGCAAAATTCTTTGCTAAAAATGGACCCAATGGCACATATTCCCATTTCTGAATATCTCTGGCTGACCAATCATTTAAAATGACGAATCCAAATATATAATCAGCTGCTTCTTTGGCAGAAACTGAAGTGCCCATCGGATTTTCTTTGCAAGTGATAAAGGCCATTTCCAATTCAAAATCGAGCAAACGACAAGGCCCGAAAGAAGGCATTTCAGCGTCATCGGCCTTGGTTTGGCCTTTAGGTCTGTGAAAGTCAGTTCCTGAAACTACAATACTTGAAGCCCTGCCATGATATGCCACAGGCAAATGCTTCCAGTTGGGCATCAATGCATTTTTGGGGTCACGGAACATGGTGCCCACATTACGTGCATGATCTTCTGAAGAATAAAAGTCGGTATAGTTAGGCACGCGCACTGGAATCAACATTTCCACCTCATCCATGGGAATCATAGACAATTCACGCACCGCAAAATTATCCCTAAGCTCATCGTTCTCGGCACTGAGTAATTCCGAAATTCTATTTCTTACCTCACGAGTTTTGGCCTTTCCTAAGGCCATAAAATCGTTTAAATAAGCTTGATTGAAAATACCTGCTGGCAATTCAAGCCCATCGAAATAGCCATTCTCATACATATAAGTAAGGTCGAGCACCAAATCGCCAATACGCACCCCCGCTCCCGGGGCCAGGTAATCCGTTTTAAAGATCCCGAAAGGAAGGTTTTGGATGGGGAAGTCAGAGTTTTCAGGGATTTCCACCCAAGTAGACAATTTGGGGTCGTTCGCTTTAATTTTCATATGAGCCTAATTTCGAATCAAAGTTAAGGATCAAATCGAACTTTAGCCCATGGATTGATTTTGAAATGCGAGAATCAAATCTCAAAACCCTTCTTTTTTGGCTATGCACTATGGACTAATAATCCTATTTTTGCGCCTCAATTACAGATTTAAGAAAATGTCACTTTCAACGAAGTATAACCCCAGCGAGGTAGAAGACAAATGGTATGCACACTGGATGGCCAAAGGCTATTTCCACGCAAAGGTCAACCCGAATAAGGAACCTTACTCTATAGTTATTCCTCCTCCCAACGTAACGGGAGTACTTCATATGGGCCACATGCTGAACAATACTATCCAAGATATATTGATCAGAAAGGCACGTATGGAAGGCAAAGAGGCTTGTTGGGTGCCTGGCACTGACCATGCCTCGATAGCTACTGAAGCGAAAGTTGTGAAGATGCTTCGTGAAAAAGGCATCAAAAAATCTGACTTAACTCGTGAAGAATTTCTTACCCATGCTTGGGAATGGAAAGAAAAGTATGGTGGCATCATCCTAGAGCAGTTGAAAAAACTAGGCGCTTCTTGCGACTGGGAAAGAACTGCCTTTACCATGGATGAAGGTTATCACAAAGCAGTATTGCGCGTTTTCGTTGACCTTTATAATAAGGGTTATATCTACCGCGATTTGCGCATGGTGAACTGGGATGTTGAAGCCCAAACTACCGTTTCGAACGAAGAGGTGATCTATGCCGATCAAGATGAAGTTTCAAAGCTTTATAAGTTTCAATACAGCATTAAGGATTCTGATGAAAAGGTAGTGATTGCTACACAGCGACCAGAAACCATTTTAGGGGATGCCGCAATCGCTGTTAACCCTAAAGATGCACGCTATCAGCATTTAATTGGCAAGACCGCCATTGTGCCTTTCGTGAATCGCGAAATCCCAATCATTGCGGACGATTACGTAGAAATTGAATTTGGAACAGGCTGCCTTAAAGTAACACCTGCCCACGATCCAAATGACTATGAAATTGGCTTACGACATAACTTAGAAGTTATCGATACCATCGACTTCGATGGTACTTTGAATGAGAAATGTGGCGTACCAAAATACGTGGGCATGGAGCGTTTCAAGGCCAGAAAAGTAATGGTGAAGGATTTAGAAGAAGCGGGTTATTATATCGGTTTCGAAGAGTTTACTACCAGAATTGGCCGATCGGAAAGAACGAATACCGTGATTGAACCAAAGCTTTCTTTGCAGTGGTTCATCAAAATGAAAAAAATTTCGCGCACCGCTCACAAAGTGGTGATGAACGATGAAATTGAATTGCTTCCAGCCAAATTCAAGAATACCTATAACCACTGGATGGAAGGTGTTCGTGATTGGTGTATTTCACGCCAGCTTTGGTGGGGACAACAAATCCCGGCTTATTTCTATGGCGCGGGCGAACACGACTTTGTAGTTGCTGAAACGGCCGAAGAAGCCCTCGAATTGGCAAAAGCTAAATCTGGAAACAGTAAATTAAATGCTGAAGATTTAAGGCAAGACCCAGATGTTTTGGACACCTGGGCATCGTCATGGCTTTTTCCAATGGCCGTTTTCAATGGTTTCGATGATTCTTGTTTCGACAGAGAAACTGGTAAAATCATCAAAGGCAAGAATGCCGAATTAGACTACTTCTACCCTACTTCTACCTTGGTAACTGCTCCAGAAATCTTATTCTTCTGGGTGGCAAGAATGATCATTGCGGGTTATGAATACACCGATGAGAAACCATTTAAACATGTTTATCTCACGGGAATTGTTCGCGACAAGCAACGCAGAAAAATGTCCAAATCTTTGGGTAATTCTCCCGACCCTTTGGACTTGATCAAAGAATTAGGCGCTGATGCTGTCCGTACAGGAATGCTTTTCTCCTCACCAGCAGGTAACGACTTGTTGTATGATGAAAAGTTGGTAGAGCAAGGAAGAAACTTCGCTAATAAAATCTGGAATGCCTTCCGTTTGGTCAAAGGATGGGAAGTAGGAAAAACAACCACAGGTGTAGAAAATCAAACCGCCATCCGTTGGTTCGATTCGCGCTTCAATGCGGCTTTGGCTGAAATTGAAGATCATTTCAATAAATTCAGAATGTCGGATGCCTTGATGTCAACCTACAAGTTGATTTGGAACGACTTCTGCGCTTGGTATTTAGAAATGATCAAACCTGCGTTTGGTGAGCCGATTGACTTGGCCACTTATGAGGTGACCTTGAATTTCTTCGAGAAGATCATGAAAATACTTCATCCATTTATGCCTTTTATTACTGAAGAAATCTGGAGCGAATTAAGAGAGAGGGCCGAAGGACAAGATATTATTGTTTCTACTTGGCCAGTGATTGGTGGTTCTGATGACGAACTGAACAAGCAATCTGAAATCGTTTTTGAGTTGGTTTCTAACCTTAGAAACTTGCGTTCATCAAAAGGAATTTCACCGAAAAAGGCACTTGATTTATCGATCAAAGCTGAAGATAACGATGCTTATAAACCGTTTGAGAGCATCATTAAAAAGCTGGCCAATATCGATCAACTTACCTTCACGGATGAAAAACTCAATGGAGCGGTGGGTTTTATAATCAAATCTGATGAGTTCTTTATTCCAATGGAAGAAGGCGCCATTGATGTTGAAGCAGAAAAAGCCGAACTCATTAAAGAGATTGAGTATACCAAAGGTTTCTTGAACTCAGTAATGAAAAAGCTTAGCAACGAGCGCTTTGTAGCAGGTGCTCCAGCAGAAGTTGTGGCTACAGAAAAGGCCAAACAAGCCGATGCCGAAGGGAAAATTAAGGTGTTAGAAGAGAAATTGGCTTCTTTTAATTAAGAATTAGGATTGACGAATTACGACAAGAGCAGCTCGAAAGGGCTGCTTTTTTCATGCTTGGATAAGATCTTGATACTCTCCTAGTCTTGGCGCATAAAAGTCGTGTTTCTGTCACTATCTTTTTTTAGCTTCCTTTCTATTTTTGAAATAAAAATACATTCAATGGAACTAGGTAAAAAAGTAAAGGAACTGAGAAAACGAAAAGGACTTTCGCAAGAGGAGTTAGCCGAAAAGGCTAGTCTTAGCTTAAGAACTATCCAACGAATTGAATCTGGTGAAACAGCGCCCAGGGGTGATACACTAAAAAGATTGTCTAAGGCTTTAGATGTTTCGCCAGATGAGCTCTTGGATTGGGCAGAGGCCGAGGATCGTGGTTATTTGGCCCTACTTTATCTTTCACCACTAGGCATGTTCCTACATCCGTTATTGGCCATTATTCTTCCGCTTATATTATGGATTTTTAAGAAAGATAAAGTGAAAGGTGTAAACGTTGCGGGCAAAGCTATTCTAAACTTTCAGATCACTTGGCTATTGGCTTTCCTTGTGTTCTTTATGATGTCTTTTGGCAATCTGTTCTTAGGATTTGGCATTTCTAGCGATACGGAAATGGATAATATTTTCAATGCTTTTTGGAAGTTGGCTCTACTTTACGGTTACAATGTGGTATTCACTATTATGTCAGTTGTGAGAAGTCAACTGGACAAAAGCATATTATTGGTGCCTGCAATCCCATTTTTGCGATAATCAAATTCTGTGCTTAATTCCCCTTATATTTATACTTAGCCCCTTTCACATACTTCTGATAAATATTTACCAGCGTTTTTTGAGAAGCACCTAGGAAGAACAATACAAATACCAATACATTGATCACATTGGTTTTGAAGTAATTATTGGCTTCCATCTTTCTGGCAGAAATAATTACCTTTTCATCCATGATATGAATTTTCTCATGTTTTCTGGCGCGAAGTAAAATTTCATAATCCTCCATAATCACGGTGTCATCATCAAAGCCTCCAATCAAATCAAAAAAGTCACGGGTCATATAGAGTGTTTGGTCACCCCCCCGGAAAAAGATGCCTTGATACTTGGAAAGTGAGCTGTTGAATTTTAATCCTGGCACAGGTCGATCAAAAGTTACTTGGTAGCAGCCATAGCGATGACCATTTTCAACTGCTGTTAGAATATCATCGAAGAAAGAATCTGGAGGAACAAGGTCCGCATGAACGAAGTAAAGCACCTCGCCTTTGGCAATTTTTGCCCCTACATTCATCTGCTTGGCTCGGCAACAGGCAGGCCCGGTAATCACTTTGGCACCAGCTGCTCTGGCAATATTTGCAGTCCCATCTTGGCTCTCAGCATCTGCAACTATGATCTCTATCTCCCTACCTCGGCATTGCTCGTTGAGTTTGGCAATTAAACTACCAATGACTTTGGCTTCATTTAGTGTAGGAATAATAATGCTGATTTTCACTTGATCCAATTTAGCTAAAAGCATATACGGAACGGTTCCTTGTTCTGGATTTTAGACAAAGTTTAAAGCTGAATTAAGAAATGGGTTCAAGAGAATCACCATTGCGAATTACCCCTGAAGAAATCACTTTGGCCGTAATGCCTCCGTGTCCTCTCATTGCATTGTAACCACCCTCTCCTAGGTTTTCTTCCGTCCGAGAACAAGGATGACAATCACCAGTATGCTCCAAAATAGCTTCACCTAATTTAAACTGTTTCCCCTTTAAGGATTGAAGGTTGATACCATGCACAACGACATTTCTTCTAAGCGATAAAGGATCAATCATCTCTCTTCCGAGCATGGAACTCACCGCGGCAATATGCTCTGCTTGAATCAAAGTGACTTGGCGTTTGCCACCTTTGGATGCATAATGGTCACCATCAAGGCCTCGATCTACAATGGCCTCCACCTCTTGAACGATTACTGGTAATTCTCCCCTTTTCGGTCTTATGGTAACCAATTCAACCGTTCCGTTTTGAGAAAATTGACTTGTCAAATAGGCGATGGATTTTTGTTCTATGGGTAGCATTTCAATTCCCTTCTTTTAACTTTCCAAACTTAGTACCCTCTGGAGTTCTATAAGGCTGAAAAGGAATTTTGAGTAAGTTACTCATGCGATCATTTTCTTCAGAGTCCATATGCGTATCAATGCCATAGATCAGTTCGGTTGTATCTTCTACCTGCGCAAAAGTCCCAAATATTCGATCCCAAAACGAAAAGATATTGCCATAGTTGGTGTCCGTTAAGGGCTGGGTATAATGATGGTGTACCTTGTGCATCAGTGGAGTAACAAAAACCCATGAAAGGGCACGATCTATCGTTTTAGGCATTTTTATGTTCGCATGAGTAATATGGGCAAATAAGACAGAAACGCTTTGATAAAGCATAATGAGCCACATCGGTGCCCCAACTACAATTACGGCCAAAATAGTAAAGCCAATCCTAAAAACTGTTTCCCCTGGATGATGCCTTAAGCCTGTGGTAACATCTACCGTGGTATCAGAGTGATGCACCAAATGAAACTTCCACATCCATTTTACTTTGTGCTCGGTGTAGTGAACTAGATAAGCACCAATAAAATCGAGTAAAAGGAGCCCAAGTACCAACTGACCCCATAATGGCAATTCAATTATATACAATAGCCCAAATTGATTGTTGGCGACCATATCCGAAGCAGCCAATAAAACGCCAGCAAGTCCAAAGCCTATAACCGCTGTCGTCAGGGTAAAAAACAGGTTCAATCCTGCATGGCGTACTTTTTTGTATTGAAAACTAAACAGCGGCAATGTGCCTTCAATCACCCAGAAAATCACAACACCCCCTATTAGAATTCCTGCTCGAAATTCGGTGGGAATGTCATTAAAGAAATTTACGATCCACTCCATAACATCACTTAAATTGGCAGTCTAAGATATCGAATCCTGACAATAAGAATTCTTAATTATAGGGTTACTCATTTAAGTCGCAAGAATTATGTCTCTTCTAGTGATTGGGCTTGTACTTACACATCTTTCGATAAGCCTATCGAGTATTGATTC
>PCUU01000031.1:0-11907 GCA_002786855.1 Cytophagales bacterium CG12_big_fil_rev_8_21_14_0_65_40_12
CCGTTGGGTGAAATTAAATGATTTGAATTTTGAGGTTGTTAATATTCCTGCTGAAGTCAAATTTATTGATAAACTGAATGGTTGTCATAGCCGCAATTTTAGAGAGTATTCTGGTTTTGAAACCACTGAACGATTTGGCATAGTTTCTTCTGATCATAAACTGGTCACAAAGCTGAGAGAACAAAGTCTCTATCCTTTTACGGGATTTTCTGAATACAAATGGTTGTTTTTGATAATTATGCTGATTCTTCCGCATAGGAGTTTCCAGTGTAATGTTGACCGATTCGAACAGGTCCAATTGCCAGCTTGCAGAGAGATACCCCTTGTCTCCAAGCAGCACACAATCAGATAGTTGATGTTTTACTTCATCAAGAAATGCTATGTCATGGACGTTGGCCTTGGTGATTTCTAAAGAAGTAAATACCCCTGATAAGGTGCATACTCCATGAAGTTTGTAACCATAAAACCAACTGTCCTGTGAAGCACAATACCCTTTTTCAGGGCAAGTTTGGTAATCCTCTTTACATATCTTGGCCCTCATGTGTCTTGACCATTTGCAAACTTCCATGGGCATTGAATCCACAATAAAATAGTCCTCGTTTTCCACAAAATACCGGCTCAATTCTATCCTGGTTTTTTCTATCAGATCAAATAGCCCTCTGCGCCTCTTGTTAAACTGGCTTCGTTCAATAAGGTTGGTTATCCCGGCACCATCAAGTTGGGTAAAAAGCGAATTTTCGCTATCAATGGACATGTATTCAGCGGTAAAACTTAGGGCAATCACCTCAATATCAGACATTTTAGGCTTTCTTCCGAGTTTGGGATACAGTTCAATCCTTTCATAAATAGGTTGAAGGGTATGCAGTATCTTCTGATAATTCTTAACTATATTTGACATAGATATTGGGTTGGTTTAGTCACTATTAAGATACTGAATATCAGTATCTTAATCCAATATCTGAGCCTATATTTTATACAAAACCTATTTCACCCAACGGGTTAATTGATATAACCATTAATAATTCGAATACATTCTTCTGCTTGCAAGTCATACCTATTTTCAGTTTGAAAGTCGATATAGCCCTCGTCCAATCCACAGTTAAATGATCTTGAACTTCAGTTAGAGAACTCCTTGCAATTCTGCAGAACTGAATATTCTCTTGATAATGAAATCTTCCATAACCTTCAGCGATATTGGCCGTAACTGATCTAGCAGCTCTCACTATCTGATCAGAAAGCTTGTACTTTTCTTCAATGGGAAAGCTCTTAGACAATGAGGAAATTTCCTTTCTCAACTCTCTAGCTTTTTTCCATGCTTCCAAATCTTTAAAACTCTTCATCTGATTATACTTTTATCTTTATTCTAATTTCTGATTTCCTGATCCCTGACCCACTGATTCACCGACTACCGAATCCCCTCCGCCATTTCAATGGCTTTTCTTAGTGCTCCCAGTTTGTTGTTGACTTCTTGTAATTCAGAAGCTTTATCAGATTTGGCCACAACTCCTGCTCCAGCCTGGAAAAAGAGATTGCTGTTTTTACTTAAGAAAGAGCGGATCATGATCGCATGGTTGAAATCACCATTAAAACCCATAAAACCAATGGCACCACCATAGTAGCCTCTTCGAGTACTTTCATAATCGTTGATTAATTGCATGGCACGTACTTTTGGTGCACCAGAAAGTGTTCCCGCAGGAAAAGTCCCTGTGACCATGTCGGTCGAAAGGACATTGGGATTAAGCGTTCCAGTGACTTTAGAAACCAAGTGAATGACATGAGAGTAATATTGGATTTCTTTATAAGTATCCACTGTAACATTCGAACCGGCCCTGCTCAAGTCGTTTCTGGCCAAATCTACGAGCATTACATGCTCTGAATTTTCTTTAGGGTCATTGTGGAGTGCTTTGGCCAATTCAGCATCTGCCTCATCGTTGCCTGTACGCTTGAATGTGCCTGCAATGGGATGAATAGTGGCTTGCCCGCTCTTAATGACTAATTGCGCTTCGGGCGAAGAACCAAAAATCTTGAAATTGCCATAATCATAATAAAACAAGTATGGTGATGGATTCACCGAGCGCAATGCGCGATAAACATTAAATTCATCTCCTTTAAAGCCCTTTTGAAACCTTCTCGATAATACAATCTGGAAAACATCTCCTCTTAAACAATGGTCGATGCCTTTTTGAATGATGCCTAAGAATTGGTCGTCTGAATAATTCGATTCCTCTTCACCATTCGTTTTGAACTCATAAGAAGGATAGTTCTTGTTATTGACCAGATTAATGATCGATTCTAAGCCTTTTGGTTTTTCTCCTTCGGGAGAATGCTCAAAAACATAGAGCTCGTTTTTGAAATGATCGATAGCGATGACAAAGCGATAGACATGATAAAGAAGATCAGGAATACCATATTGATCTTCCTTATTCGTGTTGACAGGAATATTTTCAAAGTACTTAACGGCATCAAAACCTATGTAACCGAACAGTCCATTATTAATGAATTTATAAGGATTTTCTTCGGCCTCGAAACTCTGAGCAAAAGCGTTCAATTCATTCCCTACCTCACTATTTTCTACCTTATAAGTGGAAGTAGGAAGTCCTGGGAGCTGCTTCTTTAAAAGTCCATCTTTCACCTCGAAACTCGCAATGGGATCACAACAGATGTA
This sequence comes from Cytophagales bacterium CG12_big_fil_rev_8_21_14_0_65_40_12, assembly GCA_002786855.1. Classification (GTDB taxonomy): domain Bacteria; phylum Bacteroidota; class Bacteroidia; order Cytophagales; family Cyclobacteriaceae; genus Roseivirga. The sequence goes on from PCUU01000031.1 coordinate 2,666, forward strand.
AGAAAAACTATTGTCATTTCCATGGTAATCAGAGCTTTCCAACAGAATTGGGTTCTCGAATTTATCGCGCAGCTTCAGATAAATACTCACTGGCGTAATGGTATCTGCCAATAGCTTTTGAGTTGTGGTATGAAGTTTAATCGGGTTCATTTTCCTTTTGTTAAAATCGCCTAAAACGAAAAAAGCCTGCATGAAGCAGGCTTTTTAAATATTTTGAATATTACATATAGCGTCTGTTCACATTAACCGAGTTCAGTTAAGTGCCACCACCATGCGCCATGTAAATTTCTGTTTTTCATCAGGGCTCAAATCTAGGAAAGGATTTTTTGAATGCAAATGCATCACCTCATTTTTTCAGAATATTTTTAGAAAGAAGTATTAAGCATTACATGAAAGCTTATGAATAAATTGCGGCTCGCCAGAATCTATTGCCAATTGGCATTCAAATTGCGAAACGGTCATAAAATTTTAAATCATGCAAAAACTCAAATTCACGGTCAGTCTTTTGGTGCTTGCTTTTCAGGCGCAAGCCCAAAGCTTTTTAACCCCCTATTCCACTTTTATAAGTGAGAAACCCAGTTATGTAATCACTCAAGAAGGTGATAGCATTTACGGTCAATTGCGATCTGTTATAGAGCAAGGTGGCTTTATCAAACGAATCAATATTAAAGACGAGAATGGCCTTGTCCACAAATTCAAGGCCGAGCAGATCAGACGATTCGCAATTAAACCTGGTGGTTTTGCCAAGTTCGAAACCTTGTCAGAGCAATCTACGAGCCTAAGACAATTCATAAAAACTGATTTCAGAGATGTGATGGAACGAGAATGGCTGATCTACGATCGTGAGCTTTTACCTCGCAGAAACAACAAGTATGGCTTATTGCAGCTCTTGAATCCAGGCTTCGATCAGCATATCAAGGTATATGATCATCCAAATGGATCTAAATCTATGCCGATAAAACTAGCTGGAATTCGCGTAGTAGGAGGCGAAGACAGAACACTTTTAGTCGTAAAGGATAATCAACAAGCGGTGATTGTAAGAAAAGTGTCATACAAACAATCCTTCGCTGACTTGTTTAGTGATGAACCTGAGTTGATCAAAGCCATTGATGGCAAACCCAAGTTCGAGGATTTTGCTCAGCATATTTTTGCCTACAATGATTTGAAAGGAGTTGTTTACTACTTCGCTACAAAAATTAAGTAATACAATATCACTAGCAGGGCTAATACCTTTTCCATTCAGGTTTTAACCCTGCTCTTCTTATTCACAGACTCGCGAATAGAATTTCCATTCGGCAATCACTTTCGAATATTCTCCTCGAATTTCGCTGATTTCTTTCAAAGATTTCCATTCAGCACCCTCTGTGATAAATTGTCCTTTTTCATCAGTTTTGGATAAAACTTGACCTTTAATAGGCACTACAAATCGTTCGATTTGATAAGTTTTTACCCAAACTTCTACTTCAAATTCTTCGGCCTTTGGGTTGACTAAATAAACTCCTGCCTCATCGGTTCTCTTTTTCAGGTCGATTTGTCCTCCCACTACCCTAACATCAAGATCATTCAGTTCAAGCTCTCCTAGAATCAGTCCAAAACGCACTTTTGTACCTTCATGCATACAAAAAGTAATCGCATCTGTTCCGAAATCCAATTCGGTAGCAATTAATTGAGGTGGGGTCTTCAATTGAATAGGTGATTGACGATCTACTTGAGATGTTTTCAAACACAAAACAGCAATTATCAGAGGGTAAAAAAGTGGCTTCATTGAAAACTAGGATCAGGAATTTTGTGAAATTTTGGTCTCATTTCTCACCTTTATTCCTGCCAAAACAGTCACTAAAACCGAAAGAGCCAGAATAGCAATTTGAACCGCCCCTTCAAACTCAAAAGTCGCGCCTATCACTGAAAAACAAGCCTTAAACACATTGATAAAGCCCAAAGTACTGGCCACGAACACAGTGAAAAGCATGGCCAAATTCATAGCGAAACTATTGACATGCTCCTTCAACAACTTCTTGATATTACAAACTAACCAAAGGAAAATAGCAATGACAGGTAGGATAAGTCCGTTTGCTGCTTGGGCGAGAATAATAACCGGAATGGGTTTGATTCCCGTTACTCCAAACACCAAACCCGTCAACAAAACCGAGCCCCAAGCCAATCGATAGTTTCGTTCTGAGTTGCCCCAACCTTTCTCATATTTAGCTACGCTTTTTAGAGTAATGGCTGCCGCCAAAGGAGCTGTAATACTTGAGGTAAATCCTGCCGCAAATAAGCCTAAAGCAAAAACATAGGCCATCCACTCTCCATGTTCTGCCTGCAGGGCCGATGATAGATTTTCAAAGCTGAAACCATCCTTTACTGAGGTGCCAGCCAATAATATGCCCATTGAAATTACTCCACCTAAAATGATGGCCAGGATCAATCCAAACCTCATGAATTTCAAGCTTTGCCCTTTTGCCAAACCAGAACCCATAAAAATATTGTAGGGCACAATCGTAGTACCGACTAAGCCCAGCGTAATCAAAACCGAACCTTTTGGAAAGGATGGGATAAATGCTCCCTTCAACATTGAAGAACCATCGATTGGCGTGCTCAAACCTGCTACAAGAAATGCGAAGCCCATAATGGCCACCACAAAACCCATAAAGTTCGCCACGGTGCTGGTTTTTCCGCTCCAAAGTACGATTGCACTTATCCCCACCACAATCACAGTAAAAACTGCAGGTTGTATTCCAGTGAAAATCAAGGCCACACCCGAAATGGCTCCGAGGATATTACCAGCTTCATAAGCAGCACAGCCTAAAAAAATGGCAATTCCAATCATTAAGGCTACTCTATTTGACTTGAATCTGTTTTTGATGGCTTCGCCCAAAGTAAAGCCAGAAGTAATGGTAATTCGAGCTGCGGATTCTTGTAGAATTACACAGGCAAAAATCGAAAAAACCAATGCCCAAAGTAAGCTGTAACCATAACCCGCTCCGGCAGCTGCTGCTGTGGTAACCGTACCTGGGCCAATAAAAGCCGCAGCAATCACCATCCAAAAAAGTAGACTCCAGAGTTTTGACTTCATTCGGGAAGATATAAAAAGAATGTGAAAGCTTGTAAGTAGTATTCACTGTGTGGTCGATCAGCAAACCAACTATTTGCTGAAGCAAAGGACTTATATCCGCACTGCTTTCCATCCTGACCCCGACCTCATCGGAGGAAGGAACTAACATGTCTCGCCAAAAGCAATTAGACCCTTCCTGCGTCAGGGAAAGAAAACGATCTCTATCACTTTCAAGAATTTGCAGCTGTAAACTTTCTATGAATCAAAGATCCAACTATATTTTAACATTTAATGGCTAGCGCATTTTACGATTCTCCGATTAGTTGACTTAATTCGATGTTTAATTGTAGAACAACACATGTTTCGCTCTAGTACCTTCTTTGTACTCCTACTGATTACTCAAATCGGGTTTTCTCAAAAAACTTGGGAGGAAAAAGGTATTTCCATCACGCAACTAGACACCCTGAGTGACGGCTACAAGTCGTTAAGAGCATCTTTTATCATAGAAAATTCAAGCATTTACGAAGTCATGAACCTGATTTTGGATGTAGATGGCTATGACTGGGTGGAAGGTGAAAGCAAATCAAAGATGCTCTTTATGGACAAAGCTGACTCTTCCTTTACCTTCGATTTCTTTGTGGATATTCCGTGGCTCTTCGTAAAGAAAACTGGGCGAGTGAAAGTAGATGTGAGTTTCGAGAACGAAATTTTCCATACCCGCTCTACTCAAATAAGAGAATATGATAGAAATGAAGACTACGACTTAGTCGACTTTTATTCAGCGCAGTGGAAGTTGCAAAAGCATGGTGAAAATCATGTTAAAGTGGGTTATTTAGGGGTTTATCAAGATCAGAAAATGATCATTAACCTCAACAACATCATCATCAGCCGCATTAGAAAACGGCTGAGCGGAACCCTTTACAACCTAAAAACGAGGGCCTCAGAAAAAAACAAACCTACTCAAACTCTTACTTGGCCGAGGTCAGCGAATGGCACTCCCATTGAAATCAACAGTAGAAATTGATTCCATTCTTGACTTCTTTTGGAAGGAATAAAATCGACCTCAGAATATGAATATTTATTTCTCTTGACGTTATTCACACAATCAATTTCAATCATTTTTCAATGTCAAAAATCAAGGTCGCAGTTGTTTTTGGTGGACGGTCTACCGAACATGAAATTTCACTTATTTCAGCCAATGGAATTTTAAAAAACATCAATAGAAGCCTCTTCGAGGTGATCCCTATTAAAATTGACATTGAAGGCCATTGGTTTCTGCAAACCTCCGAAGATGTAAAAGCCACCAACGGAACGGCCATCACTTTGGTGCAAGGGACAAACAATGCGCAGATTCTTGAAAATGGATCAGGCAAAATCCTGGATACAATCGATGTCGTTTTCCCTGTGCTGCATGGTGTTTTTGGCGAGGATGGCACCATTCAAGGTATGCTGAAAATGCTCAATGTGGCATTTGTAGGTTGTGGTGTTTTAGCATCCGCTTCCTGTATGGACAAAGATGTTACCAAAAGATTACTTAGGGATGCTGGAATCGCAATTGCACCCTATGTTTGTGCGACATGGACGCATACCCCTAATTTCGAAAAAGTAGAACATGAATTGGGTTTACCTCTTTTCATCAAACCCGCCAATCTTGGTTCTTCTGTTGGTGTACATAAAGTCAAATCGAAGGCTGAGTTTCAAGCAGCTTTAGAGGACGCTTTGAAATATGATGGCAAGGTTTTGATCGAACAAAACATCAGCGGCCGCGAAATTGAAGTGGCAGTGATGGGCAACGAAAAACCTCAAGCTTCTTTTCCTGGAGAAATTGTTACTGATGGCGGATTCTACGATTTCGAGTCGAAATACGTGAGTAAAGATGCTTCAACCATCCATATTCCCGCACAACTTACCGATGAGCAAATGGAAGAAATTCGTGAAACGGCCAAAAAAGCGTATACAGCACTTGGTTGCGAAGGCCTTTCACGCGTTGATTTCTTTTTGAGTGATGACGGTGTGATCATGATCAACGAAATCAATACATTACCGGGCTTCACCCCTATCAGTATGTACCCTAAAATGTGGGAAGCCACAGGCGTAAGCTATTCTGAATTGATCGAATTACTGATTCAGTTTGGTATTGAAAGATTCGAAAGAGAGAAAGCCCTGAAAATCGTAGCTAGGGAAGTAAAGTAACCGATCAGCCATCTCATTGCGTGGCCGCTCGGCTTAGTCGAGCGACTAAGGCAGAACTAGACCCTTCCTGCGTCAGGGAAAGAAAACGGTCATTTTCGATTTCAACATTTAATGGCAAGTTACCAGGCCAAAGTGAACAGCAATAGGAAAAGTACAGCACATCGTAATTGGATGTACAATGCTTTTCATCCTGACCCCGACCTCATCGGGGGAAGGAACTTATTGTCACTCTGCTAAACCAAACGACTTAGGGGAGCTAGACCCTTCCTGCGTCAGGGAAAGAAAACGGTCATTTTCTTCCCAAGAACCTCAACCAGTTTGCTACAAATAGGGTCGCTTCATGCCTAATTGGCGAGAAATTCTGAAAATATTTTTCTCAACCATTGACTTTTTAACTTTTAAATTGAAATTGCCTTAAAATTGAAGCACATTTAAACTATGAATTCACCAAGTCCCAAACCAAGGGTAATCAAAGATTTTGACAAGTTAGATTTGTCCATTCAGGAGCAAATTAAACTTGAGTACCCTGAAGGTTTTGAAGACAACCTTATTTACTTCTCTAACAAAGACGGTAAGCGCGTTTCTGCCCTACCTTTCGAAACGGACGAAAAGTATTACCTCGTAAGAATGACCGTTGAAGAAGCCCAACAATTGATCGAGGACGATGACGACTACGATGATGATGGCAACTTGAAAGACGAAATCAAGGAGGAATACGAAGAAAAACACGCAGAAGAAGTCGATGAAGAAGAGACCTCTGATTTCGACATTGCTGATGACAGTGATGAAGACGAGGACGAAGACGATGAGGACTAGTCCTATACTCTGTAACTGAATCTCTCTGGCCTAAAATGGATTTAGGCCATCCATAAACCTTTATTTGAATGAAAATTGGCATTATTGGCGGTACCGGAATGTTGGGCCACCATCTGGCCATTGCAGCACAACTGCGTCAATACGAAGTAGTGATCATTCATAGGCCAGGCTCCAATCTAGATCGCATTAAAGACTTACAATTTGAAAGTAGAATTGCTGATTTGGACGATCGCGGTAGTATGATTCGCGCCCTAAAAGGCTTGGATTATATCGCCAACTGTGCTGCCTACTATCCTACCGTGCCCAAACCATTACATCAAGAAATTAAGACTTCCCGTTTACAAATGCAGTTCTTTCTGGATGGTGTTGAAGCTGCTGGCTGTCAAAAGGCAATGTATGTGGGTGGTGCAATTGCCATACCTAAAAACGAAAATGGTTTAGGGAAAGAAGATTTATTCTATCCGAAAGCTCCTGAAAATCAGAATCCTTATCTACAAGTAAAATGGTTGATGGATGAAATGGCCCGCGCTGGTGCAGCAAAAGGGCTTCCCGTAGTGATTGGCATTCCAACCATGACTTTTGGCGAGTACGATTACGGCCCAACTACTGGACGATTGATCGTAGACTTGGCCAATGAAGAATTACCAGCATATATCAGTGGTCTTCGCAATGTAGTGGCCGCCCGAGATGCAGGCAGAGGCTTACTTTTAGCTTTGGAAAAAGGTAAAATTGGCGAACGATATCTGATTTCAGGCGAAAACACAAGCATTGAAGCGCTAGTAGCCACTATCAGTGAAATCGCCAATGTGCCTGTGCTTCAAAAGACGCTTCCTTTAGGGCTTGCCAAGTTCATTTCGAAGATGCAAGAAATTAAATACACACTTTTTAGAGGCACTCCACCGACACTATCGGCTACCGCGATTGCGGTACTTTCCAGCGGCCAGCACATTGATGGCGCCAAAGCAAAAGAAGAGCTAGGGTATGAACCCGATTTAACAGCCAAAGATGCCATCCGTTCAGCTTACAATTGGTTCAAGAAAGAAGGTTATATTGAGTAAATTTTTACTTTATCGCCTATGTCTGTTCAACAAAACCGAGAATTAATCGACAAATTCTACACCGCCTTTGCTCAGAAAGATGCGGGAACAATGAACTCATGTTACGCCCCTAATGCGGTTTTCGAAGACCCAGCCTTTGGCAGATTAAATGGCAAGGAAGTTACTGCCATGTGGTCGATGCTGATTGAACGTGGCGGAAAAAGCCTTTCTATTTCCCATACCATTGGCGAAGTCACCAACGGCAAGGCAAAAGCAAATTGGACAGCCATTTATCCCTTCAGCAAAACCTTGCGCATGGTACACAACAAAATCAGCGCAGAATTTATCATTGAAGAAGGCAAAATCGTCTATCACAAAGACCGCTTCAATTTATGGAAATGGTCTTCAATGGCCTTAGGCTTGCCAGGAATACTGTTAGGCTGGTCACCATTTATGAAGAAGAAAATCCAACAGCAGGCGGTATCATCACTCCATAAATACATGCAAAAATGATCACAATCGATATTAATTGTGATATGGGCGAAAGCTTTGGCAACTACACCATTGGAAATGATGATGCCATTTTTCCTTATATCACCTCCTGCAATATCGCCTGTGGTCAGCATGCGGGTGACCCCTATCACATTCTGAAAACCATCGAAAACGCTTTGGCAAATAAAGTACAGATTGGCGCGCACCCCGGTTACCCCGATTTGCAAGGCTTTGGTCGCAGGGTGTTGCCCATGTCGAATGAAGAATTAAAAGCATCTGTCCTCTATCAAGTTTCCGCCATCAAGGGCATGGTAGAAAGTTTAGGAGGCACGCTATCCTATGTAAAACCGCATGGCGCACTGTACAATCAAATGGCTAAAGACAAGGATTTAGCTGAAACTGTGGTAAAAACCTGCCTCATGGTAGATGCTAATTTGGCGATTATGGGTTTGGCAGGGAGTCATGTAAAAGCTATTACGGAAGCCAATGGAATGGTTTTTATTGCTGAAGCCTTTGCCGACCGCAGGTACGAAGCTGACGGTCAATTGATGAGCCGAGCTAAAGAAGGGGCAGTACTGGACGACTCAGAAGAAGCCGCCAAGCAAGTGATTTCTATTCTAAAAGAGGGTTATACTTCTACCTTGGCAGGCGAAAAAGTAAATATCAATGCACAGAGTTTTTGTATTCATGGCGATAATCCAAAAGCCGTAGAATTATTGAAAGCAATAGATACTGCTTTGAAAAATCATAACATTGAGAAAAAAGCCTTTTCTATAACATGAAAATCCTGGCTTTTGGAGATAGCGCCCTGCTCGTCAATTTTGAACAAAAGATTGATGATGCCATTAACCAAGAAGTGCTTGATTTGGCCGCTGCGTTGAAAGCTGTTCCTGAAGTGACTTACCTAATTCCTGCCTACTGTTCGTTAACCGTGGGTTTCGATGCATCCCTCAACAACTTTACTGAAATGTGCGATTTGATTGAAAATTCAGCCAAATCGAAAAGCAGCAGCACGAAAACCAATGTCAGCGTTATAGAAATTCCCGTGTGCTATGATGCCGAATTTGCTCTAGATCTGGAAGAGGTAATGGAGCAAACAGGACTGAGTTCAACTGAAATTATTGAACTTCATACCACCACCATTTTCAAAGTGTATATGCTCGGCTTTGTGGCGGGTTTTGCTTATATGGGAAGTCTGCCCGAAGCCTTGAAAGTAGCACGGAAAAAGCAACCAAGAAAACTTGTAAACGAGGGCGCAGTGGGTTTGGCAGGCATCCAAACAGGTATTTATCCTACCGATGCGCCCGGAGGTTGGCAAATCATTGGGCAATGCCCGATTAAAATGTTCGATCCAACAAGAAATCAACCTTCTCTCCTTCAGCCGGGCGATCAGGTTCAATTCAAAGCGATCGACCGCAAAGAATTCGAAACCCTCAGGCTGATGGCTTACCCTCAAACCACTTGGCATGACTAAACTTCGCTTCATAAAAACAGGACTGCAAACTACCATTCAGGATTTGGGCAGAACGGGACATCAGCATCTCGGCATTCCTGTGGGTGGGGTTATGGACAAAAGGTCTGCACGTTTGGCCAATGACTTGGTGGGCAATGCTGCCGAGTATCCCTTATTTGAAATCACTCTTTTAGGGCCG
>PCUU01000031.1:11920-25403 GCA_002786855.1 Cytophagales bacterium CG12_big_fil_rev_8_21_14_0_65_40_12
AAGGTGCTTGCCAAATTGCCATTACTGGCGCAATGCTTTCTCCTGAAATTAATGGACAAGCCATTGCCCAAAATCAAACCATCAATATTGATGATGGCGATCTTTTGAACTTCGGCCGACCGATAGCAGGCTGCAGGGCATATTTAGCTATTCGCGGCCAATGGAAAGTGACCAAATGGCTGGGAAGTTGCAGTGCCTCCACTTCTAAAGGCGAAATTGCTACACCCGACAGTTGGATTAAAAAAGACATTCGCATTGAAGTAGAAAGCGACAGCCCTATTGCTCCAAAAACTGCCTCGGAAACGCTGCAGCTCGATGCCCTACAAATGCCCATTAAAGTAATGCAAGGGCCAGAATTTCATTTGTTCTCCAACCTTTTTGTAGGGATTTTCTTTTCTAAAAGTTTTACCATCACCCCTGATTCTAACCGTATGGGTTATCGCTTACAAGAGCCCATTGAAGGTTATGAAAGTTTGGGAGAAATTATATCTTCTGGTGTAATTCCGGGTACTATACAAATCACCAATGCGGGACAAGCCATCGTACTTATGGCCGATGCGCAAACCACAGGCGGTTATCCTCGCCTCCTCAACTTACTCACTCCCGAAATTGATCGCATGGCGCAGCTCAAACCTGGGGATCAAGTGAGGTTTGAGTTGGTGAGCTAGAGAATAACCAGAGAATAGCATATCGCTGAGACATTAATAAAATATGTAAGCACTTCAACATTGCATGCTTGTTTTACTGAAAAAGACCTCTGCGAGGTGACTTCAAAATGAAATTATCAGTATTTACAAACTCTTGGACACAACCACTCTAATTCGAAGCGTCATTCCCTGTTTGACAGGGAATCTCCTTGTACTCGTTAGTCCGTTTTAGGATGCGTTCTAGACCCTTCCTGCGTCAGGGAAGGAAAACAGTCGTTTTTGGTCATTTATGGCAGTCCCAAAATAAATTACACAAAGTAATTAAGCACACACTGCTTTCTATCCTGAGCTCCGAAGCATCGGAGGAAGGAACTAAACAATGATTAGACCCTTCCTGCGTCAGGGTAGGAAAACGGTCATTTGCTGTTATTTATGGCAGTCTCAAGTAAATAGCACAGCGTAATTAAGCTGCCCTGAAGGGGCTTAATACCACAAGAATGGCTATAAGCCATTCTCCTAACTCTTCCAGACTTTTTGAGCCCTGCAAGGGCGGTGTACTTTTATCTATTTCTTTTATTGCGCCCCTTCGGGGCTTACGCCCATCGAGATGTGGTCTTCTCAAAGGGCTGTACCCTTTGTTATTCATATTTAGCCCCTTCAGGGCTGGTCGTAGAATTAACCACAATGGTTGTAAGTACAACTAGCACAAAATCAGACCCCTCTCCAGAAGTATCATGATCAGGGTAGGAAAACGGTCGTTTGCTGTTTGCTCATTCTTATGTTACTGAAAAAGACCTCTGCGAGGTGACTTAAAAATGAGATAGGCAGTATGTGAAATTACTTTTGTACGCCCCGCAAGTCTAAACATCTCGCTAAGACTAGACCAAGCTCAGGTTTTGAACAAATTACTTTCTACCTTAATAAGGTATGGAAAACGCAAATCTACCTTATGTCCATCTCGTTCAGGTGGGTGACACCCTTCCTGATTTATGTAATCAGATTTACAATAGCCCAAGTTATTATGTGCAAGTGGCCAAATACAATGGTTTGAATAAATTCAGAAAACTACTGCCAGGAACTCAGTTGATATTCCCTCCTATTGTTTCGCTAAAGAACTGAACTAGCTTATTAATGATTGCGGTGATTTTAAAAACTCAATTCGTCTTAATCACAAAAGTGATCTCACCGCGAGAAAGAAGGGCCGCGCTCTTATTTGGATCGGTTTGAACAAAGGAGAGCTTCTCCACTTGTTTTTTATAAAACTCAATAATCGTGTTATCACTAATGGTTGTACCTGGGATTTTTGTAACGTTGATCACTGTACCCCTGTCATCAACTTCGATTCTAAATTTGATAATACCATCAATTTGAGAATCGTCCTTTTCCGTTGGTGGTGCTTGCCATTTCCAACCATCTAAACTTAAACTAACGCCTAAGTCCGCACCTCCCGCTTTGGTTCCGTTAGCAGTGGTCTTACCAGTCGGGTCGCCCATGTTACCGCGGGTATCCGTCACCTTACCTTGATTGTTCGATGCAGGATCGGTACTATTGGTATCGGTCTTTTTACCACCACCCATTACAGCACGTTCGTCCACAGTAGGCTTCGGTTTTGGCTTAGGTTCCACCTTTTTTTCCACAGGCGGAGTTTCTACCTTTTTCTCTTCAACAGGAGGTACGACCTCCTCTTTTTTCTCTTCTACTTTTTCAACCTTCTTCTCCTCTGTCTTTACAGGGCTTTCGGTTTTTTGCACTTCCGCAGCTTTCACCGCTTCTTTCGGTGCTTCCTTTACAGGCTCTTTCACCACCTCTTTCACTGGTTCAGCCTCAACTTCTTCTACAGGCGTTTCTTCCACAGGTTGCTCTTCAGGAGCATCTTCACTTTCGACTTCGGCATTTGGAGGAGTATCGTTTTCTGTGTCTTCGATTTGAGCATCGCTTTCCCGCTCGGTATCCCCAAAACCAGCTTGCTCCATGCCAAAATTCAGTTCAATGCCATATTCAGGAATTGGTGGGTCTGGTTCGCGCCAAGCCACAAGAAACAACAGCAAAATTAGTAGCGTGCCGTGCACAATGCCCGACATGATCATACTGAATTTTTTATCCTTTTTTTCTTGTTCCGACATCCTATTCAGGTTTCGTTACTACAGTTACTTTTTGCTCCAATTTAGCAGCAATACCCGCTACCTTAATTAAAAATTCTGAATCTACTGTTTTATCAACATGCAAAGTAATTGAGCCTTCTGGACCGTTAATTACATTTTTCAATTCTTGCTCAAGGCTATTTAGGCTCACTTCCTTGTCGTTTACGTAATAGCGCAGGTCCTCGGTGATAGTAACGCTGTTTTTCTGCATTACGATATTCGAAGCCGCAGCCGATGGCAGATTCACTGGAAGTCCTGAAGGTGTGATGAAGGAGGCGGTCAGCATAAAGAAAATCAGCAATAAAAACACAATGTCTGTCATAGAAGACATGCTGAAATTCGCATCGACCTTATGTTTAGTTTTGATATCCATTACTGAGGTTCTTGTAGTAAGTCAATAAAATCTACCGAAGTATATTCCATATAATGAATGGCCTTTTGCACCTTCGATACCAAATAATTATAGCCCAAATACGCAATGATACCCACTACAAGTCCCAATGCGGTAGTAATCATGGCCTCATAAATACCTGTGGAAAGTAATTTTGGACTTACCGAACCTTCTTCCTGAGCAATGGCAATAAAAGCCTGAATCATACCCGTTACAGTTCCTAAGAAACCAATCATTGGGGCAGCTCCTGAAATTGTTGCTAACAACGAAAGGTTCTTTTCAAGCTTATACACTTCAATTTTACCTACGTTTTCTATAGAGGCTTCAATCGTTTTTAATGGACTCCCGATTCTGTGTATCCCCTTTTCAATCATTTTGGCGATTGGCGACTCGGTTTGAGAGCAGAGCAATTTGGCACCATTGATATCTCCATCAAGTACCAGGTTTTTGATCTTGTCCATGAACTCGAAAGGAGTTTTGGAAGCCCGGTTGATATGGCGATAACGTTCAAAAAAAATATAAATGGCCATTACCCAAAGGGCTAGAAGTGGAATTAACCAAATTCCGCCCTTCAATAATAAATCGAACCAAAACAAAGGCCCACCATCCTCACCCGATACGCTGAGCGTGTCGGCCGTAGCTAATTCTTGTATAAAAGTCATTTTAATATTTAAATGCCCAGACTGTGTTTCCGTATTTCTCTCTGTAGCTTGTCAGATTTGCTTCAGCCTCTTTCATTGAACTTGCATTTTCCATCAAAAGCCCAACCCTATGGAATACTGCGTCTCCAGAAGGTTGCAAAATATATGCTGAAACGCCAGAGGCTACTATTTCTTTAGCCAAATCCTCCGCTAAATCTACATCGAAGAAACTACCGATTACGGCATAATAACGTCCCTCACGAGTAGAAATTGTAAAAATTTCAGCAGGTACTACTACGGGTGCCACTACTGGTTCAGGCTCAGGTTCAGGTTTTTTCTCTTCGATTTTTGGAGGAGGCGGAAGTGGTTTTGCTTCCTTCTTGTTGTAGAAACCGAAGTAATAAACGGCAGCTAAAATCAAAAGGATCACAAGGACGATCAGCCATAGCATTCCTCCTTTTTTCTCTTCTTCCTTCTCTTCCTTCACCGTTTTCGGTTTTTCAGGTTTAGGTGTTTCGGCCACAACCACTGGCTGTGGGCTTACCTCTTCTACAACTGGCACTTCTGCTGGTTGGGTGTTATCTTCTACCCCAAGTTCTAATTCATCAGTAGGATCTTCGAGCGGAGCTATATCATCGATATCATCCAATCCGAAATCATCGTCAGCGGCCTTTGGGGCAGGTTTATTTGCAGCGCCTTGATTCGGTTTTCCTTTTCTCTTGTTGTCGTCTGAAGTATTTCCCTTCTTTTTTGCAGCCATGTGATGTTGGTCTTAGTTGATATTCCCTCAAATTAACAAAATATCACCACGATATTAAAAATGTCAGCCCCTAGAATGCATAAAAATCAGAAAGAGACGGTTATGCCGCCCAAAAATTGGATCCCTCTGGCCTTATAGTTCAAGTAGCGCTCATATTCTTTTCCTAAAATATTCTTGAATTGAAGGAAAACAGAAATCCTTTCATTCAAATTATAATCACCGCCCAAGTTCAAGTCAATTATATCATCCAACTCCACCCTAGTATTGCTTTCTCTGTTCAAACCAACCAACCCACCTAGGTAATATAAATCCGCAGATACTTTAAGGTTTTCAATAGGGAAAAAAGCGTTGTTCAACACCGCTTGATATTGTGGCTTATGATAAGGATCCGCCAAAGTATTGAGTTCGTAATTAAAATAGTCGAAGCGCAGGGCACTTCTCAAAGCGCCTGTATTTTCATAAACCAACTCTCCATAAACGTTGGACCTATTCACTGCATCGCCATCATAAAGGACTTCAAATCTTGTGGAATCTGTAATGCTGTTGGTGAAAAAAGGCAATCGTTGTAGCGTGGCCATTGAAAGGCCTGCATTCACTCTGAATCCATTGGTCAAATCAATATTCACCCCTCCGAAAATATCACTTTGCTTATCGGTATTAAGCAAAATAAAATCAGATTGCAGAAATGCGTTTTCGCTGGAGAATCCTTGAAAAGTATTGTACTCTAAATCACCTTCATAGCCAGCATACAGGTTAATACTGGAAGTTGGGTTGACATCTAATCTAAAAGATGGATACACTTTAAAACCATCCTTTGCAGTCGTTGTGATTTGAGTTAAATCATCATCATCACCTGCTAAATTCGCCCCTGCTTTAATGGTGAATTTCTTCCCAAAATACGCGAGTCGAGGTCTGAAATTGTAGTAGTTTCTACTGATGTTATCCGTGTCTTCTCTATTCGCAAAAGTGGCAATTGCCTGCAAATCGAAATGCAATTGTTCCGAAAAATTATAGCCATAACCCGCATCAAAGTTGAAACGGTTTTCTCTTGCTTCGAAGTTGTCTCTGAAGAAATCCCAATTGGTCCTGAAATGATAACTCACTACTTCATCCAAAGCGGTCTTTTCAACAGCCGCACGGGCGGTAAAACTCGTGAACTTCCTTTCAATCAAATCGGGAGTCAAATCCAAAGCTGGGTTATAGCCGTAAAAATGAACCCTTCGGCTACCGTATTGAATGTCGCCAGAGATGGTATTGGTGCCATTAAAAAACTTACCCCCAAGCACTACATCGGTTTTACCGTCTGCTGAGTTTTTATCAAAAACCGGTCCTCGCGAAGATGATCTATGACGAACATAAAGATTGTAGAGATAAGTAGGATTACGCACCGACCCTAAATAGGCCTCGCCCATCAGGGTGCCAAAATTGCCATAACCTAGTTTAAAGTAATTGCCAGTAATCTCCTTCTGCTTTTCGCTGACCACCAAATTAACCGCTCTGAAATTGGGCTGGATGGGTGTTAAATTCAGAGGATATTCATTGAAAGAATAAGTCTGTTTTGATTTGGCACTTTGTACCGGTAGTTGCGGAATCTTCTCGAAATTCCGATTGGCCGGTGGCAGCGTAATTTTTCTGTCCTTTCTAATTACAATTTCCGCTTCTTCTAACTGACTGCCCTGGGCATGGCCAGCAAAGGAGTAAGCAATTCCAAAAACGAGGATTATAAGTTGTGTTATCTTTCTCATCTTAATTCCCTCCTTTTCCAGTAGTGTCCGCATTTACTTCTTCTTGTGTTGGAATTTCGCCTTCAAGTTTTATAATGGCTTCGAGCTTAATCTTGGCTTCATCTACAATCTCTTTCACGGGCGAATATTGAATGATAGAATTGACGGTTGCCTTGGCTTGGAATAATTCATTGAGCGCAACGTAGTTATCGGCAATTAGCAAAAAGGCTTTGCCTAGCCAGTTATCGAAAGCCGAAAAATTCTCATTCATTTCGAACAGGGTATTCAAAGACTGTTGATACTGTTTTTGCTGATAGAAAATCCTTCCGATCATGAACTGCGCTTCGGCTCCAAATTCGTTTTTGGCAGTATTGATTGTGGTTACGAACTGATCTATGGCTTCATCGAAATTGCCCTCAGTATACGCTGCCTTTCCCAAATATAAATGGGCTTTATCGTTTGCATCTTGCGTAACGGCTCCTTTTTCAATGATATTATTGGCATAAACGCGCATTTGTGCAAAGTTGCTCAGCCTGAAATAAGCTTCTAGCAATCCAAGCCATGCATCATTTTCTTGCCTTTTGCTCTTGGCCACTTGCTCCAGCTGGGTATAAAAATTAGCAGCTTCTTGAAAATCGCCAGATTTAATCTGTAGTTCTCCAATGCGCTCAAATACTCGGTCCATACCCGTGATTTTATTATCGCGTTTGACTTCATAAAAGAGTTCCAAAGCCTTTTCGGTATCATTCATTCTATAGTGGCTTTCGGCTTGATAGTACTTGGCCTCGAAAACCAATCCACTGTTCGGATAATTCCTTTTATAATCCTCAAAGGCACCGATAGCTGCATTATATTCTTGTCCGAAGAAAAGGTTTTTGGCAGATTCAAATTCTATGTTTTCCAAGGCCTGATTTTCTGGATGAGCACTTTTGTACTTAGATAGGTACTTATCGAATTGGATCGTTTTATTCTGAAGTTTTAATGTGTTTTGAAGCCCCAATAAGGCAGAATTCGATACCGAGCTGGTGATATAATTGTCCAAAATGGTAGTATAATCTCGTTCGGCTTGTTCATAATCTTCTAAATTGAAGTAAGCCAAAGCACGGCTCTCATAAGCATAAGGAATAAATGGGCTTTGACTTAGCCTTTCTATGATCCTGTTAAATCCTTGGATTGAATTCCTGAACTGGTTGTCTTCCAGCTGGATTTGTGCCTTTTTATAAATGGCATCGTCATAGTAGCGAGAATCTGCAAATCGGTTGATTACTATGTCAAGGGCCTCAATGGCCTCGTCCTTTTTCCCTTGAAAATCCCGAACCACACCTTTTTGAAAATAAGCATAGTCAACATCAGGGTTATCGGTATTAATGGCGCGTTCGTAATAGCTTATTGCGGTTGGATATTCTTTATCGACATAATAGCAATCGGCCAAGCGGATCATCGCATCATTGAAATTCTGCTTGTCATTGGCATTTTCAAGCGCATCCACATATCGTTTGAAATAAACACGTGCGTTGCCGTAATCGCGGCTATTGTAGTAGGAATAGCCAATGCCATAATTGGCTTTTACAAAATATTCCGAATCTCTGTTTCTGTTGTTGAAAACCTTTTGGTAGGCGGCAATGGCTTGCGGATAATTCTGAGCAGTGGCAAAAGCCTCTCCTTTCCAAAAATGAGCTGCACTAGCTAAATCCTGATCTACAGGATATTGCAATGATTTATCGAAAAGTTGGACAGCGTTATCATACTTTCTAGCATTATAAAATTCCGTCCCTTTAAAGAAGGTGACTTTTTGGTAGGCTTCTTTCAAACGCTCCGATTTGTTTGGAATTCGTTCGATAAAAGTAATTGCCCTAGAATAATCATTGGTATTTAAGAAGGCCTCACTGATTAAGTTGTTCGCTTCAGGAATATAGTCGCTTGAAGGGTAATCACGCATGAACTTATCCAGCGCAATAATCGCTTGGGAATACTTATTCGCTTCGAAATTCACTTTTGCCGAGTTAAAAACCGCCTCTTCCTGGATTTCCTTATTGAAATCGAGAGAAGCAGCTTTGTCAAAGGCCGCAATGGCGAAGAGAAAATTCTGCTGTTCAACGTAGAGTTTACCCAAATAATAAGAAGCATTTTGTGCCAGTGTATCGTTGTTCAAAGCCACTTTCTTGAATTGCTCAATGGACTTATCGGCTGCTGCTGTTTTATAATAAGCATAGCCCATTCGATAGAAGGTCTCTTGGGTAATGTTCTGCTGCGCCAATTGCACATACAAATCGTAGTATTCTAAGCATTCTTTGAACTGGCCTTCATTGTAATAAGCCTCAGCCGTAATCTGATAAATTTGATAGAGGTAATCCAATCGGCTGTTGGTGGTGATGGCATCTTTGAACTTAGATGCATATTGTACCAACTCACCGAATCGCCTTTGTTTGTAATAGCTACTGACAATCATGATTGGCACGCGATTCTTGTATTTTGGATCGCCTTCTGCATTTTTCAAATCCACAAGGGCCTTGTCATACTGCTCATAAGCAAATGCCAAATAGCCCGAATAATAATTGGCATCGGCATAATAGATGCCTTGTACTCTCTTCGCCAAATCGAAATAGCCTACGGCCTCTTCATATTTTCTAAGAGAATAAAGTGAGTAGGCAATTTTAAAATTGGTTTCCGCCTTTTCGGCATTGGTGAGATTACCTGGGTTAACAAGTTTGAAGTATTTTTCTGCGGTTTTAAAATCGCCATTCTTGAAGCTTACCACCCCTAGGTTGTAATAAGCTTTAGCCGCCTTTGGATGATTTGGGCGGTTGCGTACAAATTGAGAAATCAATTGAGCACCGTCACCATTATCGAGGTTGAGCGCACAAAAAGCCATGTAATATTCGGCATCTGCTTTTTTGATTTCATCATCACCTGCGGCCAAGTATCGCTCAAATTGATCACGGGCAGCGCTGTATTTTTCCATCTCTAGCAGTTCCAAGCCCGAAGAAAAAAAGATGTTCGGTGAGGAAGGATGAAGTGTGTTTTGTGCGTTTAATGACCCGTGAAGAAAAAACAATATGGCGATCGAAAGAATATTTTGCTTCATTAATCTTTGTTTGTTCAATCTCTATTTAAACTCTAATCTCACATGAATATTGCTGAGAACCAATCCGACCATAGAATAAATTAAAAGGCCAATTTATACCCAGCACTTTTGACTCAGTGCATCAATCGATACACCAATTCTTTAAAAATCTCACCATCGCCCATTGCGCCAGCGTCTACTCCTTTACTTCTTAAGTCAGCTGTTCTTAAAAAGCTGATGTTCTGCATTACTTTCCCGACAGGATAATTTTTTGCGGCCACTTTATATTCCTTAATAAAGAAAGGGTTAGTGCCCATGGCCATCGCTAGCCCTTTATCAGATTGATCTTTAGCGGTATGCAATATCAACAACTTTGAATAATAAGAGAATAAGGCACCAATCATCGGGATGATGGGATTGGCCTTTGAATTGGCTGCAAAATAATTGACCATTTTATTCGCCTTGAGCACATCGCGAAACGAGATGGCTTTTTGCAATTCAAATATATTGTACTCCTTGCTTATACCGACATACTTTTGAATGAGGTCTTCATTGATGCTTTTGCTCTCACCCATGTTGACAATCACCTTATCAATTTCATTGGACAATCGCTCTAAATTCGTACCGATGTATTCGGCAAGCATGTGTACCGAATTTTGGTTAATGGTAAAGCCTTTTTCTTTGATAAATTTTTCGATCCAAGCTGGTAGTTCATAGTCCCTTAATAAAGTAGTGGTTACGAGTACCGACTTATCTTTCAACACTTTGGCCAAGGGCCTTCTGCCATCCACTTTTTTGTGCTTGTGTGCAAAAACGAGAACGGTACTCGGTACAGCTTGTTCCAAATAGTTGATCAGCAATTTCTGGCCATCCTCTTTATTAAGGTCTTGAATGTCTTTTGCTTCCTTAACAATCACGACCTGGCGTTGGGCCATCATCGGGAATCTGCGGGCATTGGTCAATATTTGCGCCATGGTTACATCCTTACCATAAAGTATGGTTTGATTAAAGCCCTTTTCGGCTTCGCTTAAGCAGTTTTTCTCGATATAATCGCTGATTTGGTCAATGTAAAAAGCCTCTTCGCCTTGTAAAAAATAAACCGGTTTGTAGTCTCCGGATTTCAATGATTGTAAGACCTGATCAGGATGCAAACTCATGGAATTAATTTGACACGAATATACAATTCGCATTTCGTTTTAGCATAACCAAAACTGAGTATGTTGATTATTTGACGGAATTATGAAGTGGAAGAAAAATTTATCCGTCAGGGTAAGCTTCGATGCTTTCTCCTTCGTGTAATCTATTAAAAAAAATCCCCAACGGCAATGCGGTTGGGGATTTTGACTCCTCAATTTTACTACTTCGGAAATTTAGGGTTTGCCATAACTTCCCTCATTTGGTCAGTATGCCTTTTTGTATGACCCGCCATGAACAACATGGCTTGATAAATATCAATAGTACCAAATGGAAGAGTAGCATATCTATTCCTTAAATCCTCGTTTGACTTTTTTGCAAACGTAATGTGCTCCCCTCTCAAACTGTTAAATTCTTTCAAAACTTCCTGTACTGATTCTGGCTTATTTTCAGGTTCAAAAGGAGCAAAAGTCTTTACTCTTTGTTCTCTGCTCTCAATAATGCCCATTAATTGCTCATCCGTCATTTGAACTGCTGACCTTTTCGATGGGTCTGGGGAACTTGCTAAACCAGTGTCTACAAAACCTACCCATATGTTCTCCTCAGAAATTGCAATGTGTTTTACGCATTCAGCTACAGACCATGATTCAGCATCTGGTTTATAATTCAGTTGTTCTTCTGAAAGTCCCTTTATCACTTTCAACATGTCATTCTGGGTATCTGTGAGGTATTTCACTGCAAAATTGCGTTCCTCAGTCGTCATGCTGCCTTGGGCACTTAAGTTTAAAACTGTAAAAATTAAGGCCGCAAAAAATAAGATTGTCTTTTTCATGATTGTCGTTTTTGATTAAAACTTCTTTAAAACTAATTGATTTATACTGCTGACGCAATGACGAAACACCCAGAATAAAAGGGACATGACATTCGCAAAACATTGTTCATTATATTTGCCTCAATGAAAAATCAAATTGAGGAGTTGATCAAAAAAGGCGTTGATTGTTGCGAAAAAGCAGAATTTGAACAAGGAGTAAACTACTTCGATAAAGTACTCTTAGCAGACCCAAAAAATGCGCTGGCACTTCACAACCGCGCTCGCGCCCTTTCCAGAATAGGCAAAATAACATTGGCCTTGGTTGATTTTAAGGCATTGACCGTTCAATTTCCGCAAAATGCCTCATTTATGGCCGACTATGCGGTAGCCTTGCATTTGGACAACCAAAATGAAGAAGCCGCCTTGCTATTCGAGCAAGCCTTAGCCTTGGAGCCGACTAATCCTTATCGATATGCCAGCCGCGCTTACTTCAAAGACAGAACGGGCGATTTCGAAGGCGCAATCCTTGATTATGAAAAGGCCATTGAACTCGATCCTGAAGATGCTATTTCTTTGAATAATAAAGGCCTAATTGAAGAGAAACTGGGGTATAAAGAAAGGGCGAACAAAAGTTTTGATAAATCAAACCGCATTGTTGGTTACAAGCCTGCCGAAAAAAGCAAAGAAAAGCATTCTGCACCTGATTTTTCTGGACTTAACAAGCAACCCACAAAAGGAAAAAACAACAGATGGGCCATTATCAAGTCCGTATTTACTAAAGAAGGATTTAAGGACTTCACGCATTTCACAAAAACACTATTGATAAAAAAAGGCAAGGCTTAAACCCTCTTACAACAGTGTTGTAACCGACTTGTTCGAAAGCTAGATTACAGAATAAATTGAAAGAGTCGTATAGTGTTTGTATATTGCGATCAATTCCGCTAATCATGAAAATTTTCCAGCCTCTTTTTATTGCACTTATGGTGCTGGTTTGCGCATCATGCAAAGCCCAAAATAACTACGAAGATCAAATTAAAATGGCCTTGCTTGCAGCCCCCGTTGAGGCCAGAGAAGGAGCGCATGTTTACGGATTTGATAAAGACGGAAAGTTCATTACGTTGCGAGAAGGAACAAATGACTTTATTGTTCGCTCCGATGACCCCAATCAAGAAGGTTTTGAAGTTGTTTGTTATAAGAAGGATGCCGAACCTTTTTTTGCCAGAGGAAGAGAATTAAAAGCAAATGGAAAAGGTAGGGCTGAAGTTTTGACAATCCGTGAAGAAGAGGCTGAGGCTGGAACGTTGAAAATGCCTGATTTCGGATCTACTTTGCATATTTATTACGGCAAAGACGCAAAGTACAACCCTGAAACGGGAGAAATAGAAGGAGCAAGTTATCGATACGTGATTTACACACCTAAGGCAACACAAGAGTCAACCGGTTTGCCTTTAAGACCCAATGGCCCTGGTCATCCATGGTTGATGTTTCCGGGAACGCACAGAGCACACATTATGATTACCCCACCTGAAGGAAAATAAATAGTCAAAAACCTTAAGGAAAAAAATACACAGATTTAGAGGCCTATTTCACAAAAATTGGTTTCGAAATTTTTTATTACAGATTGTCAATTTGAAAAAATAGAATATGCTAAAGGAATCAAGAGGTTCGAAGTACGATGAGAAAATAGAAGAAGCAATAAAAAAGATAATCAGAAGAGGTTATACTGACGTGAAAGCTTCGATTGAATCATACGAACCACCAAAAAGTATTGTAGGACAAGGCAGTACTATCACTGAATTCGTCCCAGATATTACCGCTGAAAAATGGGGAGGCATGGGATATTTTGAAATTGCTAAGAAAGAATCAGATCCAACTGACCTTGCCAGCAAATGGAAGGTGCTTGAGATTTTAGCGAAAATGAAGAAGGGAGAATTCTTGATCTTTGTTCCTCATGGCAACATGCAATTCGCGCAGCGTATCATCAATCAATACAATATTCAAGCTGAATTGATTAAGTTATAAGACTTGGTTTCCAAAACCTCGATAAAAATGCCTTTGATCACTCAAAGGCATTTTTTGTTTTAGGATTTAATGGCCAAAAATAGTTGGTAAATTCTCGTTAAATCTATTGTAATGAACTGTATAACAGTACTTTATTGATTGATTTTAA
>PCUU01000048.1 GCA_002786855.1 Cytophagales bacterium CG12_big_fil_rev_8_21_14_0_65_40_12
GAAATTTTGGGTAAAATCTCATTTGTAATTCGCTTTATGGCGCTGTTCAGTATTATCACGGGGCTGCTGGTATTGGTTGGATCAGTGATTTTGAGCAAGTTTCAGCGCATTAGAGAAAGTATTATACTGCGTACCCTTGGTGGAAGTCGTAAACAAATTTTGACCATTAATAGCTTAGAATACTTTATTCTGGGAAGCTTAGCTTCTCTATCAGGAATTATACTTGCCTTGGCAGGAAGTTGGGCCTTGGCTTTTTATACTTTCGAAACCCCATTTGTACCAAACCTTTTGCCAATGATTTTGATTTATGCGGCAATCACCGGCCTTACGGTTTTAATTGGTTTGCTGAATAGTCGAGGTATTTTGAGCAAGTCGCCTTTAGAAGTTTTGAGAAGCGAGATTCAGTAATTAACTGCTAATCAATTGACTCTTGCCTGATATTCGCTTGGCGAAACCTCATTTTCTTTTTTGAATACACGGTTGAAATATGACATACTGTTGAAACCGCATTCCATGCATATCTCTTTGATTCTTTTTTTAGGATCATTCAGAAGACTCGTAGCCCGTTTGATTCTTTCATGATTGATAAAATTAACAGGAGAGATGCCCAATTCTGTCTTAAATACCCTGTGAAAATTAGATTCGCTCATATAAGCCTTCTCGCTTAGTTCTTGAATTGTCAGCGGTTGATCAAGATTTTCGCGAATGTACCTGATGATATAAGCCAACCGATTATTGCCACTAAGCGAGAGTGCTTTCTCATTATAGATTTTTCTGGCATCAGCTTGCAGTGATCGTACAATCAGCTCCTGAAGCATATTATCGACAAACAGGTCTTTCGATGGGTGATTCTCGGTAAAGAGGAACAACAAACGCTGAATGATCTGATAAATGGCTATGTCGTTCGTGAAATGGAAATTATAATTCATGAATCCCCATTCTCCCTGGTCCACTTTTGGCATCACTTCATTCATTCGGGCAATGACCTGCTTTATTTTCTGATCATCAATGCTCATGGCCAAACAACGCGTAGGATTGTCCATTTGGGCTTCAGGAAAATCAATGTACATCACTTCATTAGAAGGGAGTATCAGCGACTCGCCTGGCAAGAATTCGAATGCTTCTTGGTCGCGAAGATGCATTAGCTTTTTACCTTGTAGCATGCTTGCCAACACGGGCTGATCAAATTTCAGTAGTACACGTTCGGCTTGCTGATGCGTTTCGAAAACATGCATCTCGGCATGCTGTAGCGTGTAGGTGGTCTGGTTTTCTACTAGGGTCTCTAATCTGCGCCCCTGAAAAAAGCTTTTCGATAATTCCATATCAATGGTATTAAGTAATGTCGAAGCTAACTGCCCGAAGTTCAAATGAAATTAACTAATTATTAGATAGTTAGGTCAATATCAACACTCCGAAAATCGAATTGCCAGTATTGTGCATACTATTGCGAGTATTGGTCAAGCAAACGATTGCGACAATATATAATTTTGTTTTGAAGGCGAAAAGAAACACAAGGTATAAGCTTAAGTCGCCACAGATAAAATATTATTTAACTAAATAAGAAGATCATGAGTGATATATTATTAGCAAAGAGCCAAGCGCTAGAAAAGCCTAAATTCAAAAACCAGTACGAGAATTTCATAGGCGGAAAATGGGTAGCCCCTGTTAAAGGAGAGTACTTTGAAAATGTTTCGCCTATCGATGGAAAGGGTTTTACCAAAGTAGCACGTTCTACTTCAGAAGACATTGATTTGGCCATTGATGCAGCTTGGATCGCTGCGAAAACATGGAACCACACTTCGGCCACAGAGCGAAGCAATATACTCTTGAAGATCGCGGATATTATGGAAGCCAATTTAGAGGTTTTGGCCAGGGCCGAAACTTGGGATAATGGTAAGGCCATTCGCGAAACCAGAGCTGCCGATATGCCATTGGCCATCGACCATTTCAGGTATTTTGCGGGTGTTATCCGTGCCGAAGAAGGCTCTGCAAGTGAATTGGATTCGAATACCCTTTCGATGAATATATTAGAGCCACTTGGGGTTGTAGCACAAATTATCCCTTGGAACTTCCCAATTCTTATGGCCACATGGAAGATTGCTCCAGCTTTGGCAGCAGGTAATTGCGTAGTTCTAAAACCAGCAGAACAAACTCCTGTAAGTATTCTTGTATTGATGGAAATGATCCAAGACGTATTGCCCGCAGGTGTTTTAAATGTGGTAAATGGCTTTGGGGTAGAAGCCGGAAAACCCTTAGCTTCTAGTCCAAGAGTGAAAAAGGTAGCTTTTACAGGCGAAACCACTACGGGGCAATTGATTATGCAATACGCCTCCAAAAATATTATTCCAGTTACTTTAGAATTGGGCGGCAAGTCGCCAAACATATTCTTTGAAAGCATTATGGATGCCGATGATGAATTCTTTGATAAGTGCATTGAAGGCGCCAACATGTTCGCTTTAAATCAAGGAGAAATATGTACCTGCCCGTCTAGAATGTTGGTGCAAGAAAGCATCTATGATGCTTTTATAGCTCGAGTGATCGAACGTACCAAAGCCATCAAATTAGGTCATCCTTTAGACCCTAATACAATGATGGGTGCTCAAGCATCAAATGATCAGTATGAGAAAATCTTGAGTTATATCGAATTGGGAATTGAAGAAGGCTGCGAAGTCTTAATAGGCGGAAAACCTGCTTTTCATGAAGGATTAGAAGGTGGATATTACATTCAACCTACCATTCTGAAAGGGAACAACAAAATGAGGGTATTCCAAGAAGAAATCTTTGGCCCTGTGCTTTGTGTCACCACTTTTAAGGATGAAGCCGAAGCCATTGAAATTGCAAATGACACTTTGTACGGACTTGGTTCTGGTGTTTGGACAAGAGATATGCACCAAGCTTTCCAGGTATCAAGGGCCATTGAAGCGGGTAGGGTTTGGGTAAATTGCTACCATGCCTATCCGGCCCATGCTCCCTTCGGAGGCTATAAAAAATCAGGAATTGGTAGAGAAACCCATAAAATGATGCTTTCTCATTACAGACAAACCAAGAATATGCTGATTTCTTATGACAAGAAGGCCTTAGGCTTCTTTTAATAGGAGGCTATGATTGAACGCATAAAAATAACAGATGCAGCCATTGAAGTTATTGACCAACTGAAGCAACAAACCCCGAGTTTGATTTTCCATCAAAGCGGGGGCTGTTGTGATGGTTCTTCACCGATGTGCTTTCCTAAAGACGAACTCATGTTGAATGACAATGATGTTTGGTTGGGCAGGGTACACGGTTGTGATTTCTACATGTCTGAAGATCAATTTCAGTATTGGAGACATACTCAGCTCACCTTGGATATTGTGAAAGGAAGAGGAGCAAGTTTTTCATTAGAGATTCCATTGGGCGTTCGGTTTATGATTCGGTCGAAGCTTTTTTCTGATGAAGATTTAACAATGCTGACTCCCATTAAAAAGGGCTCAGAAATTATGGATTAGTTGAAGTGAATAATCATGTTAAAACCTATTCTGACTCATCAGGGTAGGTTTTTTTGTTGAAAGAGTAGATACAAAGCTCAGAGTCTAAGCTTTCGACATTCATCGTTTGTCTTCAACAATCTTCACTTTTAAGAAGGTTTGATAGTCGCGCTCGTCTTCGTAATTACGATGAAGCCAAAAACTCCCATCTGTACCACCAACCTTATCGTAACTCGTTAAACCAATATCAAACTTAAGCTCTCCCAAAAATTCGTTTTCATCGAACAACAAATCAGTAGTATTGATATACTTCTTCACTGCCTGAGTATATTCAAAAGTTTCTCGATAATTATCACCTCCATTACGTTTAAGTTCTTTTTCGATCGATGCGGGAATTGTTCCATAAACCTGCACCCACATTAACTCTCCTGTAGAAATGATTGAAGCATTACGTCTATAAATATCTGCTTCTCCCCTAACCCCAAATTCATTTGGTTCATAAATCGGCTGGAATTCTTTTGGTATGGCTATAGCATTTACCAATTCATCCTTGTCCAAATCAAAAATATAAACGGAGGTATCTATACTGAATACTTGGGCGAATTTACTGGTTTTCAATTTTGCTATTGTAGGCCATCCTCGGTCAACAAATTTCCCTAAACTTCGATAGACACTATTAGGTTGTTTTTTCATTACTGGTTTAGACGAACCGGTATTAAAATTCATAGCATAGAGCATATTTACTGAATCTTGGTAGGCTTGTGAGTTGTATCTTGGCCCTACTGGCCCAGTAATGAATGCCAAAACCTCAACTTCTCCATTTTTGGTATAAGAATCTATCATCACGGGATCATAATCCAATAACCATAGCGAGCTAACTTCAACTGGGTAGGGATGTTTTGCGATTAAATTACCTTGTTTATCAAACTGATAGAAGTAATAAGATGAATGGCAAACCAAGCCTTTATTTTCATAAAAACTCCAGCCAAAATCGTAATCACCCGCATAGCTAGGCCCTTCAACATGAGGGTTGAATTTGGAAATGATCTCTCCCTTTTTATCAATGAGAATAATCTCTCTAGTCTGTCTATCATGTAGAAGCAGCTCATTTTCATATGCATTATAATCGAGCAATTTCACCCTTGACAGTCGATTGATCATGACCGAATCTTCAATAACAGCTTTGTAAGATTTAATGACTTTGATCTCGTTATTCTTGCTACCGCATGAGTTCACGAGTAGAATTAGAGCAACAGATATCAGGAGTAGTAGAGCTTTGAATCGCATTTTCATTATCAGATAAGTCTAAATTATTGTTTGAAAATAAAAATT
>PCUU01000011.1 GCA_002786855.1 Cytophagales bacterium CG12_big_fil_rev_8_21_14_0_65_40_12
ATGCAGAAAACTTAATTTTTGCTTGTCGGACTTGTAACAGTTCAAAAGGAAAAAAGGACTTAATGGAATGGATGGCTTTTCGGGGACAGTTTCTGCCATTAATGATTGTAAGACGTTATTTAAAGCTGACTTTTAACTACTGCAATGAAAACGGACTTTTAGACAAACAAATTGACGAGTTAAAACAAATGGAACTTCCATTTAGAATCGACCTTTTACCGACAAGTTTTCCAAAGCCTAACGAACTGACATTGAACATATATGAAAATAAAAACGCACCATAACAGCACCTACCCAAAAGTGGCGGTTCAGTGGTTAAATCAAGCTTTGTGCTTCTATCAAAGTTTGTGCTTAGTTGACAGTGAAGTGCTTCGAAATCGCCACCTTCGGGTAGCTGCAAAACGTTGGCTGCAACTTTAAAAACCGAAAACAATAATTTTTAACAATAAAAAAAAGCAAAATGGAAACACAAATCAAAATTCAATTAGAAGATGTTCAATTCAATGCGGACGGATCTGTTGTGATTAAAAATTTAGAAGCCAGAAATCAAATTAAAGACATTATTGACAGATCTGATATCTTAAGTTGTACTACGAATAATGGATGTGGAAATGAAGTAAATGGCGCAGGGTGTGGAAAAGTAAATGGAAGTTGTAGAGAATCAATGTTCACAAAAGATGATTTAATACTTACAAATCCAAATGATGTACTTATACGAAATCCAAAATTTGTTAGTGATTTAATATCTGACAGACTAAAAGGATTGGAAAAAAATGAAATAAATATTTCCTTAAAGGGTTTTAAAGAAATTTAAATAAATATTATTTGTATTCTTAAAATTTGAAACAATAATTATCAACAATAAAAACAAGTAAAATGGAAACACAAATCAAAATTCAATTAGAAGATGTTCAATTCAATGCGGATGGAACTGTTGTGATTAAAAATCTAGAAGCC
Source organism: Cytophagales bacterium CG12_big_fil_rev_8_21_14_0_65_40_12 (assembly GCA_002786855.1). Lineage (GTDB taxonomy): Bacteria > Bacteroidota > Bacteroidia > Cytophagales > Cyclobacteriaceae > Roseivirga. Next base: position 958 of record PCUU01000011.1, read on the forward strand.
AGAAATCAAATCAAAGACATTATTGGCAGATCTGATATTTTAAGTTGTACTACGAACAATGGATGTGGAAATGAAGTGAATGGCTCAGGGTGTGGAAAAGTGAATGCAAGTTGTAGAGAGTCAATATTCACAAAAGATGATTTAATACTTACAAATCCAAATGATGTACTTATACGAAATCCAAAATTTGTAAGTGATTTAATTTCTGACAGACTAAAAGGATTGGAAAAAAATGAAATAAACATTTCCTTAAAGGGCTTTAAAGAAATTCAATAAAATGGTTACTAATCAACAAATTGCCCAATCTTTCTCTAATGAAAACTTAGAGCTAATAATACTACCGACCGAAAAATGTAATTTCAGATGTACATATTGTTACGAAGATTTTTCAATTGGTAAAATGAAAGAGCCAATAATTAGAGCAACTGAATATCTACTTCAAAACAGACTTAAATCATTAAAATCATTATCTATTAGTTGGTTTGGTGGCGAGCCATTATTAGCATTAGATATTGTTCTACGTATTAATAATTTCATTAACAATGAGATTTCTAAGAACAACTACGAGATAGATTTCAAGTCTAGCATGACTACAAATGGATATTTTCTAAATTTGGAAAATGCTATAAAACTTTTTGAAGCTAACGTAAAGTCTTATCAAATTTCACTTGATGGCGATAAAGATTTTCACAATAAAACTAGAATTAAAGCAAATGGCACAGGAACTTTTGATAGAATATGGAATAATTTAATTCAAATTAGAGAAAGTGAAATGGATATTGAAATCTTGTTAAGACTTCACATAAATGAAGATAATTATGAAAGCTGTTTTGATTTTATCAAAAAATTGAAATCTGAACTCCTTTTCGATAGCCGATTTAAACTATTAATAAAGGCAATTGGAAAATACGGTGGAAAAAATGATCATTTAATAAATCCTTTATCAAAAGAAGAAGAACAAGAGTTAGCTAATTATATTTTTGAACATAAAGTCCAAGATGAAAATCAAAATATATGCTATGCATCAAAACCTAATTCTTTTGTAATTAGGGCGGACGGTAACATAAACAAGTGCACTGTTGCTTTGAACAATCCCATAAACAATATTGGAAAATTAGTTGGTAGTGGTTCTATGGAAATTAATACTGATTTAGCGAAATTATGGTCCTTAGGTTTTTTTAATAATGATAAAGATTATTTGGAATGCCCTATGAGCAAAATTCCAGAGCTTGTAAAAAAAGCTGACAGCCAACAAGCGTTTGGCTCAATGGCGGGTTCAGTGGTTAAATCAAGCTTTGTGCTTCTATCAAAGTTTGTGCTTAGTTGACAGTGAAGTGCTCCGAAATCGCCACCTTCGGGTAGCTGCAAAACGTTACCTGCAAGCCTAAAAGACGACACAGCAAGAATGAACGACAGTAATAAACATAAAGTAATGGGACAAATGAACCATCAGACAGCCGACCCCAAAGCCAACGCTTCTGTATTTTTATTTTTTCCAACCGCACATTTTTTAAAAACAATTTTAGCCAGCCGCACAAATGGCACATTTGGTTTTGCCCGACACACAAGGCAACCCTTCGCAAAACCAAAAGAGCCATTTTTTGCACACCCACAATAGACGACTGAATGCAGAATTATATTAATCCAATAGAACTTTTAAATCTCAACACAGACCTTTCAACGGGTGTTGACGGCCAGACTATTCGTAAAGCAAAAAAGACTTTATTGGCAGAAATCGAACTAAGCGACACCGATACAATTATTCACAACGGAATAGAACTGACCAAATCAGACTGCTTAAGAGCAATTGACGACCTAGACCATAAAGACAAAAGAGATTTTCACCTTTTTATTTACGAGAATTCTGACTTAAACCATTTTTTGACTTCGGGTGACTTAAATTTTTTTAGAACATTCAAAACCGAAAGCATTTACAAACTTCAAGAATTTGTCGACTTTATTAGCCCTTACTTTTCAGTTCAGTATGCCAAAGCCTTATCAAGGAATTACAAAAGCAACAATTTCAATAATGTAAAATCTTTGCTTTCAGTAAAACCGATAGTTAATGATAGTTATTTAGAAGATTGCTACAAATCAACTTATGCATCATTAAAGGATATTGAAAATGAAATAATCAAAATCAGAAAAGACATTGAGTTTAAAAAAAGTGAGCACATTAAAAATGATTTTGCCGAGTTGCCAAAACTCATAAATCAAAAGGTCAATGTAGATTTAATCAATATTCTTCCATCATATTTTCAAAGTTTAAGAAATCAATTTGCTCAATCAGTTAGGAATTTGGCTCGTGATATAAATAATGACCCTTATAACTTATACAAACCTGCATTTGAAATTATTGAAATTGCAAATGCAATTCAAACAGATGGATTAGTCAAACAAACTATTACAAAAGGGTATTACACAATTAAAAAGAATTATGAGGATAGCATCCCAAAGACTGTAAAAAATAACAATCAGCAACCAACACCGCCAAAAGTTGCAGCAGTTGAGATTGAAGATGATGAAGAAGATGATGAAACAACAGAAGTAGTCGAAGAAAAAAAGGAAAGTAAAAACATTGCATACTGGCTATTTTTAAGTGCTGCAAACGCAATCGGCTTCTTTTATAGTCCAGTTCAGAAAATAATACTTGGACTTTCACTCCTTATGCTTTTAATACCGCTAATTGCGTTTAGAAAAGATAAAGATTTTTCAATTGGCTTATTCTTAAAAAGAAACATCATTTTCATTAGTGCTGCATCTTTAGGTTTTTTCTACACAATCATTGCTCAAATTTATGTTTCATATTACTTCCTAATCTATTTGCATTTGCTATTTGATGCAATCACCAATAAGGAAAAAGATAAGAAAAGCAAGTTTGGCATTTGGCATTATACCGCAGGTGCTGTAATTATTACCTTTCTTTATTACAATTACTTTGCTGAATTAAAACCATTTCAGTCAATTTCAAATGTAGTAGCGGAAAAACAACTAACCGATAAAGATTACTTTCAAAAAGGAAGTTCATTATTTCAGCAATCGAATTTTACAGATGCAATAATTCAGTTCGATAAAGCCATAAACCTCAATCCCAATTATGCAGATGCATACGGTGACAGAGGTGCTAGTAAAGCTAATTTAGGACAATATGAAGGAGCAATTGCAGACTATCAAAAGGCAGAGGAATTAGGATTGAAAACATCCATTCTATTTTCAAATTGGGGTTACGCATATTACCAACTAAAACAACCTGACAAAGCACTAACCTTTTTAGAAAGAGCAATTGAAATTGACCCAAATAATGGAAGTGCATATAGATGGCGGGGTGATATTAAATATGATAAGAACGACAACAAAGGTGCTGAGCAAGATTACACAAGAGCAATTTCATCAAATCCGAACGCATCAAATTATTTCGCAAGAGGTTTGGCTTTTTACTATTTGAAAGATTATAAAAAAGCAATTGCAGATATGGATAAGGCAATTCAATTAAACCCTAATGCAGCACAATACTACTTTGACAGAGGCGATGCAAAGGAAAGTGCTAATGCAAGATGGCAAGAATTGGTTTGACGAAAAGATTACAGTTTTCAAACCAAACGAAGAATTGGTTTATCAACTAACAGACTGCTCTTTTCCAATCAAAGGCTTAAAGCACACTTACAGTTTTCAAAAAGTTGGCAATCAAACCAAAGTACACCAGGAAATGGAATATACCGTAAAGTATGGTATTATCGGTGTTCTAATGGACAAAATGATGATAGGCAAACAATTTAATTCAGGCATAAACAAGTTTCTAAACGGATTAAAAACATACGCAGAAAAATAAATGGCTTACGATGAACATTTAGCAAAAAGAGTAAGAGAAAAATTTGTCGAGCTACCCAACGTTACTGAAAAGGAAATGATGGGTGGCTTGACATTTATGCTCAACGACAAAATGTGTGTTGGCATTATCAAAGACGAATTGATGTGCCGAATTGACCCAATACTACAAGAAACAGTAATTGAGAAAGTTGGTTGCCGGACTATGGACTTTACCAAGCGACCAATGAAAGGTTACATTATGATAGACGAAAACGGAATGAAATCAAAAGCAGACTTTGACTATTGGATTAACCTTGCACTTGACTTTAACGACAAAGCTAAATCAAGCAAGAAACAAAAAAAGCCCAGCCACTAACAGCGGTTTGGCAAAAGTGGCGGTTCAGTGCTTCGTATGACAGTTTTTCGTAAATTTGAAGTGTGTGCTTCGTACAAAGTTCAGTGTTAAAATCGCCACCTTCGCCAAGCCGCAAACCGTTGTGGTGCATTTAGGACAAACATTCAGAATTAACCAAGCTTCTTTTATAATTTCAAAATACTCATTACTTTTGTATCCAACTGAATACAGATTTGAATGATAATCACAGAAAAAACATCTGAATTTGATAAGTGGATAAGAAAACTAAAGGATTTTCGAGCAAAATCTAAAATACTTTTCCGTATCCAAAAACTTGAAACTGATGAACATTTCGGAGATTGTAAGCCTGTTGGAAATGGAATTAGCGAAATGAGAATAAATTACGCTAAAGGCTATCGAGTTTATTTTAAAGAAAAAGGCGATAAAATCGTTATTCTTCTAATTGGTGGAGATAAATCGACTCAACAAAGTGATATTGAGAAAGCGAATAAAATTTGGAATAAAATAAAAAATGATTGAAATGGAAACATCAAGATTTGACATAGCAGACTATTTGGACAGCGAAGAAATGATTGCTGAATATCTAAATACAGTTCTCGAAGAAGGTGACAGCGATGATTTGATAGTTGCAATCGGACATATTGCAAAGACAATTGGTATGACCAAAATTGCGGAGAAAACAGGAATGAGTAGACCAAGTCTTTATAAAGCTTTGTCTGACGGATCTAAACCTCAATTTGGAACAATAATGAAAGTACTTAAAGCAATTGGCGGACAAATCAACGTGAAACCAATTTCAGCATAGAAAAACGCACCACAACAGGCGTTTTGCAAAAGCGGGGGTTCAGTACTTCTATGACAGTGAAGTGCTAAATTCAAGCTTTGTGCATTTAATGAAGTTTAGTAGTGAAAATCGCCACTGCGCAAAGCGGCAAAACGTTGGCGGTCATGCTATTAGGACAGTCTAAGTTGAATAGCTAGAGGATATGTAATTCAAAATCACACTATAATGTGATTTCACTTGTTTCGCACTCCGTTTCAGAATATACCGACTCTAAAATCACACCATAATGTGATTTTGATTATTATTTTGAAAACAAATTCCACTCATCCTCGATTGCATCGAAGATGTCTATAAGTCGGTTTATAACCGACAAAACCCTCCTGCTAAAGAGAAGGAAAGTTGTCAATCGTTATAAATCCTTCTTGTATTCCTTAAAAAGACCTCTGCGAGGTGACTTAACTAATGAGAATGCCATTCCTTAATGTCCTTTGCGGCAACGTGAATATCAAAGCTTCTTTCTCACCGCAAAGGGCGCGAAGGGCACAGAGTTGGTTCGAATCAATTATCAATCTATTCTTGCGATACTGAAAAAGACCTCTGCGAGGTGACTTAACTAATGAGTACTATTCCTCAAAGACCTTTGCGTAACTCTGCGTGCTTTGCGGTAAAGTTAAGGCGACTTCTTTCTCACCGCAAGGGCGCGAGGGGCACAGAGTTGGTTCGAATCAATTATCAATCTATTCTTGCGATACTGAAAAAGACCTCTGCGAGGTGACTTAAATAATGAGAATTTTTGCTCTTCAAAGCCTTTGATTTACTCAGCGCACTTTGCGGTATAGTTAAGGCAGCCTTTTTCTCACCGCAAAGGGCGCGAAGGCAATCATGGAATGTGTTCCAGTGATAATTTTCAACATAAGAATCCTTCTAATTATAAGTATTGATTAGTTTAGCGATTCGAAAACAACCCAATGAAATCTAACATTACCCGAATCATCACTATTCTTGCCATTATCATTGTCAATATTGGCTGCGATCAGATCACCAAAGACATGGCCAGAAAACAAATCAAAGAATACGAACGCATCGAAGTCATTGGTGATAATCTAATTCTCACTAAAGTGGAAAACTCGGGTGCCTTCTTGGGAATGGGTTCAAGCTTATCGCCAATAATGCGCAAAATCCTCTTGCTTATTTTACCTGCTGCCGTAATGATTGGCCTTTTAGTGTACCTTTTAAAAACCAAAAGTCTTTCTTTAATCGCCATTGTTGGCCTTTCTTTTATTGTAGGAGGCGGATTAGGAAATCTTTATGATCGTGTGCTTTATGGCTCGGTAACCGATATGGTGCATATCGATTTAGGGGGGGTATTCAGAACAGGTATTTTTAATGCTGCCGATGTTTCCGTGATGGTGGGTACTGGCCTCATCTTGTTGGAACAGTTTTTAACCAGAAAAAAAGCAACGCCAAAAGTAGAAACTGAATAAAACACCTTTCCTTCAAATCATTTTAAGAAGCGCTGCATCTTTAAGCTGGCATAATTAAGATTTGATTTTTATTTGGCGGTAATTTGCAAAATGCAAACTGCCATCAAGACGCAAGACGAAATCCTTTCCAAGCTTCAGATTGAAAAACTCAATCCTATGCAAGAAGCCGCTGGAATAGCCATTGAATCTCATCCCGAAATCGTACTGCTCTCTCCTACTGGTACAGGAAAAACCTTGGCGTTTTTGCTGCCTGTGATTAAGCAACTTGACTCTTCGATTGAAGAGGTACAAGTGCTGATTCTAGTCCCTTCAAGAGAATTGGCGATTCAGATTGAGCAAGTGTTCAGAGAAATGGGAACTGGTTTTAAGGCAAATGCTGTGTACGGTGGTCGCCATATGTCCAAAGACAAAATGGACTTAAAGCATCGTCCGGCAGTGTTGATTGGTACGCCAGGGCGAATCGCAGATCATATGCGTAGGGAGACCTTCCCTACCGAAATGATCAAAACTTTGATTCTCGATGAGTTCGATAAGTCTTTAGAAGTGGGTTTTGAATCAGAGATGACCGAGATTGTCGAGAGCATTGAAGGCATTGAGAAGAAAATTCTGACTTCGGCCACCAATGAAATTGAAATCCCTAAGTTTATCAATGTTCAAAAACCTCAGTTAGTAGATTTTTTAAGTGAAGGCATTTCTCAACTCGAAGTAGTGACCATCCTTTCTGAAGGAAAGGATAAATTAGCGGCATTGGTCGAATCCCTTAAAGCCCTTGGTCAACAGCCGGGCATTGTCTTTTGTAACTTTAAGGATTCCATTGAGCGGATCAGTGATTATTTGAATGCCAACCATATTCCCCATGGCGTATTCTATGGCGGCATGGAACAGAAAGACCGAGAAAGGGCGCTGATCAAATTCAGAAATGGCAGTTATCACCTTTTACTGGCCACAGACCTTGCTGCCAGAGGTATTGACATTCCAGAATTGAAATTTATCATCCATTATCACTTACCAAATACCGCTACTGAGTTCACTCACAGAAATGGTAGAACAGCCCGAATGAACAGTGAAGGTTCTGCCTATGTGATTCAATGGGAGAAAGAAGAATTACCTGATTTTATTCAAGCTTTAGATACCAATCAAGTCAGGCCTTATGAGCTTTCTAACAAAGCAAAAGGTAAATCCGAGGCTTTTCATACGCTGTTTATTTCAGGAGGAAGAAAAGATAAAATATCGAAAGGAGACATTGTGGGGCTTTTCTTAAAGCAGGGCAAACTCGAAGCCAAAGATTTGGGCACCATCGAAATCAAGCAAGATTGTGCATTTGTTGCGGTAAAGGCTTCTCAATCGAAAGCAATGATTGAACTATTGAACAACACCAAACTGAAAAACAAAAAGGTGAAGATAACAATGGCTTAGTCAAGCTGTCTGTCACTTGGAAAAACCAAGCGACTGCTGCGGTAATTAGCAAACCCCATTGGGGTGATCTGTTAATAGAAACTACATCATATGATTTTGAGCCCTGTAGGGGCGGCCTATTGAACAGGTCGCTCCGCTGAAGCTCTTAAAGAACAATAACAATTCTGCTATTAACAGTTTGTCCCGCTGGGACTTTTACCTGAATCTATCCATCACTAGTTCACTAAAAAAGATTCCTACGGAATGACTTAAAATGGGGAGATCGATATAACCATAAAAAAAAACGTCACGCTTTCCTTTTATTTAAGGAAAAACGTGACGCAGTATTTTTGGGATGAAAATCTTACTTGGCTCTCCAAGCCTCTTGCTTGGCCTTCTCTCCTACTGTGACCAACAATCGTGTTGGGCCAGGAACAAGCACTAAACGCACTTCTTGATCAGGAAAATCATCAACCTCTACAGGTACTCCCTCACCAAATTCAACATCGTAGCTGTATTTTCCGAAGTTATCTTTTCTTAGTTTGATGTAGTTTTTGGCAAAATATGCAATTGGCAAAAGCACCTCATTATCAGGGCAAAACTCATCGTGAACCAGTGCAATGGCTTCTTCCAGTTCACTTCCAAACTCCTCTATAAAGGCATCTTCTAAATCATGAAGTTCTTCTTCTAATTCATCATAGCGTTCATCGCTATAATCCATATCATCTAATTCATTGATTTTTTCTGCAATTGCTGCAAAATCATCATTCAGTTTATTCACATTCATATGCTCACATTACTTGGGCCGACACAAAGAATGCAAGTTCATTTAAAACATGCAAGGCATTAGGAAAAAACGTTTGCAAGAGCCGATTTTGATTTTTTAAAGCCCTGATAAAACCTAACTTTACCCTCAGGAAATTTAAGTAGACTATAAAATTAAGAATCAAATGGAAGAGGATTTTTTGCCATTATTAGGTACCGACTTTGTAGAATTTTATGTAGGGAACGCCAAGCAATCGTCATTGTACTATCAATATTGCTTTGGCTATGAATTAATTGCCTATGCCGGGCCAGAAACGGGTGTAAAAGACCGCACCTCCTATGTATTGAAACAGGATAAGGTGAGGCTCATTTTAACTTCTGCCCTCAGACAAGACCATCCCATTGCTGAACATGTGAAGAAACATGGCGATGGCGTAAAAGTATTGGCGCTATGGGTAGACAACGCTCAAAAGGCATTCGAAGAAACTACCAAAAGAGGTGCTGTGGCAGTGGAGGCTCCAAAAACCTTAAAAGATGAGCATGGCGAAGTGGTCATGGCTTCTATCCAAACTTATGGAGAAACCATTCACACTTTTGTGGAAAGAAAAAATTACAAAGGGGTTTTTCTCCCTGGTTATGTTAAAAAGGAAAGCAATATTCCTGTCAATCCAATTGGTTTGAAGTATGTAGACCATTGCGTGGGCAATGTAGGTTGGGGCGAAATGAACAAGTGGGTCGAATTCTACGAAAACGTGATGGGCTTTAAACTGCTCGTGACTTTCGATGATAAAGACATCTCTACTGAATACACCGCTTTAATGTCGAAAGTAGTGAGCAACGGGAACGGCTACATCAAATTTCCGATCAACGAACCTGCCGAAGGAAAGAAGAAATCTCAGATTGAAGAATACATTGATTTTTATAATGGTGCTGGTGTACAGCACATTGCCATAGCCACAGACGATATTGTACATACAGTTTCCGAACTTAGAAGAAGAGGCGTGGAATTCCTTCATGTACCAAACACCTATTATGATGACTTACTTGATCGCGTGGGTAAAATTGAAGAAGACCTGGCGCCTTTAAAAGAAATGAACATTCTGGTAGACAGAGATGATGAAGGCTATTTGCTTCAGATTTTCACAAAACCAGTGCAAGACAGGCCCACCGTTTTCTATGAAATTATTCAAAGAAAAGGAGCAAAATCCTTCGGTAAAGGTAATTTTAAAGCACTTTTTGAAGCGATTGAAAGAGAACAGGAATTGAGAGGAAATCTTTAATTGGCTTAAAGTTCAGGGTTTATTGTTTCCAGTTTTCCTCTGGACCATTAAACTTTAACTTCAAAACATTGAACAACAAACATTGAACATTCAAAAATGATCAGCGAAGAAATACAAGCGAAAAAAGACAGTTGGTTAAACAGTCAAATAGATGAAGAAAGTAAGCAGGCTATTCTTGCTTTAAACGATGAAGAGTTGGCCGATTCCTTTTATAAGGACTTGGAGTTTGGCACTGGCGGTTTGCGCGGCATCATGGGTATTGGTTCGAATCGGATGAACAAATATACGGTCGGAATGGCCACCCAAGGCTTAGCCAACTATTTGATCAAGGCTTTTCCGAATGAGCAGATCAAAGTAGCCATAGCCCACGATAGCCGAAACAACAGCCGATTCTTTGCTGAAACCACTGCTGCGGTATTTTCTGCCAATGGCATCCATGTTTACTTGTTCAAAGAATTAAGACCAACGCCTGAATTGTCTTTCGCGATTCGTGAATTGGGCTGTAAAAGCGGTGTTGTGGTAACGGCCTCTCACAATCCAAGGGAGTACAATGGCTACAAAGCCTATTGGGATGATGGTGCTCAGGTGATAGCGCCTCACGACAAAAACATTATCAAAGAAGTGCAGGCCATTGCCAGCATTGCCGATGTTAAATTCGCTAAGGTTGCGGCAAACATTGAATTGATTGGCGAGGCCATTGATGAAAAGTACCTGAAAGCAATTGAAGGTTTGACACTGGCGCAAAACGCCATCACTCATCAGAAAGACTTGAAAATCGTCTTCTCCCCTATTCATGGCACTGGCATTACGTTGGTACCTGAGATTTTGAAAAGAAAAGGCTTTGAACAAGTATTTGTGGTGAAAGAGCAGGCAGAACCTAATGGCGATTTTCCAACGGTTGTCTACCCTAATCCTGAGGAAAAAGAAGCCATGACTTTGGCTTTGAACATGGCCAAAGCATTGGATGCCGACTTAGTCATGGCTACAGACCCAGACGCAGACCGAGTCGGAATAGCTGCTAAAAACGAAAAAGGCGAATTCGAACTTTTGAACGGGAATCAGGCCGCCACGCTATTAGTTTATTTCTTGCTCAAGAAATGGCAAGAAAACGGTAAGCTGAACGGCAATCAGATGATCATCAAAACCATCGTTACTACCGATCTTTTGGCCAAAATTGCTAAAGACTTTGGTGTAGATTGCCCGGAAACCCTAACAGGCTTCAAATTCATTGCTGCCCTGATCAGAGAATTAGAGGGTAAAAAGGAATTCATCGGTGGTGGCGAGGAAAGTTACGGCTATATGATTAGCGATTTTGTGCGCGATAAAGACGCCATTGCCTCATGCGCCATGCTGGCCGAAATGTGCGCATGGGCTAAAGATCAGGGACTTTCTGTTTTCGATTTACTGAAGCAAATCTATACCAAGTATGGTTTCTATCAAGAATCATTGGTTTCGATGACACGGAAGGGAATGAAAGGTGCCGAAGAAATCAAACAAATGATGATTGATTTAAGGGCCAACCCACCAAAATCTATTGCTGGAATTAAAGTGGCGAAAACCATGGACTATCAGCTATCGGTCGAAAAGGACATTGCGACTGGCACCGAAAAAGCCATCGACCTTCCTAAATCTGATGTGTTACAGTTCTTATTAGAGGATGGATCAAAAATTTCCGCCCGACCGTCAGGTACAGAACCAAAAATCAAATTTTACATCAGTGTAACCGCTGCTTTGGCTTCGCCCAATGAATATAATAACACTAAATTGGGTCTTGAAGCTAAAATCGAAGTAATTAAAAAAGACCTAGGAATATGAGTATTGTAGCCGAATCAATTGCTGAATTGTTGGAGCGTGACCTAAATCGCCTCTCGAACGAAATCGAAGCTTATAAAAATGAAGAAAACCTATGGCTTGTGGATGGTGAAATCACCAACTCCGCTGGCAACTTGGCCTTACACTTGTGCGGCAATCTTCAACATTTTATTGGTGCGGTAATTGGCAAAAGCGGCTACGAACGAAATAGAGAATTTGAGTTCAGCGGAAAGGACGTGCCCAGAGAAGCACTGCTAAAAGACATTGAAACCACAAAAGACATTGTTCATCAAACGCTTTTGCGCATTCCAGAATCAACCCTTAATTACCCCTATCCAATCCGTGTATTTGGAGACAAGGATATGAGCACCGTCTTCTTTCTAGTCCATTTGCAAGGCCATCTCAATTACCATTTAGGGCAAATTAACTACCACCGCAGGCTGCTCGATAAATGATCAAAGTAGAAGAAAACGTTTCTTTAAAATCTTACAATACCTTCGGAATTGAGGCGAAAACCGCTCGTTTTGTTGCTTTCAAGAGCATTCCGGAATTACTGGATGCTCTGAAGTTAAGACAAGCGAACGAGTCGATATTGGTCTTAGGTGGTGGAAGTAATATTCTGCTTACCCAAGATTTTGATGGGCTCGTTTTAAAAAATGAACTCAAAGGAATTGAATTGATTCGAGAGGATGATGAGCATATTTGGATCAAATCAATGGCAGGGGAAAGTTGGCATCAATTTGTACTGCATTGCATTGAAAACAATTGGGCTGGCGTTGAGAACCTTTCCTTAATCCCAGGCACGGTTGGGGCAGCGCCCATGCAAAACATTGGTGCTTATGGTATTGAGATTAAAGATGTTTTTGAAAGCTTGGAAGCCCTTGAAATTGAATCACAGAAAACTAAAACTTTCACTTCAGAAGAATGTGCTTTTGGCTATCGCGAAAGTATTTTCAAAACAGATTTGAAAGGAAAGTACATTATCACTTCGGTGACTTTCAAACTTAAAAAAGAGCCAGAATTCAATACCTCTTATGGCGCGATTCAAGAAACGCTAGACCAAATGGGTGTTTCGGAATTGAGCATTAAGGCCATCAGCGATGCGGTAATCCATATCCGCCAAAGTAAACTCCCCGATCCCGCCAAGATTGGCAATGCAGGCAGTTTCTTCAAAAATCCCACCATCGATACCCTTGATTACGAAGGATTAAAAGCTGAATTCCCAAGCATCCCTGGTTATAAACAAGCGGAAAACAAGGTGAAAGTACCAGCAGCCTGGCTGATAGAGCAGGCAGGCTGGAAAGGAAAAACCTTCGGTGAAATTGGTGTGCATAAAAATCAACCATTAGTTTTGGTAAATTATGGCAATGGAAAAGGCAATGACATTAAAAATTTAGCCTTCGAAATTCAAGCCTCTGTGGCTTCCAAATTCGGTATTGAGCTTACTCCAGAAGTGAATATTATATGACCAAGCCTGAAATAATCGAACATTATTACCATGAGGTGAAAAATGGAATGAGTTTCGAAACTGTTCGGAATCAATTATCCCAGTCCAATTTCTCTCCAGAAGAAATTAAATTTATTATCCGCGAAATTGACAATTCACTGATTTACAATGACTTTAAAAAACAAGACAAATCAAGTAGAAATGAATTCCTCTGGCTTGGTATATTCTTAACTGGCCTAGGTCTATTAATCACGATCAGTACGTTTTTCGGTATTGTCAATCTTGGAAATCAATTTATTCTTGCTTACGGCCCTATCATTGCCGGAATTAGTGTCGTCATCTATAGCAAATCTGCTAGGAGAGTCTAAAAGGACTTATAATTAGAGCGTCCAAAAGGAATCTATTATCTCCACTAATTCTTCCTAGACTGATTTCGAATCCCTAAATTCGGCATTCTTAAAGAACCCAATGTCAAACCGCACTCCTGCCTTAGGCTTTATCTTCGTCACCGTATTAATCGATGTAATTGGTATCGGGATCATTATTCCAGTCATGCCTCAGTTATTGGAAGAACTTGGCGCTGGTAGCGCAGGAGAAGCTTCCATGACAGGTGGGATTTTGCTTTCGTCTTATGCCATTATGCAGTTCTTTTTCGCTCCGATTCTTGGTGGATTAAGCGATAAATACGGCAGAAGACTGATCATTCTCATTTCGCTATTCGGTTTAACGATTGATTATCTTTTTTTGGCACTCGCTCCTACCATCGCTTTACTTTTTGTAGGAAGGCTGATTGCAGGCATTGGAGGTGCAAGTTTTACCACAGCCTCGGCTTACATTGCTGATGTGAGTACACCAGAAAAACGAGCACAAAACTTCGGTTTATTAGGCGCAGCCTTTGGATTAGGTTTCGTTTTGGGGCCAGCCATTGGTGGCTTTTTAGGAGATATTGGCACCAGAATCCCATTTTTTGCAGCAGCTGGACTTACCATGCTCAATTGGATTTACGGTTTCTTTATTTTACCAGAGTCGCTATCCAAAGAAAACAGAAGAGAGTTCAGTTGGAAACGTGCCAACCCGATTGGTTCTTTAAAACAGCTCCGCACTTATCCGCTCATGTTCGGATTGATCACTTCGATCTTCATCATTTACATTGCCACTCATTCTGTCAACAGCAATTGGTCATTTTTTAATGAAGAGGTTTTCGATTGGTCGCCCAAACAAATCGGTTTATCACTGACCTATGTGGGAGTTTTAGTTTCGATTGTGCAAGCCCTGTTGGTGAAAGTTTTTATCAAGCGTTTTGGGGTAAAAAACGCCATTTATACAGGATTGGTTTTCAATGCTTTAGGCCTTATTTTATTCTCGATGGTGTATCAAGAATGGATGATCTATGCGGTTACAACTATTTACGTTTTGGGTGGAATTGCAGGGCCATCATTGCAAGGCATTATGTCGAATATGGTGCCTTCCAATCAGCAAGGCGAGTTGATGGGAGCAATCACGAGCCTGCAAAATTTGGCTAACATTATTGGCCCATTCATCATGACCAGTATCTTTTTCTACTTTACTTCCAAAAGTGATCTGTACTTTCCCGGAGCTGCCTTCGCTTTAGGATCAATTCTTATTTTGGTGAGTATTCTATTTGCCGCCAAAACATTACGGAATTATCAACCCGATGGCAAAATTGAGGTAAAAACGAAATAACCAACTTTGATAGTGCTGAATCATTTTAAGTTGACCGTTTAGGTCGTAAATTGCCACTCTAGCCGAACAGGCCAATCAAGTTCATGCCCTTATATGTCATTACACGAAAAGTTAACCACTCCATTTTTTGAATTGAATGTTACCAACGAAACCGACCGCCTAGAAAGTGTAATCTTGGGTATTGGCACTGATTTGGGCAAAGAATTGGACATTAACCCCACCAGCAAATGGCACATTGAGCAAGGCACCTATCCAACCGAAAAAGCCATTCAGGCAGAAATAAAGCAATTTGAAGAAGTGTTGCGACTCGAAGGGGTTGAAGTATTAAGGCCTGAAAACATTCCTGGTACTGACCAAATTTTCACTAGGGACATTGGCTTCGTGATTGACGATGTCTATGTAGTAGCAAGGATGCAAGAAGAAGTGAGACAGCTAGAATTGCCCGGTATTGCTCATATCACTAGCCTTTTTGATCCAACAAAGATTATCGTGCCACCCCAAGAAGCTACCATTGAAGGTGGAGATGTAATCCTTTATAATGACTTCGTTTTCGTGGGAATCAGCGCCCGAACAAATTATGCAGGCTATGAATTTATCAAAGCTGCTTTCCCAAAAAAGAATGTATTCCCCATCCATTTGCGGGTATCCGATGATAGAATGGAGAATATTCTTCACTTGGACTGTACATTTCAACCCTTAGGTAAAAACGAGGCGATCATTTATGAAAAGGGCTTTGCTCAACGCCCTGATATTTTATTCGACTTATTTCATGAAAAGGACCTGATTAAAATTACCCATGACCAATTAATGCGCATGGTACCGAATATATTCTCCATCGCACCCGATACTGTGGTAGTTGAAAGCTCCTTCAAACTCCTTACCCCACTGTTAAAATCGCGAGGCTATAAAACCTACGCGGTAGACTATCATGAAAATGCCAAACTGAGCGGTCTGCTCCGATGCTCAACTCAACCGCTGAGAAGAAGAGCGCAATAACGCTCCGACCAGACTTTGCTATCGATTGCCTAAATAAAAGGAGTACTCCATTTCGTATTAATGGAATTGTATGATTAAATTCAACACCAAAACAGATTCATAAATTGTAAAATCAATTTAATCTGGTTGATTTTTAAACCATCTTTTTCAATTTATGCAAGAAAAGAGTTCAGTATCCGAAATAGACCTGACCCCATTAAACATACAAGATGAAACCTCTACCCTCAAAAAGGTAATAGTAGGAATCGCTGAAAACACGGGTGAACCTTTGGACATCAACCCGATGAGCAGATGGCATATTCAGCAAGGCACCTACCCTACGGATGATTTACTCAAGGTAGAAGTTGAGAAATTTGAAAGGCTACTTGTGGCCAATGGAGTTGAAGTTTTAAGGCCTCAAAATATCGATGGCGTTGAACAAATCTTTTGCAGGGATATTGGTTTTGTCATCGAAGATTACTTCTTGATTGCCAACATGAAAGCAGAAGTGCGAAAAAAGGAGCTACCTGGAATTCAACACATTATCGAAACTTTCGATCCTGAAAAAGTCATTCATATCCCAAAAGAGGCCATTATTGAAGGTGGCGATGTGGTGCTTTGGAACGAGTATATTTTCGTTGGCCAAAGTGACCGGACCAACTACGCAGGCTACAAATTTATAAAAGAGACCTTTCCCAATAAACTGGTTTATCCTGTACAACTGAACTTTGGTGACGACCCCGAAGACAATGTTTTGCACCTTGATTGCGCATTCCAACCTATTGGGGAAAATTTGGCCATTATCTATGAAGATGGCTTTACTACCTGGCCCAACATCATTTTCGAACTCTTTGGGGCAGATAACTTTATAAGGGTAAGTAAGAGTCAGAAAAACAGGATGTTTCCCAACATTCTGTCTTTATCCAAAAACACAGTCATCGTTGAAAAATCCTTCAATGAATTGAAATTTGCCTTGAAGAGTAAAGGCTTCAATGTTTTGGAAGTAGATTTCTATGAGTGCTCAAAGTTGAGTGGCCTTTTTAGATGCGCCACTCTACCTTTAGAAAGAGTAAGCAGCTAACAACTTTCAGGAATTCCGTTTAATGATTAGTTTTAATACAGATCGTTGAACCATGCTCGCAAAATTAGACATATGGATATTGCTTTTTATTGCGGCAGCTACACAAGGTTTATTTTTGGTTATTGTTATTTTGCTTAAAAACAGGCAAAAAGAAAAAAGTCAATATGTTTTGGCCGCTTTGATCACTGCCTTTACACTCACCTTAGGCTCCTATATTATTTTCTGGACTGGCTTAAGTAAAAAAATGCCCAATATCTTTGGTATTGGCACCCAACTGACCTTTTTATTCGGCCCTTTGCTGTGGTTCTATTTTAATTTGGTCGAGCGCAAATCGTTTAAAATTGACTTCAAGCATTTTATTCCATTTTTTGGGGTCATTGTGCTTATTCCTCTTAACATTTACTTTCTAAAGCAGCCTTATTTTGGAATCGCAATAAGCATTATGCAGTGCTTGCAGCTTATTTTCTACTCCATTTTGATATTCTCTTTTGCCAAGCACCAAAAGTCAAATAGCTACATTCAATATATCTCTAAGAGCTTTTTAGCTTACACAATTTGCTTCTGCGGTTACTATATTCTTGTCTGGGCGGGCGCCATGAAAATCGAGTATGATTACATTATCTCTTTGGCGATGTCTTTCTTTATCTATTTTTTAGGCTATCGCGGTTATGCCTTAAATGTGGCAGAGCAAAAAGCAGGCAGTGAAGAAAAGTATGCTAACTCTGGTTTGAGTCCAGCCGCTTTGGCCTCTATCGAAAACTTATTAGACAAAAGAATGGCCGAAGAGAAGTTCTTTCTCAATGGAGATCTGAAAATCCAAGATGTGTCCAAAGCCATTGAAGTCAACCTTCACAGTTTATCGCAAACCATTAACGTGACCAAACAGAAATCCTTTAACGACTATATTAATGAATTGAGGATCAACGAAGCCAAGCGGTTGATCAGTGAAGCGAGCTATGAAAACGAAAAACTGTTGGCCATTGCCATAGACTCTGGATTCAATAATAAAACCTCCTTTCTGAATGCTTTTAAAAAATTCACAGGGAAAACACCTTCGGAATACCGAAAATCCCTTGGCTCCGAATTGAAATCAATCTAAAAGGGAAAAACCTATCGTTTTTGCCCTCAAAAAGAGATTTAAGCCACACATTCGAGAAAACTTAAAATCTCTAACCATGAAAAACGCATTATTGACACTTCTGATTTTGACCTCTAGCTTAGGTTTAAAAGCCCAATCGCTTGACGAACATACTTTCGACTTTTGGCTTGGCAAATGGGACTTGACGTGGGCTGGCCCAAATGGCGCAATAGAAAAAGGAACCAATCATATTCATACGATCCTCGATGGTAAGGTTATCCAAGAAAATTTTGAGGCCTTAACAGGTTCGCAAAAAGGATTTAAAGGAATCAGCATCTCCGTTTACAACCCAAATTCAAAGGCATGGCGGCAAACTTGGATGGACAATCAAAGCGCCAACATCAACCTTATAGGTAAGGCCGATAGAGACAAAAAAATCTTTCAAACTGGTGAGGTTGAAATCAACGGTGTAAAAACGACTTCAAGAATGGCTTTCTATAATATTACAGCCGATTCGTTTGTTTGGGATTGGGAGCAATCTAATGATAGCGGCACTTCATGGAACTTAGTCTGGCGTATAAACTATAAAAGGGCTCAAGATTAATCTTGAGCCCTTTTATAAAAGCTTTAATACCCTAAAATTACTTAACCTCGATCGTTTTTGACCAAACTTTTGGCAAAGCTGGACGATTCTTTTTTAACCACCAAACGGCATAATCAGCTCCGCTTTTCGCATAGTAGGTTTCAATATAAACGTAGTGTTTCTTTTCAGTCTCATCATAAAATACACCCGCATCTTTAAATTCCTTTTTTACCTGCGCCAGTAATTCCTTGGCATTCGATTCACTCGGAAATTGACCAACAACGATGATATAATTTTCGGCAACGGCATCGTCTGTTGCCAAAGGTTGTTCAAAAGCCTGAACTTGAAACAATAAGCAAAAAGTAAAAAGGAGTAGCAATGTCTTTTTCATAAAAGTTATGGTTTGATGATATAAAAATAGTGTATTCAATTCTAAAATAAAAGACACGATTAGAAAGCCATTTCTAAGCTATGCACAAAACATTTGATCATGCCTGCCTCTTGTCTTCTGACAGGAATCAACCTTAAATGATCAGGCAGTCGACTAGCAGTTCTCCACTTATAGTCATCCAAAGTAATTTGGTAATATTCATTTTATCAATAAGGCCATTTTATTAAGCCGAAATCCATACCTTTGCGGCTTCAATTTAGCGCAGTCATGCAAAGCATAAGAAACATCGCGATTATCGCACACGTAGATCACGGGAAAACTACCTTGGTCGATAAAATCATCCATGCATCAAAAATCTTCAGAGAGAATCAAGAGTCTGGGGATTTAATTCTGGACAACAACGACTTAGAACGAGAAAGAGGAATTACCATCCTTTCCAAAAACGTTTCCGTGGTTTATCACGGAGTAAAAATCAATATCATTGACACTCCTGGTCACGCGGATTTTGGCGGTGAAGTAGAACGAGTTTTAAAAATGGCCGATGGAGTACTTCTCCTTGTCGATGCCTTTGAAGGTGCAATGCCGCAAACACGTTTCGTTTTAGGAAAAGCATTGGCCTTAGGTTTGACCCCAATTGTGGTCGTAAATAAAGTGGATAAAGAAAACTGTAGGCCAGATGAGGTCCACGAACAAGTTTTCGACCTCATGTTCAACCTCAATGCTACTGAAGAGCAATTGAGCTTTCATACGATTTATGGTTCTTCAAAACATGGTTGGATGAGTGAAGACTGGAAACAGCCAACAGACAATATCTTCCCTCTACTCGATAAAATATTGGAAGTAATACCAGAGGCTCCTTCTCCAGAAGGTACACCTCAATTCCAAGTCACCTCGCTTGATTATTCCGCTTTTGTGGGTCGAATTGCCATCGGACGAGTTTACCAAGGCAAGTTAGAAGAAGGCAAGGCCATGGGGATGACCAAATCAGATGGTACCATAAAAAGAGTGAGAATTAAGGAATTACAAGTTTTTGAAGGTTTGGGAAGAGCGAAAGTCACCGAAGTTAAGGCAGGTGATCTTTGTGCTATAGTCGGACTTGAAGGCTTTGAAATTGGTGATACACTTACTGATTTTGATAATCCTGCTCCTTTAGAAAGGATTTCGATTGACGAACCGACAATGAACATGTTGTTTACCATCAATAACTCACCTGGCTTTGGTAAGGACGGTAAATTCGTTACTTCAAGACATTTAAGAGATAGGCTTTACAAAGAAATTGAGAAGAACCTTGCGCTTAAAGTAGAACCAACGGATTCTGAAGATAAATTCTTGGTATTTGGCCGAGGTATCCTTCACTTGTCGGTTTTGATCGAAACCATGCGTAGAGAAGGTTACGAACTCATGGTAGGTCAGCCTCAGGTGATTTACAAAGAAATTGACGGACGCAAATGCGAGCCAATTGAAACTTTGGTAGTTGATGTTCCAGACAGTGTTGCGGGTAAAGTAATCGAATTGGCGACACAAAGAAAAGGCGAGCTTAAGATCATGGAGCCTAAGGGAGATCAACAACACCTAGAATTCGAAATTCCATCAAGAGGATTGATCGGTTTAAGAAACAACGTTTTGACTGCAACGGCAGGTGAAGCGGTGATGAACCATAGATTTAAAGAGTATCAACCTGTTAAGGGCGAAATCAAAGGTCGTTCAGTGGGTTCACTGATTTCGATGGAAAATGGCCCGGGTACCGCTTACTCTATCGATAAGCTACAAGACAGAGGAACGTTTTTCGTGGCTGCCGGAGAAGAGCTTTATACAGGCCAAGTGATTGGAGAGCATACACGTGAAAACGATATTGTCGTGAATATCCAAAAGGGCAAGAAACTTACGAACATGAGGGCCTCAGGATCTGATGATAACGCTAAAATTATTCCGCCTAGAAGATTCTCTTTGGAAGAAGCTATGGAATACATTCAAAAGGATGAGTATTTAGAAATCACTCCTTTAGCCATCAGAATGAGAAAAATCCATTTAGATGAGCATACAAGATCAAAAATGAGCAAAAACGATTAATCTCGCTGAACTCATATGAATTCAAAAAACTCCTAAATCAGTTTTAGGAGTTTTTTTATGCCCAAATCAATAATCTAATGTTGAATTCACAACCTTTTCGACCTCCTTTCGATATCTTCAAAGATAAAACTTGAGCATATGAAGAAAATTCTTGTACTAACTGGCGGTGGTGATTGTCCTGGCCTAAATGCGGTAATCAGGGCCATTGTCAAAAGGGCAAATAAAGAAAAGGATGTAGAAGTCTATGGCAGTATTGAGGCCTATAATGGGGTGCTAAAATCTCCTCAGGAAATCATTAGACTCAAGAATAAGAACGTGGCCGGAATTCACGTAAAGGGTGGAACCATCATTGGAACAACCACCAAGGCCGACCCTTTTAATTTTCCGGTGCAGGCAGCGAATGGGGAATGGTCAATTGTGGATCAGTCAGATGAGATGATTGAAAAGCTCAAAACACAAGGCTTTGATTGTATTATTAGCATTGGTGGTGATGGTTCCCAAAGAATTAGTAAGGCCCTGAGCGATAAAGGAATGCCCGTGATTGGTGTGCCTAAAACAATCGACAACGATCTAGCTTGTACTGATTTCACTTTTGGATTTCAAACGGCAGTGCAAGAAGCGACCAATGCGGTTGATAAGCTCGTTTCGACAGCAGAGAGCCATCATAGGGTGATGATTTTGGAAGTAATGGGAAGAAGCGCTGGCTGGATTGCCTTGCACGCTGCTATTGCTGGAGGTGCTGAAATCTGTCTGATTCCCGAAATCCCTTACGATATTCATAAAGTTAAAAAACGCATTGAATCACGCTACAAAGACGGTCGTGGCTTTGTAAATATCGTGATTGCGGAAGGAGCTAAACCAAAAGACGGTAACATTACAGGCCGAAAAAGCGATGAATTTGGCTATCAAAACCTTCGCCTTGGCGGAGTTGCCTATCAGCTGACAGAACAGCTTAAGCAAATGGGCTGTAAAGCAGACATACGTGAAGTTGTTTTAGGTCATCTGCAAAGAGGTGGCAGTCCAAATGCTTTTGATCGAGTATTAGCGACTCAATATGGGGCTAAGGCAATGGAAATGGCGCTTAAAGGTGAATTTGGCCGAATGGTTACCTTCAAGAATAATGAAATAAGTTCGGTTTCCTTGGCCGAGGCCACTGTGGCAAACCATAATGTGGATCCCAATTCATTTTTAGTGCAAACGGCCAAAGGTATTGGCATTTCCTTCGGTGATTAAGGTCCGATAACACTACAGACCATTTTTTATGGTTACAACTCACTTTTAATAAGAGCCCTAAAAAACAAAACCCCGATCCATCTGATCGGGGTTTTCTATTCACCTAAACACTGTTTTGGGTCGCCCCAGCCCAGATACCTTGTTGGCTTGGGGCAGATTGCCCTGTCCCTTCGCCTTGTTTACTTGCTTACTTCTTGATCATCAGTTTGAGGTTCTTCACCTGGCCTGC
>PCUU01000076.1:0-16494 GCA_002786855.1 Cytophagales bacterium CG12_big_fil_rev_8_21_14_0_65_40_12
GCTTCTGGGAATCCGATATTGGCCAACGATCCGCACCTACAGTTGAACTTACCATCCATTTGGTATGTGATGCAATTGGCCACTCCCGAAAAAAACACCTTTGGGGCTACACTACCCGGTGCAATGGGCATTATTATAGGCTTCAACAAAGACATTGCATGGGGAGTGACCAATGCCACCCGCGATGTAAAAGATTGGTACAAAATTGAATTTCAAGACGAAAGCAGATCCGCTTATAAATACGATAATGAATGGAGCCCTACTTCTCCCCGTATTGAAACCATTAAAGTGCGTGGCCAGGCGGATGTCTTAGATACCGTTATCTACACCCATTATGGCCCTGTAAGCTATGACCGCAGCTTTATGGGCAATAATCAGAAAATAGGCTATGCCATGAAGTGGGCGGGACATTTACCCAACAATAACCAGCAAACCTTTTTGGACCTAAACAAAGCCAAAAATTACGATGAATATGCGGCCGCTCTAAAGCACTTTACGGCTCCAGCCCAGAACTTTATTTTCGCTTCGCGCGAAGGGGACATCGCACTTTGGATTCAAGGTGCGTTTGCCAATAAATGGCCTGAGCAGGGCAAATTCTTGATGGACGGAGCCAATTCAAAATACGAATGGCAGGGCTTCATTCCACAAGCGCAAAATGCCCATGTTAAGAATCCAGAACGGAATTTTGTGAGTTCAGCCAACCAACATCCGACTGACCAGTCTTACCCCTACTATGTTTATGATGATGGTTATGAAGCCTACAGGAACCGAGTGATCAATGATTTTTTCCGAAGTAAAGACAAGGTAACTGTCCAAGATTTCAAAGACCTGCATAATAATAACTACAACCTCAAGGCAGCTGAGTTAATCCCAACCATGCTTGCTGAAATGGATCGCTCTTCGCTTTCTGCCAAGGAATTAGAAATGCTCGAAATCATTGGCCAATGGGATTTCAACAATGACATTGACGCAGAAGGCGCCACGATTTGGGAAAGGTGGTGGGGCAACCTCTACCGCATGACCTGGGATGAATTGAATATTGAAAATGTGGCTATGCACCGGCCCGATTCCTATCAGACTATTCAGGTACTGAAAAATAATCCGGATCATCCTTTTATGGACTTCAAGGAAACCCCAGAAATTGAAACAGCGAGTGATCTTTATTTAAAATCATTTAAAGATGCTGTTGAGGGGCTGGTGGCTTGGCAAGAAAAATCGGGGAAATCACTGGCTTGGGAAGAGTACAAAGCCACTTATGTGGGTCATTTGCTGCAAGCCCTTCCCGCATTTTCAAGATTTAACCTGCCCATAGGTGGGAATGGAAATATCGTCAATGCCACAAGTCAAAACCATGGTCCATCTTGGAGAATGATTGTGGAATTGGGCGAAGAACCCAATGCCTTAGGGGTTTATCCTGGTGGACAATCTGGGAATCCAGGAAGTAAATTTTATGACAATATGGTCGATACTTGGGCGGCTGGTGAATACATACAACTGTTGTTCATGAAAACAGCCGATCAAACGTCAGACGGCATCCTATTTACACAAAATCTAACACCTGCACAAAAATGAAAAATCTATACAACTTCGTTTTGACCCTAGTTCTTAGCTTGGCATTAAGTCTTTTTCTGCCTTGGTGGTCTATTATGTTGGGTGCATTTTTGGCGGGTGCAATCGTTAGCCTTAAAAAGGCTGCTGTGTTCGTTGTTCCCTTCTTGGCAATCAGCTTACTTTGGATCATAAATGCTTGGATTTTGGCGAATGCCAACGATTTTATCCTGTCAAAAAAAATAGCAATACTGCTTCCATTAGACGGAAATACTACACTGCTTTTGTTGATTACAGGAATTGTGGGAGGAATTGCAGCTGGAATTGCTGGGGTTTTCGGAAACCAATTCAAGCAAATCATGGCTAGGCAACAATAAATATGATCGTTGAGGAAGAGGAACAATATTTTGTAATTGATTTCGACAGTACATTCACCAAAGTTGAGGCCCTCGATATTCTTGGAGAAATTGCACTTGAAGGCCATCCAGAAAAAGAGACAAGGCTGCAAAAGATCAAAGACATTACAGACCTTGGCATGGCGGGCGAAATGTCGCTGCGCGAATCCCTAATTCAACGTATCCAACTTCTGAACGGAAACAAATCTCACCTTCCAGAATTGATCAAAAGACTTTCTAAAAAGGTATCCAAGTCGATTGAAAGAAACAGGATCTTTTTTGAAGAAAATTCAGAGAACACCTATATCATCTCTAATGGTTTTAAGGAGTTTATCATTCCTGTGGTGACGCAACTGGGAATTAAAGCGGATCACGTCTTTGCCAATGATATGATCTTTGATGAGCAAGGCAATATTGTTGACTTGAACAGAGCAAATGTACTTTCCGAAAATGGCGGAAAGGTAAAGCAAATCCAGAGTTTGAAGTTAATTGGTAATGTCAGTATGATTGGTGATGGCTACACCGATTACGAGGTGCGTAAAGCAGGCATGGCCAATAACTTTTATGCCTATACAGAAAATATTGAACGCGACCCGGTAAAGAAAAATGCCGATCACATCGCACCCAGTTTTGACGAAATTTTATTCCATAAGAAAATGAGCGGAGCCCTATCCTACCCCAAAAACCGAATAAAGATGTTGCTTTTAGAAAGTGTACATCCTAATGCGCTGGCCAAACTAAAAGAAGAAGGTTTTAGTGTTGAAAGCTACCCAGCAGGTTTGGATGAAGACGAGCTTTGTGCAAAAATCAAAGGCATCCACGTTTTGGGGATTCGTTCAAAAACCATGGTAACCGCCAAGGTTTTGAAAGAGGCGGATAAGCTCATTGCCATTGGTGCCTTCTGCATTGGCACCAACCAGATCGATCTAGAAGCGGCATTGCGACATGGGGTAGCGGTTTTTAACGCTCCTTTTAGCAATACCCGTTCGGTAGTAGAATTGGCCATTGCTGAAATCATTATGCTGATGCGCGGTATCCCTGACAAAAGCAATGATATGCACAAGGGAATATGGGCAAAAACAGCCAAAGGAAGTTTCGAAATCCGAGGGAAAAAATTAGGGATTATTGGCTATGGAAGTATTGGATCTCAACTTTCTGTATTGGCAGAAAACCTTGGAATGGAAGTTCACTACTATGATATGGTAGAAAAACTTTCTTTAGGCAACGCCAAAAAATGCGATACGATTGAAGAGTTGCTTTCAATTTCAGATGTAGTGACAATACACATCGATGGCAGACCAGAAAACAACGGCTTCTTTACCAAAGCGCATTTCGATCTAATGAAAGAGGGGGTGGTTTTCTTGAACCTTGCCAGAGGCCCAGTAGTCGATGTTCAAGCCTTAAAGTCAGCGATTGAAAGCGGTAAAATCATGGGCGCTGGCGTTGATGTTTTTCCAGAAGAACCTAAAAGCAACAACGATCCTTTCGAATCTGAACTCATCGGATTGCCAAACACCATTTTGACTCCGCATATTGGCGGAAGCACCTTAGAAGCGCAGGAAAACATTGCTGATTTTGTACCCAGAAAAATCATGGACTACATCAATACAGGCAATACTGAAAACAGTGTCAACTTCCCGAATATCACTTTGCCTCCACTCAAAAATGCCCATCGGATTATCCATATCCATTTGAACAAGCCTGGGGTCTTAGCCAAAATCAACAATGTATTGGCTGCATCAGATGCCAACATTGTTGGTCAATATTTAAAAACCAACGAGACCATTGGCTATGTGATTACGGATGTAAACAAACAATACGGCAAAGAATTGAATAAGGCAATGAAGCAAATCGAGCATACAATTTGGTCTAGGGTTTTATATTGACTGGAATGGCCACCCTCTAGGATTGAACGATTATTTTATTCTTGTGAGGTTTAATTTCAAGCCTAAATCAAAGCTTGGATAGCCATCTACTTTGCCAATACCAACCAAAAATTGTGTATTTTTAGTCGCTTTAAAGTTGGCTTCAAGGCTTGGTTGCACTGCTAAGAATTGATTGTCGTACAGGCCAACTCTCAAAGTGGGTACAATAACAATTTTGCTCTTTGGATTGATGGCCCTTTGAAAATAAGCACCTGAATATACTTTTTGGCCTGTTTCAGATGTTCCAGTACTTTGAATTCTAGTGTAGCCAAAATTCCATTTATTGCTTAGGTTCAAGCCTACTCTTACACCATATTTCCAACCATGAACAGTCCTGTTGGCTGTTGGTATTGCCTCTAATGAAATGGCACTGGACTGAGGTGCTTCAAAGTAAGTCTGTGCTTTGATGCTGAGCGCCAAAAGGCTAAAAAAGAGAATGGCTAAAACTTTCATGACATTGGTATTTTGTTCTTCATTTCAAAAGTACCTCAATCGCGTTGTTCTAAGCTCGGGAAAAATTGGATTCAGAAATTTAGGTTTATCCATGATAGCACTAGGTAATTACCCTAGTACCAAAAAAATCATGCCCCAACCGCCTCAAGTCCTGATGATTCAAAACACAGAATGAGGACATTAATCACAAAGTATAAGGGCGTATGGCCTTGAAACCACCCAGCATTGAGGGTGACCTGCTGCGAAAAGAAAAGAAGCTTATCTACTGATTAAAAGCGAGTTATACCTATTATAGATGGTCTTTGGCCTCATCAAGGTGAAGCCAGTTAGCACAAAAAAAAGCGGCTCGTTTTATTCGAGCCACTTCTGAAGAAACAAACAATGAGCCATGAAACGCCCAATGAAATCTTTACTAGCGAATGGTTTCTTCTATAAATATTGATACATCGTGGGGGGCTACTTCATCACCTCCAAAATAAGGAAACAACATGTAGTAAAGTCCCTTATCGCAATTCGCTGTCCTTTCAATTTCTAAACTTACTTCCCCATTCAATTGTAGCACAAATGCATGATCAGTGATCTGAATTTGATAGTAAGCAGTTTCGTCAATGGCTACATCGCCCATGTAATGAAAATTCATCACAGCGTTGGAATAGGCATAAGCGAAAATTTCTATATTGCTCTTTTCGATGCTATACCTCCAACCAAATCGGATACTATTTTCATGGTGAAGGCTATTGCAATCGGAGAAGCCAATTAATTTATTGATATCATATTGATTGTCGTTCCCTAAATCATAGCGAGCTGACTCATCGAAGCGCGCAGTAAAAGAGAGTGTGGTCGACTTTAAAGTCCTAATTTTATCGGCTGCAAAGCCACCTTGCACTTTGCTTTCATGTTGGCCATTGGGAATAAGGTACTCCACTTCTTTGGGTGCGTAGATATCGGTGCAAGCGACCCCTAAAAAAAGTATTGCGAGTATTGGGATGAGCTTTTTCATGGCATTAATGAATCATGGCGTTTCTTAAATAATTCTCTACCATGTAATTATAGAGATGTTCTTGATCTGTATTGGGATGTAAAGGAGCTTCTGTTTCGATAAAGGCCTTGTAATTACAACCCATGATGGTTTCGGAATAAGCAACTTTCGAAAAACCGTCTTTCTGATTTAATCCATGTGATTGCTGAGCGTTTTTCTGTGCTCTTCTTTGCTCAGGCAAGTCGAGGATCAAACTGTAACCCTGTCTTTTATCTAAAACGGGATTTGGATTGTTGTTAGAAGTCGGAGAAGGCATTTTAACTGGAACCCTTGGGTTTGTTGGGAGACCTGTTTTAGCTAGGCCTCCCATTAAAATGATACTGTAGATGCCGTTTTTCATGACCTTGGTGTTTAGTACATGTTCCAGATAAGTTTCAAACCAAATCCATCTTTCTCGCCTTTTCCATATTCGATAGCGAATTTCCAGGCTTTACTCATGTCGAACCTGACCTCTGCACCAATGAATAGTTTTTGAAACTCTTCGTTGTAAGTGGCCACTCTTACTGATGGCCCCACTTGCACTTGCTCTAATACTGGAAACATGATGCTGCTTTGCACTCCAGAGAATCGATCATCTATAAAACGTTCTCCGAATTGGTAGTTTCTAGTGTTGAAGTAGCTGATGTTGAATACTTCTTTATAGTTCACTCCTAATTGGACACCGAATAAATCGCCTCCATAATTGAAGTAAGTGCCAGCCAATTGAAAAGTAAATGGTTTTTCTTCTCTGGCTTTGTAGTAATAAGATTGTGCGATTGCTAAATTGCTGGCTACCAGCATTGTAACAAGGATGACTAGCTTTTTCATGGCGTTGTGTTTTATTGTTCTTCATTTCAAATGTCGCTTGTTAAACATCGCCACAAGTCGGCCTAAAACTGACTTTTAAAAATATGGAAAGTACTTACCTACGTGGGTAAGCTCCCTAGACTTGTTACCTAGAGAATTCACTGAGCCTTGGCTGCGCTTTTCTATTATTTTTCTAAGGTAAATGGCAGCTGAGCGTGTAGGGAAATCACCTAGTGCGCAAGGAAAAAGAGGATTTAACAATCTTTAACGGCACATTGATGGACTTGCCTTGATAAACGGTTAACCTTCACAGTCAAGGATTGTTATCTTTGCAGATTCGTAAAAAAACGCATGACCTGGTACAAATCGATCGGTATAACAGAAGGCTTATTAATTGGCCTCTTTCTATTGGCTTATCTTGCTTACATTTTTCGCTTGGCGAGCATCGCAAAAAGACTTGAAACCAGTTATCGACCTCTTTTACTAAAGATTTTAATCCGAACCCTGGCCTTTGGCTTGATCATATTTGCTTTGATGGGCCCCTCTTTTGGCGAAACCACAAAAGAGATCAAATCTGAAGGAAAAGACATTTATATCGCGGTGGACTTGTCACAATCCATGAACGCAGAAGATATTGAACCTTCTCGCTTGTCAAAAATCAAATTTGAACTCAGCAATATCGTTGAAGCTTTCAGCTCAGATCGCATTGGTTTGATCATTTTTTCTTCAGAAGCCTTTATTCAATGTCCTTTAACCTATGATCAAAGTGCCTTGAGCTTGTTCATCAATACGTTGAATACCAATTTAGTACCGAATGCAGGCACTGACTTTGGCGCTCCCTTGAATGTGGCCATCGAAAAATTAGAATCAGCCACGGGCATTGTGAGCCAACAAAAATCAAAAATCATTCTACTCATCAGTGATGGAGAAGATTTTGGAGAAGAAACTGATAAAGCCGCAAAACTAGTAGTGGATACGGGCGTTAAACTCTTTGCATTGGGCGTTGGTACTGAAAAAGGCGCAAGAATCCCTGAACGCGTGGGCTTTAAGCGCGATAGAAATGGACAAGAGGTTGTTACCAAACTTAACTCCGAATCGCTTAGAAAGCTCGCCAACGATACTGGAGGAAGCTATTTCGAAATCAACGAGAATCAAAATGATGTAAAAAGATTGATCAGGGCCATCAATGAGGTAGAGGGAGAATTGAGGGATTCTCGCCAAATTGATGCATCAGCCAACAAGTTTTATTACTTTTTGGGTGCGGCAATTTTCCTCTTGCTCCTCGATGCATTCATCAGAAGAAAGACGTTAAGAATTTAAACAAGGGAATTACGATTTGTACGATCAAACTGCGGTTGACAAATCCAATTGGCCTAAAGAAACAAATAGAATAACACATGAAATACCTTTTATTAACTGTTTTACTATTGACCAGCATTACCGATCCTGTCACAAGAATCGCCAAATCAAATGCGCTGAAGAAAGAAGCCAAAAGCTTTTACGATCAAAAAGAATTCGCCAAGGCGATTGAGGCTTATGGCCAACTGCTTGATTCATTGGGTACTGCAGATGACGATGCGCAGCTCAATTTGGCGAATGCTGCTTACTTTTTAGCCTATGGCGATGAAGCATTGGGCTTACTCAGCGCTGCGAAAAAGAACCCCGAAGCCCTTGACAGTGCTGCCGTTGGTGGGGCTTCAGAAAATTTAAAATATGCCAGCATTGCAGGAAACAACTATGATGCCTTGACAAAAAATTCCGTGAATAAAGAGATCGTTTCAAGTGCCTATAACCAAAAAGGGATTATCAATTTTAAACAAAGCGAAATTGCAGAAGCGAAGGACAAAGAAGCGTTTACCAATCAAGCTTTGAATGACTTTAAGAATGCCATCAAAAAGAATCCAAGCAACGAATCGGCCCGGTACAATTATGAATTGCTGAAAAAATTGATCAAACAACAAGAAGAGCAACAGCAAAAGGACGATCAAAATCAGGATCAGAACAAAGACCAAAAGGATCAAAAAGATCAAGAAAAGAAGGACCAAGAAAAGAAAGATCAGGAGAAACAAGATCAAGAAAAGAAGGATCAGGAAAAGCAAGACCAAGAGAAGCAAGAAAACAAAGATCAGCAGAACAAAGACCAGGAAAAGGAAAACCCTGACGAGCAAGATCCTAATCAAGAAAACAAGCCTGAGGAACAAGACCCGCTGGAAAAGCTGAAAGAAAAATTGAAGGAAATGAACATTAGCCCTGAAAAGGCTAAGATGATCTTGGAGGCGTTGAAAAACAATGAAATTCAATATGTTCAACAGAACAAAAGAAAAGCCACCAAGAAAAAAGATACGAGTAAACCAGATTGGTAAATTGAAACTGAGCGCACTCAGCTATCAGATTCAGTTCATGGGCAGATGTCGTTTAGATCGGCTGTTGAACCTAATTCGTGCTATACATCATTCAAACAAGCGCTTTTCAATCGCAAACAAGGCCAAACCGGCTACGTTTTTAGCACCCGTCTTTTCCAAAAGATTTCTTTTGTGTGCGTCAACGGTCCGCACCGAAATGAACAGTTCGTCCCCTATTTCCTGATTCGAATACTCTTTTACTATAAGGTGCAGCACTTCCTTTTCACGAGGTGTAAGCGGAACTTCCAAGGCCATTCTTGAACCTTTGGCCTTTTCGCCCCTTAGGTTGTTCATGATAATGGTGGTTACCTCCTTGCTATAATAAGTTTCGCCTTGGGCTACTTCCAGAATGGCCTTTTTGATCTCTTCTTCACCGCTGCTTTTCAGTAAATACCCCTGAATTCCATAATTCAGCATTTTCTTGATGTGCTGGGTCTCACTTAGCATGGTGAGTGCTAAAATCTTAAAATTAAAAGTTGGGCCACTAATGATGTTTTTTACCAGTTCAATTCCGTCCATTTGAGGCATTACGATATCGGTAACAAGCACATCGAATTCCTGATCGCCAATTTTAGCCAAGGCTTCTTGCCCATTATTGGCTTCACCTACAATCTCAAATCGATCATCATCATCAAGGTAAAACCTTATACCATCACGGATCATTTTGTGATCATCCACCAAAAAAACTCTAACTTTTTCCATAGACCAACGAAATTTTATTCAACGCCATTAAAGAATTAGGGTTCCTCCGCCCGAGTTTAAGATACTTTAAATTCTTGTAACATACATTTCTCAAAACTGTTTTGTTATCCAAAAGATTGACAAGGATGTACGTACTAAGTCAGCCAATCTTCAAATGAACAAGTCAACTAGCTGACAATTAAAATGTTGGATAAACCTACTAATTACTTACCCATCACAACATAATTTCATCAGATAAACCCTTTTTGCTTAATCTGGGAAGACTATTTGTGAATGATGAGGTTCAAGAGCAAGGAGAATTCAACTTACTGATTATTAATTTATTGGCATTTCCTATTTACTTCACGCTTATATTACACAATTGAAGAACATGCCTTGTTCTTACATAAAAACAAAACTATCCAATGCTTATTCTAAATTTTGTATGTTTTAGAATAAGCACGGAAGGCGATTACCTTATTCATAATCGAAAAAACAAACGCTTAAAATACCGTAGGTAGCTTCCTAAACTAGGATACAGCAAATGAGGACATCAGGCTATTCATTTGCCTCTTCCAAATATTCAATTTCTTTAGAAAAAGGCATCTCAATAATAAGTGTTGTACCGTGTTTAGGATGGCTGTCGATATAGAATTCAGCGGAAATGGCTGTTGCCCTGCTCCTCATGCTGGCCAAACCGAAGCCTGCCAAATCCTTGGATTTAAACAGTTTAGTATCAAACCCGACACCGTCATCCTCAATACTCAGGTGCAAAATATTGTCCAGGAGCATATATTGAATCGTCACCACCTTGGCCTTGGCATGCTTTAATATATTGTTGATCGCTTCTTGAATTATCTTGTACAAGTTGTTCTCAATGGTAAGCTTGATCCGCATATCATGGAGGTTGGTGTTAAAATGAAACACTATATTATCTGTCCTATTTAATTCATCCACCATGCCTTCAAGTACGGGCACCAAGCCAAAATCTTGAATAGCTTTTGGCAAAAGCCGATGCGCTATTTCTCTGGAATCGTCCAAAGATTTTTTAAGGTATTCCATCCCCAAATCGAGTTTTGGCTTGGACTTATCTGAAAGCGCATCGCGTTCCCGCACCAAATAGCCCAAATTGAGAGATGCGATGGTCAAGGTTTGCTGCAAGCTATCATGAATTTCTTTTGAAATCCTCGCCTTCTTATTATCAGATGCCTGCATTACGGCCTTCATAATTTTTTCTTCACCTTTCACCCTATCGGTGACATCGAAAACAAAGCCTTCTAAGATCAACCCTTGACCATCATTGACTATTTTTCCCGAATTAGAAACCCAAATGACTTGCCCTGTTGCTGTGATCATCCGGTAATTCAAGAAATAACTTTCGCTTGAAGCGAAGGAAGCTAAAACCTGATCTGTTATTTCGTCCCAGTCATCGGGATGTATAAGACTTTTTACAAAATCAATGTTCAAATTTTCTTCAAAGTCCCGTTTCGTATAGCCTAGCAAGGTGGATACATAATAGCTCAAATACATGAGTTCTACATCAGGATAGCTGAAACGGTATACAATGCCCGGCACTGAGGCCACAATGTTTTCGAATTGCAAATTTTTGGCATGAAGTTGCTCTAGTGCCCTTGTGATTTCGGTGGTGTCTTGTGCTATTCCGATATAGTACTTAGGTTTATTTTCTGCATCAAATTCCACCTTCGCTTGGGCATAAATATTTCTAATCAAGCCATTGGGCCTAACTAAGCGATACTCACACTGGTAATTCCCTGAAATTAAGGCATTATTAAATGCATCCTCCATTGGTTTTCGATCATCTGGATGTGTAAAATCAAGCCAGTTTTCAGGAATTCCATCCTCGCTTTTTAGCCCATAAATATCATACATCACGTCTGACCACCATGTTTGATTATAGACAATATCAAAACGCCAAGCTCCAATTCTTCCGACTTGTTGAGCCTGATTAAAAATCTCAAGGGTCTTTACATACTCCTCTTCCGCATACTTTCTAGATAAAATAGAATGAAAAGTTTGCGCATAGCTTAGCAGTATTTGCTGATCCAGTTCAGTATAGGGATATTCCTTATTACCTACACCAATAATGGCCTCCACCGAACCCCTATTGATGATTGGCACTTCTAAATCTCTGATGATTTCGAAATGTCCTTTTGGCAATGCGCCTTTTCGGTTAAGTGCTTTGTAATCATTGTGCACTACTGGCTTTTTTGTCCTTATTGCCTCAATCCAAATTCCAGCTTGTTGAAATGGGTAGTCTCTAACAAGTTTTGGAATTTGACAAATCTCCTTGCTCCCTTTGCTCCACTGAACGAGTTTTATCATTTCCTGTTTCTCATCCACTTCATGATAGAAGCCTGTTTTTGAATTCAATAAATCTACGGCTAAATCTATCCCTGTCTGAATTAAGTGATCATAACCAATCTCATACGCTTCATACAATTGAATGGTAGCAGCCTTAAGTCTTTCTTGGCTTACTTTTTCGGTCACATCCCGAAAAGTAGTTTCGATAAGCCAGGGCGCATTTTCTTTCTTTACAAGTCGTAAATTGAATTCAACTATTCTTAATTCACCGCCCGAATTAAACAATTCTAGTTCGTAGTTGGTCAATAAACCTGCATCTACCAACTGACTATTGGTGAATAGTTCTCTAATATTAGAAGTGAAGTATGAAGACGAATTTGTGCCTATAATATCAATGGCCGAGTCTGCGCCAATCATTTTTACCCCAGCAGGATTGATCGAAACAATTTCTCCTTCCAAATCCAACAGCATATAACCTTCTTGGATATTATTAAAGATATTTCGGTATTCAGCTTCTTTTTCCACCAACCTTTTAATGGCTGCCCTCTCTTTGGTAATGTCTCTTAGAAAAGCCAAAATATGATATTCGCCATTCATCAGCACTTTGTTCAATTGAATTTCGCAGTCAACAGGAGTCCCATCAAAATGCTTGTGCTGCCAATAAAAAGCTCGGATTTCCTCGCCCGATAATCTCTTTAACATTCCTAGTCCCTTGTCTATGGACCGGGTGCCATCGGGCTGAAATTCTGGAGATAAATCCCAAGGGTTCATTCCAAGCAGTTCTCCGCTTTGAGCGCCAAACATCGTTTCCATGGTCAAATTGGCTTCAACCCATTTGTCTTCTTTTAAAATACCAATACCAATGGTTGCGTTTTGGACCAGCGTTTCAAATTTTTGTTGGCTTTCTTGTATTTCAGTTTCCTGAATGGCCCGCTCTATCACACTAGCAATGTTGGTGGCTACGGCCAATAACAACTGAAACTCCTCTCCTAAAAAACGAGCCTTGTTCTCGTTGGCTGGTATGGCCACCACTATCTCCCCCAACTTGGTATTCGATACTATAAGGTCCTGAGTAATTTTATTCTTGTATGTTATTGGTTTTGATTGATACTTTTTTCCTTTGAAAGTAATGCTTACCTGAGTAAGTGCCGGACTTGTAAAACCAGCAGCAATGACAGGTAAAATTTCGTTGAAGAAGTCATTCAATTCTCCCTTCCATGTTTGCGCTAAATAAGAAATAAGATAGAGGCATTTTACCTCTTTCATCCTTTCATTAAGATCAAAAAGCAGTTTGTCCTTCTCATTTCTAATGGTAATCAGCTCATCAATATCTGTGGCAATCCCTATCCAATAAGCAATTTCAGATTTGTCGTTTAAAACTAAGGTGGCATTGACTTGCATCCAATGAAATTCGCCCGAATGATGGCGGTGCCTTTCAATATTGCTGTACTCTGTCTTTGTTCTTAGCGACTCTTCCCATGCACTTTTTGCTGCTTTCAAATCATCTGGATGGATCGTAGACCAGGAGCTTATCTCCTCTAAGCTCAAATCGTAGCCATAGAACTCTTTCCCTTTCCGATTCAAATAGACCATTTCACCCTTTGCATTAGACACCCAATGTACATGGGGTAAAAGCTCGGATTGAATTTTATACCTTTTCTCACTTTCCTCGAGTGCCTTTTGGATCGATCGGTCTTCGGTGATGTCCCTACTTACGATGGTAACGCTGTCATTCTTACCTTCAGGACTTACAATCAGTGAAATTTTTGCGCTGTACCATCGCTCCTGCGCTCCCATAGGCAATGTGTAATCAAAAGTTTCAATAATGCGTTTTTTCATTACATTTTGAATCTTTTTTCCCAATTCCTTGGAAACATCAGGAGGAAGAATCTCTGAATAATGCTTTCCAATAAATTCTTTCGGTTGCGCAAGCAGTTTGCCTTGCATATTCGGTTGGTAGAATTCGAAAAAATTTCCTTCCGCATCTAAAACAAAAACCAAGTCATCCATGGAAGCCAGCACAGATCGCAGGGTCTCGGATTTGTGATGGAGGTCAACTTCTAGTTCCTTTTGTTCTGTCACATCCAAACAGGTCCCTATAAAATGAGTGATTTCTTGAGCTTCATTTTTAAATACCTCCCAGCGCTCATTTACATATTTAATTTTGCCAGACGGGCAAATGATCCTATGCACTACGTGATTGCCAATACCAAATTTTGAACTGACCTCTAAAGATTTGATGACCTTATCAATGTCATCGGGATGCATACAAGCAATCACATCTTCAACCTTTGGCTTAAAATCCAGCGGTTTTTCATAAATCTTGAAGGTCTGCTCAGACCATTCAATTTCGTTGGTGGTAACATCCCGAACCCAATGGCCAATATTGCCAATTTGCTGCGCTCTCTTGTGCCTTTCCTCGCTCAATTGCCAAGCTTGTCTGATGCGCTTCTCCTCGGTAATGTTTTCCTTTACAGCAATAAAATGATTGATCTGCCCATCAAAACCAATAATCGGACTAATAGCAGCCCTTTCCCAATAATAGCTACCATCCTTCTTCCGATTCTTGAATTCTCCGCGCCATTGTTTGCCAGCGGTAATAGTTTCCCAAAGTGTTTTGTAATACTCATCGGATTGTGCCCCAGATTTGAGTACTCTCGGGTTTTCACCGATCACTTCCTTTTTGGTATAGCCCGTGAGTTTTTCGAAGGCCTCATTCACATATTCAATATGCCCCTCTTTATTGGTGATTACCACACAGTTGGCCGACTGATCAAGGCCTGTTTGTAGCAATTGCATCTTTTGAAGATCGGCCAACCGTTTGATTTTTAAATGATGGTTCCTGTAGACCAATCCCAAACTTTGTTCAAAAAGGTGAGTATTGAAGTCTTGCAAGCAGAGGTAGCCGCAAACTTCTAAATCCAGCAGCTTCAAACATTCGGTAGTACGTTGATCATTGGTAAGTAAGAAGAAACAGATGGGAGCCTTGGAAAATGTGATTTTGTGGAGTTCTGAGAGTAATTCGTCAGTCACTAAATCAGTATCGATCAAAACGATGGGAGCAACTGCACCCAGAATATCGCTATGAAGTTGGTCTATGCTATCTGTATGGCTCAATTCGCACTTAAAATGCGTAAACTCTTGAGTTGATTTTTCAACTAGATCGGTATTATCGGCCCAACCATGAAAATGGATAATCTTCAGCTCGTTCATAGAAGATAAGATATTAGTCAATTACAAAAAGAGATCACCTCTAAAACAACTGTTCGCCTGACCATTATCCACTCAAAAGATCAGATTTTGGCCTGCATTAACGATTTCGTCAAAGTATAAACTTACCGATTTACTTTACATGATTTAAGTCATTGAAATGCGCTGATGGCTTTTATTTATCTCAACGCATCAGCCAACCTTTGAAATATGTGAATTGAAGCGCTATTCATTGTCATTTTGATTTATCATTCATTACATTTGCTAACAATCGTTAGGGAATATAAAAATCAAAATATGAACGAAGTATATATAGTTTCAGCAGCCAGAACACCCATTGGTAGCTTTGGTGGTCAACTGGCTGGCTTTACGGCCACTCAATTAGGATCGCTTGCCATTAAAGGTGCTTTGGAAAAAGCCGGTGTGGATGGGAAATTTGTGCAAGAAGTATTGATGGGCAATGTAGTTTCTGCCGGACTTGGTCAGGCGCCTGCACGCCAGGCAGCATTAGGAGCAGGTTTGAGCAATGAAGTGCCCTGCACCACCATTAACAAAGTTTGTGCATCGGGCATGAAATCCGTCATGTTTGCCGCACAATCCATTATGCTTGGCCTTCAGGATGTGGTAGTAGCTGGCGGAATGGAAAGCATGACAAATATCCCCTATTATATTCCAAAAGCCCGTTATGGCTATAAATACGGACATGGTGAATTGGTTGATGGTTTGATGAAAGATGGTCTTTGGGAGGTTTACAACGAATTTCCAATGGGCAATTGCGCAGATAATACCGCGCGTGAAATGGGCATTAGCCGCGAAGCGCAAGATGATTATGCCATCAATTCATATAAAAGAGCCGCAGCCGCAACTGCCGCTGGCTATTTCAATGACGAAATTATTCCAGTGGCTATTCCCCAAAGAAAAGGCGAGCCATTGATGATGACAGAGGACGAAGAGTTTAAGAATGTATTCTTCGATAAAATCCCTGGCCTGCGCCCTGTTTTTAGCAAAGAAGGTACCGTAACAGCTGCCAATGCCTCTACCATTAATGACGGTGCTTCAGCAATGGTGCTCATGAGCAAAAAGAAAGCCGAGGAATTAGGCATTAAACCAATTGCCAAAATCAGAGGTTTTGCGGATGCTGCTCATGATCCACTTTGGTTTACTACCGCCCCTTCAAAGGCCATTCCAAAGGCAATGGCTATGGCAGGAGTTCAAAAATCGGATGTTGATTATTACGAAATCAACGAGGCGTTTGCAGCAGTAGCGATTGCAAACAATATGGAATTAGGCCTTGATCCAGAAAAAGTGAACGTTTTCGGTGGGGCTGTGGCATTAGGTCATCCGCTTGGCGCTTCGGGCTGTAGAATAGTGACTACACTGACTTCTGTCCTCAATCAAAAAGGTGGCACCATTGGCGTTGCAGGTATTTGCAATGGAGGCGGTGGAGCGTCTTCTATGGTCATTGAGAAAATCTAAGACTTAACACACTAATTTATAAAGCCTTTCGTATTTTTACGTAAGGCTTTTTTTATGAAAAAACTATTTACCGCAACCCTCCTCTCCATATCCTTTCTGGGCTTCGCCCAACAAAAAGTAGTGAAATACTACCCCCCAGAAAATAAAATCGTGAAAGAGGAATACAGCATTTTGAATAACGATTCCACCAACATTCAAGGCACCTACACCAAGTTCTACGAAGAAGGCGGCATTGCCATGAAAGGTGAGTTCGACAA
>PCUU01000076.1:16522-20733 GCA_002786855.1 Cytophagales bacterium CG12_big_fil_rev_8_21_14_0_65_40_12
TACTACGAGAACGGACAAATTTTGAGTAAAGTCACTTTTGTGAATGGCATAAAAACTGGCCCTTTCGAAATTTATGCCAGGTCGGGCAAACCCATTCAAAAAGGCAGTTATGAAAACGGAAAGCTCAACGGCCTCATCACCACTTATTACGAAGATGGTGTTAAAAAGACAGAGACCAATTTTAATGACAGTACACCCGTGGATTGGGCCAGAGAATATTTCCCTTCAGGAAAATTAAAATCAGAGTTCAATTATAAGGATGCGAAGCAAAATGGCCCTGCAAAGAACTACTATGAAAACGGGCAAATTGCAGCCGATTTCACCTATTTAAATGGCGTAGTTGAAGGCAAATACCTCACCTATTATAGCAATGGCCAAATGGAGTGGGATTACAACTATGTTGGCGGATATAAAAATGGCGCATACAAAAGGTACGACAGTGATGGAAGTCTTTTAGAAGAGGGTAATCATATCGATGGGATTTTAGATGGAAAAATGAAATCTTACTACTTGAATGGCGCATTAAAAGATGACTTCACTTTTTCGAAAGGCGCCAAAATAGGCAAAAACTACACTTATTTTGAAAATGGAAAAGTAAAGAAACTCGAAGATTACACGCGGCTTACCCAAGATGTGAACATTGAGGAGTACTATGAGAATGGTAATATCAAAGCCCGTCAGTTTTACGTAAATGCCAATGCCAACAAAATTTGGTACGAGTTTCATAGCAACGGCAACAGAAAAAACGAAATTCCTTACGACAATGGAGTGATCAATGGCTTCGTGAAATTTTACGATGAGCAAGGCATTTTAGAAAAACAGTCACCTTATCAATTCGGCAGGAATTCGGGAATAGAAACACGCTATTTTGAAGACGGAAAAGTCAAAAGCACTACTTCGCTTTTAGAAGGCCGAAAATCGGGTCGGTTTATTGAATATTTTGACGGAAAGAAAATTAAAATCAAGGGAAATCATCGCTATGACCTGCGCGAAGGCCTATGGGAATATTTCAGCAGCCAAGGTGAGGTAATCAAGCAAGAGAGCTATTCCAGAGGTAAATTAACGGCTTCATCAGAAAACTAAATCAATCCATTTGTCAAATCATTTTTTGACTATTTTTGCCCCATGACCTCAGGCATTAAAGAAACACATTTCAGCTTTCCCAACCAGATTGATTTCTATCGCGGCAAAGTGCGCGATATTTACTTTTTCGAAGATTTTTTAGCCATGGTGGCATCAGATCGGATTTCCGCCTTTGATGTAGTACTCCCAAAGGCAATTCCATTCAAAGGACAAGTCTTGAACCAGATTGCCTCCAAATTTCTAAAGGCTACTGCTGACATTGTGCCCAATTGGATTCAAGCTACTCCCGATCCCAATGTGAGCATTGGCGTAAAATGCGAAACCTACCCGGTTGAAATGGTCATTCGCGGTTATTTGGCTGGCCATGCCGCCAGAGAATACAAGGCTGGTAAAAGAACGCTTTGCGGTGTTGTTTTGCCAGAAGGACTGAAAGAAAATGACAAACTTCCCATTCCTATCATCACCCCAACAACCAAAGCCAAAGAAGGGCATGATGAAGACATTTCGAGAGAAGAAATTTTGAAACAAGGCCTGGTAAGCGAATCTGAATACATTCAGCTTGAAAAATACACGCATGCGCTTTTCCAAAGAGGAACAGAAATGGCAGCTGAGCAAGGTTTGATCTTGGTAGACACTAAATATGAATTCGGTAAAAAAGATGGCCAAATCTATTTAATCGATGAAATTCATACCCCTGATTCTTCTAGGTACTTCTATAAAGAAGGTTATGAGGAACGTCAAGCCAATGGAGAAAAGCAAAAGCAACTATCAAAAGAGTTTGTAAGGCAGTGGCTAATTGAAAATGGATTTCAGGGAAAAGACGGTCAGCAAATTCCTGAGATGACAGACGAAGTTGTTAAATCAATCTCCGAAAGGTATATTGAGCTTTTTGAGAAAGTGACAGGTGATCCATTTGTTAAACACCCTACGGAATCGATCGCAAAAAGAATAGAAAATAACATTCTAGCATATTTGAATAAGTAAACAACATTCAGTTTTAGAGAACTAAAAACTGATTAAATAAATTATAGACGGATGAAATTCATAATCGATAAACAAGAAAAATACACTTTAATCAAATTAGAGGAAGATAAATTGGACGCCACCATTGCGCCTGGTCTGAAAGCCGAATTCGTTAACCTGAATACTCAAGGCGTTGTGAATCTGGTTTTGGATCTTTCTTCCACAAGATATTGCGATTCTTCTGGCCTGAGTGCCATCTTAACAGGCAATAGAATTGCCAGCGAAAATGATGGCGTTCTGATCCTTGCTGGCTTACAGCCAATGGTTTTGAAACTCATAGAACTTTCGCAACTGCATAAAATTTTTGAAATTTTGCCTACGCAACATGAGGCCATCGAATTCATTATGATGACGGAATTTCAAAAGGAATTGAATGCTGAAGATGGCGAAGAATAAGTAAAGCCATTGAGTATACGCGTCAAGATATTAGGCTCCAATTCCGCAGCACCTGCCCACAAACGGCATCAGACCTCTCAACTTTTGTTCATTGAAGGACAGATGTATTTGATGGACTGCGGTGAAGGGACTCAATTGCTCTTGAAGCGCTACCACGTCAAAATTCAGCGCATCGATAATATTTTCATCTCCCATTTGCACGGAGATCATTATTTAGGCGTGATGGGGCTTTTATCTACCATGCATTTAACGGGCAGAAAAAAGTCCCTTAATCTTTATGCTCCAGCGGGTTTGGCAGAAATCATTACCCTACAACTCAAGCATTCCGAAACCATTTTCAACTTTGATATCAATTTTGTAGCGGTCGACCCTACGGTCAACAAAGTTGTGCACGAAGATGATTTTGTGAGTGTTTCCTCCATTCCTTTAAACCATAGAATCCCTTGTGGGGGTTTTCTTTTTTCTGAAAAACCAAAAAAACGAAGGATCAATAAGGAAATGTTGCCTGCTGAGTTTTCGGTGCGTAACATCATCAAATTAAAAAACGGAGAAGATATTTTGGACCAGGAGGGAAAGGTGCTTTACAAAAATGAAGCACTCACTTTTCCGCCAAAACGGATTTATAAATATGCTTTCTGCTCAGACACAAAGTATGATGAGTCGATCATCCCGATAATAGCAGGTGTGGACCTGCTTTATCATGAAACTACTTTTCTGGAAGAGCATATGGACAGGGCCGCAAATACTTACCATTCTACCGCCAAAGAGGCCGCCACAATTGCTAAAAAAGCCAATGTTGGCAAATTATTGATGGGGCATTTCTCCATCCGCTACAAGGATTTAGAACCATTACGGCAAGAAGCTCAAACAATTTTCCCTAATTCTGAATTAGCTATAGAAGGAGAAGATTTTATCCTTGACGATATTCAATGATGAGCCATGGCCGAATCCATTTTAAAAAATAAGAAAACCAACCTATTCCTCATTCTAAGTGGCATATTCATCACCAATGCTCTTATTGCTGAATTAATCGGTGGCAAAATCTTTTCCTTCGAAAAAACCTTAGGGTTTGAACCGCTCGACATTCCCTTGTTTGGCGACTTTCTAATGCAGTTTAACCTGACGGCAGGCGTTGTTTTATGGCCTGTGGTATTTATCACTACAGATATTATCAATGAATACTTCGGAAAAAAGGGAGTAAAAAGAATTACTTATATCACCGTTGGTCTCATTGCTTATGCCTTCATCGTGATTTATTTGGCCATGAAATTGGTGCCTGCTGATTTTTGGCTTAGCGTTAACGCAACTGACTCTAATGGTAATCCTTTGGATATCAATGAGGCCTTTCAAAAAGTTTTTTCTCAAGGACTGAATATTATCTTCGCTTCGTTGATTGCCTTTTTGGTAGGCCAGTTTGTTGATGTCTATGTCTTTCACAAACTTCGGAAAGTGACAGGTCACAATAAAATTTGGTTGCGGGCCACCGGTTCCACCCTTGTTTCTCAGTTTATCGATAGCTTCTTAGTATTGATTGTAGCCTTCTATTTTCTTGGCCCATGGTCGCTTACGCAAGTACTCGCGGTAGGACTCACCAATTACATCTACAAGTTTTTTATTGCCGTGATTCTAACGCCAATACTTTATGTAGCCCATTATTTTATAGACAATTACCTGGGCAAAACAATGTCGGAAGAGCTTCAAGCAGAAGC
>PCUU01000076.1:20763-23188 GCA_002786855.1 Cytophagales bacterium CG12_big_fil_rev_8_21_14_0_65_40_12
AGCTGTTAGCGAAAAAAATTATCGAGGATGACCGCGGTAGCTATGGCCACATTCAGCGACTCTGCTCCTCCTCTTCGCGGAATATGAATGGAATGCGTAATCAAAGGTTCAAGTGCTTTGTCAATTCCTTGAGATTCGTTGCCCATCAAAATAATTCCAGCCCTACTCAAATCACTTTTATAAATATTTTCACCTTCGAGTAGCGCCCCGTAAACAGGCATTTGGTTTTCGGATAAAATCTTCTCTAAATCAGCATACACCACGTTTACCCTAGTAAAGGAGCCCATGCTGGCATTGATCACTTTTGGATTATAGAAATCAGCCGATTCCAATGAACAAACGATGTGCTTTATTCCATACCAATCTGCAATCCGAATGATTGTTCCTAAATTGCCCGGATCTCGTACATCGTCCAATGCCAATACATGTTCATCCAAGGGTAGTGCGAATGGACTTTGGGGTAGCATTTCTACAATGGCAATTCCTGCATTATTGGATAAGAAAGTACCTATCATTTGAAGGTCAGACTCTTTTA
Source organism: Cytophagales bacterium CG12_big_fil_rev_8_21_14_0_65_40_12 (assembly GCA_002786855.1). Classification (GTDB taxonomy): domain Bacteria; phylum Bacteroidota; class Bacteroidia; order Cytophagales; family Cyclobacteriaceae; genus Roseivirga. The sequence continues at coordinate 21,299 of PCUU01000076.1, forward strand.
CTTCAATCACTTCTCTTGCCTTTTGCAACAATTGCTCCGAAAGGCTTGATTTAAATTCAGCCGTGGCAAGTAGATAATCGACTTTAAAGCCAGATTGAAGCACTTCCACAACTCCCTTTGCCCCTTCAACAATAAACTTGCCTTCTTGATGGCGATATTTTTTTAATTGGAGAGATTTAAAGTACTTTATCAATCGTTTAGAAAGCATATTTGACGCTATTTGTGAAGCCGGGAAAATTACTCTTATTTTTTGTTTTATTCATTAGCCTTGTGAGTTCTTGCACGGGGGTGAAGTATTTGGAAGATGGCGAAAAATTGCTTTACAACCAAAGTATCGAGGGGATTGAAAAGGCCGACAAAGCTGAATTGGCAGATCAAATTACACTAAGCCCGAATATCCGATTTCCGATCATAGGCCCAGTGGGAGCATTCATTTACGAAACAGGGGAAAACAACTTTGATACGGCTGCTATCCATAAAAGCAGAAGGGCTTACATAGAGAAGATAGACGCTAAAATTGCTGAGAAACAAGAGAAAAAGGCCAGTGTAGCCAAATTAGAATCCAAGAAAGCTCGAAAACTTGATCGCTATCAAAACAAACTGCGAAATGGTAACTTCTTTATGCGAACAGGAAGTCCGTTGGCCGTGTATAGTGAGGACGCCATTGAAAATTCGAAATCCAGAATTGAGATTTATCTAAAAAACCATGGCTTTTCGAAGGCTACTGTGGAGATCGAAACTAAAGAGAAAAAGAGAAAGATAGATCAGAAGTTCATCATCAACGAAGGCCCTCAGCTCTTTTTGGATAGTTTGATCTTGAGAACAGGCGATAGCACACTGACCCAATTGATCAATTCAACTGCCTCTCAATCTTTTCTGAAACAAGGAGAACCTTACAATAAAGATAATATTGATGCCGAACGTGCTAGACTTGAAACGCTACTCAAAGACAACGGCTACTTTTATTTTACCAAGGGATTTATAGAGTTCAACGCCTATTTTGATCCAGCTACCAGAGACTTATGGCTCAGCACCATTGTGAATAAACCTGCTGACAAGCCGTACCATCAAGTGTATAAAATGGATTCTATCATTTTCAATACCAGCGGGCCAGAAATACCCGAAGACACAACCACCTTTCAAGACATTACTTACACCTTTGGCTTCAACGATTATTCGCCAAAAGTGCTCGATACCCGATTGATTTTCAGGAAAAACAGCCTTTATAACTATACCAATGTAACGAACACACAACGCCAACTTTTGGCCATCGACATGTTCCGCTATGTCAATATTAACTTTGATACCACCTTGGTTGAAGGTCAAATGATTGCCAATTTATACAGCGCACCACTAAAGAAATTCCAACTGAGTCAAGAATTGGGGGTAAATGTTAGCAATAGTTATCCGGGTCCATTCTATAATTTATCTTTTAAAAACAGAAATGTTTTTGGCGGACTCGAAATTCTAGAATTCACCGCCTTTATAGGTTCCGAAGGGGTTGCTCAGGCTACCTCTAACGAAAGTGTACTCAAAAGCTTTCAATATGGCGGAAACTTAACCTTAAGCTTTCCCAGGTTCATTACTCCCTTTCGATCCAGAGGGCTGAACCTTAAAACTTTCAACCCAAAAACCGCGGTATCTGTTGGTTATGCCTTTACCGACCGACCCGAATACAAGCGAACCAATATCAATGGTACTTTCTCCTATCGTTGGCAAAACCTCAGAGGTAACAAAAGTTACAGCCTCAATATTTCAGATGTCAACCTGATAGATACTTTAGAGGTAGATGCAGACTTCCGAAATCTGTTAAATCAATTGGCTGAGCAAGGGAACACTCTTTTTCTTTCGTTCAATCCCTCGTTTGTGAGCAGTACTTCTTTTAATGCC
>PCUU01000041.1:0-88401 GCA_002786855.1 Cytophagales bacterium CG12_big_fil_rev_8_21_14_0_65_40_12
AAAAGGCCCAGAAGAACTTAAAACGTGTTTTGGGGTCAGAAACGCTAGCTGAAGTGAGCACTTGGATGGATGAAGTTAAAGCGGATAGGAATTTCGACTATGCCAGCACATGGCACTATTGCACCATTCCCGAAGGAATGACTTACGAAACTGCACCAACGCAAGAAGGCGGAGATGTAATCTGGGCCATCGAGAAAATTGTGAAAGAATTAAAGGCTGGCGGTTTAACGGCAGAACAAGAAGCCATCAATTTGAAATTCTTGGCACATTTGGTGGGCGATATTCACCAACCACTCCACGTTGGAACGGGTGAAGACAAAGGTGGAAATGACGTAAAAGTCGAATGGTTTGGAAGCAAAACAAATTTGCATAGTGTTTGGGACAGCCGAATGATCGATTCCAAGCAATACAGCTATACTGAATTTGCTGATTTGGTCAATCACCCCACAAAAGAACAAGTGAAATCGTGGCAAGCTGCAAGTGTTCGTGATTGGGCCATGGAATCGATGACCTATAGAGACCAAGTGTATGATACGCCCGAGAACGGTCGTTTGGGCTATGAATACGCCTACAATTACTTCGATATAGTTGAGTTGAGAATAGCCCAGGCGGGTGTTAGATTGGCCGGTTTAGTCAATGAAATCTATAAATAGCTGCATATTCGGAAGTTGTTGAAGGCATTTAGCAATCGTGGAATAAGCAGATTATTCTTTCTACATTAGATTGATAATCTCCTGTCGATGAAACCGCTATTCTTCTTCTTACTTGTCTCTACATTTAATGCTGCAGCCCAATCAATTGAATTCACCAATGGCAATGGGCGATTTATCCTAAGCACTGCTGAAGAACGTACTGCTTCTATTGGCATTGGCGATATTGATGGAGATGGAGATTTAGATGTGATAGAAGCAAATGGTCGTCATTGGCCTGGACAAAATCGAGTATTCTTCAATAATGGATCTGGCATTTTTACGCTTTCACAACCATTAGACATTACTAGCGAAACGAGCTATGCCACAGAGTTGGCTGACCTTGATGGTGATGGAGATTTAGACGTGGCGGTCGGCAATGACAATGCTCCAAACATGCTCTATTTCAACGATGGAAAAGGAAATTTCACACGTGGCAAATCCTTTGGAAAGCTTTATTCCCCTACAAGGAACATTACCCTAGGCGATCTTGATCAAGATGGCGATATAGATATTTTGATCACCAACCGTGGTGATCAAAACGAAATTTGCTTGAATGACGGCAAAGGCAATTTTGACTCATCGATTGGCTTTGGAACAAGTGAAGACTCAACAATCGATGTTGAAATTGCTGATATTGATGGAGATGGGGATAATGATTTGATTCTGGCCAATCGGGATAAACAGCAAAACAGTATTTATCTCAATAATGGTCAGCTTGATTTCTCTAAGAAGATCAACTTTGGTACAGGAAAAGATGAAACCCGATCTGTTGCTGTCGCAGATGTTGATTCAGACGGCCATTTGGATATCATTACCGCCAATATTGGAGAACCAAATGTTATTTATTTTGGTAACGAAAAACTTGAATTCTCTCGCTCGATCACTTTTGATTCTAGTAAAGACCTATCCTACTCCATCGCCATCGCTGATTTCGACTTAGATGTTGACACAGACATTACAATAGCAAATGTTCAAGGCTTCAATACAGTCTTTATCAATGATAATAGAGGTAAAACCTGGACAAAAATCTTTATCAGCGGCAGAGATTTAAATAGTTATGATATCGTTACAGCGGACCTTAATGGCGATGGACGTCCTGATATCATCGAAGCCAATTCGGATGGAATCAACCCCTATCATTTCAATAGAAAGAAGAAGTAGGCCATTTTCATAAGGAACTGAGCTATATCATCTTGAGATTTATTGATTTTGATCTTCTGAAAAAGTCTATTAATGACAACATGAAGAGGTCATTATCCCAAGAGTTCAAATGGCAAATGCTGATAACGAACGAATTTAAATTGACCTAAAATAGACAAGGCGATTTCCGTATGAAACCGCCTTAATCAACCTTAAACTAAACTAAACTTCTACTACCTACTGTTCAACCGATAGTAACAAGTATTATCTACAACCGATAAGAAATCGGCTTGTCTGTATATCTTTAGTGCCTCTTCACTTAATTCACCCATTTTGCCTTGCAGTACTAAGCTTCCGTTCTCGTCAAATACCTTAACGATATTGATGGGCTCTTCTTCGATCTCGATGCTTTCAAAATAAGCATCAATGTAAGCCTGAACCTCTTCAAGGTAGGCTTGATCTTCAATTTCTACAGGACTAAGTTTCGCTAGGGATTTTGCTTTGACCGAGGTAAGAATTGAGCCCACTAAAAGAAGGGCTATCAAAGCGATAATTTTGTTTTGACCAATACTTTTCATGTTGTTGTTTTGATATTTTGAGTAACCACCCGACCAAAGGCGGCTATTTAACCTTTATTGTTTTTGACCTTCCTGCTTTTAACCAATGTTGTGCCATATTTTTCAACATTCTATTTATCAAATAGTTAAGCACGTTATTTTGAAATGATCAACGCTAGAGCGTACGTTTTCGTGCACAAAAGTGAACACAATCGAAACGCTGAGCGTTCTTGTGACTCTGAAAAATCCCTTTGCGCTACTCCGTGTGCTTTGCGGTAAAATTAAATGCGCAGCGCGTTTCTCACCTCAAAGGGCGCGAAGACCATAAAGTGGGTTGATGTCAAGTATCAACCTGTTCTTGTGTAGCTGAAAAAGACCTCTGCGAGGTGACTTCAATAACGATATTCTTCCTTAAACTCCTTTGCACTACTCTGTGTGCTTTGCGGTAAAATTAAATGCGCAGCGTGTTTCTCACCGCAAAGGGCGCGAAGACCATAAATTGGGTTGAGGTCAAGTATCAACCTGTTCTTGTGTAGCTGAAAAAGACCTCTGCGAGGTGACTTAAATAAAGAGTATTGGAGTGACTTGATACTTCAAAAATGACTGATTAAAATCTAAAATTGGCGTAAATGGTGGGTGTGAATGGAATGCCGACAGTGTTCAAAATACCTCCATCTGGTACATTGATGGATTGATTGAGCCTGACATTTTCGTTATTGAAGATGTTCAAAAGAGAAACGCCCGTTTCTACCCCAAAGGCTTTTAAATCGAATTGATATTGCGCAACAAAGTCAGTTCTTAAATAAGTGTTGTTCAAGTTACGATTGCGGTCGATAGTGCGGTTATCAAAGCCCGAGCCATAGACATTGGTGACAGACAATTTAAATGGGCTAAAATTGAAAACAGCTGCTGCCTTCAATTCATGCCGTTGGTTTTGAGGCGCTGGACGATAATTAGATGTTCTTCCCCGCTCGGTGAATCGCTCTTCTACTTTGGCCAATGAATACGAAACCCAAAACTGGTGTCTATTGACCTGCTTTTTCGCAAAAATATCAAGGCCTTGTGCTTTCGCTTCGCCCTCGATAAATTGAGATTCTCCTCTCCTGTTCAATGCATATCGACTGAAACCGCTGGACAATTTATAATAGGCCTGAGCACTGAATTCGAAGCTTTTTCCTTGATAGCCCAGTCCTAAAACATTGTGGGTAGATGATAAAACAGGAACGTTTACCCCATCTGCTACTTGCCATATATCCGATCGGTTGTCAATTTCATCTATGATCGCATTTCTAGAAATAAATTGATTGTAAATCCCCCAGCTAAAGTTCACGTTCCATCGCTTTGAGAGGTCAAACCTTCCGTTCAATCTAGGTTGAAAATAGGTTTTACTTCCATTGAGAGGAATATCTGCTTTAAGTCCAGCTTCTATCGCAAAATGTGGTGAAAAAACAATGCGGTCTGTCGCATAAAGAGAAATGCGGCTTAAGGCTTCGCTCGAATTATCTCTCAATCTGCCGCGATCACTTGATTGAAAGTTCGTTTTGTTATTGATTAACTCACCGCTAATCTGGAGCTGATTGCCACGAGTAGCGGCAAAGCTATGGGTTAATTTGGTTCTGTATTCACTGATAGGATTTGTCCAAATTTCGCTTCTTAGGTTCCTTACCTCGCCTGTATTATTAAAGTCTAAAAAGTAATTGGTAGTCAACTCTGGTCGATATTCGCTTTGAGAAAAGATCAAAGATGATAATCCACCTTGGTTCCAATTCTTGACATATTTCAAAGAAACCCCGTTTTGTACCGAATTGACATTAACATCTTGAAGTATGTCATTTTGCCTACCAACATTTTGCTGGCCTTGGTAATCATCTTTACTAAATATAGTACTGATTTCGAGCCTATCAGCATTTTTAAAAAGCGTATTGAACTTTAGATGAAGATCGCTGTAGTTGTATTTTGGAACAATAAGGGTGGTATCTTCTTCAAAACCAGCGGAGAGGCTAAACGATTCGAAAAGGGTTTTCCTACCTGCAATTTGCAATGTGGAAGTCTTTTTGAACATTGGCACATTCAAATAAGCGCTGCCCAATTGGTTGGTGAGGCTGGCCCTTGCGTCTACTTGATTGGGATTGCCGGCCTTCCCATCGATCAGTACCACACCGCCAATTCTATCTCCATAAGCCGCACTATATCCCCCTTTATATACCTCTACATTCTTCACCATATAAGGATTTACCCTGCCCATGTCATCATTAATCCCCCAACTATTGAAAAGGCTGATTCCATCGTAAGTCACGTGGTTTTGGCCAGCATATGAACCCCAAATCACAAAATCGGCAATGGACTCACCGGCAGCCATAATTCCTGGATAAAGCCGAAGATTATTGAAAATCAGGTTATTGCTAAGGCCTGGTATTAGGCTATTATTGATATCATTGAATTGCATATAGCCAGCTTTTGCGCCTACATTCGTTACCGAAAACTCATCCCTTCTGCCCACTACCTCTATGGTTGAAAGCTCTACCGATTTAGGTGTCAACGTCACAATAAGGTTATTGCCTGGAGATAGCTCAGCTTCAACGATTTCAAAACCCAAACTTCTGAATTCTACATTTTCTTTTGTAGCGGTTGATCTAAAGGAAAAACGCCCATTTTCATCGGAAATAAGGCTTTGATCTGTCAGTTTCAAGGAGGTAAAAGGCAGAGGTTCCTCTGTGGATCGTTCTACAATGACACCTTGGTACAAATAGAGCACTGGGCTAGGTGCTTTGTTTCTGGCCTTGTCTTCATCCAAGATTTTTGCTACCTCCTTGGTTCGAAAAGTATAGACCTTCCCTATTTTAACCATGGTGAGCTTACAGGCTTCTGCCAAAGCGGTCAGCGCCAAATCCATACTGTCGAATTCCTTGTTCATAGAAATAAGGCAGCTATTCGCCAAACTGGCATTCACCGAAATTTGAATCCCATATTGATCATTAAGATCGAGCAGAATTTCATTCAGTGGTTCGCCTTTGTAGTTGATTGTGATCGATTGCGCTCTTGTTTGCACTGAAAAGCACAAAAGGAAAAGCAGGCCGAAGTAAATTCTGGTTTTCAAGACGTCTTTACTTCTTTTTGATAAGGTATGAACCGTCCGTTTTTCTCTCGAAAGTCAAATCAAAACCTAAGCAAATGATTTGCAGCGCATCTTCCAAACGCTCTGGACGCTCAAAAATACCTGTATAGTTCTCTGTGGCGATCGATTGGTCTTCCATCTGAATTTTGACGTCATATTGACGTTCCAAATCAGAAAACACTTTGGCAAAAGGCGTGGTGTTGTACATGAACTGGCCGCGTCTCCATGCTAAAATCGTGCTTGACTGCACTACTTCGGTAGACTTGACAACTTTATCAGCTTTGATTTCGGCAAATTCGCCAGGTAAAAGAATGACCTTAGCCAATTGACTATCGCTCACTTGCACCTTGCCCGATTCGCAAAACACTTCGTAGGCATTGCCACGTGCGTAAATATTGAATTTTGTTCCTAAAACTTGGGTTGAACCCAATTTAGAAATTACGGTAAAGCGCTCTCCCTTTTCAACTTCAAAAAAAGCTTCGCCTTCTAAACCAACCTCACGATTAAATCTCCACCAATATGGATTGTAATGTATGCCAGATACTGCATTTAAATGAACAATTGATCCGTCAGGCAAGGTGTGGCTGCTTAATTCGCCTGCGCCAACTTCTACGGTTTTGGTATATAATCTGGCAAAAAGGCCAAATGTTAAAAATAGAATGATCGAAGCTGCAATGCTGTAAGAAATCCAGCTGATCGACTTTACCTTTTTAGGAGCTATGATGGCTTCTGCTACGGTTGGAGCTTCGCCCATCATTCCTTCCAACTCAGACCAAACATCGGCTTTGGACTTTTTATAAGAAAGTTCAAGCTTAGAAAAGAGTTGCTCTTCTGCTGAATTTGAATCCTTATTTATGTTTTTATCTGCCATGACCCAATATGTTTCGTAATTCCTGAATCGCTAGGTTCATCCGTTTTTCTACTGCTTTTACCGAGACTTCAAGCCTTTCGGAGATTTCTTGATAGGTTAAACTTTCCATTCTACTCATCAAAAAAACCACCCTTCTTTTCTCTGGCATTATGGCCAGTGCCTTCTCGTAATTGTCTTTCAACTCTTGATAATTGAGTTGCTCTTCTGTATCGTTGCTTTCAACCTTAAAGTTAAAATTCAATCTGTATTTGCCCTCTGACTGTGTTTTTCGATAATGCGAAATCCATAAGTCTTTGGCTATTTTGTAAAGCAATGCTTTGGTTTTGTTGCCTTCAAATTCCAATTGCTTTTCCCAAACCTTCACAAAAGTTTCTTGCACAATGTCGGTGGCCAAATCGGTATCACAGCAGCGGTAGCTGATGTAGTTTCTTAGCTCATCAAACCAGAGGTCAAAACATCCTTTAAATTGTTCCCTTGTCAAAATGAGACGATTTATGTTGGTAAGTTGAATAAGCATGACATCCGGCCCAGACATCATGCTTATAATATTCATCTAAGAAAACAAAATCTGGCCTTAGATTCAATTGATTCCGAACTTATCGGCCATTACCTTTTAACCTGAACTCTCCAAAAGTTCTTATTCCTATTTCAAGTAGGCCTTTTACCTCTGAAAGCCTAAGAACATCCACTTTTGGAGAAGTTTTCAACTCTTTAAGTCGAACTCAGGTTTTAGCATCCCTCTTTGGCTGCTTTCAATTCTTCTTCGCTGTTGATTGTTACTGAAGTTCCATCTTCATAAGTAATCTCGATTGGAAAAACTACAGTCGGCTTATCCTCAGCATCTGGATTTTCTTCGTACCAAGCTCGGATTTGTCTTCTGTCTTCCCTAGAGTTCAAAATGATCTCTGAAGCATCTGGCATAATCACGGTGATTGGATACACCAATTCGAAACACTTGCCTCTTGATCTGTCTTCTTGGCAAAGACCGCGGGCATCTTGCAATTCTTCCATGTTATTGATGGTCATGATTTCTCCACCAAAGCTGATATCCAATGGAAATACAAAGTCAGGGCGTTCTCTATTATCAGGGTTTGCTTGGTACCAATCTCTAACTTGTGAGAAAGCACCTAAACTGTCGAGTATAAATACAGTTCCATCAGGCACGGTCAATGAAATTGGGAAAACAAAGTCAAAGCAATCTCTTTGTTGTGGACCTCTTCTTTTGTGTCCTCTTCCGTCTCTTCTTTGTCTTCGGGTGCTATCACCTGCATTTAACTCACGACCAGTAATGTCAAAAAATGCCGATTCAGATTCCCCTACTCTTGAGCCTCTTTCTCTGATCAAGGTTACCTGAAAACCCAAAGAGGCAGCGACTTGGGCATTGGCCACAAAGCTTTCTGCGAAATCATTGGTGACCACATTCACAGCACTACCGGGCAGCTCGTTGGCATCAATATTTGCTTTGCTTGCCGCTTGGATGGCTGCGATCAATTCAGTGTCGGTAAGAGTTGGGTTGGTGCCTTCTTCTTTGCAAGAGTACAATAAAGTAAATGCCATAAGGATGGCCATAAATGCGCTTACTAGTTTTAACTTTTTCATTTTTTTATCTTTTAGAGATGAATCATTTACCCCTACACCGCACAACTCGAGCAGTACCCTACTTTTTATTTTAAAGTTTTTTAAGGAAAGAAAAAAATGGCCTTGGGAGGCCTTGAGAGTGGTTTGTTAAGTTTGAAAATTTTCATGAGAAATGGTTTATCAAAACACAGATTCCTCATTTTAAGTCATTTCGAAGAAATCTTTTCACGTTCTGCAATAAATATGACTTGTGTTTACTGAAAAAGACCTCTGCGAGGTGACTTAAATGGAGAATGTTATTCTAATAACTCCTTTGCGTTACTCTGAGTCCTTTGCGGTAAAACTAAATGCGGTGAATCCTTTTTAACCGCAAAGGACGCGAAGGCCATAAAGTGGGTCGGAATCAATAATCAACCTGTTCTTATGCTACTGAAAAAGACCTCTGCGGGATGACTTAAATAACGATATTCCTCCTTAAACACCTTTGCGTTGCTCTGTGTGCTTTGCGGTAAAACTCAATGTGGTGACTCCTTTTTAACCGCAAAGGACGCGAAGGCCACAAAGTGGGTCGGAATCAATAATCAACCTGTTCTTATGCTACTGAAAAAGACCTCTGCGAGGTGACTTAAATGGAGAATGCTATTCTAATAACTCCTTTGCATTACTCTGAGTCCTTTGCGGTAAAGCTCAATGCGGTGACCGCTTTTTAACCGCAAAGGACGCGAAGGCCACAAAGTGGGTCGGAATCAATAATCAACCTGTTCTTATGCTACTGAAAAAGACTTCTGCGAGGTGACTTAAATAACGATATTCTTGCTTAAACCCTTTGCGTTGCTCTGTGTGCTTTGCGGTAAAGCTCAATGCGGTGACTCCTTTTTAACCGCAAAGGACGCGAAGGCCACAAAGTGGGCCAGAATCAATAATCAACCTGTTCTTATGCTACTGAAAAAGACCTCTGCGAGGTGACTTAAATGGAGAATGTTATTCTAATAACTCCTTTGCGTTACTCTGAGTCCATTGCGGTAAAGCTCAATGCGGTGGTGACTCCTTTTTAACCGCAAAGGACGCGAAGACTGCAATGGTGTAAGAACCTAAGCAGGTTGGTTTGTTAATTCAAAGATGGTGATCTCTGGGAGAATACCGATACGACCAGGGAAACCCAAAAATCCAAAGCCTCGATTGACATAGAGGTGATGGTTACCCTCGGTATATAAGTCCGCCCATTGTGGGTACATCCACTTGGAGGGACTCCAGCGGAAATCGCCAATTTCGATACCTAATTGCATGCCGTGGGTATGGCCAGCAAACATTAAATCAATATCCTTATAATTGGGCCTTACCTGATGATCCCAGTGACTTGGATCGTGCGAAAGTAAGATTTTAACATCTCCTTCGGAATTGAGGTGTGCTTTATTTAAGTCACCATACTTGGCAAAACGTCCAGCACCCCAGTTTTCTACGCCTATCAGAGAAATCTGATCGGTTCCAATTCTAAGTGCCTTATTTTCATTCATCATTAGCTGCCAGCCCAATCGATCATGCACTTTGATCATGTCTTGAAGATTTTGTTGCTTGGCCTGTACCGAAGCCCACTGCATATAATCGCCATAATCGTGATTGCCCAAGGTAGAGTAAACTCCTAAATCAGCTTTTAATTTCGAGAAGATATCCATGTAATCTTTTACTTCTTTGGTTTGGTTGTTCACCAAATCCCCAGTAAAGAAAATCACATCTGGTTTCTCTTTCATTAAGAGATCGATACCTCCTTCTACGGCTTTCTTATCGAAAAAACTACCACTATGAATGTCGGACAATTGCGCCATTTTGATGCCATTGAATGCACTTGGCAAATTGGGGAGGTATAATTTTCTTCTTCGTATTCTGTAGTCATAGGCGCCAGAGACAATGCCAAAACTCATGGTAACAATCGGTAAAGTTGCGGTGACTACTGCCGTTCGAGCTAAAAATTCTGACCTTGAAATTTTTCTACCACTTTCAACACGCCTGGCATGGCGCTTTTTTCTTCCTTCAAAAAACAGTTGCAACACTCTTCTAATATCATCGATGAAAACGAAGACCAGACCGAGCAGTTTAGCCGTGTAGGACATGAAAATTATCGACAATACAAAGCTGAATGTGACTGTTCCTGCTTGTGAAAAGCGTGCATAAAACACTAAGGCGATCATGGCTATGGCCTGCAAGAGATAAATTCGCTTGAGCCATTTGGCCCGATTTGCCTTAATGTTGTTCAAAAGGGTTTTGGCAGCCTGATAGGCATAAAACTCTATCCAAACCAAAAGCAAAACGAGAAGAAGAAAAGTGAGCAGGCCTATTTTCATTGCATATGCTTAACCGAAAATTGTTCTAACTGGTTCAAAAAAAAGAGCTCTCGGGAACCACCCCGAGAGCCACCAAATCAACCTTAACTATGAATGATGTCCGAGACGGACACCTTAATCACCACATAGCATCTTTCTGCAAACATTAGGCCAAAGCTTCTTGGTTTCCGCTTCTGCCTTGCAATTCATTTCTTTCTACTTTAGCTTCTCTTCTACCTGCAATTCGGTACAAGAACTTATCTGCTAGCAGATACATGGTAGGAACGATGATTAGGGTAAAAAAGGTTGCAAAAGTTAACCCAAAAATTATCGTCCATGACATTGGCCCCCAAAAGATCACATTGTCCCCTCCTACGTAGAAATCTGCGTCATATTTTGTGAAGTAGCCAATGAAGTCAATGTTCAGTCCTACTGCCAACGGTACTAAGCCTAAAATAGTAGTTACCGCGGTAAGGATTACAGGCCGAAGCCTAGTTTTACCCGCGATAATAATGGAATCTAATACCTCCTCCATTGGCAACCTGCCATCATCACCTAAGCCAAGTTCTCGTCTTTTTCTTTTTCTAGTCAAGTCGATAAAGTCAATCAAAACGATGGCATTGTTTACAACTATACCTGCTAGGGCTATAATCCCCACCATAGTCATGATCACCACGAATTCCATGTTAAAGATCACCAAACCCAAGAATACACCGATGGTACTCAAAAGCACTGACACCATGATGACGAAAGGAGCAGTAATGTTATTGAATTGAGATACAATGATCAAGAAAATCATAAACACAGCAATCAAAAGTGCCTTGGCCAAAAAAGCCATATTTTCTGCTTGCTCTTCTTGCTCTCCAGTAAACGAATAGCCATAGCCAGCAGGCATTTCATAATCTGCCATTAAATCCTTTAACTGCTCGGTGATTTCTGTAGCATTATAGTCTGCCAAAACGTTTGAACTTAAAGTTACCAAACGGTCTAGATCTTTTCTTTTGATAGAACCGTAAGTGGAACCATAATGGACATTGGCCACTGATGAGATCGGTACTTGCACCAACTTTCCGGAATTTTGGTTCCTGAATGTGATGTTCTTGTTCATTAGCGCATCGACATCGTAGCGGTAATCTTGGTTCAGACGCACATTAATTTCGTAATCGTCTTCCCCTTCCTTGTACTTCGACACTTCTTTACCAAAAAGTGCCGTTCTGATCTCATTGGCAATTGCATAGGTAGAAAGCCCGAATCTTCTGGCATTGTCCCTATCGATATCAACGATCAATTCCGGTTTACCCAATTCCAAAGAACTTTTCAGTTTTTCAATTCCTTTGATACCCGAATCCGCAATTTTCTGCTGGATGTCATCCGCAATATTGATCAAGGTTTCAAGGTCTTCGCCATTGATTTCCATGTTGATCGGCTTGCCAGTTGGAGGGCCAGCAGCATCCTTGTCCACGGTAAGCGTAACTCCGGGCTGCAATTTCACCTCAGCACGGATATCGTTCATTACGTCTTTGGTGTTCAAATCTCCGCGTAGCTTGCTCTCCACAAAGTTGACGGTGATCCTGGCCTTATGCGGCTCCTCAGATTGACCAACAGCACTTGGATCATTTGGATCTGCTGCTCCCTGACTCACATTGGTAGAGACAGATTCAACAATGCGCTCATATGGCTTCACAATTTCAATCACTTGCCTTTCGATGTCCTTGGCCAATGTATTGGTTACTTCAATATCGGTTCCAACAGGAAATTCCACGAAGACATTTACATACTTAGGCTCGTTTTCTGGAAAGAAAAGTACTTTAGGTTGAAATGCTCCAAAAACCATCAATGAAATGACAAGCATGGCAAATGCACCACCGAGGTATTTCCAAGGATGCTTCACTGCACTTTTCAAAATCTTCTCATATCGACCCTCAATAGAAGGCAAAAAAGTAGCTTGGAACCTTCTTGACCATGGCCCTAGGATATAAATATTGAGTAAAGTAGTGATCCCGATCAGCATCAATAAGTTGCCCAACATTGGAATGCCAGCCACGAAAGAAACGATCAAACCTAAAATGATGGCCAAACTAGATCGGAAAATCACCTTTTTATGGTCATACTCGCGCTTTCCATCTAATCGCATGTAAGAAGCGATGAATACTGGATTAATTATCAAAGCCACAAAAAGCGATGAGCCTAAGGTAATGATCAACGTCAAAGGCAAATAGAGCATAAATTCACCAATGATACCCGGCCAAAAAGCCAATGGAATAAAGGCGGCAAGTGTGGTGGCGGTGGAAGAAATAATTGGGAAAGCGACCTCTCCTACTCCACGTCTGGTGGCAGCCATTGGGCTCATTCCTTCTTCCATCAAACGATATACGTTTTCTACAACCACAATTCCGTTGTCTACCAACATACCAAGCGCCATGATCAGACCAAAGAGTGTCATGGTATTGATGGTAATACCAGCCAAGCCTAAAATCATGAGTGCCATGAACATGGACAATGGAATGGCCATTCCCACGAACAATGAATTCCTTGTACCTAAGAAGAACAATAATACAGTTACTACCAGGATAACACCAAAGATGATGTTATTCCCCAAACTGCTGACTTGCTCGCGTGTATCTTTGGATTGATCGTTGGTAATGGTAACCTTAGTGGTTTCTGGAACTCTTCCATTCGCTTGGCTCAATTGAATCAAGGCCATGATTTTGTCTGTAGCGATCAATAGGTTTTCACCGCTTCTTTTCATGACATCAATTTTGACCACTGGGTTTAAGTCCAAGCGAGCGTAGTTCTGTTTGTCCTTATAACCAAATTCAACAGTAGCTACATCTTTAAGATAGACGATATTTCCATCTTCGCTGCTGATGATGATCTCTTCCATCTGGGCTGGATCTTCAAATTCACCAATTACGCGGACGTTTCTTCTAATGCCGTCTGCAATAACATTACCACCAGAAAGGGTTAGGTTTTCAGCTGTAATGGCATTTTCAATGTCTGTAAAGGTTACTTTTCTAGCCTCTAGTTTGAAGGGATCAACTTTGATCTCTACTTCCTTCTCATCAACTCCAACGATATTCGCTTTAGAGATTTCAGGGAATTTTTCGATTTCATCTTCTAAGTATTCCGCAATATCATTGAGCTCATCCAGCGACTTTGTAGGGTCGGTCAGGTTGACGTTTAGAATTGGGAAATTTTCAGAAAAACTAAATTTGATTACGTTGGGATCTGATTTTAAATCTGAAGGTAATTCGGATTTAGCCCTGTCTACAGCATCTTTTACATCGATGACTGCTTCGTCTACATCCACTCCTACTTGAAATTCCACTACTATAGAAGAGAAATCTTGCACAGAAGTGGATTGAATATTATCCACGCCTTCAATTGTATTGATTTCCTTTTCAATTTCTCGGGTAATTAAGCTTTCGATATCCTCAGGTGAGTTTCCGGGATGGGCCGTACTTACATAAACTGTAGGTTGCTCCACCTCAGGGAAGTTCTCCTTCGGTAGTGTGATGTAAGAGTAAATACCTGCGACTACAATAAGGAAGGTAATTACAAATACAGTTGTCTTATTCCGCAGTGAAAAAGAGGTCAGTCCAAACTCCTTATCCACTTCATTATTTTGATAGTTTTCAGCCATAATGCTTATTTTCTAGTGGTTAAGGATTAATTCTGGATTTTTACTCTAGTACCGTCAGCAATAGACCTATTGCCTTTGTCTACGATCGATACACCTGCCTGTAATCCGGATAGTACCTGCGTTTGATTGTCGAAAGAAGGCCCTAATTTGACATGCACTTTTTGGGCTTTATTGTCTGCGCCAATAGTGTACACATAGTTGCCTTGTAAGTCTTCTTGAATAATCCTAGAAGGAATTACTACGGCCTCTGGTGCCTTATAATCTGTGATTTCGACTACCGTAACCAAATTCACTTTCATGATATCATCGGCTGCTGGAAGTTTCACTTCAATCGAAAATGTTCTGCTGGCTTCGTTAATTACATTGCCTACACTGATCACCTTGGACTCAAAGGATTTATCTAAAGAAGGCACCTTTACATGAACCACATCGCCTTCAGACACTTTTCCGAGATAGGCTTCTGATACTTCTGCAGAAACATATTTATCAGAATTGCTCACCAAGAAGGCAATCGGAGTACCTATTTGCACTACTTGGCCAGCCTTTACAGGCACGCTTTCTATGCTTCCAGCAAAAGGAGCCACAATCTTAGTTTTGCTCAACTGCGTGTTCAAGCTTACCAATTGTTTTTCTAAGGCTTCTTTATTGTTTTTAGCAGTAAGATAATCTACTTCAGTACCAATGTTCTGTTTCCAAAGTCTTTCTCGCTTTTCGAATATTGTAGTGGCATATACCAGGGCTGTTTTTACTTCGTCAATGGAATTTTCAATTTGTTCAGCGTCCACAGTGGCCAAAACCTGTCCTTTTTTAACATTCTGCCCTTCCACAACATTCACTGAGGTCAATTGGCCCATGCTTTCGGAACTCACGTTTACGTTGGTCCTTGACATTACCGCTCCGCGGACTTCAATTCTGTGTTCAAAATTCTCGTTGGCTACTTTTACGGTTGTGACTAATGTGGCGGCAGCTTCTGTATTAAAATAAGTTGGATCTTCTTTGCCAATTTCCTCTTCCAAAAGAGCAATTTGATCTCTGATTTCCTTCAATTCTTGTCTGGCAGCGGTTAGGCTTGCTTTTTTATCCTCTAATGTTTCGGCTTTAGGGCCGCATGCCGTAATGGCGATTAAGGCAATAAAAATGGTGGCGATTGATTTAGCTTTCATCTGTTGTGTATGTTTGAGTTTCTTAGTTGTCATTGTTCTTGAGTTTTCCGAGTGATTTATCAAGGTCGACTTTTGCGATTATCGCATTGTACAAAGCCGTTAAATAGTTGATTTCTGCTTCCTTATAGTCCTTTTCGGCATTGATTACCTCGATGTTGGAACCAACACCCGCTTTGTATTTTTCGCGTGTGATTCCACTTACCTCTTGGGCTAACTCCATGTTTGCTTTTTGAACTTCGAGTTGTTCCAAGCTGACATCAAGATTGTTTTTTGAAGTAATCAGTTCGTTTTGAAGACTATTGGTCAACAGATTATATTGATTATTGAGGGTTTCTAACTCAATTCTGTTCCTCTGAATGGTGTACTTTTTTCGCAAACCGTCAAAAACTGGGATGCTCACATTCAAGCCAATGGCCGAATTCGAAAACCAATTGGTGCCCGTAAAAAAGTTACTAAACTCATTCGAACCTGTGTTTCTACCCCAACCCGCATTGAAGGATACCTTTGGAATGTACTGTGAGGTAGTATTCTTGATTTGCAATTCTGCCAAGTTCTTTAGGTAGTCTAGCTGTTGCACTTCCACTCTACTTCTTAAGCTGAAATTTTCAATTTCATTGCTGTCATAGCCGAAATTCAAAGCTTCAAGCCTGTCGGTCAAAAGGATTTCATCCTGAACCGGCATTCCCATGCTTAATTTTAAGAGGTCTTTGCTGGTTTTAACCGCCTGAACTACTCCACTTTTTTCAGCTTTCAGGTTGTTCATTTGTACTTGCAGCCTGCTGACGTCAATTTTCTCGGCAAAGCCATTTTCATAAAGCTTTCGGGTTTCAAACAAGGTAGAATCCAAAGTAGCGATGTTCGATTCGATCAAATCGATTCTAGTTTGATTCACCAAAACCAAATAGTAGGCCTTGGTCACATTCTCGATAACATCTATTTCTGCCTTGAATTTATCTATGATCACTTTGTCGCGAAGTACTTTGGCCGCCTTCAAGCCGATAAAAAATGAACCATCCCAAAGCATTTGCTCTGCATTGATGCTCAAATTACCAACATGTTGTGCTCCAAAAGCAACGAGCGTTACCCCTTCTGCATTTGGATCGCCCGTGATGAACGAAGTAGGAATTGGGCTTTTCGCGATGAACAAGTTGTTCGTGTAGTTAAAACCTGCCGTGATTTGAGGCAAACCATCTGCTCTTGTTTCGTAAACCTGTGCATCGGCATCCGTTTTCAGCAATTCGGCATTCAAAACATTCTCGTTGTGCAGCAAGGCGTATTCCAAGGCCTTGTCTAAAGAAAGTTCGGTTTGTGCCGAAACCGTGACCGTGAGCAACAATAGCGCAAGCACTAAAGGGTATCTGTTAATTTTGCTCTTCATTTTGTTGATTGTTTGTTGTTAAGTATTGATTAAAAAGTTGATGACCTTCAATTGTAAAAAGACCGTGTATAAAATGATCGAATAATTGCATTTGAACCTCCTCAAGGGAATAAGTGCCCCGGGGTAATAAATTTCCAATGATAAAAGTTTGGACTTGCTCAATCCTCATGATTGCCATAAGTTCGGCATTGATCTCTTTGCGGAAAAAACCTTCCTTCTGGCCTCTGGTAATCACGCCCATGATGGACTCCTTCATCACATTGCCCTTGAACTCTTCATACATTTTCCAAGCCTTGGGATAGAATTTTTGGAGTTCGTGCATCAGGTTCATTTTCATTTCTTTCATGCTTTCTCTTAAGCATGACGAAAGAAGGATCAATTCGTGGACAGCATTATCGCCAGCCTCGGTCAAGCCCATGAATCTTTGCTCCTCAATTTTGAGGTGTATGCCCGCTACAGTATTCACCAATTCGCTTTTATCTTTAAAAAATTGATAAATCGTTTTCTTGGAAATGCTCAATTGGCCAGCTATATCATCCATGGTCACTGTTCTGATGCCGTACTGCATATATAGCTCGCCTGCCTTCTCTATTATCTTATCCCTTACTTCCATTTCGCTTGCAAAACTATGGAAACTTAAATCTTTTCCAAAGTTTCCGATCGGCTAATTGACGTTGACAATCAGATAATTGTTACGTCTACCTTTAAATTTTTCTGAAAAAATTTTTCGCAATCGAATGCATGACCCAAATAATATTTTGCCATTCCAACTTGTAGAACCATATTGAATCTTCGTTTTCATGATTCGCAATTCAGCATATCGTATGTCGGACAAAAGACATCAGAATATTACAATTTTAAATCGTAGCCTAAAGTATTCGATTTGGCCCGGTGGGAAGCAAAAAATTTTATGCTTTCACGGCTTTGGTCAAGATCGATACAGCTATGAAAAAATTTGTGAAGCAATGAAAGAGACGCATACCGTTTACAGCTTTGATTTGCCCTACCACGGTGAAACTCGTTTTCCAAAAGTAGAAAAGACACTGCTGCCAGCAGATTGGTTGGAATTTATGACCTCCTTTTTTGAAAAAGAGCAGATCGAAGATTTTGAAGCCATGGGCTACTCCATGGGCGGGAAATATGCCATGATTACGGCTCAACTTTTTCCTGAGCAAATCAA
The DNA here is from genome assembly GCA_002786855.1 of Cytophagales bacterium CG12_big_fil_rev_8_21_14_0_65_40_12. Classification (GTDB taxonomy): domain Bacteria; phylum Bacteroidota; class Bacteroidia; order Cytophagales; family Cyclobacteriaceae; genus Roseivirga. The sequence goes on from PCUU01000041.1 coordinate 17,636, forward strand.
AAAACTGCATTTGATTGCCCCAGATGGTATTACAACTCATTTCTCCTACAAATTCACTACCTATCCTTTTCTTTTCAGAAAACTGTTCAAAACGCAAATCGAAAATCCGTGGGTTTTTAAAGCACTGGTAAAAACTTTGCGCAGCTTAAAAATCATGAACAATTACACTTTAAGATTTGCCGAAAGCCAAATGGATACTGAATTTAAACGCTCACAGGTTTATTACTCTTGGGTGAACTTGAGGCACTTTTTACCCAAACTGAAAACACTGGCCACGCAGCTGAATGAGCACCAAACCCCTACTTACTTCTATATAGGCAAACACGATAAAGTAATCGATTCAAAAACTGTAGCACCTCTGCATCAACTCTTGCCGAAAAGTAAAATGCTTATTTTAGATAGCGGGCACAGTCAATTGGTGAACTCGGTAGCCAATCACTTAGCATCGCAAAACAGAAATTAACTCAATGATTTGATATGAAAAACCACCCCTTATTACTCTTAGCCATGCTTTTTACTGGTTGCAGCATCTCCACAGAGACCAAAGTGGTAAAAAAATCACTCGAGCATTATAAATCAGAAGTGATGAAGCCGCTTGGCTTGCCTTTTTCGGATGCAGTAATTGTGGACGATATCATTTACCTCTCTGGCCAAGTGGGCAACCTGCCGGGTACTTTAGAATTAGCACCAGGAGGTTTGCAAGCAGAAGCCAAACAAGCCATAGAAAACATGAAAGCCATTTTAGAAGCCAATGGTTCTTCGCTCAAAGATGTCATCAAAGTCACAGTAATGATGGCGGATATTGGTGAATGGGGGAATTTCAACAAAGAATACATTAAATTCTTTACGGAGGAAAACAAGCCTGCAAGAAGTGCTTTTGGCACCAGTGGCTTGGCGCTTGGCGCACGATTAGAAATTGAGTGCATTGCCTTGAAAACCAAATAATCCTGAAATCATGGCAGGCGGCAAATAACTTATCGAAAATCACTTCGTTAGGTTCTATATTTTTCAGCGCATGAATCTACCCTACCGCCTAGTCTTTGCTTGCCTTATGCTGTTTGGTCAGGCCGCTGCTTTTGGCCAACGCAAAAACGCCACTGATCAAAAGATTTATGAATACCTAGACAAGTATTCGCCCGAAAGCTCCGAAATGCTTCGGCTGCTCTATAGCTTGCCTTCGAGTTATGAATTGAATGGAGTCACCCTCCAACTTTCTGGAGAACAAGCACCCTCTTCTTGGGTTTCCGATCACTCTGAAAAGGGCATAATGGAAGCCCTTAATACCGTTGTGCATGAATCTATGCATGGATTGACTTCTCGCCTACCTTACGCCCTGCTGAAAGCAGAAGGAGAAATTGGTTATAATTTTGATGACAGCTACTCTGCATTTTATGTCAACAAAGATTCATCTTATCTGGTAAAGCATAGCCCCGTTTTCAACAGCAATAAAATCACCAATGAGATTCCAAAAACGCTCAGGACTTTTAGGTTCAAGCCCTATATTGCTCCTAGAAGTAATACCCTCGGCAGTCAAGCGAATGGGATTTACGGCTTAATGGACGAGTGGAATGCCTATTATTTCGGCACAAAGGCCGCCTTTGACCTATTTGAATATTACAAGTCTAAATCTGGCGAAAATTATGAAGTCTATCTCAATCACGTAAGCAATCTGGCAGGTACTTATTATGCTTATTACGAATTCAAATACTTCATTCTTAAATACCTAGAGTTTGCCCAGTTGAACGAAAAGGCAGTCTATGAAGGTATACTGTCAAATATTGAATTCAGAAAGGCTTTTACCTCAATTGACCAGCGTTTTGCCGCTTTACTTGATCAATTCGAAGAGCGATTAGAAGAGATTGCAAAGTTGCCAGCCTCCAATGAAAGGGACAGCGTATATCAAGAAAACGGTTATTATTTCATCAACGAAACTGGTGTTGGGCTTTTTACAAATGAGGTTGAAATGCTAAAAGCAGAATTGGATAAACCGAACTTAAAGGAGTTGGCGATAGCACTCAGGTTGGAATAGCTTGAATAGGAAAAAACATCCCCTTAATACCCAGTTAATACTGCATTCCTATATTGGTTGAAAATTCAACCATATGAAAAACCTGATCCTCACTTTACTTCTTCTCGCTACCATACCAAGCCTCGGTCAAGACCACAACCATACTTTTGGAAGAAAAATATCCTTTCCGAATGTACCCGGCTACATCACAGTGAAATGCGACTTTCATATCCATACGGTTTTCTCAGATGGCAGTGTTTGGCCAGATATTCGAGTAATGGAAGCCGAGAAGGACGGTTTGGACGTGATTTCATTGACCGAACACTTGGAATATCAACCTCACAAAGAGGACATACCGCATCCCAATAGAAACAGGTCTTATGACTTGGCAACGAAATTGGCAGCCAATAAAAACTTAATGGTGGTAAGAGGCTCAGAAATCACCAGAAAAATGCCTCCAGGACATAATAATGCTATTTTTATTCAAGATGCCAACAAGCTATTGCTTGATGATGCTTATGAGGTTTTCAAAGAAGCAAATCAGCAAGGTGCGTTCACATTTTGGAACCACCCCGCATGGCTAAGCCAAAGACCAGATGGCATTGTGCGCAGCGAAGGCCTGCAAAATCGTTTGATTGACGAAAAACTCTTGCATGGAATCGAAGTGGTAAACGGACAAATGTATTCTGATGAAGCACTTCAACTTGCTTTGGATAAAAACCTTACCATCATGGGCACTTCCGATGTGCACGGCCTTATTGATTTTGACTATGCCCCTGAACACGGAGGACACAGGCCTATCACTTTGGTATTGGCCAAGGAAAAAACAGAAGCATCCATTAAAGAAGCCCTTTTTGCTGGCCGCACGGTGGTTTGGTACAAAAACATGCTGGTAGGCAAAGAAGAAAACGTTGCCCCGCTAATTTTGGCTTCTTTGTCTTTTGTGGATGCTAATTATCGACCAGAACAGCAAGTATTGAATGTGACCATTAAAAATTCGAGCGATACAGAATACATGCTCAAAAACAAATCAGGCTATACCTTCCATGGAGATGCCGATGTGATTACCATTCCTCGTCAGTCGCAACTTAAAATTCAGGTAAAGACCCTAAAACAACTGAACCAAGTAGATTTAAAGTTTGAGGTATTGAACGCTGTCATTGCTCCAGAAAAGCATCCTGATGTTTTATTCAGTATTACGCCTTCTCGATAGTCGACTTTTTCCAGACTGTGGCTGATAGTAGCAAGGCTAAAAAGGTTAGAAAAGCAAGGAATAGGAATCCATTCTTCAAGCCCCAACTATCGGCCACAAAACCAATAATTACTGGTCCCATCAATAGTCCGATATAGCCTGATGAGGCCACAGAAGCAATACCAACAGAAGCCTTCACCCCAGGTTGTTTGGCTGCACTACTGAAGAGAATGGGGACTATCACTGAAAAACCTAAACCAGCTACACTCAGGCCTGCTATGGCGAAGCCATAATTATTTACTTGAAGCATCACCAAGCCTAAAATGCTCAATATACAGCCCAAAAACACCAATTGCTTGTTGCCATACTTTTGGATCAGATTATCCCCTAGAAACCTTCCCAGCGACATCAAACCCGCAAAACCAGCAAAGCCCAGTCCAGAAAGTGCTGCAGGGGCACCCAAATTGTCCTTTAAGTAAATAGTACTCCAATCCGTAATGGCACCTTCGCTCAACATGATACAAAAACCTATCAAAGCCAGTCCCAAAATGGATTTAGGTGGAAATCTAAAAACATGTGCCTCGGCATGTTCCTGATCAGAATTCAGTAAATTTTTGGCTACCGAAATCACCATAAGGGCAAGAACAACCGACCATAAACCAATATGAATAAGCGGACTAGCGCCAAGTCCAATAAAGATCGAAGCCGTGGCAGCACCAATCATCCCTCCAATACTAAAAAACCCGTGGCAGGTAGACATGATGACTCTTTTCTTCTGATTTTCCACCTCGGCTGCTACGGCATTCATTGCTACATCTGTTAGCCCCATGCTAAGCCCTACGATGAAAAGCCCGATCATTAGCTCTATATAAGTTCTTGCTGCAATAGGCAACACTATGGCGACCAAAAAACTAAGAATTCCGATGATTGTAGATTTCCTCTCTCCAAGTTTTTGAATGATTTTACTGTAAAAAGGCAAAAGAATCGTAGCGCCCAATGGCATAAAGAAAAGCGCCAAACCCAATTGGCCTTCATCTAAGTTCAATCGTTCTTTAATTTCTGGCAGCCTGGTCACCCAAGCCCCAAAGATTACCGCCAGTGCCATAAAGACCATTCCTACTGCACGACTCTCGCGATTAGAAATGAATGAATGCAATGATTTATACATGCGTTTAATTTTATGCAAATGAAGGGAATCTCCAGATAATACCTAAATAGGAAATTATCCAATGTTGATGCTCAATTGACCCTTGCCAGCTAAAATCAACTAGTCTTATAAATCCGCCATGCGCAATCAATTAAAATGATTATTTTGGAAGGATAGTATCACCTTCCAAAATAATCAACCATGATAAAAACCACATTCAAAATGCTATGCCTGATGTTTTTTATGGCTAGCCTTCCTGCAGTAGCTCAGAAAAAATTCAGTCCAAAACAAATTGAAAAGCTGAAAACCGAAGTAGCACAGCTTGTTGAAGACAATAAAAAACAAACCCAAGTAATGATCGATAAGATCTTCAGCTTTGCTGAATTGGGCTTTCAAGAATACGAATCATCCAAATACCTTACGGGTATTCTCAGACAAAACGGTTTCGAAATTACGGAAGGCGTTTCGGGGATCCCAACCGCCTGGTTTGCAAGGTGGAGCCAAGGAGATGGCCCAACCATTGCCTTGGGCAGTGATATAGACAATATCCCTAAAGCATCGCAATACCCAGGTGTGGCTTATCACAAACCAATGGTTGAGGGGGCACCCGGCCACGGAGAAGGCCATAATGCTGGAATTCCACTGAACATTACTTCTGCATTGGCAGTAAAGCAAATCATGGAACGAGAGGGAATTCAAGGCACGCTTGTGCTTTGGCCCGGAATAGCCGAAGAATTGGTCGCGGCCAAAGCATGGTACACCCGAGATGGCCTTTTTGATGATATCGACATCTCTATCTTTACCCACGTTGCCAATAACTTAGGAGTTTCTTGGGGGCAGGCCTCTGGAACAGGCCTTATTTCGGTAGAATATACTTTTGATGGTGAAGCAGCCCATTCTGCTGGTTCGCCTTGGAGAGGAAGAAGTGCCTCTGATGCGGTAGAGCTAATGAACGTAGGTTGGAACTACAAAAGAGAGCATTTGACTACGCTAAAGCGTTCTCATTCTGTAATTACAGATGGTGGCGACCAGCCTAATGTGGTACCGTCTAAAGCTTCGATTTGGTATTATTTCCGCGATATCACCTATGAAGGCATCATGGACATGTATGCAGATGCGAACAATATCGCGGCTGGTGCAGCCTTAATGACCGACACTAAAATGACTTCAAAAATATTGGGCACCGCATGGCCTCGCCATTTCAACAAAGTGATTGCAGAAACCATGTTTGAAAACATAAAGCAGGTAGGCTTGCCAGAATGGAGTGAAGCCGATCAAGCATTGGCCAAAGCGGTTCAAGCTGAAGTAGGTTCTAAACCCAATGGTTTAAGTATGGAATTAGCAAGCTTAGGCCTGCCAGTTACTCAGCCCGTAAGTGGTGGGTCCGATGATATCGGTGATGTTTCTTGGAAAGTACCGACTGTTACTTTGCGTTTCCCTTCCAATATTCCTGGTTTACAAGGCCACCATTGGAGCAATGCCATTGCTATGGCGACCCCAATTGCCCATAAAGGCGCTACGGCTGGTGCAAAAGCAGAAGCCATGACCATCTTAGATTTTCTTTTGAAACCCGAACTGGTTACCCAAGCTTGGGACTATTTCAACATTGTGCAAAGCAAAGAAACCAAGTACAAGCCAATGATCACGGCCGATGATGCCCCTCCTATTTACCTAAACAAAAAGATCATGGACCAATTTCGTCCTCAGTTAGAGAAATTCTATTACGATGAAACCAAGTATGCCACTTACTTGGAGCAATTGGGCGTGACTTATCCAACAGTGAAGAAGGGGAATTGAAGTGTATAATCAACTACGCTTTACCAAATGAAGTTAAGGGCGCCCTGAAGTATTTTACAATTCAGGGCGTTTTTTCTTCTTAATCCTGCCTCACATACCACTCCGCCCAAAGCAAATTAGGCACCCAACAGAGCCAAGCAATAATTACATAGGCTGAGATAAACTCCATCCCAAAGCCATTTTGAAATAATGGAAGCCAAATGCGCAGAGTGACGGCAGCAAAAGTGAGTGCATAGCTCCTGATCATCCACCTTTTATGTGCATCAATCTGTAATTTTCTGATTGAAAGGTAAGCCATACACGATGTATAGAGCCATGCAATTGCCAATCCAATAAAACCAAGTTTGGCGACCCAACCACCCTCGGCATAATAGCCAATATACAATCCTGCAACTCCACTCAATAAAATGGACATTAAATAGACCTTACCCAGCATGCGATGAAAATTGAGATTTTTGTTCCTGAAGTTCTTAATGAATTGTGGCCATCCAATCATAAGCGCTAAACCACCCAAATAGATATGAACTTTGAACATGGTAGACCATAATAGACTCTCCTTTATAGTCTCTGACTTCTGAGAAAGTAAACCATAGGTAGCAAGTGTGTCAGACAACAAATAACCAAAGGGATACAAGCCAACACCAATGGCGAAAAACACAAACAGAAACCAGCCAACCTTCTTCATAAGCTAGAAGCTGTCGCTTGCCTTATAAGCTGCTATGACAGCCTTTTCTCCCTCAACGCCCCCGATCGAATTACCATGTTCCATGCCTACAACTCCAGTAAATCCTTTTGAGTGAATGTGGCCAAATACGTTTTTGTAGTTGATTTCCCCCGTTGTAGGCTCCTTTCGACCTGGGTTATCCCCTACTTGAAAATAAGCAATCTCGTCCCAACTCAAATCGATGTTCGGGATCAAGTTTCCTTCTTGAATTTGTTGGTGATAAATATCGAAAAGGATTTTACACGATGGGCTATCCACTGCTTTACAAATCTCATAGGCCTGAGACGATTTAGTCAGAAAAAGGCCAGGATGATCTCTGAAATTCAAAGGCTCTAAAACCATCACGATGCCATGCGGCTCCAAAATATCCGCTGCTTGTTTCAGCGATTCCACCACATTGGCCGTTTGGTAGCCCATGTCCTTTCGTAAATCTACATGGCCAGGCACCACGGTCATCCATTTGGCATTTACCCTTTTCGCCACTTCAACTGAAGACCGAATTTCTTTTAAAAACTGATCTCGCCAGTCTTTTTTTCCACTCGCTAAATTCGGCTCTGTCCAAAAAATACTATGCGCCACAAATACGCCCATGGTCATATTGTGCTTTTGCATTCTCGCAGCAAACTGATTTTGGAAATCTACTGAGCGATTCCGCATTTCATTGTCTTCGATCGCACGAAAGCCAGCCTCATGCATAAAGTCCAGTTCATTCATTTCGCCATTGGGCGCTGAGTTTTTGAACATCCCGAAATGAGGAGCATAATTGAGCTTAAAGTTGGCACCTTGAATTTTAGATTGGCCTACAAGGTCAAAAGGACTGGCCATCAGCGTGGCAGAAGCCCCTAAGAGCCCTGTTTTGAAAAAATTCCTGCGTTTCATAGCTGTAATTTAACAGAAAAAGTTTCAGGGTTAAATCCGTGTATAAAATTCAATCGTTCAGTGCTTGTCAAGTGCTTTATGTTGTGGAATAAGCCATTCAGAATAGCACCTGAAAATTTGGCCCGCCTTGCAATTCATTATTTACATATTAATTCCCAAAGCCGAATCTTTTACTAATTTTGCGCTTACAAAATTCCACCCAAAACCTCGTTCTAATGATTCAGTTTTTCGATGCAGGAAACGACAAAATCTACGCTTTAGGCCTTAAATCACCGCTTCAAAATCAAGATATTCCAAAACTCGTTTGGCTTTTTGGCGATGCTACTTTGATTGAAAGTGAAAGCCTCAAAGGACATTTTGTTGGCCCAAGAAAAGAGATGATCACCCCTTGGAGTACCAATGCAGTCGAAATCACTCAAAATATGGGGATTGAAGGTGTTGAGCGCATAGAAGAATTCGATAGAGTCGATCCAAACAGCATCGCTTTTGACCCTATGCTTCAGGCACTTTATGAAGGTTTGGAACAAAGCATTTATACCATTGATATCAAGCCTCAACCTGTTTTATACATTGAGGATATTGCTTCTTACAATAAGCAAGAAGGCTTAGCCCTGAATGAGGAAGAGATTGATTACCTCAATGGAGTAAGCGAACAATTGGGAAGGAAATTGACGGATGGTGAAGTGTTTGGCTTCTCGCAAGTCAACTCCGAACATTGCAGGCATAAAATCTTCAATGGAGTGTTTATCATCGATGGAAAGGAAATGCCTACTTCCTTGTTTAAATTGATTAGAAAAACTTCTGAGCAAAACCCAAACCGCTTAGTTTCTGCCTATAAAGACAATGTTGCTTTTGTAGAAGGCCCTCGTGCCGAGCAATTTGCTCCAGCAACACAAGACAAAGCAGACTGGTTTGAAACCAAAGATTTTGATTCGGTCATTTCATTGAAAGCCGAAACACACAACTTCCCAACCACGGTAGAGCCTTTCAACGGGGCAGCAACTGGCGCTGGTGGAGAAATCAGAGATAGAATGGCGGGTGGAAAAGGCTCAATGCCTTTGGCAGGAACGGCAGTTTACATGACCTCTTACTCTAGATTAGAAAAAGACAGAACTTGGGAGGCCAATATGCCAGAGCGCAAATGGCTGTACCAAACCCCAATGGACATTTTGATCAAAGCTTCCAATGGAGCTTCAGATTTTGGTAATAAATTCGGTCAGCCGCTGATTGCGGGTTCGGTGCTGACTTTTGAGCATGCGGAATCTGATAAAAAATACGGCTTCGATAAAGTGATCATGCTCGCTGGCGGTGTGGGCTATGGCAAAAAGAAAGATGCCCTAAAAGCCTCTCCAGCCGTTGGCGACCAAATCGTGGTGATGGGGGGTGATAACTACCGCATCGGAATGGGCGGAAGTGCCGTCTCATCTGTGGATACAGGTGTATTTTCTTCTGGTATTGAATTGAACGCCATCCAACGTTCAAATCCAGAAATGCAGAAGCGTGTGTACAATGCAGTACGCGCAATGGCTGAAATGGATGAAAACCCAATTGTATCCATTCACGATCATGGCGCTGGAGGGCATTTAAATTGTCTTTCGGAATTGATTGAAGAAACCGGAGGAACGATTGATGTAAAGAAACTTCCGGTTGGCGATCCTACCCTATCAGACAAAGAAATCATTGGTAACGAATCCCAAGAACGCATGGGCTTGGTAATGCAAAAGAAAGACATCGCTTTAATGGAAAGAGTTGCCAAAAGAGAAAGGGCACCTTTTTACGTTGTCGGTGAAACCACTGGCGACCACCACTTCAAGTTCGAAAACAAAACCACAGGTGAGAATCCAATTGATTGGAACCTCTCTCATATGTTTGGCTCCTCTCCTAAAACCATTTTAGAAGACAAAACCATTGCTAATACCTTTGCTGATCTGTCTTATGACACCACCAAAATTGAAGAATACCTAAAAGCGGTACTTCAATTAGAAGCAGTAGCTTGTAAAGATTGGCTTACCAACAAAGTAGACCGTTGTGTGACGGGCCGTGTTGCAAAACAGCAAACAGCAGGGCCAATTCAACTTCCATTGAATAATGTAGGTGTAATGGCGCTTGATTATCGTGGCGTAAAAGGTATTGCTACTTCTATTGGGCATGCTCCAGTTTCTGCGCTTGTAGATCCGGTTGCAGGCTCTCAATTATCTATTGCTGAAGCCTTGACCAACCTAATTTGGGCTCCGATCGAAGGTGGACTTAAAGGAGTTTCTCTAAGTGCCAACTGGATGTGGCCCGCAAAAAATGCTGGAGAAAATGCAAGATTATACGAAGCTGTTGAAGGCGTAAGTCAATTCGCTTGCGAATTAGGGATCAATATCCCTACTGGTAAAGATTCCATGTCAATGACTCAGAAATACGAGAACGATGTAGTCTACTCTCCAGGAACTGTCATTATTTCTGCCGTGGGTGAAGTTACTGACTTGAAGAAAGTGGTAGAGCCAGTTTTACAGCCTATCGTCAACTCAACTTTATTGTATATCGACTTCTCTGAAGATGACTTCAAATTAGGAGGAAGCTCTTTCGCCCAAGTGTTGGGCAAAGTCGGTATAAGCGCTCCCAAAATTAAGAGCAGCGCACAATTTGCTGCTACTTTCGATTTGATTCAAAATTTGATTGAAGAGGGTCAAATTTTGGCTGGTCATGATATCTCGGCTGGAGGTATGGTGACTGCTTTGCTTGAAATGTGTTTTGCACAAAATACCTTTGGCTTGGAAGTGGATTTATCTGCAATTGCGGCTCATGACGATGCGCAAATTTTGTTCTCTGAAAAGCCAGGCATCATCATTCAAGTACCAAATGAAAATAACGTAAGCATCAAAGAAAGGCTGAAGGCGATTGGAGCTTCTTACTACGAAATAGCAGTACCAAGCCTTACTGAAAAAGTCAATATCAAAACTGCTAGAAATGAGTATAGCCTAGATTACGCTGAATTAAGAGATGTTTGGTACAAGACTTCTTTCTTGTTAGACAAAAAACAAAGCGGTTCGGCCATGGCCAATGAGCGCTTCCAGAATTATAAAAAGCAACCTTTAAAATTTACCTTCCCAGCTAATTTCGAAGGACAGTACGCGGCTTTAGGCTTAAATCCTGACCGTAAAGAAAAATCGGGCATCAAGGCGGCCATTATTCGCGAAAAAGGCGTGAATGGCGACAGAGAAATGGCCTATGCCATGTACTTAGCTGGTTTCGATGTTAAGGACGTACACATGACGGACTTGATTTCTGGAGCGGAAGATTTAAGCGATGTCAATTTCATTGCCTTTGTAGGTGGCTTCTCTAATTCCGATGTTTTAGGTTCAGCAAAAGGTTGGGCAGGCGCTTTCTTGTACAACGAAAAAGCCAAAGCAGCTTTGGACAACTTTTACAAGCGAAAAGACACAATTTCATTGGGCATTTGCAATGGCTGTCAATTGATGGGTGAATTGGAATTGCTTTATCCAAAACACGATAAGCACCCGAAATTGCACCATAACATTGCAGGCAAATTCGAATCAGGTTTTGTGAATGTGACTATTCCAGAGAATGACTCTGTCATGTTGGGTTCTTTGGCCGGTACTCGTCTTGGCATTTGGGTGGCACATGGTGAAGGCCGTTTCTCGTTACCAGAAAAGGAATCTGAGTACCATGTGATTGCCAAGTATTCATACGAGGCCTATCCAGCTTCGCCTAACGGTTCTGACTACCACGTAGCTGGTTTGGCGAGTAAAGACGGCAGACACTTGGCCATTATGCCTCACTTTGAGCGCTCTATCTTCCCTTGGAACTGGGCGCACTATCCAATCGAACAACGCAAAGACATTATTAGCCCCTGGATTCAGGCTTTTGTGAATGCAAAGAATTGGGTGGCCAAAAGGGTGTAAAATTGAAATAAAAGTGTTGAAGTTTGCTTAGGTAACTGGATTAGACAAGTTAACCTTAAAGTCTATGGCATTCTTTCAAAATCCTTGGAGTTGTGTATCCCCCTGCCCCATTTAAGAAAGGGGGAGCGGTTTTAATGGCAGAAGCAAAAGTTTAGATCAGCTGCGGTTCAAAGTACATTGTAAAAAAGTATGGTAACTAGAGAGAAGATTTAGAAGTAAAGACACCGGTAACAGCCTCCCCCCTGGACAAGTGGGCAGGGGGATTGAATCAATTTTTTACCCCTAAATCCCTCTTTCACACGCTGATTCCTAAATCAAATCCGCTATCTTAAGTATAGAATTGACCAACTATGAATAAGCGTGATTTTTTAAAGAAGGCCTCTTTGATGGGCATTACCGCCTCGCCTTTTATTAGCCAAATAGAAAAACTGGTAAGCTCGGTAGAGCACCTCTCCCCGCTTCAACTGGCTTCGGATGAGGATTTTTGGGCAGTAATTAGAGCGGATTATAAACTCAAGCCTGATTATATCAACCTAGAAAATGGTTATTACTGCTTTCTACCCCAACCAACGCTCAATCATTTAATTGATCACATCAATGAAGTCAATTATCAGGGTTCCTATTATATGCGCACCGTGCAATGGGAGAACAAAAAAAAGGTAGCCGAAAAATTAGCTTCAATCGTCAATTGCAGCACTGATGAACTGGTGATTACCCGCAACACCACGGAATCACTCGATACCATCATTGGTGGTTTCCCTTGGCAGGCAGGCGATGAAGCCATTATGGCCCGCCAAGATTATGGTGCCATGATTAATATGTTCAGACAGGTCGAAAGAAGGCAAGGCATAAAACGGGTGGTTATTGATGTGCCCATGCATCCTCAATCAGATGAAGAAGTAGTTGCAGCATACGAGGCGGCCATTACCAAAAACACTAAGCTGTTGATGGTTTGTCATTTGGTTAATATTACGGGGCATATTCTACCGATTCGTAAAATCTGCGATATGGCCCATGCCAAAGGTGTGGAAGTGATGGTGGATGGTGCTCATGCTTTTGCCCAAATTGAGGTGGACATGAAAGCCCTAGATTGCGATTATTATGGCACTAGTCTACACAAATGGATGTCGGTACCGTTGGGTGCAGGATTTTTGTATGTTAAGAAATCCAAAATAGCCCAGATTTGGCCCCTGTTCGCAGAGGAAGATCTTAAGCCCGATGACATTAGAAGATTGAACCATACCGGAACGCACCCAGTCTATACTGATTTGGCCATTGCCAATGCCATAGACTACCATAATACCATCGGTTTGGAAAGGAAAAGTGCACGTTTGCGCTTCTTACAGAATTACTGGACAGATCAAGTGCGCGATTTAGACCATATTGTGCTGAACACTCCAAAAGACAGACAGCGGTCATGTGCCATCGCCAATGTAGGCATCAAAGGCATGAAACCAGCAGAGTTGAGCAAAACCCTGCTCGAAAAATATAAGATCTGGACGGTGGCCATTGATGGCGCGGGTGTGCATGGCTGTAGAATTACACCCAATGTGTACACCACCTTACAAGAATTAGATGTTTTTGTCGCTGCGCTGAAAGACATGGCCTAATCCTGCTATCTTCGACAAACACCTGTACAATCAAGAAGAAAGGCAATCATATTTCTAGGCTGTTTAGCAGTTTCAGGCATCAGGTATTTTGGCCTCCCTTTATACTGCTGCTCGTGGCATTGATCTACAGTTTGGTAGATGTCGAAAGCTTCTTGAAAGCGACTACCAGCATCAATGATTTTTTCCTAGATCAATTCGGTTGGCTCTTTAGCTTAGGTACTTTGTTGATGCTGCTCAGCTGCGTTGTCATCCTCTTCCACCCCATTTCGAAAAGAAGAATTGGTGGAGAAAATGCCAAACCCTTTTTAAGCAAGTGGCGATGGTTTTCAATTGTTATTTGCACCACCATTGCCACAGGCATCATCTTTTGGGGTACTGCCGAGCCCATTTACCATTTGAATGCCCCACCAAGTTTCAGTGGCACAGAAGCAGGTACAGCTGCTGCGGGTGAGTACGCTTTGTCAGTGATGTTTCTCCATTGGACTTTCACTCCCTATGCCATTTACAGCATTCCAGCCATAATGTTTGCTTTGGCCTTCTATAATGAGAAAAGGTCTTTCAGTTTAAAATCAACCCTCTATCCTTTTATCCCTGCGGGAAAACTCAAATGGCTCGGGATAGGCATAGACAGCATTTGTCTTTATGCCTTGGTAGCTGGAATGGCTGCATCCTTGGGTGCGGGCATTCTCACCCTTTCAGGAGGTATCAAAAACATCTTTGGTCTGGAGTCTAACTTCATTCTGCTACTTATTACCATCACCATTGTCGGGGCATTTGTACTTTCTGCCATTTCGGGATTAATGAAGGGCATCAGGATTCTATCCGACATTAACATTCGCATCTTTATCCTACTCGCCCTCTTTATTTTCGTCTTCGGGCCTACGGGAAGCGTCCTGATTCAAGCCTTTAATTCTCTTCTACTTTATTTAAAACATTTACCTGAATTCAGTTTGGTATCGGTACTCTACCCCGAAAATCCTTGGCCAAAAAGCTGGACTTCCTTCAACTGGGCCAATTGGTTGGCTTGGGCACCAATTACTGCCTTGTTCTTAGGTAGGTTGAGTTATGGCTATACGGTAAAACAATTTATGATCGTCAACTGGATTTTGCCGAGCCTATTTGGAATGATCTGGATGTCTATTTTCAGTGGAACGGTCATCGATATGCAATTGAACCAAGGCATTGACTTGAATAGCCTATTGAAAAATCTAGGGCCAGAATCCATTGTTTATCGCATGTTCGAAACCTTGCCTTGGAAAGGCATTATTGCTGTGGTTTTCTTGTTTACGGCTTTTCTCTCCTACGTCACCGCAGCAGACTCAAATACCGAAGCCATGGGCGGAATTAGCTCCACGGGCATTTCACCTGAAACACCATCGCCTCCTAAGTTCATTAAAGTGATTTGGGGACTTACCATTGGTGCAGTGTCTTTTATCATGATCAGTTTGGCTGGCGTTGATGGCGTTAAGATGCTTTCTAACTTGGGAGGATTGCCAGCACTCGTCTTGATTATCGCCATTAATATTGGCTTGATTAAGGTACTTTTCTTCAAGAAAAAACCAAAAGCAGATCAAGCCTAAAGCTGATTAAACCTTTGATTTACTCAACAGTCAAAGAGCCCAAATTGTACCCATGAAAAAGAGATTTTTAATCATAATGATGATGCTTGCAGTAGTAGCTACTGCTTATGCTCAAGGTGGTGGTCAAAGAGGCGGCCAACGTCCAGACCCTAAAGTTCAAGCAAAAACTCAAGCAGATACTTGGCAAGAGAAATTCGGCCTATCAGACGAACAACATACTAAGGTCTACGAACTTCTGATTTCATCTTCAGAAAAAAGACAAGAGAAAATGCAAGCCATGAGAAGTGGAGGTCAGCCTGATAGAACTGCCATGCAAAAGATGATGTCTGACTTTCAAGAAGAGCAAGACAAAGAATTAAAAAAGATTTTTAGTGCAGACCAGTGGACTGCTTACGAAACTTGGAAGAAAGAAAATCCCCCAAGACAAGGAAGAGGCGGAGGACAAAAATAAGGTTGTTGGTTGTTTAAAGAGGCTGTCTCAAAAATCCGTTTCCGTGTCACCCTGAACTTGTTTCAGGGTCTTTAATTGAACGATTATCAATCTGAGAGATTCTGAATCGAGTTCAGAATGACTAGTATTTCGGGTTTTTGAGGCAGCTTTTTTATGCCTATTCGTACCTTAAAGCATCAATTGGGTTTCTTCTGGCCACCTGAAGTGATTGAACCACAATCGTAGAAAAGGCAATCAACAAAATTAGCACTGCCGGCATTACGAAAATATACCAATCCAAATCAATTTGATAAGCATAGGTTTGAAGCCAGTTTGTTGCACACCAATAAGTGATAGGTAAAGCAATAAAAATGGACAATACAATCAGCTTCATAAAGCTGGTCGAAAGCATTTTAATAATGCTAGAAACATTGGCGCCTAATACTTTCCGAATTCCAATCTCTTTGATGCGTTGCTGCACCTCATAAAGCACTAAACCAAATAAGCCTAAGATGGAAACGAAAACAGTGATTGAAGTAAAAAGACCGAACACCGTTCCAAACTGCTGATCAGCCTTGTATTGTTCGTTAAACTTTTCGTCTAGGAAATAATAATCAAAATCACTGCTCGGATATACCTCTCCATAAATGGCTTCAACTTTGTTTAAAATAGCTTTATAGGACTGATCGCTCTTCGCCATATTTACTTTTATAGAAGCGTAGTTGGCAGCAGTTGAATTGGCATCGAATATGAAAATGGTTGGGTCGACATTCGTTTTTAAAGAATGATGATTGTAATCGTTGAAAATGCCCAAAATTTCAAATGATTCTTTAAACCCTCCTGCCACTTTTTTACCAATGGCTTCTTCGTTAGTCTGAAATCCCATAAGTTTCCTGGCTGTTTCGTTCAAGAGCATGGACCTACCAATTCCATCTGGGTTCTGTTTTGGCTTGTCCAAAGCCTCATCAAAAGCTCTTCCAGCCAAGATTTTAAATCCAAAAGTCGGGATGAAATCAGCGTCAACGCTATAGAAATAATTGTTATTCCCTTTAAACTCCTCTTTACCCACTGCATAGAAGCCAGTCGTTGAATTCATGTCTGTGGTACCCTGTCCAAAAATTGTCTCTGAAAACGACATGGAGGCCACTTCTGGCAATCTCAATATTTCATTTTTAAAAGACATTCTTTTTAATTGCTGCTCGTCATCTGATAAGGCTACCAAGGGTGACCTTACTACAATTGTTTGATCAATGTCGATCCCTAATTCTTGATTTCGCATTTGTGTTACCTGAGTGTAAATCACAGTGGTTCCGGCCAGTAAAATCATGGTGATAATAAATTGAAATACGACAAGTGATTTTCTAAAGAAAAGACCCTTTTTCGAATTCTTTAATTTGCCTGTAAGCACCGCCAAAGGCCTGTAGTTCGACAGCACCAAGGCAGGATAAATACCAGATGCCAAAGTACCTACGATTAAAAGCGCGGTCACCAAAATCACAAGAGTTAGATCTGTTAATAGATTGATGGAAAGGTCGGTTTCAGTAAATTGATTGAAGAAAGGAAGCACGGCTTGAACTAAGGTGAGTGTCAGTATCAGCGAAAAGAGATTTAGCAAGAACGATTCAGTTAAAAACTGGATCAGCAGCGCTGTTTTGCTTGATCCTAGCACTTTCCTTACCCCTACTTCTTTACCACGTTCTAAGGCTTTGGCAGTAGCCAGATTGATGTAATTTACCCATGCGATAATAAGTACAAACATAGCCACGAGCAATAAGATATTCACCGAGGCTTGACTTCCATTAACATCTGCTTCGAAACTGCGATTAGACTTCAGGTGAATATCGGTTAAGGGTTGAATTACCAATTGCTCTTCTGAATCCTGAGCTACTTTGCCGTGGTAATTTTCATTGAAGCGCTCAGCGAAAGCAGCATCTAAAACAGATCCTTTCGAAAGTAAATACATGAACTCATTGTTCCTGCCCCAATCGCCATACTTCCAATCGAAATATTTGACACCTGACTCATATGAAATCAGAATATCAAATTTCAAATGGGCATTCTCAGGCACATCTTTAATCACCCCACTTACTTTCATTAGGGCCTCTCTGCTTCCCAGTACTACAGTGATCATTTCGCCTACAGGGTCTTCATCGCCAAAGTACTTCGTTGCTGCGCTTTCTGTAAGTACAACTAAATCAGATTCAGTTAAGGCAGTGGCCGGATCACCGCTCGCCATTTGCCAATCAAACACTTTGAGCCAACCTGGATTAGCGAAATAGACGCTATTCTCATTATATGCCTTCTCACCATTTTTGAAAAGAACCCGACCGATATTTCTCGCCATTGCGAAGCTTTCGATTTCAGGAAATTCATTCACTGCCATGGGTCCAACAGCAGGATAACACTGTGCATCGGAGGCTTGAAAAGCATCGCCCGAATAAAGATCAACCGTCACCCTGTAAATATCCTTTGCTCGCGAATGAAAACTATCATAGCTCATTTCGCAACGGGCATAAGTAAGAATAAGCATGCAGACAGTCATGCCTACGGTAAGGCCAAATACATTAATCAGAGCAAATGATTTTCGCTTTTTGATATTTCGAAAGGCAACTAATAGATGGTTCTTGATCATGATCAGGGAATTTTTTCACAAGCACTTGTTCAATTGGAATGCCATAGAATTAAAAAACTGATTATTAATTACTTAAGATAATGAAAACATTGGAAAGCGTCTTATGATGGTACGGTGTTGTTTCAAATTGAAACACTACTCCAACTCCGATTTAACTGCATTTCCAAAAGCCCAGTCTAAAAAATCAGGAAAAACAGCCGACCAAGTCTCAAAATTGTGCTCACCGTCCTTCACTTCGACATAAGTAATACATTGTTCGGTATAGCCTTTTACTTGAAGTGTTTTAATGAGATCGAGCGTATCGTCAATCGCATCGATTACGCCATTATGATTTCGGTCTGAAGTCTCATCTTTCGTTCCAGCTTGAAGCCAAAACTTCATCCCCGCATTGTACTTCCCTTGATTTACTACTTGGTGAATAATGCGATCTGCATCTGGGTATTGTTCATTTACAGGTGTACTCCTCCACCAAAACGAACCTGAAAAAACGCCCACTTTTAGAAAGGCCTGAGGGTTTCTCCATGTGATATCAATAGCACTCAATCCTCCCAACGAGAAACCTGCATATACTGAAAGTTCTGGTTCAATAAAGCAATTGTAATGCTCTCTTAAATAAGGCAATAACTTATAAATAATAAAGTCAGAATAGGTCTTGGCCTTCCATCCCCGATTTTTATAATCCGAAAAGCCAGCCGTACCGTATTCGTTCATCCGATCGCCTGCGTAAACACCCACAACGATTGGTAAAGTCTTTTTCTCCAAAATTCGTGCAGTAAGAATATCTACCAACTTCAATTGTTCCCAGTCTTGCCCATCATTGAGCAATAAGCTTGGCGTATTGGATTTTTCAGAAGGGTTGTAGTGCAGTGGCAAAAAAACGTCCACCCTCACCTTATGCTTTAGTCGCTTGGAGCGTACCAGCAGCTGATGCACCTGCAAATACTCATTGAGCACCAGCACCTTTTTCTTCTTTACAAAAGGCTTAATGATTATATCCGAAAACTCGCGAAACGACATTGGGGCAAAAGTAGATTTTTCCTTTGGGTCAAAAAAGCGGATTGATAAAGATATAAAGCAGTTTAAGCAGCACTTATATCGAGAATGGGCGCCCTTTCATTTCATGAATATGAAAATATTATTGGCAGATGGTTGTATTTGCCATAAAGTAGATAATTTTAGTAGGAAATTAGCTAGACTGATTCCGCATCCTCAATCAAAAAGATGCAACAATTGGTATCAATTTTCAGTAATGAAAAAGAATTTTCCTTTGGCCTTAAAAAGAAAACATAGATGAAATACTCACTTACCATCATTGCCCTTCTCCTCATCATCGCTTCTGCTTACGCCCAAAAAGAAATCAAATTTTTTACGAATGAGCAGCCTATTGATGTCAATAGGTACAAGGACATAGAAGGCAGTCCATTCCTCTTCAAAACATGGAAGAAGGCCACTTTGTATGATGTTTATGGGGCAACTTATAATGACGTGTTCTTTAACTACAACGGACTGACCCAAGATATCGAGCTTTTCAAAAACGATAAAGAGTTTATAATACTTAACTCTTTGTTCTACGAGCGAATAGTGGCTGAGGACGAAGACGCCCCCAATGGTCAATTGGTAATGAAAAAAGGCCTTGATCCGGAATTGGGTGAAAGCTTTGTTCAAGTAATTCATGAAGGAGAAAAACTTACTGTGATTAAGCAGTTCAATGTGCGCAAAAGCAAAGTAACCATTAACGATGTGGGCAAAATTCGGAACTTCGAGAACTTCACGAGATCTACTAATTATAACGTAATCAGTAAGCTGGCTATGGTTGATATGAGCACAAAGAAGAAGCAATTGTTGAGACTCTTAGGAAGCGAAAATGAACTTGACCAATACATTAAAACTGAGAGACTAGACTTAGATAAGGATATTGACTTGGGCAAGCTCTTCGCTTTTTACGAAACCCTCGAAAACTAAAGTTAAAATCGACTAAGCACAGGAAAAAAATTTAGTGCATTTAAACGGTTTAAAGCTAATTTCGAACGTTTGCATAACATTATAATTCCCTCACATTCAGAACATTATTTCTTATCGATTATTTTAATGCATATTTTTGCGCATTCAACAAGAGATAGCTCCACGGATCCTCATCAATCGCTGGAGTTACCCTAAAGTTGAACTCCAATTTCACAACCAAACGCATGAAAGAAGAATATTTCAAGTGGTACTCTCCTACTTTGAGCAAGGACATCGAGATGCTGGTATATGGCCATGCTGGGTATCCTGTAATTATTTTTCCTACTACAATGGGAAGATACTATGAAAGCAAGGACTTCAAACTTATAGATTCTGCTGCTTGGTTCCTTGATCAAGGCTTAATTCAATTGTATTGCGTTGACAGTATCGATTCGCTGAGCTGGTACAATAAAGGAATTCATCCAGCCGACCGTGTTAAAAATCATATCTGGTTTGATCAGTTCATTATGAACGAAATCGTTGACCCGATCAGAAGACAAAAAAGCATTCCTAAAGTGGCTGTAGCTGGTGCAAGCTTCGGAGGCTTCCATGCCGCTAACTTTGCTTTTAGGCATCCAGAAAGCGTGAGTCATTTATTCAGTATGAGCGGGGCCTTCAGCACAAAATCCTTCTTGGAAGGATATTATGATGATAATGTCTACTTCACCAACCCAATGGACTATTTACCAGGGAACAACCATCCTGATTTATGGCAAATGAAAATCGTTTTAGGCGTTGGAGAATGGGACATTTGTTTGGATGCTAACCATCAATTATCTAATATTCTAAAGAGTAAAAACATTGATCATTGGTTCGACCTTAGAAAATGGGCTGAGCATGATTGGCCACTTTGGAGAGATATGTTTCCTCACTATTTATCATTGATTTAAATCAAGTAACATAATCACATGGATGTCAATCACATGTGAAAAAACCAACAACCTACACATGAAAAAAATCGGCATTCTTTTCGGACAAGAAAACACCTTCCCTCATGCATTCATTGAGCGAATCAACGAGAAAAAAATCAAAGGCATCGAAGCCGAGATCGTAACAGTCGATATGGTGCAGCAGGCTGCCCCTACTGACTATGCGGTGATTATCGATCGTATTTCACAAGATGTTCCTTTCTACAGAGCTTACTTAAAAAATGCGGCTATTGGCGGTACTGCTGTAATCAACAACCCATTTTGGTGGAGTGCCGATGAAAAATTCTTCAACAACGCTTTGGCAGAACAAATTGGTGTTCCCGTTCCGAAAACGGTGATCCTTCCTTCACACAAAAGACCTGATGATACTTCAGAAACTTCTTTCAGAAATATGGCTTATCCATTAAGCTGGGGTAAAATTTTCGATTATATCGGTTTTCCTGCTTATATGAAACCACACGCTGGTGGTGGCTGGAAAAGCGTTTACCAAGTCTCTGATGCCAATGACCTTTTCGCAAAACATGCTGAAACTGATCAATTGGTGATGATGCTTCAAGAAGAAATCAAATTCACTGAGTATTTCAGATGTTATGCGCTTGGCGGTACGAACATACACATCATGCAATACGAACCAAGAAATCCTCATCATTTAAGGTATGTAAGAGATGCCGCACCTGTGGCTGCAAGCCTTTTGAAAACGATCAAGGACTATTGCATTAAACTAAATCAAGCTTTAGGTTACGACTTTAACACAGTTGAATTTGCGGTGAGAGATGGTATTCCTTACGCCATTGATTTCTGTAACCCAGCACCAGATGCTGATATCAATTCAGTGGGTCAAGATAACTTTGATTGGATCGTTGAAAATGCAGCTAATTTGGCGATTAGCAGAGCTAAAGCTCAAAAACCTGGACAAATGAACCTGACTTGGGGAACCTTCATCAGCAACCAGTTTGCGGCAAAAGCTCCAGTGGCCAAAGCTGCGACAACCACAAAAACCGCAGCTGCGAAAAAAGCCCCAAAAAAGGCTTAATTATCTCGCAAAAGTAATTGTAAGCCGAAGAACCTATTTATATTAGGTTCTTCTAACATCACAAATCAACCTAACCATTTATGCAATTTACTTTAGGCATTGAAGAGGAATACCAAGTCATCGACCCAACCAGTCGAGGATTGATTTCACATGACCAAAAAATCATTCGCGAGGCTGAAAAAGTGATGGCCAACCAAGCCACACCAGAAATGCATGAAGCAATGGTGGAAGTGGGTACTAAAATCTGCCGTGATATCAATGATGCGCGTGAACAGGTTACCTATTTGCGAAAAAGCATTTCTGACATTTCAACAAGTTTAGGTTATCGCATTGGCGCAGCAGGTTGTCATCCTTTTTCTCATTGGGCAGATCAACCCATCACTCCTAAAGAGCGATATCGTATTCTAATTGATGAATTACAGGATATAGCCAGATCAAACCTGATTTTTGGCTTGCACGTGCATGTAGGCATTGAAGATAAGTCTATGGCTCTGCACATTGCAAACTCCATTCGCTACTTCTTGCCTCACGTTTATGCTCTTTCCACCAACTCCCCTTTTTGGGAAGGAAGGAATACTGGCTTTAAATCTTTCAGACCCAAAGTATTCGATAAATTCCCTCGGACTGGCATTCCGGATTACTTCGAAAGCATTTCAGAATACAACGACTATATCAATCTATTGATCAAAACAGGTTGTATTGACGAGGCCACAAAAATCTGGTGGGACGTTCGTTTGCATCCTGTCTATTCCACAATTGAGGTTCGGATTTGTGATATTCCGTTGACAGTTGATGAAACTATCGCTATAGCTGCATTGATTCAAGCCATTGTTGCTAAGTTAGTTAAGCTAAGACAAAGCAACATGAACTTCATCAGCTATAAGCGATCGCTCATTGCCGAAAACAAATGGAGAGCAGGTCGTCATGGCATTGATGGGAAGCTGATTGATTTTGGTCAAGAAAAGCAAGTACCGGTGAAGGAACTCATTCCTGAATTGATTGATTTCGTTGATGATGTTTTAGACGAATTAGGATCAAGACATGAGATGGAAGGCATTTTCAAAATTCTTGAGAATGGTACAGGAGCGGATCGTCAGTTGAAAGTTTTTAAAGATACGGGCAGTATTACTGACGTTGTAGATTTTATAATTAAAGAAACAGTACACGGCTTATAGTCGGTATTTTGGTTGGGAAGAGGGAAAGCGATGAAGCAGAATAAACTAAGGTTAGCGATTCTAGACATGAACAATGGCACTCCAAATCAGGGGATGCGCTGTTTAAGAGAAATTGCTGATAGATATAAAGATCAATTAGATTGGGACGAATTTGACGTAAGGCAAAAAAATGAATTGCCTGACTTGAGTTACGACCTCTATATTTCGAGCGGTGGCCCTGGAAGTCCACTTGATGGCGATACATGGAAAAAGAATTTTTTTAATCTTATTGATGCTGCTTGGATCCACAATCAGCAAGAAGACAGCTCAAAAAAGCACTTTTTCTTCATTTGCCATTCCTTTCAGTTGGCATGCGAACACTTCAATTTAGGTACGATTACCAAGCGTAAAAGCACTTCATTCGGAGTCTATCCTATTCATAAAAATAAAGCAGGTAGAAAAGAGCCTTTGTTTGATGGCTTGAGTGACCCCTACTATGCAGTTGACTCTAGAGATTGGCAATTAATTCAGCCTAAGCTCAAGGTTTTTGCAGAACACGGTGCCAAGGTATTGAGCTTAGAAAAGATCAGAACGCATGTGGAGTATGAACGCGCAATTATGGCTGTACGCTTTTCACCTGAATTTATTGGCACTCAATTTCATCCAGAAGCTGATGCACAAGGCATGAAAACGCATTTCGAAAAAACCGAGAACAGAGAAAAGGTAATCAAGAACTTCGGAATTGAACGCTATGATGACATGATGTTGATGCTTGAAGATCCCAATAAAATTGAATTGACCCATAGCATTATCTTACCAAACTTCATAGAGTCTTCGATCCAAAAGCTTCAAGAACAAGAATTAGCCGTTTTGTAATATGATCAAGTCTTACCGCTCCATTTTCAATCAAGAATTTACGCCAGCAAAGTATCAGGCTTTTTTAAATGGTGTTGGAGCGGAATACGACCATATGCCGAAGTTCAGGGTTGCTGAAACGCCTGTTTTTATTCCAAAGCTGCTTCAAGAAAGGTTATTAGAAGCCTGTGAAGAAATCAATCAGGTGCTTATGCTGCCTGAATTTAAGGAAATGACTAAGGATGCCATTAAAGCGCCAATGGTCAATGTGCCAAATGAAGATGAGCATTCTAAATTCATTCAGCTCGACTTTGGGGTTTGCTTAGATGAACATGGCGACCCAATCCCAATGTTGATTGAGCTGCAAGGATTTCCTTCGCTCTACTTTTTTCAAGACTTACTTTCCAGAAAATACAAAGAACACTTCAACATCCCTGAAGGCTTTAGCAGCCATGTGAGTGGAGTCAGCCGAGAGCAATACTTGGCCATGCTCAAAAAAGAGATTGTTGGTGATGCTGATCCAAAAAATGTGGTACTTCTCGAAGTTGAGCCTGAAAAACAGACGACTTATATTGACTTGTTAGCTACTTCAAGAGTTCTTGGTATCAAAACCTTGTGCATTTCTGCACTAAAGAAGGAAGGAAAGTCCCTTTATTACATTGACGAAGCTGGCGTGAAAGTCAAAGTAGAACGCATCTATAATCGAATCATCTTTGATGAATTAGACCAAAGAACCGACCTGAAAAGAGAATTCTATTTTGAAGATGAAGTGGATGTACATTGGGTGGGACATCCCAATTGGTTCTTTAGAATCAGTAAGTACACCATGCCATTTTTAAAGAGCAAATACGTTCCTGAAACTCGTTTCTTGAGTGATGTTAGTGAATATCCTACCGATTTAGAGAATTACGTTTTGAAGCCGCTTTATTCATTTGCAGGCAGTGGCGTTAAAATCAATATCACTAAAGCCGACTTGGATGAAATTAGCGACAAAGAGAATTTCATCCTTCAAAAAAAGGTCGCTTATGCCCCTATTGTTGAAACCATGGACGTTCCCGCGAAATGCGAAATCCGCATGATGACCGTTTGGAATGACCAGGAGCAAAAAGCACAGGTAGTCAATAACCTGGTGCGCTTAAGCAAGGGCGAAATGATTGGCGTCCGCTATAACAAAGACAAAGAATGGGTCGGTGGTAGCGTAGGCTTTTTTGAACCTTAATTGGTTTCAGCCGAATCTTTCAATAAACCGCATGGACAGTTCGCCCCGATGGGGCATTTGATTTTCAGATTCTCTTTTTTCTATTAACAGGTCACTCCTACGGAGTTCTCTTTAATCCTATTTCAATACTACTATTAAAAGGCCGTCCCGAATGGGACTAATGTATCATAAATAGAGCTGCACCAATCTTGATCATTCACTTAGTCATTCTAACAGTTCGCCCTGCTGGGGCTTATTTGTGAATCTTTTATCCTTTCTATTAAAAGGCCCTTCCTATGGTACTGAAATGTCCTATAGTTCAGGCATCCTAATCTGACATTTAGTTTTTACTTTAGCCCCAAGGGGTGTTCTGTTAATAGCAAAATTCATAATCTAAATTCAATTCACTAGCCCCAGAGGGGCGTACTATTAATAGCACAATTCAAGATTAAGTTAATGAGCCCCAGAGGGGCAATCTGTTAATAGAGAATATTCTCGATTTAGGGAAAAGGAAAGAGCCCCAGAGGGGCGATCCTATTAATAGAATGGTCATCATATATATCGTTGAGCCCCATCGGGGCGGCCTGTCAATCAAAGCCAATCAAACAGATATTTCTCTTCATATTCCACATTGAACCGGTTTAAAAATTCAATGTATTCATCTTTGAAGCTTGTCTTTAAATGGTGTTGCTCTTGGTTGTTGATGTATTTCACAACCACATCAATTTGCGATTGGGCATAAGAGAAGGCACCATAACCTGATTGCCATTCAAACTTGCCCCTAACCCATTTTTTATCATTGATGAATTTTGAAGCACCCGCCTTAATATCACGAATGAAATCAGAAATCATGACATCAGGTTTGAAACTGACCAACATATGGGTATGGTCTGGCATGCAATAAATGGCAAACAGTTTTTGATTTCGTTGAGCAACAATTCCTGAAATATATTTCTGAAGCTCTTCTCTATTTTCTTTCGTAACAAGGCTTTGCCTGCCTTTTACAGCAAAGACAAATTGAATGTAGATTTGGGTATAGGTATTAGCCATATTACAGGTCGCCCCGATGGGGCTTTTTTGTTAAATTTCTTTCTCCTATTAACAGGCCGTCCCGGTGGGACTATTCAATTCTATCTAAATAAAACTGTAATCTTAATCATTCATGCAGGTGCAAAACAGATCACTCGGCTTTGGCTTTTATGTGCTAAATTTATCTCTTCTTATTAGAAGATAACTCCTAAAGAGTTTTTGCCCGTTATTTTGCAATATATTACCAAACAAAATAGCAACAATATTCAAATCATACAACATGAAGACTGTCGCTTGACCTAGCTCCAGCGAGGCAATTCTGTTAATTAAACCCGATTTATGCAATAGAAATCGTGATGATGGCGTAAATCACAAAGAATCAGGAAGTTTGGCTTAAATAGCATAGCAGCGCTATGGTGAGAAGACAAACGAAGCAGAGCGACTGATTCAAAGTGAGTTGCGTCAGTAATAGAAAGTCTATTACATAATTCGGGTTAAAGACAAACTAGTGCTACTTACCTTGTTGGCCTTCCTAATTCACCGATTTATTGGGGGCTGGGGCGCTAGCGTGAAATTCATTGGCAATTCGCTGCGTGTATTTATCCAGCAAATCTAAAATCGTCAGCTGCGAATCGGAGCTTA
This sequence comes from Cytophagales bacterium CG12_big_fil_rev_8_21_14_0_65_40_12, assembly GCA_002786855.1. Taxonomy (GTDB): domain Bacteria; phylum Bacteroidota; class Bacteroidia; order Cytophagales; family Cyclobacteriaceae; genus Roseivirga. The sequence continues at coordinate 44,387 of PCUU01000041.1, forward strand.
CAATCACTCCAACATGCCAAGCCTTGTTCATCTTCCAAACAATCTCCGTATCATTAAAACTGGACATATCTGGGTGTTCAAAACGGCTTAATGATACCACAATTCCTGCGTATTTCTTCTTGACTTCGGGCAATTGATATTCGTAGCCTTTCAAAACGGCATCCTCAATTTTAGCCCATTCCGCCCACAAATTAATACCTGAGGCTGCCTCTACCATTTCGGCAAGGTTGGCTCCTCCTACCCTTGAAGAAGTCTCTAAAAAGAAGTATTCTCCTGTGGCGTGAGATTTTATAAACTCAGAATGTGAAGCACTATGCTTCAGGCCAAAAGCCTTCATCACCTGCTTATTCAGTTTTGTGAGCCCTTTGTCATCAGCAGAATTCAATTCCATGGTCACTGATCTGAAAATCCCACCGCCATGCGCCACTTCGAAAGGCGTATCAAGGTATTTACTCACTCTGGTGAAAATCACCTTATCATTGTAATTCAATGAATCTACATGATAAACATCGCCAGGGGCGAATTTCTCAACGAGGTAATTATGGCGATTATCTCCTAAATCATGGGCCACTTGCCAAAGCTCATCTTTAGAATGAATCTTTTTAATCCCAGTTGCTGAAGCTTCAGACCTTGGTTTGATCAGCCATGGCGCAGGAACCGTATCCGCAAACAGATTGATGGCATCATCATTGAAAAGGGCCGTGAACTCAGGAATAGGAATCCCCGCATCTTTAGACTTGATGCGCATCGCAAGTTTATCCCTAAAATAGCGGGAAGTAGTCTCTCCCATGCCGGGCATACGGAAATGCTCTCTGAGCGTAGCTACTTTTTCAACATCAAAATCATCAAGGGCTACAAATCGATCAAAATGAATTGACCTGAATTTGAAAGCTAAACCAGCAAGCACTTGCTTATCGTCCCATTCATCGATATAGAAAACTTCATCGATAGACTCAAAAGGCCAAGCTTCATGTTCTAACTTCTTTCTGGTTAGAAGGAAAACCCTATTTCCTTGGGCTTTGCATGATTTCAGAAAATCTTGCCCTTTAAAATAGGTTGAAACACAAAGGAAGTTTAAAGCTTGGTTTGACATAATTTGGTCTTTTAGGTTGACTTATTTTTCTATTAAGGTCATCATTACTTGATGAAGCAATCTCACGCCATACCCTGACGCACTTTTCATTTTTGAATAGGCACTATCTCCAAAAGCAACACCAGCGATATCCAAATGCATCCAATGCTCATGGTCTTCGATGAAAGCTTCTAGGAATTTAGCTGCGGTGATGGCACCTGCCAATGGTTTCCCACTGTAATTTCTTAAATCGGCTACATCAGAATGCAGATCGTCTTTGAATTCATCATAAAGCGGAAGTCTCCAAACGCGTTCTAAGGTGTCTTCACCTACTCTAGAGACTGCCGCACTCATTGTGTCATCATGCGTGAACATCGCGCCTGCCGAATAACCTAAAGTCATCACGCTGCTACCAGTCAGTGTGGCCAAGTCGATCATGTACTCAGGTTTGTAATTGCGCACCATATAGCTCAGCGCATCGGCCAAAACCAATCTACCTTCGGCATCAGTGTCAATTACTTCGATGCTTTTGCCTGAATAAGAACCAATGACATCACCCGGTTTCACGCTGTTGGCGTCTACGGCATTTTCTGCGGAGGCCACTATGCCTACCAAATGAATTGGCAATTGAAGTCGCGCGGCTAATTCAATGGCTCCGAAAACAGCTGCGGCTCCCCCCATATCACTTTTCATGTAATGCATGTTCTGTGAAGGTTTTATAGAAAGCCCGCCTGTATCGAAGGTTATGCCCTTACCTACCAAACCCAATTTCGGGGTTTTACTATTCTGGCCTTCTGGCTTATATTCAAGCTTAATGAGCACAGGAGGATGTGTACTTCCTTGACCAACAGCCATTAAAGCCTCAAGTCCTTCTTCCACTAATTCCTCGTATTCTAAGACATCACAAGAATAACCATGGATTTCCGCAGAACTTTGAGCCCATTCTGCCAAAAAAGTCGGGGTTTTAATATTTCCCGGGGCATCGACCAAGGCCATAATACCCATCATCGCTTGAGCTGTTTCAAAGCCTAGATTAATGAGTTCACTTTGATCCGTTTTGGTCAGAATACTCACTTCAAAAGCTTCGGTATGAAGTAAATCCAGTTCCTTATCATCGGTTTTATAAACGCCAATCCTGTAATCAGCTAAGGCAATGCCCAAGGCTGCTGCTGTGATATAATTATTGTCAAGGTGTCGGCAATCGATTTGAATATTGGTTTTCCAAGCACTTTTCCTTTTGAAGGCCAACCATCTGAATGCATCATGTGCTTTTCCTTGGTCTTTATCTTCTCCAAGGCCCACTAAATAGACTTTTCTATCACTTGAAACGTGATACAATGACATGATTTGCTTGAAACTTCCTTCAAAATCAGGTTTGCCTTTAACGCCTGTATTCTCGCTTATCAATTCGAAATTGACTTGATTTTTGAGAAATGGAAGGATGACAATTTCAGATTCTTGTGTACTTGTGATTGATTTGAATATCATAATTTTTCAATTGTTAAAATATAGCCATTTTATGGCCTTCGGAAACTCAATTCCCCAATAAAATTCTCCGTGATTTCCTTCTTCATTGATAGATGAGATAAATCGACCGTTTTCTGAACTCTGAAATATTGGCTCAATTATTTTAGAAAGCCTGTGAATGTTGGGCAAATGGAACCTACTCTCTTTAGCACCGGCATAAAGGTAAAGTGCGTTTTCGTGCTCAACTTGATACTTTGCGGCATCATGATAAATCATCGGTGACACCCATAAACTAGGCGAAAAGATCATCATTTTAGCAAACACATCTGGTCTAGTTACTCCAGCATATAAACTGATCAAACCTCCCATTGAACTGCCTCCAATGCCCCTATTTTTCGGGTCAGGGCTTACACGAAGCTTGCCTTCTACATAAGGAATCAATGAATCGACCAAAAAGTCAACATAAGCCTTCCCTTTTCCAGTGCCTAATCTAGGGTTGTAATACGGTGAGTACTCAACAATCCGCTCATCATCTCCATGATCAATAGCGATGATGATTATTTCGTGAAAACCGTCATTTGCCAGTTGTGCTAAACTCTGATCAATCGCCCAATTGCCATAGGGTGCATCTGGGTTAAAAAGGTTCTGTCCATCTTGAAGATAGAGTACAGGATATAGTTTCTCTGACCGGTGATAGTCGTATGGAAGCAAGGCAGAAACTCTTCGTTTCACCTGTAAATGAGGGATTTCAAAGGCCTCCTCAAGTATTTCAATAATCGGTTTGAATGTCTCCACTTGCTGTTAAGCTCAAAATTAGAGAAAAGCAAAACAAGGTGAGTGAAACTGGTAAGGTATTTATTTAAGGATTTATCAGGGAAATAGAATTAACGAGATTACTTTGAGTAATCTCGTTAATGGATTTATAACTCGCTTATTCTTTTCTTTAGATTGAATCCTTTGTGGTTCATTGATATGCGCTGCAAACAACAGTCAGATCCTGAGTCAAGCTCAGGATGACCTCGGAAAAGATCCTTTGTCCTTTTCCCTATCTTGGATCGACAATCACGATGCTTTCCTTCACCATTGAACCCACATGGAAATAGCCCAAAGCTCCGTTGGTGATATTGCTTCTAGGATTGGCTGGTGGCGGGGTGAACAAACCACCATCATTATTCAACAAAGTCGACAAGTCATTGTAGAAAATAAAGCCGCTGCGAGGCATGCTGTACATTTCCACCTTCACCTCATCGCCTTCGGCAAAGTAGCCTGCGGTCGGTAAATCATCAATTCTACCACTCAACAGTTTATCATCAGAATAGTAAATGTCGGTATCATTGTCCTTCAGCAATTCTCCATTCCTGTAGAATTTGAATAAATAGTAATCCGTTCGATCTTGAGGTTCTTCAGCATAAAATAGCACTTCAAAATAACGGCCTTCATCCTCAGGGTCATCGAATTCGTCTTGGTTGAAAAATACCGTTAAAGAGTCAATTGCAGTCACTGGTTGTAAAGTCTCAGTGGCTTTATATTCCACACCCTCCGCAAAGACAGTCATAGTGTAAGTTCTACCTACCACACCTAAATAAGGCGTTTCTGGTAAATACACCCCTTTCAATGCAGGGTCAGCATTTGGGTTGTGAATGTAGTTGAATTCATTGCCGAGATTATCTGTGACTTTAACTGCTGCATTGCTAATAAATTCAGGTGCTCCAGAAGAATAGAAGTCTCTCGATTTGGTGAGTTTAATGTAATTATAATCGTCAGTATCAGTAATTATGGCTTCTATCACCACTTTTGAAGGGGAACTGAGCGTATCTAGGTTGATGGTTTCCTCACAGGCAAAGACCAGAGCAACCATCATCAATATTATATATTTAGAAATATTTTTCATCGTCAATTGATATTAGAATTTGATATTATAGGTAACTGATGGCAGCAATGGGAAAAGGTAAATCATCCGCGCTTCCTTTTCGGTTCCATCGCCAATGATGTCCCCATCGTCATTTTGCTTTACTCGCGTATAAAGGCTGAATGGATTCTTTCTGCTGTAAGCATTGTACAAGGAGAATACCCACGAGGTCTCGTACTTCTTGCCTAAATTCCTTCTTGGAATAAGCGTTGCGCTTAAGTCCAATCGATGAAAATCGGGCAATCTATAGCCATTGCGCTCTGTAATTACATCGGCCACATAACCATCTCCATATTGGTATGAACCCGAAGGGATAGTGGTTGGTCGTCCGGTACCATAAGTAAAGCTTCCTCCAAATGACCATTTTTCGTTGTAATCATAGGTACCGAGTATGCTCAAACTGTGTCTTCTGTCATGATTTGCATCAAATGTTCTGCTAAGATTCACTCCTTGAATGGTGCGCTCAGCTTTGGACAATGTATAGCCGATAAATCCAGTAAGCGCTCCCTCCTTTTTCTGTAAAAAGAATTCTAAACCATAACCTACTGCTTCGCCTTGGCGATATTCGGTTGGTAAATCATCGTTGAAGAAAATCTGCGCATTATCAGCAAAGTCAGTTACGTTATCCATGGTTTTATAATAGGCTTCTACTGAAAACTCATAGGTATTATTTTTGAAGTTTTTGAAATAACCTAATGCCACTTGGTCAGCCGTTTGAGGTTTTAAATAATAACCACTTGGTGCCCATGTATTGAAAGGCAAAGGAACCGTTCCCGAAGAAATCAAGTGCGTGTTCTGCACCATTCGGTTATAACTTGCTTTAATTGAAGTACTTGGATTCATCAAATAGCGCATTGAAAGCCTTGGCTCAAAATTTACATAGGTTTTAATCGGTTCGAAACTTTTGAAAGAGAGCGTATCTGTCCTTGTTGGGTTCGAACTATCATTGGCATCTTCATAAACATAAACATCTCCCTGCCCTATGCTTTGAAAAATAGATAATCGAGCGCCATAATCTAAGGTCAACTTGTCTGATACTTTGTGTTGCGCACCAAGATACAAGGCCTGATCCAAGGCGTATTCATGTTGTAATTCAGTACGATTAAAAATGGATCCCTCCACTGGGTCGATGATGCCCGGAGCAAATCTTCTGTAGGTGATGTGATAACCAAAATCCAATTCGAATTCGGGACTCGCGAAGTAATTCAAATCATTTTTGATGCTATATTCCTGTAAACCTGAATCCCAAGTAAAGCCTTGAGCGGCATCATCCAATGACAAACCATAATCGAAGTTTGAAGCGATTAGCGAAGTATTTGAGAAAAGCTTGTCGCTAAAAAGGTGATTCCAACGAAATGTACCTGTCCTATTTCCCCAGTCAAAACCAAAATCATCTCCAAAGCTGAAGCTATCGCGGCCAGCATAAAGAGAAAGAAAGAATCTATCTTTATTATTCGCTCTCCAATTGAGTTTAGCATTTACATCATAGAAATAAACAGAATTGTCGTTGTTGGCAGCTTTCAGAAACAAATCAACATAAGATCTTCTCGCAGAAAAAAGAAATGAGCTTTCATCCTTTTTAATCGGCCCTTCAAGGGAAAGATTACTCGCCAATAGGCCAATGCCTGCTTCGCCTTCGAATTCCTTATTATTTCCATCTCTCGTCCGAACGTCTAAAATAGATGACAGCCTACCGCCAAATCTAGCTGGAATCCCTCCTTTATAGAGTTCAGAATCCTTGATAATATCAGCATTAAATACAGAGAAAAGACCGAATAAATGGGAAGGATCATAAACTGGTGCTTCATCAATCAATATCAAATTTTGATCGGCACTTCCTCCACGCACAAAAAATGCGGATGTACCTTCGCCTGCTGAAATTACACCTGGCAATAATTGAATGGTTTTAATGATGTCTGGCTCACCAAACAAAGCAGGTAGCTTTTTAACTTGTTTGATATCAAGCTCATTACGGCTCATTTGAATCCCGACTACGTTGGCTTCTGGCGCTTTACCAGTGACTACGACTTCTTCTAACTGCAATGCCTCTTCGGGCAAAGCGATATTCAAAGCCAAGTCTTTATCTAAAGTGACTGTCTTTTCGATAGAGAGATAACCGATAAAGCTGTATTTAATGGTGTAAGTACCGGGAGCCAATGTGAGCGAATAGAAACCGTAGCTATTAGACACTACTCCGTTTCCCAATTCTGTCACTAAAACCGTGACGCCAATGAGTTCTTCGCCATTGGATGCATCTCTAACATACCCGTTCAAGGTGACCTTTTCTTGAGCGAATACTTGAATGGAACATAATGCGACCAATGCCGCAAGTAAAAATTTACGCATAATAAATTGAGGTTTTGACTTTTGTTGTTGTTGAAAAATTGACCTTAAAATTGAATATTCATGTATTCATATGTGTGACGGATAACCAAGCCAACACACGTATGGCAATTAAAAAATTTAATAGTAAGTCGTAAAAGGTGCGGAAAGGTTGCAGGTAAATCAGACTAATAACAAAAAAGCGGAAAAGATAATTTTAGCTTAATCATCCCTTCCGCTGCTCAGCAGAATAAGTCGAGGACTTATGTTGTGCACAAGCCAATAAAACCCCACAATAAAAATAATCGCAACAAAATTTTGAGATTTCAATTGATTATTCATAATATAGCAGTATCAATAATTGATTTATCAAATGAATATCGAAAGTATCATCCTTTTCCAAATTGACAAGACCAGTAAAGTCTCTAAGTTATATTCACAAAGAGAATTTGACAGATTGGGTATGGGCATCACTGTTGAACAGTGGATATTATTGAAGATTATTGAAGAAAATGATGGACTTACTCAAAAGGAATTGGCTGAAAAGTCACTAAGAGACCCTGCTTCTATTACACGTACTTTGGACTTATTGAATAAAAAAGGTTTTGTGGAAAGAAGACCAGTTGAAGATAACAGGCGACAATACAGTATTTGCCTTAAAAAAGAAGGGACGTTTCTTATTGAGAAATATATGCCCGTTATCAGTAGTCACCGGGCAAAAAGCATTGAAGGAATTACAGAACAAGAGTTAGAAGTGTTGACACTCCTTTTAGGAAAAATTCAAAAGAATATGGTGTAAATTTTTTAACCATAAAATTGATATATCAATGATTGATATCAACATCAACAAATTACTCCTCCTTATGCTGACTTCAACCTTAGCTTCATGTGGCATGAAAATATCTACAATTAACAACCCTAATGTATATGCAACTCACGATTTTGGGTTTTCACAAGCAGTAATTTTCAATAATGTAATATACGGTTCGGGACAAGTTGGGTGGGACAAAGATTACACACTTCCAGCAAACTCAGATTTTAAACAACAGTTTGAGCAAACTTTAATAAATATAGAACGCCTGTTAGAAAGTCAAAAGTGCAGTTGGCAAGACGTGTTGCATCTTAGATTTTATGTTGTAGGCCTGAATGCTGTAAAAAGAGAAAACATAGGTACTTTTTTAAAACAAACCTTCAGCAATGGTTATGCACCTGCTACTACACTAATTGGTATATCAGCTTTAGCCAGAGAAAACCTTCTAATTGAAATTGAATTCACCGCTAAAATTAAAAAACAATGAAAATAATAATCATTTGCATGGCATTATTGACCATCACTCAAAATCAGCCACAAGATACCATGAAAGAAGTACATAAAAACAACATGATAGTAAGGTGGAAAATGGAAAAAGAATCCATCTATTTTGAAATGGAAGCACCCACAAATGGTTGGGTCGCCATTGGATTCAACGAAACAACTTCTTTAGCGGGCACATACTTACTTATGGGGCGTATTCGGAACGGAAAGGCAGAAGTTGTGGAACATTACACCGAAAGGCCAGGCAATTACAAACCTATCGCTGATTTAGGAATACCTAACCAGGTAATTTCTATCTCAGGGGATGAAAAGGGGAATCTGACCAAATTGAAATTCTCGATACCAATAAGCAAATCCAGTAAATACCATAAGCAGCTTTCAAAAGAAACTAAATGGACTTTGCTGTTAGCTTACAGTGTAGATGATGATTTTCAGCATCATTCCATTATGAGAACCTCAATGGAAATAATACTTTAAGTCATGAATATCAATCAGATCAGATCTCCTTAAAACACCAATTCATAACCACAGATTCAATAATATTTATTTTAAAACTTTGAATACAAAAAAATGAACAAAACAATTTTAATTGGCATTTTTGCCCTTTTCATGACAGCTGGTTGCAAGGCGCAATCTTCTGACGAAAAAGCTATAAAAGAAACCATAATAGGCTTTTCAAAAGCAGGAGATAAAAATGATGCCGATAAATTAGCAACTTATTTGGACGATAATTATCGCATTGTAATGAACCGACTATTTGGTAGTAGTGAAGTTTCTGTAATGACCAAGGATATTTATCTTGAGAAAATCAGAACCAAAGAATATGGTGGAGATAATAGAAAAGTCGAAATAGAATCTATCGTGCTCAATGGTTCGACAGCAAGTGCAAAGGTGTCATTTGTAGGTTCTAAAATGACGTTTGTTTCAATCTTTAACCTTATTAAAGACGGAAATAATGAATGGAAACTTGTAAGTGATGTGCCCGTAATGAAATAGCCTGTACACAATACGGTACAAAAGCAATAGCGGTTTAGGTGCTAACCTGAACCGCTATTGCGATTAAATAAATATCTTGTTTTCCGAAAAAGTAGTGCTATAAATCCGCTACTACTGTTATACTAACCGCTTCTGCCATCAATTGATCATGCACTACCTTAGCGGCTTTTCTACCTTCTGCAATGGCCCAAACCACTAAAGATTGACCTCTGCGACTATCGCCTGCTGCATAAAACTTCGGATGGCTGGTTTTAAAGTTGGTAGTTTGAAGATTTCCTCGACTGTCTAAAGCCAGTTTCATTTCTTCTACTAGACCAGAAGGATCAGTATGGCTAAAGCCGATGGCAAGGAGCGCCAAATCACAGGGAAGAATCTTTGAACTTCCTTCTCTTTCTTTGAATTTAAATTGGCCCTTATCAATCCATTCAATTTCAACCATTTCTATGGCTTTCAATTGACCCGCTTCACCAATGAATCTTTTGGTCAACATGGACCATTCACGGTCGACACCTTCTTCATGGGAAGATGAGGTATTCAACACCATTGGCCATTCTGGCCAAGGATTTTCAGTAGAACGCGCTGTAGCTGGCTTGTCCAAAAGTTCAATTTGCAAGACGGAAGCCGCTTTTTGGCGATTCGAAGTACCTACACAATCGGCACCCGTATCACCTCCTCCAATTACCACCACATGTTTTCCTTCAGCATTGAATCTGGGCTGTATTACATCTATTTCTTTTCCGTTCTTCTGATTTTGATGACTCAAGAAAGGCATAGCAAACTCCACTCCTTTCAAATCTCTTCCCTCAATTTGCATATCTCTAGGAATGGTGGAACCCGTACAAAGTACTACCGAATCGTATTCAGCTGCTAAAGTTCCACCCGTGATATCGGTACCTACGTGAATGCCTGTTTTAAAAACAACTCCAGAGGCCTTCATCAAGTCTACCCTTCTCTCAACCACCGATTTAGCCAATTTAAAATCAGGGATTCCGTAGCGTAAAAGTCCGCCTAGCTGCGCATCACGCTCATAAACCACTACTTCATGTCCTTTTTTAATAAGTTCATCGGCTACCGCCAAACCAGCTGGCCCAGAACCTATTACTGCCACTTTTTTATTGGTTTTAGGTACCACAGGATGTGGCTTTTCCCAGCCTTCATCAAAAGCAGTTTCAATAATTTCTCTTTCGATATGCTCGATATTGACCGCTTGATTATTCAAACCGAGTACACAAGATGCTTCGCAAGGTGCGGGACAGATTCTGCCTGTGAATTCTGGGAAGTTGTTGGTGCTTTTTAATATATCAAAAGCCCCTTTCCAATCACCTTGATAAACTGCATCATTGAAATCTGGAATTTTATTTCCCAGTGGACAACCTTGATGACAAAAAGGAATGCCACAATCCATACACCTGGCTGCCTGATCTTTGTATTCCTCCTTTGGCCAAGGCAAAACAAATTCTTCAAAATGCTCAACTCTTTCGGTTGGAGCAGCATATTGTTTTTTAGCCCTAGTATGCTTTAAAAATCCTTTAACGTCTCCCATTATGCGTTTACTTTTGCCGTTTTTCGGCCCTCTATCACTTTCTTATACTCAGTAGGAATCACTTTCACAAAGCTCAATTTCAGATCCTCCCAATTACTCAATATCTCTATGGCTTTGATACTGGAAGTATTGCTGACATGCTCTTCTAACATCAATGAGAGGTAATTGTAGTCTTCTTCCTCGCACTCATCAAATTCTACCAATTCCATATTGCAGTTATTAAGCAGTTCATAATTTTCGGCATAAACGTAAGCAATACCGCCACTCATACCTGCAGCGAAATTCTTACCCACATTACCAAGAATCACGACCTTTCCGCCAGTCATGTACTCGCAGCCATGATCACCTAGGCCTTCGACTACCACTTGTGCACCTGAATTTCGCACTGCAAAACGTTCTCCAGCCCGGCCGTTGACGAAGAGCTTGCCTGAGGTAGCTCCATATAAAGCTACGTTCCCAATTAAAACACTTTCATTGGCTTTGGTCTCACTGGTGAAATTCGGATAAATGGCAATTTTACCTCCTGAAAGCCCCTTGCCCACGTAATCGTTAGCTTCTCCTTGAAGATTGAAAGAAATGCCTTTGGCAAGAAAAGCCCCGAAACTTTGACCAGCGACACCTTTGAAATCAATTTTTATAGAATCTTCTGAAAGTCCACCTGGCCCATACTTGTTAACCAATTGACCAGAAAGCATCGCTCCTGTTGATCGATTTTGCGTGCTGATTGGAAGTGTGAATTCTACTTTAGAAGCCTTTTGAAAAGCTTCATTAGACATTTCTATAAGAGTTCTGTCTAGAACATCGTCTAATTTATGATCTTGTTTTTCGGTTCTACATTGAAGTTTTCCGTTGCCAATAAATTCATTGTACAACAAAGGCGTCAAATCAATGCTGCCCGCTCTTTCGTTGGCTTTGGACCTATTGAATTTCAACAGATCAGTTCTTCCTACCAATTGATTAATGGTTGGCACTCCCAATTCTGCCATAATCTCTCTTAATTCCATGGCCATAAACTGGAAGAAGTTGACAATGTCTTCGACCCTGCCAGTGAACATTTTTCTGAGCTCTGGGTTTTGAGTCGCCACACCAACAGGACAAGTGTTCAAATGACACTTTCTCATCATGACACAGCCTTCAACTACCAAAACTGCTGTAGCTACACCCCATTCTTCAGCACCTAGCATGGTGGCAATAGCAAGATCTCTTGCCGTTCTTATTTGCCCGTCAGTCTGTAATCTGACACGATTTCTGAGGTTGTTTTTAAGCAAGGTTTGATGTGCTTCCGCCAAACCGATTTCCCAAGGAATTCCAGCATGATGAATTGAGCTCAATGGTGAGGCCCCAGTTCCACCATCGTGACCGGAAATTAAAATGGCATCGGCATTGGCTTTGGCCACTCCTGCAGCGATGGTGCCAACCCCAGCTTCGGCCACCAATTTGACATTGATATCAGCGGCTGCATTCGTATTTTTTAAATCGTAAATCAATTGTGCCAAATCCTCAATAGAATAGATATCGTGATGAGGCGGTGGAGAAATAAGCGTTACACCAGGAGTCGAATGTCTGATTCGAGCGATATTTTCATCTACTTTTTGCCCAGGAAGTTGACCTCCTTCACCGGGTTTTGCTCCTTGAGCAATTTTGATTTGAATTTCATCGGCATTCATTAAATAGTGCGCTGTGACTCCAAATCGGCCAGAAGCTACTTGCTTAATGGCTGAACGGGCAAGGAAGCCATCTTTATCTACTTTAAATCTCTCTGCATCTTCGCCACCTTCACCACTGTTCGATTTTCCGCCAATCTTGTTCATTGCCTTCGCGATCGTAGTGTGGGCTTCTTCGGAGATAGAACCAAATGACATGGCCCCTGTGCTGAATCGTTTTAGAATGGATTCGATTGGTTCTACTTGATCAATCGGAATGGCTTGCCCTGGCTGAAAATCAAATAGACTTCTGAGGGTCACGTTGCTTTCCGCTTGATCGTTAATCTCTTCAGTGTACTTTTTGAAAAGTTCGAAGTCATTGAGCCTAGTTGATTTTTGTAAAAGATGGATTGTTTTCGGATTGAACAAATGCTTCTCTCCTTCAACCCTCCATTGGTAAAGGCCACCGTCAGGCAAAGTTTTATTCTCGTTTGGTGCTAAAGCCAAATTATGATTGGCCAAGATTTCCTTTTCTAATTGTTCAAAGCCTTTTCCTGAAATTCTATTCGAAGTTCCGTTAAAACAAAGTGCTGTGACTTCATGGTCTAGACCTAGAATTTCGAAGATTTGGGCACTCTCGTAACTCTGTAGGGTTGAAATTCCCATCTTAGAAAGGATCTTTCTTAAGCCATAGCCAATGGCATGAATGTAACCATCAATCAATTCATTCTGACTTTCTAAAGTTTCGGCTTCTGGATTGGCTTGAATGATGGAGTTAAAAGCTAAATAAGGGCAAATTGCTACTGCGCCATAACCAATGAGCGTTGCGAAATGATGTGTTTCAAGTGCGTCACCTGCTTCTATTATTATGCTCACTTTGGCCCTTAAGCCTTTTGATAATAAGTGATGGTGAACAGCACCCGTGATCAACAGTGATGGAATGGAAATAAAATCGTCATAAGTGACCTTGTTGGAAAGAATAAGAAGGTTCACTCCTTTATTCACTAAGTCTTCGGCTTCGTTACAGATTCTGATGATAGCAGATTTCAAATTTTCGAAATCCGACATGTACAGCGTGCGAATCATTTCAGCCTTAAAGCCATAAGATTTAATCGACTTTAGTTGGCTTAGTTCTGATGGCCTTAATACAGGTTGGCTGAGATATATTTTTCTGGCATGTCCCTCCTTATCCGCCAATAAGTTCTGTTGGCTACCTAAATAAACACCCAACGACATCACCGATTTTTCTCTAATAGGGTCAATGGCGGGATTACTTACTTGTGCAAAAACTTGCTTGAAATAATTCGAGATGTGTGCATTTCTTTTGGCAAAAACAGCCAATGGTGTGTCATTCCCCATAGAACCCACTGGTTCTGCTCCTTTATGCGCCAAAGGATTGAGGATGAATTTCAAGTCTTCTTTGGAATAGCCGAAAGTCAATTGAGATTTTAAGATATCCGCCTCATCTACAGTAGTCCATCGATCTACTCCCTTCTCGAAGAAATCGGAATCCTTGATCAAATGTCTGTCAAGCCATTCTTGGTAAGGTTTGATTTTAGCCAGTCTTGGTTTGATTTCAGAATCACGGACAATGCGTCTTTCTTCCAAATCCACGAGTAACATTTTGCCTGGCTCTAACTTATTTCTGTAAATCACTTCATCCGGATCCAAAGGCAATACGCCAGTTTCCGAAGCAAAAACAATGTGATTATCCTTGGTAACACTATATCGTGTTGGTCTTAGACCGTTTCTGTCAATACAAGCACCTAATTTCTTTCCATCTGTAAAACAAATTGCTGCAGGGCCATCCCATGGCTCCATTAAGGTGGAGTGGAATTGATAAAACGATTTTATTTCTTCACTTAAATCACTTTCTACCCAAGCTGGAGGAATTAACATGGCCATTACTTGCTCCACACTTCGACCACCACGGATCAATAATTCCACAACGAAATCCAGATTAGCAGAATCTGAAAATGCCATGTTACAGATGGGTGAAAGGGCTTCAATCTCTCTTTTCGAGAATCCAGCAATGTCTAAGAGCGATTCTCTAGAACGCATTTTGTTCACATTGCCTTTAATGGTATTGATTTCACCATTATGAGCAACAAATCGGAACGGCTGGGCCAATCTCCATTCGGGGAAAGTATTGGTGGAGTAGCGAGAATGGACGATAGCAAATGCCGTTTTAAAGTTAGTTTCTCTCAAATCAAGATAATATTCGGCTAGCTGAGAAGTCCTTAATTCTCCTTTATAGATAATCGTTCTTGTCGAAAACGATACAAAATAGAACTCTTTGCTAATAGCAGCTTCGGTAATCTTGCGCTCCACCGTTTTTCTAACAATGAACAGCTTACGCTCCACCTCATCTCTGCTCAGCGAATTGGCCTTTACAAACAACTGAATAATATCTGGCTCATTCTCCAAGGCAATTTTCCCTAGACAATCAGCATTCACAGGCACTTTTCTAACCCAGATCGTTTCGAAACCAAAGGTGTCCAACATTTTATTTAGTATAACCAAACAAGCTTGGGCCAACTTTTCTTCCTTAGGGAGAAAAATCATCCCAATACCATAGTTACTGCGCTCGTAAAGTTGAATACCCTGTTTGCTTGCTTCAGCTTTAAAAAACTCAAAAGGAATTTGAACTGTGATCCCTGCGCCATCGCCAGTTTCACCGTCCGCAGCAACTCCCCCGCGATGTTCCATATTTTCAAGCATCAACAAGCCTTTCTTTAAAGTCTCGTGGCTACTCTCATTATCTATGTTCGCGATGAAGCCTATTCCGCAGGCATCTTTTTCATATTCGCTTGAATACAATCCTTTATTCGTCATTCCGTATATCGTTTGCAGTAATTTGGCGCTAGATTTCACGTGCCACCCGTAAAAAGTAGCATCTTAGGCCTCGATTTATAATGAATGTAAAAATCTGAGTCAAGATGCCAATTCAAGAAAGTCTCGCTCATATGACATTCAAACGAGGTCAAAAAGCCTCTATTTAATTAATAATCAATTAGTTACACCATTATTTTATAGGATGTCCAAAAACTCAGGAGAGCGTTTGCTATTCGACCTTATTCACTCGCTTACTAAATCAGAAAAGCGAAGTTTTAAGCTTTATGTCAATAAATCTGGCGATGTGGGCGGTGCCAAGTACATGAAGATTTTTGATATCATGGAAAAGCTCAATGATTATGATGAAGCGTTGATTCTAGCCAAATTACCGGGCATGACCAAGCCGCAATTCTCTAATCAAAAAGCCCATTTATATGGTTTAGTTCTGGCGAGTTTAAGGGTCAATAGCCTGAAGCAAGACATTGACATCCATTTAAGGGAACAGTTAGATTATATTCGAGTGCTTTATAAAAAAGGCCTTTATGATCAAAGTTTGCGACTTTTGACCAGGGCCAAAAACATTACTGGCGACTACAGAAAAGACCTTTTTCAAATTGCCATTCTTGACTACGAGAAGCAAATCAGGTCGCAACAGGTATTTGATCTAGAAGAAGAATACATAGATCAACTCGATCGTGAGTATCGCCTATCGATGAAGCGCTTTGATAATGTGCAGCAGTTTTTCACATTGGCCATTAAAATGAAAGCCCGATTTATTGAGCGAGGAATGGCCAAAAGTGATACTGAAATCAATAACCTTAAAGCATTATTCTATACACAACTGCCAGACTACGAGGAATCTAAACTTGCTTTTAACGAGAAGTTCTATCTGTACCGTGCCTTTTACTGGTTCTCCTACCTCACTTACGATTTCCCGTCTTGCATCATTTATGCTGAAAAATGGGTGAAGATTTTTGAGGAAACTGGTCTCGATCAGAAAAGAAGGGCTGGCTACCTAAAAGGAATGAACCGATTGTTGCAATCTACTTTTAGAGTCAATGCAAAAACGCAGTTCTGCAAATACTATGAGCACTTCTTGAATTTCGAGAAATCGCAATTCAGCAGTATGGCGAGTAATACTCAAATGCTTTTACTCAAATACAAAGCCATCCAAACCTTCAATATGGTTTTCCTTACTGCTGAATTTGAGCAGCATCAGCCAATGATTGAAGCCATGCTCAAGGAGATTGAAGCCAACGAAGAAGTGTTTGACAAGCACAATCGCACTGTGATTTACTACAAGGCAGGCGTCTATTTCTTTGCACTAGAAGACTACGAAAAATCGAATTTCTACTTCAATAAACTTATTCAAGATGGCGATAAAATCAGAAGTGATTTGAAGGGTTTTGCGCGCATCATTAGCCTTATTATGGACTATGAAATGGCCAATGAGGGTAATTTAGACCGAAAACTGAAATCTGCTTATGGCTATTTAAGCCAACAGCAAAACCTTGGGGAATTCCAGACCGCAATTTTAGATTTCCTTCAAGACCTTGGTAAATTCTATCCTCAAGAAATCAAGAAAGGCTTTAAAAGCTTGAAGGCTCAATTAGAAGAACTAGAAAAAGACCGTTTTGCGAAAAAGACATTGCTTTACTTCGATATCATCAGTTGGTTAGATGCAAAAATCGCAGACAAAAGCTTTGCAGAAATTGTAAGAGAGAAAGTGGCGGGTTATAGTTGAGACGGAAGACCGAAGACCGAAGTCGGAAGACCGAAGTCGGAAGAACGAAGATCGAAGAACGAAGAACGAATTAAAGGTCGGTACTGAAGGTCAGAGCATTCCCCGCTTGCTTTGATCAAACTGTTTATTAAACACTTCAACGCATAAAACCCCAACACTTCAGCACCTCAACACTTAATCACTTCGCAAACATTGGTGGATGCTTTTCATCAAAGTCGGTAGCTTGCTGAAATGCCTTGGCCAAGGCCAGGATCGATCCTTCATCATATAAATTTCCAATCAAAGTAAAGCTGGTCGGACGATTTCGCTTATCAAACCCATTGGGTACACTGATCACGGGATGACCAGTTAAATTTGTGATCAAAAGCTGGTTTCCTCTAAAGGTTTGAGCAATAATGACATCATATTGACTGAACAAAGCATTCACTTCTTCAATCATTTCTCTTCTCACCCGGTTGGACTGCAAATATTCTACGGCAGGAATAAAACGTGCTTGACGCAATGAATTGGCCCTTGAACCTCTTGTTTGTTCCACCATACTATCCACATTGCCCGAACGCACGAGGTCATCGAAGAAAGCCCCTGATTCAGCCCGAAGAATGATATCGAATACTTCATAAGGGTAATCCTTTGGCAATTCAATGGCAGTTGGCTCAATGCCCATGGTTTTGAATACTTCCAAAGAAGCCCTTAAATTATCGCCTATAGCCGAAGAATCTGCATCAATGTCCTTTTTCAGGTAGGCCACTTTCAATTGATTTGGAGCTTTGCTTGAATGATTGAAAGGAACGTTATTGGTCGTTGGATCTTTCGGGTCTTTACCATAAATGGCATCGAAAACAATTTCGCAATCTTCGGCCGACCTGCACAGTGGCCCCACTTTGTCCATTGACCAGCTTAGGCTCATAACGCCATATCGACTCACGCGACCATAAGTCGGTCTAAGCCCTGTCACCCCATTTCTAGTTGCGGGTGAAGTAATTGATCCTAAAGTTTCTGTACCTAGAGCAAAAGCGACCAAGCCTGCCGAAGTAGCCGAACCCGAACCTGCCGAAGAGCCACTTGCTCCCTGGCTTAAATCCCATGGGTTTTTAGTCTTACCGCCAAACCAAACATCTCCCCTGGCCAATGAGCCTGACACCAATTTTGCCACAAGCACCGCTCCCTGATCTTCCAACATTTTCACTACAGTTGAGGTATAGTTGATCATTTGACTTTGATAAGGCGCAGCACCCCAAGTAGTTGGATAACCTTCTACGGCCATTAAATCCTTTACGCCATAAGGTATACCATGAAGAATGCCCCGGTAATTCCCAGCTGCGATTTCATCGTCTGCCCTTTGTGCCTGCTTTAAAGCCAAATCTTCGGTCAATGTAATTACGCTCTGAAGTTGCCCATCAAAACGTTTGATTCTTGAAATATAAAGTTGGGTCAACTTTAAAGAGGTAATCTTTTTGTTCTTGATCAATGAAGCCAATTGCGGAATCGTATAAAATGCAACTTCTTCTAAATCAGCAGGTAATTCAACATTATTGTCAACAACATAAACAAGATCGCTTTCTTGTTTGGGAAATTCGAAACCCACAGGATGTGGATCAAAAACCATAGAAGGGAAAGTCTCACTTGATATTTGGTATTTTCTCAAACTATCATATCCTTCTTTATTTCTACCTAAGTACTGATACATGGTATCAACAGCTGCCTTTTCAAAATAAAGCCCCATAAGCTTCTGGCTACTTCTGATATCTCTTTTAGTAAAACCGTATTCATTGGTTTTACAACCATAAAAGACCGAAAGACAAAATACCATTAAGGACAATTTGAATGTATTTTTCATGCTTATAGTTAGCTAAAATAAATATTACCTCACCATCTTTTTAGACCATCGCCTTGCGATACTCAATACAATCAAGGTCATACCGAGCAGGGAGATCAACGCAATTAGATTATACCCATCGGGTGATTGAATTTTTTGTGCTTTATGAATACCAAACAAGGCCCAAATCACTACCATTCCAAAAGCATAATTTCTCAATTTATGACTGAACCACATGGCCAACAAAGTAGCAATGGCAATCATGGCAATAGTAAATGGTATTTGAAAATTCACCCCTACTTCAAGGGTGTGCAACCAAGCTGAAACATTGGCAATGGTGGCCACTGAAATCCAACCTAGGTACACCGAAAAATTAATGTACTCGAAGTAATTCCCCTTGGAGGTCATTCTCTTTTTTCTGCTTTCAATGACTCCATAAACCAAACTTGAAAGCATTAAAAGCATCACTACAACTGATATTGACAATAATTTATAATGCCATGTACAAAGCCAAGCTACATTGAGCAGACACACCAATATGAATACAAGAATATGCTTTGAATTGATTGTTTCAGGAGATTTAACCAGCTTATACAGCTGAAGCCCACAGAAGACAGTATTGAGTAAGTAGATAATGCCCCAAATGGAAAAGGTAAAGCCAGCTGGAGTAAACAGCGTTGTATAGAGTGCCGAAAGTTCGCCAGTGCCCACATCGTTCAATTGACCACTACCTGCCAAGTAATTCACAAACAAGGTGAAAGCAAAGGCCACAATCGTGAGTATCACCAAAACTATTTTCATAATGCTTTACAAGTTTAACCAATAGGTCATTTTAAATACGATTGCCCTCACTTTGGACTGCCCGATATTGATGAAACCGCCCTCATCGGTGGCCAAATAATTATCAGTATACACCAAAAAGAAGTCCGAAACCGGGGCAAATCTCCATTGTAACCTAGAATTAATGTTCAGGTTATCAATTTGGCTATTGTATTGCACAAAGGTTGTCCAAAAAAGCTTTTTGGTAAAGGTAAAGTCGAACCTTGGCCCAACGAGAATAAGATTGGCATCTGTGTAGGGCTCTGGCAACCGAATTTTATTGTAAGCAAAGTCTATACTGGTAAAGCCCAAAGGTTGGTAGCGAAAAGAAAAACTGCCCTCCAAGTTAATTCTTGTGCCATTGAAATACTCACCAGACCGAGTACTGAGTTCATAAAAGAACTTTTTACGCTGATCGGAAGTGTAACTTGCTACAAGCAAATGTGTAATATAATCGGTACCGCTGGGCAAGGCCAAACCACCAGCACCGCTCGGATCGAATCCATCAAATAAATAAGTGTACTGCCTTCTTAAGCGCAAACTGAAGTTAGCTGAGCTTTTCCAAAAGACATCATAGAGCAAATTAACATCCCAATCCAAAAAGCCGAATTCAGAATTGCCCAACATGTCAAAATCAAAGCCCGGGCCATGCCTTTGTATTTCGCCAGCGACTGGGAAAAATGAATATCGCGCAGTGCCCGCTAATTGGCGGATATCACGCCTTCTTACAAAACCCACTTCGGGATTGTAATTGGCACCAACGGCTTGCGAAAATATGTTTGCACTGAACTTCGGCACACCGTAACTCAACTCTAAACCAGTGGCAAAGGCCTTATCGGGCTGAATTTCATCTATGGACTGATGATAAAATAGTTTCCCATTCCATACATTATTGGCAGAAGCAAGGTTATAATCTACCCCAAGTGTTCTATTCCACTCATTGTAGTTGGCAAAATCGTAAGTATTCGCATTCTCAAAAGTCTGTTTATTCACCAAAAGAAACGAGACATTAGACCTGGAAAAAACCTTTTGTTGAAGGGTAAGCATCGAGAAATTATAGGAAGGTAAACCAATCGACTCATCCCTTCCCGCTTGCATCGAAAGAAACCCTAGCCTAAGGTCATCATTCACCTTTCCGCTTAGCCTTGCTCCTACGGGAATGGGGTTTTGAATATTCTGACCTGTATTTTCATCTCGGGCTATTCCAATCCTTCTGGAGAAAAATGGCCTTGTATTTCGATTACCATAGTTCGAAAAAAGGTCAGCATTCTCTAAGAAAAACTGCCTTCGTTCCGGAAAAAATATTTCGAATCGATCTAAATTGGTCACTTGCTGGTCCACCTCCACTTGCGAAAAATCAGGATTGACTGTCAAGTCCAAGTTCAAGCCAGAGGTTACCGCATATTTTAAATCAAAACCAGCATTCACATTGTCTTCTGACAGATCTCGTTGCTCGAAATTAGTGGTCGTTCCGGCAGATACATAAGGAATGAATGAAATATTGGAACTTGTCTTTTTGGTCGGTTCATCCCAGTTCATTTTTCGCATCGAAGCTAAATTCACGATAGAGAAATTCCTGGAAATGGGCGACCATGTAGAGCGCTCAGCGTATTCGCTATCGATGCGGTAGAAATTCACATTCCATTGACGCTGATTAGCGGTAAAACGCAAAGTCTTAAAAGGGATGGCCATTTCAACCACCCAGTATCCATCATATTGCTTAGCTTCTCCGAACCATTTATTGTCCCAATCTAAACTAAAACCGTTCTCTCCGCTTCCACCATTAGAAATGAGCCCCTCGCGCCTTACACCAAATGGATTTACACCAAAGAGTATCCCATTGGTATTGTCTTGAAAAGCATCAAAAATTACCGAGAATGAATCATTCGCCTCGCCCCTAAAATCTCTGCGGAGCGATGGTGTAATGTATTTTCGTGCCCCGGCAGGATTCTTCATTACCCCAGACACATAAATAAACTCATCATCGTAAAGCAAACGCGCCACAGATTGTGCCACCGCTAAAGAAGAATCAAAAGGGAAAAATTGCTGAAAATTATAGGCTGAATCAGCCATTGCCCAAGTAGATTCGATTACTCCATCGATCACAACGGGTGTAGTTGTTCTTCTTATTTCAACGGATTGACTGACTAATGAAAGGCCCACAAAAAGCAGAAATAGGGCCAAAAAAACTTTGCGCATTCTGCAAAAATATTATTTGGTTGAATTGGCTTCTGATGAATTACACCAGTGGGATAAAACTACATATTAAACATGATTTGAAATATGTTTTGCCCAGAGAAAAAAATGTAAAATATTCTTTGGTGCTACCTTTTGGCCATCTTAGTCAAGAAAACCGATCACCGCACCTGAATCAAAATCTCTTTGCTTTATATTGTCAACGGATTTAGTGTTTCGACCTAAGTACTTATCCATTTTTTCTAACAACTTGTATGATTTTCAAAAAAGTCAACCCATCGCAATTGCTTGAACCATTTATTGAATGTTTTTGGCAGATCGATAGCTGTGGTAATAAGGAAATTGAAGTCCAGAAAATCATTCCTGATGGTTTTCCTGAAACTATCTTCCATTACAAAGACCCTTATGAAATCAAAATATTTGAAGATTGGGAAAGACAGCCTAAAATGCTGCTTGCTGGGCAGTTAAAAAAACACTTCTTTTTACGAAATACTGGCGAATCTGGCATGATTGGCATAAAATGGAAACCATCTGCTTTGGCCCATCTCTTTGATCTAAAAATGGATTCATTGACGAATGATGTGGTTGAGTTACCAGCTCCTATGCATTCTTTATTCAGTGCTATGATAACATTTGATTTTAAGTTGGAAGGTGAAGATCCAATAAAATTGCTAGAAGACGATCTTTTAAGTAAAGGGCTTAAAAACGATGAAAAATTCACCGAGCAACTGGCGCATAGAGCTTCAACCCTCATTTTGAAAAAAGAAGGCTTGATCAATATTAAAGAACTTACCAGCACGCTCAATTGCAGCGAAAGACAATTGGAAAGGGTTTTCAAGTCAGCTATTGGCTTAAGTCCAAAATTCTATTCGAGAATAATTAGAATGGGCAAAACTTTCGAATTGATGAAAGAGGGCAACAATAGCTGGAGCGACTTGGTCTATGAATCTGGCTTTTATGACCAACCTCATTTTATCAAAAACTTCAAGGAGTTTACGGGCGAAGATCCATCCGCTTATGGTTTTGACGAAAGGAACATGGCCAATTTTCATTTGAAGAAAGATTGATGTCGGATTTTTACAATCACTTTCATTTTGGCCAGCTTATTTTTGAGAGAAAAAGATGAAAAAATTACTGACCCTCAGCTTAATCTTGTTGCCATTTATCTGCTCTGCCCAGAAAAGCGCTTCTGCTCAAACTGTAAACGACTTCAAAAAGCTAGCTTGGATCCTGAACAAATGGGAACGAACTGGCCTTAAACAAGGTGCAACAGCCTTTGAATCTTGGACAAAAGAATCAGATAATTCATTTACCGGTATTGGGGTAAATATGAGAGGTTCCGACACCACTTTTGTAGAGAAGCTCAGGATCGAAATCAAAGATGATAAAATCTATTATGTGGCCGATGTAAGAGAAAATGCCAGCCCTACCTATTTCCTCATGTCAGAAATTACTGAGCATGGCTTCACAAGCAAAAACCCTGACCACGATTTTCCCAAGGTAATCAGCTATTCGTTGGACGGAAACCAATTAACCGCCATAATTTCGGACGGAGCAGACAAGAAAATTCCGTTTGTTTTTAAAAAGGCGAAATAATTGAACTCAGGGATTGGCCAAATGAACCGATCCCTGAGTTTAATTTTTGATTATCAATCATTCAGGCGCAAAGCATTCACTGGATTGGATTTGGCAGCTCGAACGGCATGATAGCTAATCACCAAGAGTGTAAGCCCAAATGCCAAAACTGCGCTGAACAAAAACATGTCCACACCAATATTGACCCTATAAGCAAAATCTGCCAACCACATTTGCATCAAATAAAGCGTGAGAGGTACGGATAGCGCAATTGCAATTAACAATTGTAACGAAATGTCTTTGAAGAGCATTCGGAATATAGTCGAAGGACTGGCACCTAATATTTTTCGGATTCCTATTTCTTTCACCTTGGTATTGACCAACAAAATTGTGAGTCCTAATAAACCCAAGCTGGCAATCGTAATGCTTAAGGCCGTAGCAATTCCGATAATTTTATTGACTCTACCTTCTTCTTGATATTGCAAACGGAGTCTTTCATCGATAAAGTCAAAGCGTAATTCTTCATTCGGAAAAGTTGAGCTCCATACTTTTTCTAAGATCGACTTGACTTCTAGAAGACTGCCGCCATTGTACTTGAAGATCAGTTTAGGAATTGGTGAGTCTGATAAGCTAAAGTCACTTACGCCTTGAAAGATCAAACCAGAGTTCTGTACAATTACCAATGGTCCAATTTCTGAGTGCAATGAAGCAAAGTTAAAATCTTCAGTAACCCCAATAATGGAATGCTGTCCAAAGCGTTCACCCGGTAATTTGTCTCCTATTGGCTTCTCTAATCCAAAAAACTCAGCAGCCGCTTTATTTATGATCACCCCTTCTCGTTTATCTTGATCTAAGGCCGGGTCAAAATCACGGCCTTCATTGATCTTTATTCCAAAACTTGAGAGGTAATAAGGATCTACAATAAGCAAGGTGAATTGTTTGAAAGTATTGTCGGTAGCTTTAAAGCCCAGAGTAGTCCACCCAGTTGAACCGAATACATGATTGACCATGCTGATATTTGAAATCTGGGGATTTTGTGCCAATTGACTCTTAATGAGAAGTCCATTTTCGAAACCGCTATTGATCCCAGCTGCAAGACCATTTGCAGCAGGATCGGCTGGTAGTCGCATTGAAACCATGGCTTCGCGCTGGTAACCCAAATCACTGTTCTGCATATAATTCAATTGCTTTTTCATGATCAAGGTGCTGGAAATCAAAAAGACAGTGAGCAAGAGTTGAAAAACCAACAAGGACTTCCGTAACCAATACCTGCCCCCATTGGGTGGCTGCGTTCCACGAATGACATTGATGAGCTTCAAATTTGAAAGTACAAAAGCTGGGTAAACACCTGTAGCAATGCCTATTAATAAAGCCAAAAGCATATAAAGTGAAATGCTCAGAAGGTTCAAAGGCATCACTAAATTCGTCTCGGCTAATTCATTAAAAACAGGAAGGGTTAAATAAGCGAAAAGAAGCCCAATGAAAAGCGCAATAAAGGAAATCAGGATGCTTTCGGACATGTACTGGTTTATCAATCCCCATTTTTGAGCACCAACCACTTTTCGCACGCCAACTTCCTTAGCGCGTTTCAGCGACTGCCCAATGGACAATGTCGTATAGTTGATACAGGCAATAAGCAATACTAAAATACCGATAGTACCCAACACATAGACGTATTTTGGATTCCCGACAGGTTGAATTCCAACAGGATAATCTGCATTCAAATGAATATCTGCCAAAGGTTGAAATCCAAGCTGATATTGCCCTTCTTCTACCCTGTCGCCCAAAGCCGTTTTAATCATGGTTGGCAACTTTGATTCCGCATCGGTAATACTGGCATTCTTATTCAACAAAATGTAGGTCTCAGGCTGAATATTGAACCAAGCTTCCATGGCTTCTTTGGAATAAACCTCCTCCCCATTTTTATTGGAAATCATCATATTGAACTGAAAACCCGTGTTTTTAGGCATATCTCGCACAATGGCCGATACCATAAACGTCCTTTTCTCTTCTCCAATTTGAACCGTGATGGATTCACCAACTGCCTCTTTATTTCCAAAATATTTTGTGGCATAGGCTTCGCTCAAAACAATAGAGTTTCGATCTGCCAAAGGCTGTTGTGTGTTGCCTGCCAACAATGGAAATGAAAACACCTCAAAAAATTCTGGGCTTGCAACAGCTATCCTTTCATTGATTCGATTTTCTCCATCACCCACCAAAAAAGAGGGGGCATCGTATTGAATTGCTGTTGTGATTTCTGGAATATTCTCTTCAAGCGCCTTCTCCAAAGGAATGGGTGTATTGGTGTAGAAAAACTCCTGTCCTTCACCATAATCCTCTCGTCCCCAAACCCTGTATATTTGATCTCCATTTTCATGGAACTTATCAAAACTGAGCTCCTGATTAACGAAAAGTGAGATTTGAACAAAGCAGGCAATGCCCACCGCAATTCCAATTACATTCAGCAGTGTGTTCATTTTATGTCTCCATAAAATTCTCCCTGCAATTTTTAAGTTATGACCTGTCATTGTAAAATTATTTGAGTTAAACCTTGTTGTTTTCTTGATGTTGGACCATTTGAAAAATCGGATTGTATTCCAAATAAAGCCGATTTTGGCCCGATTCTTCCCCTCGTTATGTGCCACGCGATCGAAGATTTCGAGTAAATCTCCTTCGATTTCATCGAGAAACTCTTTGCGACAGTAGAAGCGCAAAAAGCGAATGGCCCACTTGGGAGGGCTGTGGCCTCGATCCCTATTCATTGCGTAAAAATTTGACTGGGTTAGCTTTTATAACCCTAAAACTCTGATAAAGCACCGTTAAGCCTGCAATAGCAATGGTGATAATTATCGCTAAAACGGCAACAATAAGGTTGTCTGAAATCTCTATTCTGTATGCAAAAGTGGATAACCATTTTCCCAAGAAATGAAATGAAATGGGAACCGCAGAGATAGCGGAGATGAGTAGAATCAATATGAATGGTTTTCCAAAAAGCAGAAATATTTGCTTGGTAGTTGCGCCTAATACTTTTCGAACACTTACCTCTTTCATTTTCTGCTCTGCCATAAAAGTGGCGAGCGAGAATAAGCCGAAACAAGCCAAAATGATAGCAATACCACCAAATACCGTTGTGGTCTTTGCCAAACGCTGCTCAGGCTCATAAAACTGAGCAAGTCTGTCATCCAAAAAGTAATAATTGAAGGGAGCATTTTCTTCTGCCTTTGCCCATTCATTCCCAATAAACTCTAATCCTTGATTCAAAGTACCCGTCTCTATTTTCACAAAGAGCATATTGGTATAATCCACATTATTGGAAATCACTAAAGGGAACAAATTAGTCTTGAGATCGCGGTAATTAAAATCCTTGACTACTCCTACGATTTTACCAGAAGCCCAACCGTATGAGCCATCGGGATTCCAAGATGGAATTCCGATTGATTTACCGATTACTTCGGTCCATCCCACTTGATTGACAAATTTTTCATTTACAATGAAGCTGTTTTCTTGATCGGCTTGGCTTTGATCAAAAAAATTACGCCCTTCCAATAACTCTAGGCTCAAGGTTGAGACGAAATCTGCATCCACCGACATAAATCTAGCATTTTGAGGTTCATCGCCTCCTTCAAATTTAACAGGCATACCCCAATCACCTCCTCCAAAAGATTGACCAGTAAGAGCCACAGATTTAATAAAAGGACTTTGTTTTAGCCGTTCAGCAAAACTCTCTTTATCCGCGAGGAATGATGAATTATTTAGAGAAATCACCATCAATTGTTCTTGATCAAAACCCAAGTCCTTTTCGCTTATATAGTAGAGCTGACGTTGAATAAAGGAAGTGCCAATGATCAATGCTATTGAAATGGTGAACTGAAAACCAATAAGGATTTTACGAAAAAACTGCTTACTCCCTATCAGTTCTTCTCTCCCACTTAATAAACTCATAGCTTGCCGTGAAGAAAGTATAATGGCTGGATAAATACCTGACAACAAGCTTAACAAAACGGCAATGCCCAATAAAGCCAATATCATGTGCCAATGATCTAAAAAACTAAAAACAAGTGGCTCATTCACCAGATAAGCATAAAAAGGCATGACTAATTTCACAGATAAGAGCGCTAGTGCAAAAGCAATAAAGCAGATGTAAAAGCTTTCAGCCAAAAATTGAAATATCAGTTGAATACGTCTTGCACCTATCGCCTTTCGTACGCCTATCTCTTTCAGTCTTTTAGTTGAGCGCGCTGTGATTAGATTAATGTAGTTGACTAAAGAGATGCATAAAACCAATAAGCCAATAAAGGCAAATGTCAATACTCGCTTAATGGTAGGCACCTCATTATTAACGCTACTATAAAGATGTATTTGAGATAAGGGTTCTAAATCAAAGAACTTTGCACTTTTAGAAAATTCATTATCCGGAGTGTTTTTAGCGAAGAAATCGATCAGATTTACTTTGAATGCCTCTTTATCTGTATCTGGTACTAACTGTAAATAGCTCACATAGTTCTGAAGCGCCCAATCATCCTTTTGAGGCCTGGTATCAGAATCATAAGTGGCGATAAAGTTAACTTTTATGTGGCTAGGAAGTTGATCCTCATCAAGTACACCTGTTACTTTATAAAGTTGCTTACCATTGACGTTGATCAACTCCCCAATTGGGTCTTGATCACCAAAGTACTTTTTAGCCAATGCGGACGATAAAACTAAATCATAAGGATTTACAAGAGCAGTCCGCGGACTTCCCCATTTGAAATCATATTTAAATATTGAAAAGAAAGACGTGTCTGCTAAAACACCCTCTGTTTCATAAAAACGCTCATTCTTATATTGAAAAATACTCGTACCGAAGGTTCCGATCCTCAGAAAATTCTTGATTTCAGGAAATTCAGAAGCCATACGTGGAGCCCATGGCCCACCAGTTGAAGACGACCTATGACCACTTTCTTGATCGACAGTTAAAAATCGATAGGTGTTATCGACATCCGAATGATGTTGATCAAAACTGACTTGCTGTTGGTAATAAATGGCTGTCAAAATCAGACACAAAAATCCGATATAAAGACCTGATAGATTGAGAAGAGAATAGAGCTTTTCCTTAAGCAAATTCCTTCTTGTGATTAAGAAATAACTTTTTAGCATTGTTGTTGAGTTAAAATTGAGCCGATTTGAACGCTTAATATTTGACCATTTAAAGAATCGAAATACACTCCATACGAAAGTCAGTTTAGACCTAAAACCACTTTGGGCTTTAATATTTCTATTGAAAACTTCAAGAAGATCTCCTTCGATTTCATCGAGAAACTCTTTGCGACAGTAGAAGCGCAAAAAGCGAATGGCCCACTTGGGAGGTGATATATTATGCTGCTGTTTCAATTGCCGAAAGAAATATCTTGAATACGGTTGTAGAGCTTCAGTCTTTGGGCTTGCGCTTCGTCTAAGGCCTTTTTACCAAAGGCGGTGAGTTCGAAAATACGCTTACTGCGTCCTCCGCGTTCTGTGGTGGCTCCTCCTAATTCAGATTTTACGAAGCCTTTTTCATCTAGCCGTCTTAGGGCTGAATGGATTGCACTGATATTTACTGATCGTCCGGCTTCCTTTTCAATTTCATCCATTATGGCCACGCCATAAGCCTCGGGATGGAGTGCCCCTACCGTAAGCAAAACGAGTTCTTCAAACTCACCAAGATATGTTCCTTTCATAATTGCATTCTTATTACTTACACAAATATAAAAGAAATATATCTTTCATATATGTACAAGTAATTAACAATTATTAACCGGATCAGTGAAGTGAATTGTAGTAACTTAGAAGTGAACTGGTTGTGGATTTATTTTTTTGTGGTTTTGAAATCCTTTTAGGAAATTATATCGCCAAACTATTATTATGGAAAATGTAGAGAATATCGATCAATACATCGCTCAGTTTGAGAATACAGTTCAGCAACTTTTAATGACCATGCGGAGCACAATCAACAAAGTTGTGCCTGAAGCTCAGGAATGCATCAATTATGGCATGCCCACTTTCAAACTCAATGGTAATTTGGTGCATTTTGCGGGTTATAAAAATCACATTGGCTTCTACCCCACTCCTTCGGCCATTAGTGCTTTCGCCACTGAAATTTCTGAGTATAAGTGGGCAAAAGGCTCTGTGCAGTTTCCAATTGACGAGCCTCTACCTTTAGACCTGATTCGTAGAATGGTTGAGTTCAGGGTTAAGGAGAACTTGGCCAAACCAAAGGCTAAAACACATTCCAAAAAATAAGACTACTCCCCATTCTTCGAAAAGCAACAGTGTTTCGTGATTTTGGAATTCATTACGAAACAAGATCATGAGCAACCAAACGATTTTTGCCATGTTTTAATTTTTAGGAGTGGTGAGTTGGTAGTTTGTCCCTTTGGTGCAAACTACCATACTCACTGCTTATCGCGAATGCCTAGTCTTTGCTATAGTCAAAATCCAAATCGTTGATCAACTTTTGTTTCAAAGCCAAAAGCTGCTCTCTCTTACTCAGGTGACAATGTTTATACTCCCATCTGCTCATGAATATTCCAATCACAAAAAATACAGAGACTAAGAGGATAAAAACAATCGACTTTTCGCTGTCAATTACACTATAAATCGTAAAACACGCCACCAATAGAGCATACCAAATCATTGACCTGGAAAGGTTTACCCGATAATTAATATTCTCAAGCGCATTGTCCAAGTCGCCTAAAACAGAAGTATCCACTTGTTGATCTCGTTGGATTCGTCTGTAGCGTAAAAACATTAAATAAACGCCTGTAATGAGCATCATCAGGCCCATGGCAATGGCCACAAGATTTGTACTTCCTTTCATATAGTGAGAAACCCCAATCAAGCTTCCAGCCAAAAGGTTAGCGGCTATTAGGGCAATTTCCGTCTTGCTGGTCACCCTTTTAGTACTGTTTTTCTTTGCTTTCACTCTTTTGTGCAAGGCATCTTCGTCAATCGCGTAGAGCGGTTGATTATTCTGTGTGTCCCAAATTTTTTTCATCTCTTCAAACTCCATTTTACAGCTGTTTATCGGTTCTTTTCATTAATTCCTTTTTGAAGCGATTGATTTTCACCCCCACATTACTTTCTGTAATCCCGAGCATTTTGGCCATTTCTTTATAGCTAAAACCATCGAGCAGAAGCAAGGTAAGCGAGCGATCTATCGCGTTGAGTTGAGCAATTTGTTCGTAGAGCCAAATCAATCTTTGATCAGGGATTTCCATTTCCTTCAATATCGGGCTGATTTCGGGCATTGGCTGATTCATCTCTTGATAGCGCTGAGTCTTCGTTGTCCACTTAATCCCAACATTGAGCGCAATGCGATAAAGCCAAGTACTGACCGCGGATTCTTCCCTAAACTTGGGTATCGACTTCCAAACCTGGAGTACCACCTCTTGAAACAAGTCTTCACGGTCTTGCGGGGTAAAGGCATAAGCCCTGACCACTTTAAAGAGCAATCCCTTGTGCCTGGCCAACCATTGGTCAAATATTTTATTCCTTTCGCTTTCTATCATTTTGCATTCAACACAAACAACTAGTACCCAATGGATGGGAAATTCTTACAAGGAAGGATTTTATTTTACAAAATGGGCATTTCAAAAACTCTGAGCGTCATCAGCGGCTTAAATGCCAATATCACGAAAATCCATTTCGCTCTAAACCATTGCTTGCTTTGAATGATCAAGCTTGTAATTTGCACCATGCTTGCCATCTCGATTGCCCTTTATATTCTCCTGACCCTGTTGATTGGTTATTGGGCATCAAGGCGCATCAAAACCTCTTTGGATTTCACACTTGCTGGCCGAAAACTCTCTTATTGGTTTGTCGGTGTCACTATTTTTGCCACTTGGTTTGGGCCAGAACTGGTGATGGGCATGCCCGCGCTATTTGCCAAGGACGGCATTCAGGGTATTATCACAGATCAATTCGGGACATTGCTCTGTTTGGTGCTTGTAGCAAGATTCTATACGAAGAAGATGTACAGGATGAACATTGTCACCATCAACGATTTTTTCAGGAACCGCTATAGTCCGGGCATTGAAACCTTTACCTCTATCGTCAATCTGGTTGTATACACTTCGTGGATCGCAGCACAGTTTCTGGCGCTTGCCTTGATTTTTAACTCGCTGTTCGGGCTTACAATTTTCTGGGGGATAGTGCTTGGGGCTGCGATTGTGGTGGTTTACACTTATTTAGGCGGAATGTGGGCGGTTTCTTATACCGACCTGATCCAAAGTATTTTTATCATTATTGGATTAAGCCTTCTATTGGTTGATATGCTCAAAAAGTCTGGGCCTTTAACTGAAATGGTAGCCGCAAAACCCAAGGATTTTCTGGATTTTCTACCCAAACCCAACCTACTGAGCTGGATAGACTATATGGCCATGTGGTTGACCTTTGGTATCGGGGTAATTGCTTCTCAAGAAATTTATCAGCGAGCATTGTCAGCCAAATCGGAAAAGCATGCCGTACGTGGCGTTTATCTCAGTGGTATTTTACTTTTTGTTGTCGGGGTCGTTCCAATCCTCTTAGGGTTGATCGGTGGTCATTTACATCCTGAGCTTTTGGAGATCAATGAAGGTCAAAACTTGATCCCTGAAATTGTCAGGCTGTACAGTTCGGAACCCATGAAAATCCTTTTCTTTGGGGCATTAATCTCGGCTATTTTAAGTACATCCAGTGGCGCGATGTTAGCGCCAGCCACCATTATTGGTGAAAATATAATCAAACCCCGAATGAAGAATATTACAGATAAACAACTGCTTTATTATACTCGTTTTGCGGTGATTATGGTGGCCATTTTGGCTGCAATTATGGCCATGTCGAGCAGTAACATCCATGAGCTTGTCATCATGTCGTCTGTATTTATTATGATTTGTCTCTTTGCACCATTTACTTTTGGACTGTTCTGGAAAAAGGCTTCGATATTTGGCGCATGGATGTCGTTGATTTCAGGCGCGGTCAGTTTCTTAATTTGTACTTACCTCGAAACTACGATTGAGCCCTTTATGATCGCCACTTCAATCAGTGTAATCTGCGTTGTGCTGTTCTCTTACCTAAAACCCGATAACAGCTGGGAAGTGTTTTTGAAGGGTTGATTTTAAAGTTCTATCCGTTTTCTAAATTAGACCCTTCTTCTGAAACTTCGAGATTAAGGAAGGAAAACGGTCGTTCATTGTCATCCAGTTCTTATACTTCTGAAAAAGACCTCTGCGAGGTGACTTAGATAATGGATACGCGTTTTCTCAAAGCCCTTTGCGTTACTCCGCATGCTTTGCGGTAAGATTAATCGCGAAAGTATTGAGGTTACTTTGAGTAACCTCAATACTTCTACTAACTTTCTGTCATATCACCACTTCCAACAAAAACCCTTAAATTCATTGTGTAACAAAACCTACCATTATGAAACTTGGCGCATTTTCTATCAGCCTTAGCGTAAAAGACCTTCAGACTTCTAAAGACTTTTATGAGGCACTCGGATTCGAGACTTTTGCCGGAGATATGGCAAGAAATTACCTGATCATGAAAAATGGGAATGCCTTGATTGGGCTTTTTCAAGGCATGTTCCCGAATAATATTTTGACCTTCAACCCAGGTTGGGATGAAAACGCCAATAAGCTAGATTCCTTTGATGATGTCCGCCAAATCCAACAAATGCTAACCCACAAAGGCATTGCACTTACTTCAAAAGCAGATGAGAGCACTTCTGGCCCAGCAAGTATAATGCTTGTCGATCCTGATGGCAATGCCATTCTGTTAGACCAGCACGTTTAGGATTTACACCCTTACTTGCCCATTACCATAAATGAAGTACTTGTTGGTGACCAATTGTTCCAAGCCCAATGGTCCTCTGTGATGTAGCTTGCCTGTACTAATGGCCAATTCTGCCCCTACTCCCATTTGACCGCCATCGGTAAATCGGGTAGATGCATTGTGATACACCGCACCACAATCCACTTGCTCCATAAACTCTTGTGCTTTCTTCTTATCCGTTGTCATAATGGACGAAGAGTGGCCACCAGAATATTCATTAATCATACTGATGGCCTCACTTTCATCGCTCACTAGAGCTACGCATGCCTTCAGAGCGAGAAACTCTTCGTACCATATGGCTTCATTGCTTATTTCTTCTTCCTCAGGCAAAATGGCTTTTACTTCTTTATCCACTAAAAGAGTGACCTTGAATTGATGCAAGGCCTTTTGCAAATGCTTCAACTTGTTTTCCAAATCAGGCATTTTCTTGTCGATCAAAATCTTATCCAAGGCATTACAAGCCGAAATTTTAGCCGTTTTCGCATTTAAAATTACCTTTACCGATTGCTCCCAATTGGCGGTATGGTCTACATAAATAAAGTTATTGCCTCGTCCACTGACCAGAACTGGGCATGTGGCATTGGCTTTCACAAACTCGATAAGCTTTTCTCCACCTCGAGGTACAATCAAGTCGATTTGCTGATCAGGGTTTTTCAGAAAAGCCTGTGTTTCTGTTCTAGAAAGTCTTAAGAATTGCACCCAATCACTTTCCAATCCATTTAAATGCAAGGCCTGATGCCAGCAATCCACCAATACCATATTGGTGTGGAATGCTTCTTTCCCACCTTTTAAAAGGATTTTATTATTGGATTTAAAAGCCAAAATAGCGGCTTCAATGGTCACATCTGGGCGAGATTCATAAATGATCATGATCGTACCGAAGGGAGCTGTTTTATTAATGATTTCAAGCCCATTCTCACGTTTCACGGTGCTCTTCACTTTACCTACGGGATCGGGCTTTGCTTTTACTTCGAGGACAGCATTAATGATCACATCCATTTTTGCATCATCGACCACCAAGCGGTCGTACATCGCTTGGTCATCTTTGTTAAAGGCTGCCAAATCTAGCTGGTTAGCACTGATGATTCTTGCCCGGTTCTGATCCAAGATTTTGGCTACGGATTCAAGTACTTTATTCTTTATTTTTGTTGTTAATAATTTCATTTTCAATGTTTTACATAGTGAACTTTGTACCAACTTCTTTTCCCGCGACAATATCAAGAATCACGTTTTTATCCTTTCCGTTGGCAATAAAAGTGGTGATGTTTTTTGAAGCGGCATCTTGCGCAATCTTCAACTTCGATCCCATTCCGCCCCTTCCTTCTGCCTCGCCTTTCTCACTTTTTTGAATAAATCGGGTTAAATTCTCTTCAGAGCTCACGCTTCTAATAATGTCCGAATCATCATCGTCAGGATGGCCATTGTACAAGCCATTGGTATCACTGAGAATGATCAGCATATCGGCACCGATCAATTCAGCTACTAAACTGGCCAGCTCATCATTATCCGTAAACATGGTATGCGAAACCGAAGTGGCATCATCCTCATTCGCAATTGGAATAATGCCTTCCGAAAGCAGGCCTTCATAACAATTGATCATATTTTCGCGCCAAATACCAGGATTGAAATCCCTTTTGGTGGCCAATACCTGCGCGCATTTCATTCCATAATCATGAAATGTTTCATAATACGTTCTCATCATTCTCGGTTGACCTACAGAAGAAAACACTTGTCTTCTGATGGCCTTGTCCTTGATGGTAGACCTGCCCAAAACTTCCATTCCAGCAATCACTGAACCCGAAGAAATGAGCACAGATAAGATGTCCTGCTCATAGAGCTCGGCTATTTGGCGAACGATTTCATTAATAATGGGTCTGACAATACGGTTGTCTTTATTCGTAAGCACATTCGTGCCTACTTTAATCACTACCCGTTTCTTTTCTGACTTTACCATTCCTATTTTTCTTGAAGTTCCATGCTCGGTTTCCCTAATTCTATGGCCCTGTTAAAGGCAGAATAGGCAGCATCATGAATCAATTGTTTCACATTATTATCGTCTAAAGAATCTAAGGCGGCTTGTGTGGTTCCTCCTTTTGAGGCTACTTTTTTCATCCAACTGTTCGCACTTAGTTTATTTCGATTGAATAATTCTATGGCACCTTCAAAAGTGGTGATGACCAAAACCTTTGAATCATTGTCTGAAAAGCCCATGCTTTTGGCAGCTTCCATCATGGATTCCATAAAGTAGAAAACATAAGCGGGTCCTGAACCAGAAATACCGGTGGATGCATCGATGAACATCTGAGAGTCTACTCTTACGGTTTTACCAGTACAACCGAGTAAGTCTTCCACCATCCATAATTCAATTCTTGAAATTTCTGGAGCGGCCAAATAGGAAGTCATTCCCATTCCCACTTGGGCAGGAAGGTTTGGCATGGCACGCACAATTTTTTGAATTCCAAGGCCCTTTTGTAAAGTCTCGATGGTTACCCCAGCCATAATTGAGATAACCAATTGTTGATCGTTTAGGAATGGCACCATTTCGGCCATTAAATCATCATTGTGATAAGGTTTTACTGCGATGAAAATAATATCGGCAATAGGAAGGCATTCCAATAAAGTATCATAAACCTCATAGTTCTCATTTGACTTTTTCAAGGTCTCTAATAATTCTAAAGATTTGTCGAAGATCATTAAATCTTCTTTTTTTAGGTGACCTGATTTTGCAATAGAAGAGGCATAGGTTAAACCCATATTGCCTGCTCCAATAACTAGCACTTTCATGTTATTTTAATTAAATGACTTGATTGATTAACAATAGCAGACAGGTCAAAGCGATTTTGCTCTGATCAATTGAATGTTGCTATTAGAAAAAATTAGATTGTGAGACTGCGCTGGGCCTTAGATTGCCGCGTAGGGTGAGACAAGATACTATCTTTTGGATATTCTGTTTGCTCTGCGTAACTCATAGTGTAAAGGTAACAAAGCTCAGCCCTTATAGTTCAGATTCAACAGAGAAACCTTGAAAACGATTGAAATTTGATGGTTTCTGATGGGCAAAGGAAGAGAAATAGAGACAAAACTAACAGATAAGCTTATCACTTCAGCTTCGAAAAATTAAGAATTATGAATTACGATTTTCGAAAATATCTCAACCTTATTCGCCCAAGTTGATGTTCTTCACCAACAAGCTGCCACATTCTTTTAGTTACAAAACTAACATCTGCCCTGAAAGGGCTTAATACCATAAGAATGGCTGTAGGCCATTCCCAAACTCTTTCAGCAGTGCTTAGCCCTGAAAGGGTGGCGTACTTCTATACCTTAACCTTATTACGCCCTTTCAGGGCTTATCTATTTTAAGATGCGCTATTCCCAAAGGGTTACACCCTTTGTTATTAATATTTCGCCCCTTCAGGGCTAGTTTCTCGGGTCTTATTGGTCACATTACTGAAACGACTTCTCAATTTCCTCCAAGGTTTTTCCTTTGGTTTCTGGCATTACTCGCCAAACGAAAATCAATTGCAGAAACATCATAAAGGCGAAAAAGGCAAAAACTGGCCATGGGTTATCTCCGAAAATTCCGTTGTCTTTATCTATAAAGATGGGGGTTAAAAGCGTAATCAATGCGGCAAAAACCCAGTGCACTCCCGAACCAAACGACTGACCAAAAGCGCGAACTTGATTTGGGAAAATCTCTGAAATAAACACCCAAATTACAGCGCCTTGCCCGATGGCGTGAGAGGCAATAAATACCAAAATAAAGCTCAATAAAAGGATTGGACTTGCCGCAGTATAAAAACACCAAGCGGTCCCTGTCAAACCTAAAATATAGCCGAAAGAACCAAAATACATGAGTTGCTTTCTCCCCAATTTATCAATCAACACCATACCGAGCATGGTGAAAATCAGGTTAATTCCTCCAATAGAGATTGAGCTAAAAAGCGACTCCTTACCCGCAAAACCTGCTTTTTCTAGTAATTCAGGGGCATAATATAAAATGAAGTTAATCCCAGAAACCTGATTGAAAAAAGCCAACAAAAAGGCCAGCATAATCGGTTTCTTGTATTTACCAGAAAACAAGCCTGACTTCTGACCCACGGGTTCTATATCATTTTCAATCTCTCTGAGTTTTTCTTCTGCATTCTCTGGGTTAATGATTTGCAATACGCGAAGTGCCTCAGCGTGATCTCGTTTCTTTAATGCCAACCATCTTGGGCTTTCAACCACTCTCAGTACCATGATGGAATATGCAATTGCAGGAATTCCTTCCACTCCAAGCATCCATCTCCAATCATTGATTCCACCAAAACCTTCGAGTAAGTAGTTAGAAATGAAGGCAATCAAAATCCCGAATACGATCATGAATTGATAAAGGCCTACGAGTTTACCTCTGTTCTTGGCAATTGAAATCTCTGAAATGTAAGTTGGCCCGGCCACAGAAGAAGCACCTACACCCAAACCACCAATGAATCTAAATAGTGAGAAAGTATAAGGATCTGGCGCCAAGGCAGAACCTAATGCCGAAACGAGGTAGAGTATTCCAATCCAAAACAAAGTCTTTTTCCTACCGAGCTTATCACTTGGAATTCCTCCGAACAATGCGCCCACCACAGTACCCCAAAGCGCCATGGACATGATGAAAGTACCATGAAAAAATGGAGTTGTATTCCATAATTCCTTAATAGGCTGATTGGCACCTGAAATGACTACCGTATCAAAACCAAAGAGAAAACCAGCAATGGCGGCTACTATGGCACTTTTGAACAAAAAATTACTTTCTTTCATAATTGAGCGTATTGATGAAGGGTTTCTTGGACTTTATTTTTGGAAACGATTGCCCCATGTGACGAAGCAACCATTGCCCCAATACGATTCGCAAATTTAGCGGCATCGATGGGGTCATTTTTTTGATAGAACTTGAATAAGAAGGCTGCGCTAAAAGAGTCTCCTGCCCCAACGGCATCTACCACTTCAACAGGCACTACAGGAATGTGTACAAAAGCCACTTTAGTGAAAATATAGGAGCCATGCTTCCCTGCCGTAACGATAATGGTGTGAATCTGGAATCTGTCAGAAATCTTATTGCAGAATTCCTCGATATCCATTTTATCATCGAAGAAATAGCCACCAATTACGCCTACCTCCTCTTCGTTAAGTTTGAGAATGGTGCATTTCTTTAATGATGCCTTAACAATCGACTTAGAAAAACAGTCTTTACGAAGGTTGACATCATAAAATATTTCTTTGAATTGGTATTGGTCGATAATTGAACTGAGCGTTGCTGCAGAAGTAGGATTACGTTGTACTAAAGTGCCGAAGTAGAGAATATCAAAAGCAGTGCTATCTAATAAAGGTTTGGCCTCCTCAAAACTGATATAATCATAGGCCTTATCAGGATTGATGATATAATCCGGTTGACCATTTTCGAGCGTGACATCCACCGTTCCCGTGCCAATTGTATCGTCCCATTGAATGAAGGAAGTGCCTACTCCGTGATTCTCCACAGCATCAAATGCTCTTTTTCCGAACTCATCCTTGCCAAGTCGCGAAAGCATGCTGGCTTCCGCGCCTAAATGCGACATGTAGGCAATAAAATTCAAAGGCGCACCTCCAAGGTATTCCTTACCATCTATGATATCCCAAACTATTTCTCCGAAAGACAAAACTCTCATAACTATCTCCAAATTGATTTAAGACTTGTGCTGCTTCCCGAAATCAGTTTCGCCTGACCTTTAGAAGTTGATATGTGCATGCTATTGAATGGCTCTGTTGAAAAAACCAAATTGGTAATGTTTGTTTTACCGCCATCCGCAAAAATTTCGATCGATGATCGATCTAAATAGATTTCTAAACCCAAATTACCTTTTTGTAATCTTGGGGAAGACTGCACACCAACAAATTTATCCGAGAAAGCCATATCGCCTGATTGATCTCTTGAGAAGAGAAAAGAGTTGCTCTTGATGTTATAAGCCAATTCGGCCATTTCATCCTTGTCATTTTTGAATTGGATCAAAATACGTTCTGCATCGCCAAGTTCTATTTCCAAAGTAATTTTCAACAGTTCATCATCAAGACTTATTTCGCTAAACTCGGTTGTAATCGTCTGAGGCTCAATCGCTCTCTTAATATTTTCTAGAGTAACGAGTTCTGCCACTGGCTTCGAAACAAGAATTACATCTCCCTCAACCTCTTCTAAAGACAAAGCCCTTGGGACGGTCATCGCACTTCGCCATTTGTAAGTGGGCACAACAGTCGCATAATCCCAATTGCTCATCCAGCCTAAAAACAGGGTTCTGCTATCAGATTTCGGGACATTAGACCAAGTAACTCCCGCATAATTATCTCTTCCGAAGTCGATCCATTTGGTCAATGCCTCATCGTAATCGTTGGTGAAGGTTTTTCCGTCAAAATCCCCAATGAAATACTGAGTACCCGATCCACCATTTGGAGCGCCTGGATTAATACTTACAAGCAACACCCATTTTGTTTCCCCATTCAATTCCATTTTGAGTAAATCTGGACATTCCCAAACGCCCCCATGAGCACCTGATTCAATACCGTAATCGCTTAAAAAGCTCCAATTTTTTAAGTCGGGTGAGCCATAGAATTTCACCTGATTGGCAGCAGCAAACACCATTACCCATTGTTTGCTCTCTTCGTGCCAAATTACTTTCGGATCTCTAAAATCACGAATCCCTGGATTCGGAATGACTGGGTTACCCTCATATTTCTTCCAAGTTCGACCTTGATCGGTGCTTGAAGCAATACCTTGTGTCTGGTAAGTATTGGTACCCGCTTTTTCACCCGCCATATCGTGATAGGTATAAATGGCAACCAAAGGCGGATTTTCCTTGGTGCCTAAACCGCTCGTGTTTTCTTTGTCGTACACTGCACTTCCAGAGAAAATATAGCCCAATTCATCAGGAAAAAGCGCGATAGGCAAATGCTGCCACTTCACCATATCAGGACTTACAGCATGCCCCCAGTGCATTGGCCCCCACACATTGCTATCTGGGTAGTATTGATAGAAAAGATGATACTCCCCATCTAAATAAACCATCCCGTTAGGGTCATTCATCCACATGGAATCTGGAGAAAAATGGAATTGAGGACGATATTCCTCGTTATAATAATCGGAGTTAGTATTTGGGGCTTCGTTTAATTTGCTTGGTGAACAAGCTAAAAAAACAAAGCCTGCCAGAAATAACAGGACAATGGCGCGTTTCATTAAGTATTTTTGGTTGATCTGAAATATCAGGCATTTTATGAAAAAAATAGAGTTAAAACTAATTGTTCTGTGTACAGCCGACAGCAAAGAAGAATACATTGCAAACTGTGGTCTTTTCCAAATTTAAAATATCATTATGCTTTAAATTCCTTTGGAACAATTCACCTTTGCTTCAAGCCAAATATTTGAGTAACTATCGACTTTAAAACCTTCTGCAAATGTTCAAAAAACTCTTCCCTGTTTTATCAATTGTGTTTTTTCTTGCCGCTTGCGACAGCATTGAGGAAAATCCGTCTGCCAATTTTGATGTCAAATTCGAGAAATTCAAGCTCGATAACGACCTTGATGTCGTGCTTCATATCGACAGGTCCGACCCAATAGTGGCTGTTGCCTTAACGGCACATGTAGGTTCGGCACGAGAAATTGAAGGCAGAACAGGCTTTGCCCACCTTTTTGAACATCTTTTATTCCTAGAATCTGAAAACCTTGGCAAGGGTGGTTTAGACAAAATGAGCGCAAGAATCGGTGGTTCTGGTGCCAATGGCTCAACCAGCAGAGACAGAACGAATTACTTCCAAACCGTGCCTAATGATGCTTTGGAAAAGATGATCTGGGCAGAAGCCGACAAACTCGGTTGGTTTATCAATACAGTAACCGAACCCGTGCTTGCCAAAGAAAAGCAAGTTGTGAAAAACGAAAAAAGACAAAGTGGTGACAACCAGCCTTACGGTCATAATTCTTATGTCATTGACAAAAATCTTTACCCTGAAGATCACCCTTACAACTGGCAAGTGATTGGTTCTTTGGAAGACCTCCAGAATGCCACTCTTCAAGATGTGAAGGACTTTTTCAACAAATGGTATGTGCCGAATAATGTGACTTTGACCATTGCGGGAGATTTTGATCCAGAGCAAGCCAAGGCATGGGTGAAAAAGTACTTTGATGAAATTCCTTCAGGCGACCCAATTGCGCCCTTAAAACCAAGGCCAGTTACCGTTCCAGCCACTAAAAAGCTTTATCACGAAGATAACTTCGCGCGCGTTCCGCAACTTACCATGACTTGGCCAACTGTGGAGCAATATCAAGCCGATGCTTATGCACTTAATGTATTGACGGATTATCTTTCTAGTGGAAAAAATGCTCCTCTAAATCAAGTTTTGATAGAAGACAAAAAGCTGACCTCGAATGTGTCTATGTTCAATAGAACTTCTGAATTGGCTGGCCAATTACAACTGACGGTTCGTGCTTTTTCTGAAAAGGATTTGGATGAAGTTGCCGCTGCTATTGAAGAAGGCTTTAAAAAATTTGAAGCGACTGGCATTTCTGAAAAAGACCTCCAGCGTATTAAAGCAGGCCAAGAAACGAGCTTCTACAATAGTCTGTCAAGTGTTTTGGGCAAAGGTTTCCAATTAGCGCAATACAATATTTTCGCCAATGATCCTGGCTTCATTAACAAAGACATTAAAAATATTCTTGCTGTCACTTCAGCCGATGTCAAGCGAGTGTATGAGCAATATATCAAAGGAAAAAACTTCATTGCGACCAGCTTTGTACCAAGAGGCCAAATAGAATTGGCACTTGAAGGCTCCGAAAAGGCAGAGGTGGTAGAGGAGCAAATTATTGCAGGTGCTGAAGAAAGCTTTGATGCCTCTATTACAGCAACTTATGAAAAAACACCTTCTTCTTTCGATAGATCGCAAGAGCCACCTTATGGCCCAACTCCAGAAGTAACTATTCCAACGGTTTGGAATGAAACCTTAGACAACGGTGTGAAAGTTTATGGGATTGAAAACAAAGAAGTCCCCTTGGTGCAATTCAATATTGCGATTGATGGTGGCCAGTTGTTGGATGATCCAAATAAAGGTGGGGTTGCCAATTTATTGGCTCAAATGATGACCAAAGGCACCAAAACCAAAACGACAGCTCAATTAGAAGAAGCCATTGAGCAATTAGGGGCATCGATCAATGTTTCGGCAAACACAGAACAGATTACTATTTCAGTCAATACCCTTTCTCGTAACTACAATGCAGTAATTGACTTAGTGGAAGAGGTATTATTAGAGCCAAGATGGGATGCCGCAGAGTTCGCGCTAGCGAAGCAATCTGCCATTAGCAGAATTCGTCAGCAGGAAGCCAACCCGAATGCTGTAGCTCAAAACGCC
Source organism: Cytophagales bacterium CG12_big_fil_rev_8_21_14_0_65_40_12 (assembly GCA_002786855.1). Lineage (GTDB taxonomy): Bacteria > Bacteroidota > Bacteroidia > Cytophagales > Cyclobacteriaceae > Roseivirga. Next base: position 86,854 of record PCUU01000041.1, read on the forward strand.
TACAACCAATTGATTTATGGAAAGGGCAATATCAGGGCACAAAGCATTTTGGGGAGTGTTGAATCGGTAGAAGCAATTACGTTAGACGACCTGAAAAAATACTATGAGGCCAACATCTCTCCTTCTGTGGCCAGAATGCATGTGGTTGGTGATATAAACACTGTAGAAACCATGACTTCGCTTTTGGACTTGAAGAGTAAATGGCAGCCAAAACCTGTAAACGTTCCTTCTTATGATCCCCCTGCGATGCCAGAAAAATCTCAAGTTTACTTTTATGATATACCGAATGCCAAACAATCTGTGTTGAACTTTGGCTATCCCGCTTTGGCTGCTACAGACGAAGATTTCTATCCGGCTACGGTGATGAATTACATCCTTGGTGGAGGCGGTTTCGCTTCGAGACTTACTCAAGAGCTGAGAGAAGGCAAAGGCTACACTTATGGAATCCGATCAGGTTTTGCTGGAAGCAAAACGAGAGGTGCTTTCACCATTTCAAGTGGAGTGAGAAGTAATGTCACCTATGAGTCTTCGCAATTGGTGAAAGATATTTTAGAAAATTATGCCAATACCTTCACAGAGAAAGATTTAGAAACCACCAAGAGTTTCTTGATCAAGAGCAATGCACGCGCTTTTGAAACGGCTGGTGCCAAATTGAATATGCTTGAGAATATCAGCGAATATGGCTGGTCGCCAAACTATATGAAAGAGCGAGAGCAAGTCGTAAAGGACATGACAGTTGAGCGCATTCAAGCGTTAGCCAAGCAATATGCCGATCCGAGCAAAATGATTTGGTTGGTGGTTGGCGATGCCAAAACGCAATTGAAGCCAATGGAAAATCTTGGATTTGGAAAACCTGTATTATTGAACAAAACCACAGGGCCGGAGCAGTAATTCAGTCTTTTTTAGCCTCATCGAGGCGCCCTGTTAGTAACGCAAGAAACATAAAAATTAAGCCCTGTAGGGGCGGCCTAAAAATAGGTCGCTCCGCTGGAGCTTTAATACGCTGAATGTTTTCTATTAACAGGTCGTCCCTCTGGGACTTTTATGAAATGACAATTTATGGTTTGAATTTGGTTTGAAGCAGAACCTACATTTCAAATCGAAATTCAATCCAACTTGATTCTTCTGATTTCAATTGGTTTAACAAGCGCTAAATCAAGCTCCCTATTCTCGTTATAAGCGCCCCAAGGGCTATTGGCCAAGTAATAGAAGTATCCATCTTTCACTTGCCCTAAAGTGGGTTCTCCTAAAGATGGTCCACCCTGATTTATGATTCTGCCGAACAAAATTCGATCGCCCGTATCATCCAAGAAATACTGCATTACCCTGAAGGGTTTTACTCCATTATGGATTGCAATCAGCGTATTATTGTAGAAATAGAGACCATCTATTCCTTTAAGTAATACTCCTTCTGGCGCTTCAATATTGGTGATATCATCCGTAGCGATATTGATTTTGGCAACTCCTCTGATGTAATCGGCAAAATAGAGGCTGCTCTGATCTTGGTTCAAAGTCAAACCTTGAATATTAAAAAAGTTACTGCTCAGG
>PCUU01000041.1:88500-88863 GCA_002786855.1 Cytophagales bacterium CG12_big_fil_rev_8_21_14_0_65_40_12
AGCTGGTTCCAATTTTGCCAATGTGTTAAAATGCACCATTTTTCTAGCAGATATGAGCGATTTTGCAGTAGTAAATGAAATTTATGGACGATTTTTTAAAATAAATCCTCCTGCTCGAGAAACAGTTGCGGTTAAAACATTACCAAAAAACGCTCTTGTTGAAATCGGCTGTATAGCAATCGTTTAAGTAGAGTTCGATATATATAAAACACCATCATGTTGTTTTTACTAATTTTGAGACTTGGTGATGGTGTTTTTGATTCTTGAGGGTTTTTAGCAGCGTTTTAGTTAATATTTGTTACAAAATATTTTCTTTTATTGCAGTAGAAAAATAATTGCATTAATAAATGATTAGCACTCAAA
>PCUU01000005.1 GCA_002786855.1 Cytophagales bacterium CG12_big_fil_rev_8_21_14_0_65_40_12
CAATAAAGTAATCCCTCCTTGAGGAGGGTAAGGGAGGTGATCTATATTGAAAATCTAAGCAATTGTTTAGTGAAAAACACTCCCCTAACCCCTCTTATGGATGGGAATAACTTTCAGGTAGATTGAATGTTTTAGTCATAAAGATGATGGATCGTTTAGCGGAAAGCCAAATTCAACCAACAAAGTAATCCCTCCTTGAGTAGGGCGGGGAGGTGATCTATACTAAAAATCTAGGCAATTGTTTGTTGACAACACTCCCCTACCCCTCTTAATAGAGGGGAATAGTGTTGAGGTGGAGTGGATACTTTAGTCATAAAGACGATGGATCGTTTTGTGGAAAGCCAAATTTCACCAACAATGCATTCCCTCCTTGAGGAGGGCCAGGGAGGTGACAAAAGGAAAAAAGTGTAGACGAATTGCAATTTTCACTTCTTACTCAAAAGCTCTTTTAATTCACTAAGTTCATCACGCAACCTGGCGGCTTCCATAAAGTCGAGTTCTTTCGCGGCTTTTTCCATTGATTTTTGGGTCTTTTGGATCATTTTCTCCAAGCCTTCTTTGCCCATATAAGCCACTACTGGGTCGGCAGCAACGGATATAGTGTCGCTTTCGGCATAGTAGTTCTTCTTCTGTTTTTTGGAATCTGCCACAGAGGTTTGATTCATAATGGCTTCCTTCGACTTTTTAATGGTGGTAGGGCGAATGCCGTGTTCTTCATTATAAGCCTTTTGAATTGACCTTCTGCGGTTGGTTTCGTCAATCGCCTTCCGCATGGAATCGGTAACTCTATCGGCATACATTATCACCATGCCATTTTCGTTCCTAGCGGCTCTTCCAATTGTTTGGACTAATGATCGCTCGTTTCGTAAAAAGCCTTCTTTATCCGCATCTAAAATGGCCACTAGGGAAACTTCAGGCAAGTCAAGTCCTTCTCTTAAAAGGTTCACGCCAACAAGCACATCAAACACTCCTAGTCTCAGATCTCTCAGGATTTCCACTCGATCTAAAGTTGTTACCTCTGAGTGAATATAGCGTACCCTCACATTGGCGCGTTCCAGATATCTGGAAAGCTCCTCTGCCATACGTTTGGTCAAAGTGGTAATCAAAACACGCTCATCTTTCTTCACTCGAATGTCGATTTCCTCTAAAATATCATCAATCTGATTTGGGCTTGGACGAACTTCGATAATAGGGTCTAAAAGTCCTGTCGGACGAATAACTTGCTCGATCACTTCTCCTTGCGTTTGATTTAGCTCATAGTCCGCAGGAGTTGCGCTGACATAAATCACCTGATTAATGAGTGTCTCAAACTCATCAAATTTCAAAGGTCTATTGTCCATCGCAGAAGGAAGCCTGAAGCCATATTCAACGAGATTCTCCTTTCTGGATCGATCTCCCCCCCACATGGCGCGTATTTGTGGAACGGTCACATGGCTTTCATCAATCACCATTAAAAAGTCATCTGGGAAATAGTCGATCAAGCAGAAGGGGCGTTGGCCTCGACTTCTTCTGTCGAAATAGCGAGAGTAATTTTCAACGCCAGAGCAATAGCCCAGTTCTCGCATCATTTCCATGTCGAACTCGGTGCGCTCCTTAAGTCTTTTGGCCTCTAAAAACCTTCTGTCGTCTTCAAATTGTTGAACTCTGTCCACCAAATCATCTTGAATTTCATGAATAGCTTGGTGTAGAACATCTTTGCCCGTGACAAAAAGGTTTGCAGGGAAAATGCTAATGATTTTTTCATCAGAAATCTTCCTGCCTGTAGAAGGATCAATCATTTGGATCGATTCGATCTCATCCCCCCAGAAATAGATGCGATAAGCAAAATCACCGTAGGCAATAAAAATATCGACTGTATCACCCTTCACCCTAAAATTGCCACGTTTGAATTCGGCTTCCGTTCGGCTATATAGAATGTCTACTAGAGCAAATAACAGCTTGTTTCTCGCAACTCTATCACCGACCTGTAGTCTGATTACATTCTTGCCAAACTCATCGGGATTACCAATACCATAGATGCATGATACTGAAGCAATTACGATCACATCGCGTCTACCTGTGAGTAAAGAGGATGTGGCACTCAGTCTTAATTTCTCAATTTCTTCATTGATCGAAAGGTCTTTTTCGATGTACAGATTGCTATTTGGGATAAAAGCCTCGGGTTGGTAATAGTCGTAGTAGGAAATAAAATACTCAACAGCATTTTCTGGAAAAAACTGCTTGAATTCGCTGTAAAGTTGAGCGGCCAAGGTTTTATTATGGCTCAAAATCAAAGTGGGCCTTTGGGCTTCTTGAATCACATTGGCAATCGTAAAGGTCTTGCCTGAGCCGGTTACCCCCAAAAGCACCTGCCCCTGATCTCCGGAAGCTAATCCTTCGCTTAATGCCTTAATAGCCGAAGGCTGATCTCCAGTAGGTTCGAAATGGGAAGTGATTTTGAATTGCATAGGGTAAAACTAACATCAATTATCAGTTTTGAGTTTATGAATTAAAAAAATACTTAGTACTAATGGTGCATCAATTTAGCAGGTCAAAAAGTGTATTTCAATTTTGGTGTAAACGTTGCGGTTTCGAACCAACCAATGCTTGTGGTATGAAAAATTCTCGATTGAATTCCCAACTGGAAATTGCCTGATTTGTAAAAGTAATATTCAGCACCTACAAAAAAGCCTGCATCGACAAGGTTAGAGTTACTTCCGTTTCTTTCTTGAATGGAAATTAAAAATGCATCCATTTGAGAGTTATTGACGTTGGCGGCATAAAAGAATTCTATTTCTTGCATTTGAGGGCTAATGAAGAAGGCACCACCTGTAAAAATGAGTTTCTCATTTATTTTTCTTTTATAGAAAAAGCTGAACATTTCATTGATATGGCGGAGTTTGAAGTCTGAGATTTCTATGAACGTATTTTGGTTAATAAACTCTCCATATTTTTTTATGCCAATGTGAGATTCTCTATCATAACTAATACCGACAGATGCCTTACTACCTTTAATGTTCCATTGGAATTCGACTCCACCAATGCTGCCCAAGAATTTTTTGTTTCTAATTGCCACAAACCCAGCTGGAACCTGATTAATCGGCTGCTCATCATCCAATTGAAAGTTTCCTGCTAAACCATAATTCACGTTTAGTTCAAAGGTGTTTGTTAGATATTCTTGGGAATAAGAAATATGACCAAGAGTGAGAAGAACTATGAGTAAGAAAGGCACTTTTTTCATTTTTTATTTATTTGTTTAAATAAATAAAAAATTATTTAGTCTACAAAGGTCTGTTGGTTTAAAAATCTCTATATTTAACTATTGTTCAAGCTTTATTGAGTATTTACCTTATTTATTCCAAATCTCCCAAGCGGCTTCCGCTTGTCCATAAAGCATCTCTAAACCATTTTTCACCCAGCATTTTGCTTCAATTCCTTTTTTCAAAAAGGCTGTTTCTAACGGATTATAGACCAAATCATAAAGAAAATAGTCTTTGGTAAGTAGTTGGTAGGGTAAATGGGGCAATTGATCAAGATTAGGCGCAGTGCCAAGTGGGGTGGTGTTGATAATTAGCTTGGCGTCATTGAAATTTTGAACCTTTGAAGAGTTAAGTTCTTCATAGGACAGTTCGTTGTTTTTGGGATTTCTGGAAACTAGGTGAAACGAAATATTTAAATCCTTAAGCGCTTCTTGAACTCCTTTTGAAGCTCCCCCTGTTCCTAAAATCAGGGCCTTTTGAGGCATTGCGTTCGCACCGATAAACTTGACTAAGGAATTTTTGAAACCAATGTAATCGGTGTTGTAGCCCTTGAGTTTACCAGATTTGATTTTTATAGTATTGACAGCGCCAATTTGAGCAGCCTTATCATCAATTTCATCCAAATAATTAAGCACTAATTGCTTGTAGGGAATGGTGATATTCAGGCCTTCAATCTTCTTATTCTGCTTAAACAAAGAAGAGAGTTCTTCGATATCCTCTAAAGGGTAAAGTTCATATTCGGCACTGATTCCATGCTTTTCGAACTTCTCGGTAAAGTATTTTTTCGAGAAAGAATGGCCTAGTGGGTAACCGATTAAACCAAATTTTCTCATACTACTTTTGGGGCTTGAGTAATGCCGCCACTCTATCGATGGCCAAAACCAACAAAAAACCAGCAGCTGCAAATAAAATAGCTTCTAGGAAAAATGGTTCGGCACCGGTTTTTTCAAAGAACTCGTTTGGGAGCACGTTGGCTTCCACCAAAGGTTTGATTTCACCATGCCGATCGATGTAGGTTTCGATGGCTTCTTTCCAAGGCCAAACCTTGTTCAAAGAGCCAATCATAAAGCCAGAAAGAATGCCCACAGTGATATTGTGATATTTATTGAATAACCAACTCACAAGACGTGCAAAACTCAATAAACCAACTATGCATCCGAGTCCAAACATCAGAATATCGAGTATTCTCAGTTCCTTGATTGCCGAAAGAATGAATTCGTATTTGCCGAAAATCAAAAGAATAAAAGCTCCTGAAATACCGGGTAATATCATAGCGCAAATGGCCACTGCTCCGGCAATGAATAGAAACCATGCTGATTCTGGCGTTTCAGCGGGTGTTGCTGCGGTTATTAAATAGGCAATAGCAGTGCCCAAAATAATGGCCGCCAAAACTCCGAAACTCCATTTTTTTATTTCTCTCAGGATAATCAAAGCTGAAATTACAATCAATCCAAAAAAGAATGACCAAACGGGTATTGGATAAGTAGCTAAAAGGTGAGTGATGACTTTGGCCAAAGTCAAAACGCTGGTAGCAATTCCGGCCAAGAGGGTAACAAGAAAACTGCCGTTGATGTGATTCCAAAAAGCTTTGAGATTAAACTTTTTCAAGTAACCCAAAGCTTTTAAATCAACGCTTCTAATCGATTGGAGCAAGGTTTCGTAAATGCCCGTTATAAACGCTATCGTACCACCAGATACCCCTGGTACTACATCGGCACTTCCCATAGCAACACCCTTAAGATACAGCAGCAAATAATCCTTGAGGCCTTTCATTACTTGCCCAAGAAATGGTTAAAGGTATCTCCTCTAAGTCCTAAGCGAATCGTTTCAAGTGGGATTAACTCTTCAGGGGCTATGTTTCCTAGGTTCACATTAGCGCCCATAAGTTTGATGAAATAAACTTGTTGTGCTTTTTGAGGCGCTTCCCAAATGATTTTTTCGAAAGGTATTTTTGTTAAGATTTCTTGCACAAGGCCCGAACGAACCTCACCAGTTGAACGGAAAAGGCCAACATTACCAGACTCACGAGCTTCACCAATTACTTTCCAAGCACCAGCATCCAGCTCTTTTTGCATCAGCTCAATCCATTTGTATGGAGGAATGATTTTTTCTTCATCCTTCGATCCAACTTCAGAAAGCACTGTCACTTGTTTGGTAAGTTCAGTAATGTATTCGCATTTTTTGTCGTGATCTAATTCAATGGAGCCATCAGAAACTTCGGCATATGGCGCACCATATTTATCCAGTAATTTTCTATAGTCATCAAATTGATTTCGGATAATAAAAGCTTCGAAAAGTGTGCCTCCAAAATAGAAAGGAATACCTGCTTCGCGATAAACCTTTAACTTTTCATCAAGATTTTTAGTCACATAGGAGGTTGCCCAACCTAGTTTTACAATATCGACATGGTCACCGGCAACGCTTAAAAAATCCTCAGCTTGTCTCACGCTCAGGCCCTTGTCCATTACCATGGTAAAACCTTTTTCCCTGGGTTTTTGTGTCCTTTCGGGCACATCATTCAAAAAATAATGCATCTATATTTTTTTTCTAAACTGGTCAATTATCTTGAATAATGCTTTTTGGGTTTCCATTTTTGGAAAAAAATCAAAGAGCACCTCATGATTTTCAAAGTCCAAAATTAAGGCATTTTCTAGATAAGTAAAGGCTTCTTTGTATCTGCCTGAGGAGATTTGATAAACTACCATGCGATAAAGAAGGTCTGAATTTTCTGGGAGTTCTTCTAAAGCCCTATCAATCAATTCAATGGCTTTTTCATGTTCGCCTTGTTCATAATAAATTAATGACCAATCGAGCCAAATCATTTCGTTGTTTGGCTCAAGCATGGCGGCTTCTTGGTATGCTTCGAAGCTAGATACTATGTTGCCCACTTGCTGTTCGGCATCAGCAATGGCCAGCCAATAGTTGGCATTTTCAGGATCTAACTTTAATGCTTTATTAAAAAAATGGATGGCCTCGTAATATTTATCCTGTTCGGTTAAACAACAGCCTAATCCATACCAAGCATCTTCATAGAACTGATCTAGCTTGGTAGACTTACGGTAATACTTCATGGCAAGGTCGTAGTGCTCTTGCTTTTCGTAAGCGGCTCCAATGCAGCAATAAGTTTCAGCAGAGGGACCTTCATTAGTCAACGTATTTTTGTAGGCTTCTAAGGCTTCTTTATATTGCTCCAGGTTCATGTAGGAATTACCCATGTTGAACCAAGCGGATGAAAAAGTATCGTCTATCACCAGTGCATAATCATAAGCCTTTATAGCCTCTTCGTACTTTTCTAATTTATTGAGTACAATGCCAAGGTTGTACCAAGCGTAAGTAGAGTACGGGTCTTGATCGATAAACTGCTTGTAGTAATCCACGCTGTCTTCAAGCTTGCCGGTTACATCAAGGCAATACGCCAATTCGTACAAGGCGTTATCATGATTTAGGTTTTCTTCGATGGCCATTTTATAATAGTCAATGGCCTCATCATATTTTGAGTTGGTTTGGTAAGTCAATCCAATGTTGTAATACACTTCAGCTTTGTCTTCGGCATAGTCCAAGGTATTCAAGAGTACCTCTATCGCTTTGTCGTAATCGCCTAAAAATGAATAGATTGTACCCTTTACTGTATTTAATTCAACATCGTTTGGGTGAAGGTTTTGCGCTTCATCAATAACGCGAAGTGCCGCTTGATAATTTTCCTTCCCAATATAACATTGAGACATCAGCAAGCTTATTTCCTGAGAAAATGGAAATTGTTCAATTGCCTGTTTGCAGGCCTTTAGCCCTTTGCCAAATTGAAGATGATCGAGATAATACTGAATGATGGTTTCAAATTCAGTTACATCAAAAAAATGAAATGTTTTTTGCTTGAGTTGCTCTTCGAATTTCCTGATCAGCCCGCGTTCCTCTTCTCTGCTTGGGTAGTCTTCTTGCATGTATTTCGAATGTTTATTTAAATTAAGGAATAATTGATTGGTAAACTATTCCGAACTCAAAATTTTTAGTTCTAACTGGATCCACTATTTCACAAAGCGTGCATCTTCTTTAATTCCGAAATGCTCCAATCCAATGTTTCTTCAAGGGTTCGAAACTCGAAATTCAATGCTTTTTTGACCTTGGTATTGTTGAAATGATATTTCATTCTTGAAAGTTTAGCTGTATCGCGGGTTATTAGCGCACTTTGCCCCATTATTCTCGATCTTATAAATTCAAGCTTAACCGCTATTTTCAACAGCCAATAAGGCACAGGTTGTTTTGGTGGTTGCTTACCAAAACGGTTGGCGGCCAAGGTTAAGAAATTTTTAAAATCCATCGAATCGGCACTCAGTACAAACCTTTCACCATCAATTTCAGAATTGAGCAATTTGACGCATACCTCTGCAACATCCCTTACATCTACAAAATTAATAGTGCCTTCTGGATGAAATCGCTTTGCGTCATGGGCAAATTTGAAAACTGCTGTGCTGCCGCTTCCCCAAAGGCCAGGCCCCAATACCACTGAAGGATTGACAATTTTGACTTTTAGACCTTCTTGTGCACCACGCCAAACTTCTAGTTCTTGCAAATATTTTGACCTTGAATAAATGGAATCATATTCTGTTCCTTCCCATTTATCATTTTCATCAATTTGAATTTGGTCTGGCTTTCTTCCTAGGGCGGCCACAGAACTTATGTGAAGAAAATTAGTAACCCCCTTTTTGATGCAAGCATTTACCAAATCGGCTGTGCCACGTACATTGGTTTTGTACATCTGCTCTTCGTCACGCTTGTCGAACGAGATAATCGCTGCACCGTGGACGACTGCTGAAACACCTTCTAAGGCTTCAAGCAAAAAGGTGGTGTCGTCCATATCACCATGCACCCATTCAATTTGGTCGGCAATGTCTTCTATCAAGGTGAGTTGGCTACTTTCTCTTTTTACTGCTTTGATGCGTTGCCCATTCCTAAGTAACTCTCTGCAAATAAATCCGCCTAATAGGCCAGTGGCGCCAGTAACAAAAATCATAAGTTATAAACTGTTATTCAGTAGTTCTAAATCCATCAGTTTTTTGAAGTATTTAGTTTTTACTGCTGCTTTCAATAATTGAATATGCCCCATATTATGACAATCTGTACCCACGAGCTTAACTGCTTTCATGTCAATCAGTTTTTCAGCAAACTTTTGCACATGCTTTGAATAGCAGCCAGTAAGGGCAACAATATTGAGCTGGAACAAAATTTTACGATCAATAAGTTCTTCTAGCAAATATTCGCTCTGCATGAGGTACAAATAGCGCTCTGGATGGGCAAAGACTGGTTTATAACCTTTCATGGCCAACTTAAAGGTCACCTCTTTGAGTTGAGGAGGTTGGTTCATGAAAGGTGTTTCGAAAAGGACATATTTATCTCCAAAGGTCATTAAAGGAGCGTCTGAATCAATTAATTCAACAAATGACTCATCTAAATAATATTCAGTTGCGGCCTCAAGCTGAATATTGATGCCTGCCTTTTGGATGGCTTGCCTCATCTTTTCAAGTCCTTGATAAATGTTCTCGGGAGAGTTATCATAAGTGCCTGGCATGGTATGAGGTGTAGTAATTACCTTTTCATACCCTAAAGATTCCATCTCTTTGAGTATAGCAAGAGATTCCTCAATAGATTGTACCCCGTCATCAATGGCCGGAATCAAATGAGAGTGAACGTCCGTTTTGATTGGCAAAACAGAAGCAGGAGAAGTATCTTTTTTTTTAAGAAAAGAAAGTATACTCAAAATTCAGGGGCGTTTTTATACGCTTCAAAATTAGGTAAAAGTTTATCTTTTTCTGAAACAATAGGATTATCTATTTGCCAGTCAATGTTGAGTGTGGTATCGTTCCAAATTATACCGCCTTCTGAGGCCTTGTCGTAATAATTTGAGCATTTATAGGAAAAAACGCTGTCTTCCAAAGCTAAAAAACCATGAGCAAAACCAGCAGGTACCATAAATAGGTTGTGGCGTTTTGCATCTAAAATTACGGTATGATGTTTTCCGAAAGTCGGTGAACCTGCACGTAAATCCACCGCCACATCCAATACTTTTCCCAAAGCAACCCTCACCAACTTGGCCTGTGCAAATGGTTCTTTTTGATAGTGAAGCCCTCTTAATGTGCCTTTTACCGAAAATGACTCATTGTCTTGAACAAAATCAGTTCTTATCCCAAGGACTTCAAATGTGCTTTTTCGGAAAGACTCAAAAAAATAACCTCTATCGTCTCCAAAAACATTCGACTCAATTTCGTAGAGGCCTTCAAAGCCAGTTTCTATGATTTTCATTTTCAATAATAATTCGTGTCAAACTTAACTGCTCTAATTCTGGTATCAAATCCTTTCTTGGGCCAAAATTAAATGATAGGCCTAATCTCACGAATAAAATAAGCTGTATGAAACGATTTGGCAGGTGAATTTAGAAATGGCTTCGATAAGTAGTAATTTTGCACACTTTATGGGAGGATATTTAACTGCAGATACGGAAAATCAAACCGCTGTGATGGTGGCGCTCATCAATAGGGCCCAACCGGAAGAAAAGGTTGTGGAATACTTGGCCGAGTTGGCTTTTTTGGCCGAAACACTCGGGCTAAATGTGGTTAAGTCGTTTACTCAGCGATTGGACAAGCCAGAGGTGAGGACTTTTTTGGGAAAGGGCAAGCTGGAAGAGGTGAAAACTTATATTCAGGCTGAGGACATTAAGGTCATTATTTTTGATGATGACTTATCGCCTTCTCAATTGCGAAACTTGGAGACAGAACTCGAAGTCAAGATTTACGATCGCAGTTTGCTTATTCTAGATATCTTTTTGTTCAGGGCACAGTCTGCTCAAGCTAAAACTCAGGTAGAATTGGCCCGATCTAAGTATTTGCTACCGCGACTTACAAGAATGTGGACACACCTTGAACGTCAGCGGGGAGGAACAGGTACAAGAGGGGGAGCTGGTGAAATGGAAATTGAAACTGACCGAAGGATGGTCAGAAATCAAATATCCATCCTCAAGGATAAGCTCGAGAAGATTGAGGTTCAGAATGCCGTACAGCGCAAATCCAGGAACAATATTGTTCGTGTTTCATTGGTAGGTTATACCAACGTAGGCAAGTCGACTTTAATGCGCATTTTGACAAAAGCAGACGTGTTGGCTGAAGATAAACTATTTGCAACAGTAGATTCAACGGTTAGAAAAGTGGTGTTTGAAACGATTCCATTCTTGCTTTCAGATACGGTTGGTTTTATAAGGAAACTCCCAACCCATTTGATTGAATCTTTCAAGTCGACTTTGGATGAAGTAAGAGAAGCCGATATACTGCTGCATGTGGTGGATGTTTCGCATCCCTATTTCCAAGATCAGATGGAAACGGTACACCAAACTTTGATTGATCTAAAAGCGGCAGATAAACCAACGATCATAATTTTCAACAAGATAGATAAGCTAAACAAGGAAATTGACCCTGAGCTTGAAGAGCTGATGGAAAACCCTCCGCTTACTTTAGAAAAACTAAAGAAGACTTATTTGAATTCAGCCTCTGATCATGTGGTGTTTATTTCTGCTGAAAACAGAGAAAATATTCAAGAAATGCGCGAGGTTATTCTTGAGCTGGTAAAGAAGCGTCACTTGGAGATATTTCCCAATTACTTGAAAGACACATTTTATTAATTATTTTTGCCGTCCAGAAAAAAGGAATGGTCTCGTAGTTCAACGGATAGAATAGAAGTTTCCTAAACTTTAGATACAAGTTCGATTCTTGTCGAGATCACATAAAACCTCAATTTTAACAGAATTGAGGTTTTTTGTTTGCTGTAAGATTTTGAATAACTGGAGGAGTATTGTCAAATTGAGACATGGTGTTGCTCATCTAGAGGCAATTGCTATTGTTATGAATGCGAGGCAATTGGCTACAAAGTATCCAAAAATTCTTTGAGCAATTTAAAGGATTCAATGTGCTTTTTAGGGTTGGTCTCTTTTAACCGTTTTAAGTTTTGCAACTTCCATTGAACCGAGGGAAAACGCTGGAAGTCATATAAGCTCCAGTCTGGTTCTACTCTCTTTACACTTAGGAGAAATTGCTTATCCCTCTCAGTCAGGCTTTTTTGTATGGTTCGAATCAATTCTAGTCTTGTTGCCTCATATTCTTGATAAGTCAGCGGTTTAATGGTCATACCTTCAAACTGATTGATCAAGGCCTGGCTTTGGTCGAGTAGGTTAGGGTTTAAAAGTTCATGAATAGGTCGATTGCTACTGAGTATGCAAAGGATCAAACCTATTTTAATTTCTTCGGTAAGCCCTTCGTTTTCCAGCAACAATTTAACATCAAATAAATCTCTGGGATGTTGCCTGTCAATAGCAGCGCAAATCTTCCCACCATAAAGCTGGCCGAAGGAAACTACTTGCATAGTACAAAAGGCGTCAAACTCTTCCTGAGCACTATTGCATAAAACCAGTTTAACAGGAGATTTTAGTAGCCCTCGATTTGTTTCATTGACCTCTATCTTGATTTGACCACTTCGATTGGCAACCTGAAGCTTTGAAACATCTTTTTGAAATTGAATATCTGATGTAGGAATCACCTTCTCAATGTTTTCCTTTATTCGTAATAGGGCTTCCGCTATGCCTTGAAAGGAGGTGGTTCTATCTTCAGTAGGAATATAGGTTAGGTCAATATCTACTGAAAGGCGAGGCATATCTCTTACAAAAAGATTGATTGCTGTGCCTCCATGGAGTGCAAAACATTCTTCTTTGGCCACTTCAGGAAGTACCTGGAGTAGTAATGAAACTTGAGATTTATAGATTGCTCCCACCATTACTTTCCAATGCCTTAGGTACTGTGATTTTGTACTTGCTTACATAAGCACCATTTTCTACGAGACTTCTTTTTCCATGTCCAAGGTCTATTTTGTCGAGGTTTAGGTATTCAAACCAGCTATGCTTTGCTTTTTCGGCCATGTAGAGAAATAACCGTTTTACCTTATAGGATGTACAGCTTTCCAAAAGCTCTTGTACTTGTTTTGGTCTGAGATTGTTCAAAGGCTCAAACAACTCATAACATTCTACAAAGTCCTCATTGTTTGAACTTAGGTAGAGGCATTCCATCAACGCCCTGGCTGGACTGGATATTTTTATGGTGAACTCTTTGACCTGAAATTCTGTGAGACCGAGTGTACCGCCTAAAAACTTGGTAGAAAAGTACTCTATATGACCCTCCCAAGCATGCTGAGTGAACCAAGTGGGTAAGTTTTCTCCTTTGGTTCCGAATAGGTAAACTTTTTTACTTGAAAGCTCTAAATAATGGGCTTTACCTTGCATGGTCAAAGCGGTTTTTCCTCCAAAATGAGTTGATAGCCCCAGTTGCGTTTGAAGGGAATAGAGAGCGCCTGATATATTTACATCGTCACCTGTGCGTACCATAGCTCCGGATCCTATGGACTCTAGCCATTGACTTTCTCGATACCTTCTTTGGAGATCGAAGCTATACCCTTTATCTACAAGCCAAGAGGCAAGAAGTACAGTTCCTCTAGGTTGTATTTTAAGAAGTTGGTTTATTTTAGATGTGTTAACAGTACTCACAGTACGAATATATGATTTATTTTAAACCAATGCTATTAAGCGGTTTATGGAAATGTACAAAACAGTACTTATAGTACGACTATTAATATTAAAATAAACCAATCACTCTTGTTGCCATTGTAGTTGCTAGTTCTAGTGTCTATTAATTTGTTACACAGAATGTTACACAAAATTCTTATATATAACTGTTAATCAATCAGTTGATAACTCTTGTCGAGATCACAAAAAACCTCAATTTTTACAGAATTGAGGTTTTTTTTATGTCAAATAATGACCGTTGTTCTTTTATAACAGCTTCATTTCATCTGAATAAATCGAGGTAGTTTTTAAAGGCATACATACGCCCTCGTTGTCCTCCAGTGATTTCTTCGAGAATTCTCATCTTTTCCAAATCGGCTATAAGTTTGTATGCCGTGGGCATAGAAATACCTGTTACCTTACTTATTTTCTCAGCATTAGTGATTGGCTTTTGGTATAGGTAGTTACAAACTTTTTGGGCATTAGAGGCTCTGCTACCCAACCCTTGAATTTGAATTTCAGTCTGCTTTTGAAGTTGAAGGACGTTATCGAAAGTGTTAATTCCACTTTTTGCAGTTTCTATAATCCCTACTAAGAAAAACTTAAACCATTGGGTAATGTCGTTCTTATCCCTGACAACGGTTAGGTTGTCATAGTATAGTTTTCTGTTCTTTTCGAGGAAGTCTGACAAGTAAAGAATAGGCTTTTGTAGAATGCCTTTACTTACTAAATAGAGAGGAATCATTAATCGACCAACCCGACCATTACCATCAAGGAATGGATGTATAGTTTCAAATTGATAATGTATCAAACCTATTTTAAGAAGTTCAGGAAAATAGATGATTTCGTTGTGTGTGAATTTTTCAATATCACTCATCAGGTCTTGAACAGTTGTGTGAACTGGAGGAATGAAAGAGGCGTCATTAAGGGTAGCCCCGCCTATCCAGTTTTGGCTCGATCTAAATTCACCAGGTTGTTTTTGTTGGCCTCGTACCCCTTGGAGCAGCACTCTGTGAGTCTCTCTGATTAACCTTGAAGAGAAAGGTAATCCTTCTAATTCTTTTACTGCCCAATCCATAGCTTTTGTATAGTTTTGAACTTCTTCCCAGTCATCCCTTTTATCTAATGGAATGTCTTCTCTATCAAGAAGAGCTTCGTCCATTTTGGTTTGCGTACCCTCAATTTTGCTACTTTGAGTAGCTTCTTTTAGCACGTGCATACTAATGAAGAGTTCTATATTTGGAATATATTTTGAGTACATATCAAGCCTTCCCAATTCCCTGTCCGCTTGGCTTAATAGCTGAATAACTTCCATGTTGTCTACAGTCCACTGCCTGTTGATATAGTTAGGTTGAAAGCTTTTGTAGTAGCCTTGATTGATTCTTTGACCTGCTTTGAATGACTTCATGTTATCAGAAATTTAATTAAAGGTAATGCTTATTTAAGATTTTGGCAAAAAACTTAAATAAGAGACTGAGCTATTTAAGTTTTTGATAAGCTAATTCCATAAATCCTAAAAGATCAGTTTTATTTGTTACCCAGAATGTTACACAAATTTCGTATATTCAATTGTTAATCAGTCAGTTAATAATTTTGTTTGGATCACTATTAAAAGAAAGAAAAGCCAGTTTACTAGCTTTTTTAGGCTAAAAAGTTATTCTAAAGCTTAAATTAGGGGTAAAGCCGAGCAAGTATTTCTTGCGTTGAATAATGGTTGGTTCGTTGTTACTGTCCAGACCAAGCGAGTAGTTTTGACTAGATTCGTTTTTACGATTCAGTACATTCAACACGCTAAAGCCGAGCTCTGCGCGCCATGCTTTCTGATGCTGAATTTTATACCAAATCGAAGCGTCTAGCCTAAGGTATTGCTTCAATCTATTTTGGTTGATGTCGGCATAATTAATTGCATAAAACTCTTCACTTTCATGATCATCATCTCCATCGCCATCATCATCTTCCTCTTCGGCTTGAGTTAGAGCGAATCCGTTTGTATTTGAAAATGGGAGGCCTGATTTTATAAGGTAACCCAAAGAAAGTTCGACATTTCTATAGTTGTAAGTTGCGGAAAGCCTGATTTGGTGCCTTAAGTTTAACGAAGACCTAAAACTTGATTGAAAGTGTTCATCAAAACTCACCTTTGAATCTTGGTAATTGTAGTTTAGCCAAGTCCTAAAATTTGCCCAACGTCTTCTGATGGTCAAATCAAAACCAAAAACCTCTTCTGAGCCAGTTTCAAAACCACGGAGATTATTCACGTCAAAACCCAGATTTCTAGCCAAAATTCCATTCAAATTCTTGTAGTAAAAATCGGTGTCTATCAACCAGGATTTATTTTGATAAATAAACCCCAAAGAGGTTTGGGTATTTTTAATAAGGGGAACTAAAGCCTCATCATCTGCTAGAAGCCAATGTTGCTCAATAGCGGTGGTAAGGGTTTTTTCAGATTCTTGAATCGTGCTCAAATATTGATAATATACACCATAGGCGCTTTTCAATATTAACTCGGGTTTTAGTGCATAATTGGCCTTGAATTGAGGTGCGAAAACAGTCTTTGAAGATGTTCCCAAATAAGTAGACCGTGCACCAACGATTACCTCTAAATCGGGGGTGAGCTGTGAAGTCAGTTCGCCAAAAATGGCATGGACCATTCCTTGTGACTTAATATCCTCATCGCTATCCTCTTCCAACAAAAAGGTCTGGTTGATTTTGTTTAAGGTGTGTATATAATTCATTTGATAGCCAAAGAGCAGTGAACTACGTGGTCCTAGATTTTGAATATTGAGTAATTTCAATTCGAGATTTGATAGATTATTTACCCGATTTTCTGAGTCATCATCGTTGTCATCATTGGCGTTTCGTCTGTTTATGTAGTCGTAAGCCATTTTGTAATCAGAAAAACTAACACTTGCCTTTAATGACTGGTTGTCATTTAACCTATACTGCATAATTCCGCTTGCGCCAACCGCATTAACATGATGCTTTTGTTCTAAACCATCGTCTATTTCTTCGCTGGACGATCGATAATGGAAATCACTACCGCTTCTGAAGAGTGTTGATGCAAAACTTAACCTTGAACTAGGCCTAAAACTCCAATTGAGGTTGATGTCGCTAAAACCAAGTTCATCGGATTGGTTGATGTCTCTAATCGTAGTGTTCTCGGTGGTGACTTCGCTGATGAACAATTTTTCGCTAAAGGATTTAAATGTAGGGGTATTGAAAAGATTGTTGATGGATGTTCTTCCGGCAATCATCAAACTTCCTAGATTACTATTGGTAGGAAATGCCACCATTAAGTCGGCATGGGTCATGGTTATGCTCGACTCGGCAATAAGCGAATCGGCCCCTATATTGCGAGATTTTAGTACAAGCAGGCCAGAAGTGGCTCCACCATATTCTAGTGGAATGAAGTTTTTATACACATCCAGCGAACCAATTACTGAAGGAATAAAGCTCGAGATATTTCCAAAGTAGTGGGCCGCATGGTAGATTGGGATTTCATTGAAGTAAATACTGGTTTGGTCTCTAGAACTGCCCCGAACATTTATGCCCCCAGCGGACTCATCATTTGAATTTACTCCCGAAATGATTTGAGAGGAGAGTAAAACATCCCTTTCAACAAGGCCAGGAAGAATTTCCATTTCCTGCGGCAAAATCCTGAAACTACTTGCCATGGGATTTGAGGCGATGCCAACATTCAAATACTCTTTGACCTCAAAATCCGAAAGCGCTACTGTTGCTTCTGTTAATTTTATACTAAACCGCTCATTTTCAGGAATATCAATCACTTTGACCAGCGTATCTTTAAAGCCCAAGTAGGATAACTTCAGTTGTGCCTGACTTGGATTTGGAACGATGATTTCGAGCTTTCCATCCTCATTGGCCACTTTGCCCAAATCAGAATTATTCAATCGAAGGTTAGCAAATGGCAGTCCGTCCCCTGTTTTTCCATCTTGAATAATCAGTTGCAAGTAGCGTGCTTCTGCTTTTTTGATGACAACAAAATTATCATGGATGACCTCAAACGAAAGGTTCGTATTGGTGAGTATGGTCGTTAAAAAAGTGGTGATATCGACATTTTCTATTTCAACAGAAATATTGGCCTGTGCTTTAATTTGACTTGGATTGAAAGAAAAATGAAGATCATTTAGCTTTTCTAGGTCTTGAAGTACTTGCTTTAAGGATTTGTTTTTAGCGGAATAAGAAATATTCTGGCCATAGGCCGAAAAGGAAAAAAGTAGAAAGAGGAGTAGCAGTAACCTTGGCATGCTTCTATTCAATGCTAAGCAAGCTAAGTGTTTTGGTCTCTTCATCATACTTATAAACAATATTCTCTGCTTCCAAAACGAGCCTTAGGGCATCTTTAATACTGGCACTAGAAAAAGCTCCAGTGTAATTAATGTCCTTGGTAGAAATGGACGAATTGATTTTAATGCCAAAAGTATTTACCAAAGCATCAAGCGCTTCGCTTAAAGGGACATCCTCTAGCTCAATTATTCCTGTGGTCCAAAGCGGTTCTGGCGTAATGGTTTTCGTCCACTCGTTTGTCAGAATGCCGTTATTCAGTCTGAGCGCCATACTCGGGGTTAAAATCTGAGCAAAGTTGTCTGCTGAAACACGCACCTTTCCAGTCAAACAAAAAACATCTAAATATTGAGATCTGCTTTTTACATTAAAGCTTGTACCTAGTACAGCAATTTGCCCATTTTCTGTGGTCACAACAAAATCATTTCCCTTTTCAACCTTGAAGTAGGCCTCACCGCTGAGTTCTAATTTTCGGTTATCGTTGAAGGTCTCTGCTTGATATTTTAAAGTTGAGTTTCCATTCAATTTTACTGTTGAATGATCAGGTAACTCAATGGTTTTAGTCATTCCCACTTCGGTGGTCACGATAGTATAGCTGGGCTTAAGTAAGAAATAGCTTAATGCAATTATGGCCACTAAACTTGCCGCAATGGCATATTTATAGATCGGGTAAAGTGAAATTGTTTTAGTAGACTGACTTTCGATCTGCTTTTTCAACTTAGTTAGCTCGCCCTCGGTATCGTATGACTTCACCTTTAATTGATCAGCAACAGTCTTGATCAAAAGATACTCTTTGCCTTCTTCTGAGTTTTCAAACACGCTTTTCTCCTCTTCGGACAACTCATCGTTGAGCCATTTAGCAAGAAAATCATCATTATCGTGTTCTGTTGTATTCATAACCAATCAATACGTTAAAGACGTAAATACCCTACCTTAAATGTCTTTATAAGTTAGCCGAATCTGTTTCAAGGCTAAATGCATTCTTTTTTCAATGGCTTTTACGCTCAAATCCAGAGAGATTGCTATTTCGGCATAAGTCATTTTTTCGACCCTATTCATCAGAAATACCTCTCTTTGTCCTTCGGGTAAGTCATTAATGGCTTTCATAATTTGCCCTTCAAATTCTGTATACTCCAAGCCATATTGTGGATCTTCGGGGCCACTGCTTTCAGTATAAAACTCGATGTATTTGTTTTTGACTTTGTCGTGATCGACAAGTTTGAGCATCTGGTTTTGGGCTACTCTGTATAAGTACGATTTGGCCGCTTCCGGCAAAACTTTAGCGCAGTTTTTCCATAAGATCAAGAAAGCCTCTTGCACCATGTCCTGCGCTCTAATTTCGTCTTTGAATTTAAAGTATAAAAAACTTTTGAGCGAAGGGGCGACCTGCCTAAAGATTGAATCAAAGACTGATTCTTTACAAACGCTTGTATTTTCCTTTTCTAGCAAGGGGGGTAGAATTATGCCGCAATATAAAAATTCAATATGGTCTTTGATAAAATTTTGAAAATGAGGTAGGGTAGATTTGGCCTGGCAGTATTTAGGGTTGATTTCAAATTAAATCAACTATGAAAAATTTAATTCTCCTCAGTTTGTTCCTATCCATAGCGCCTGAGTTAAATTGGAAAACAGATTTTCAAGAAGCCAAAGATCTTTCTAAAGCTTCGGACAAAAAAATACTCTTGGTATTCTCGGGTTCGGACTGGTGCAAGCCTTGTATTCAATTACACCGATCGCTTTTCGAAACGGATGAATTTGCCGCTTATGCCGAAGCCAATTTGGTCTTGTTAAAAGCAGATTTCCCTTCTCAGAAAAAGAACCAACTTTCTAAAGAACAAACCATTAAAAATGAGGAATTGGCCAGTAAATACAACCCAAATGGCGAATTCCCTTTGGCCGTTTTCCTGAATAACGAAGGAAAGGTACTGGGAAGTTTTGGCTTCGATAAAGCCAAGACGCCTGCTGCTTACATCAAAGAATTTGAGAAGTACTTAAAGTGAAATTGAGGATGAACAAATTATTAGTTTTTACATTGCTGATGGCTTCTTCTTTTGGACTGAACGCCCAGTTACAAAGACACAATAAAGTGTTGAAGCTAATGGGGTCTCGCTTCGAGATCACTGCTTACCATGAGGATCCTGCCACCGCTTGGAATGCCATTAACGCTGGAATCGCTGAGATCACCAGAATAGAGAACCTAATTTCCTCATGGGATCCGAACTCTCAAACCAGTGAAGTCAATAGTAATGCGGGTATAAAACCTGTGATTGTTGATCAAGAATTGTTTGACTTGATCACAAGAAGCATGCGTATTTCAAAGTTGACCGATGGCGCTTTCGATATATCCTTTGCCTCGATGGACAAGATATGGAAGTTTGATGGATCGATGAAAGCAATGCCCAGCCCTTCTGAAATCGCCACTGCTGCCAGTAAAATTGGCTTCGAAAAAATTGAATTGAATGCTGAAACAAAAAGTGTTTTCTTGAAAGAGGCAGGAATGAAAATCGGCTTTGGAGCGATTGGAAAAGGCTATGCTGCCCAAAAAGCGAAGGAGAAAATGGAGAGCATGGGGATCAAAAGCGGAGTGGTAAATGCCTCCGGTGATTTAATCGCTTGGGGCAAAGCAACCAATGGTGATGATTTTAGAATTGCTATTGCCGATCCAAAGAACAAAGAAGAAATTCTGTGTTGGCTGAATGCCACAAACACCTCGATAGTTACTTCTGGCAATTATGAAAAGTTTGTAATGTTCGATGACATAAGGTATGCCCACATCATCGATCCCCGAACAGGCTACCCCACCACGGGCCTCAAAAGTGTCACCATTATTTGCGCTAATCCAGAATTGGCAGATGCTCTGGCAACATCAGTTTTTGTATTGGGTCAAGAAAAGGGCTTAAAGCTGATAAATCAATTGAAAGGTATTGAATGCCTAATGATCACCGATAATGATGAACTAATAGGCTCAGACAATCTAATTATGAACAAAAACCTATGAAGAATTCCCTTAAAATATTTTCGGCCTTGGCCATTCTAATGCTCGCCTTCGCTGGCAGTAGTTGTGCGAGTGTTAAGCCGTATCAGAAGGTGTACCTCAACGATAAGGAAATGGATTTAGCAGCCCGGCCTTTAGAGTACTTCTGCAATAATTTTCAGTCATATCGCGAAGGTGCTTCAGGTGCCAA
The DNA here is from genome assembly GCA_002786855.1 of Cytophagales bacterium CG12_big_fil_rev_8_21_14_0_65_40_12. Taxonomy (GTDB): domain Bacteria; phylum Bacteroidota; class Bacteroidia; order Cytophagales; family Cyclobacteriaceae; genus Roseivirga. The sequence continues at coordinate 20,316 of PCUU01000005.1, forward strand.
TGGCGGCAAAGTAGGTGGAGGATGCGGGTGCAATTAAAAATATCAATCTCAACAGCAATTTTTCTCTTGACGGGCTTTATCAGCCAAGGGCAAAATGCAACCAAGCAAAAGCTTGAAAAGGACACGGTCGCTTTTAAAATTGAAAAGCTGCAAGAATCCGACATGAGCATTTTGTTTAGTTATTACACCCAAGATGGGGATAATGCTGCAGTTACAGGAGGAAGAGGCACTGAACACTTGACCGATATCACTTCTAAAATCATTGTCAATATAGTTTTGGATGAGAAAAGAACGGTGAGTTTCGATGGTGGTTTCGACCATTATTCGTCTGCATCAACAGATAATATTGATCAATTCATTTCATCAGCATCGAAAAGCGATACCCGTGTCCATGGCAATATTGGCTATTCAATCAAAGGGAAGAATTTTGACTATGGTTTTAAAGTGGGCGGTTCAAAAGAATATGATTATAACTCCATACAATTCTCGGGGTATATTTCTAAAACTTCGCTTGATGGAAACCGCACCTTTGGTTTGTCTACCCAAGCGCTGATCGATAAATGGGTAATTATTTACCCTCAAGAGCTGAGAAATCAAGGCAATTTGGTGACATCAGATCAGCGCAGGTCCTACAGCCTTTCACCTAGCTATGCTCAAGTCATCAACCGCAGAATGCAGTTGAGTATTTCGGCCGATTTGGTTACTCAATCTGGCTTACTTTCAACCCCATTCCATCGCGTTTACTTTGTAGATCAGGCAGAGGCGAAAGTAGAAAAACTACCATTTACAAGGTTCAAACTTCCGGTAGGCTTAAGGTTTAACTATTACGCTACAGACCATTTATTAGTGAGGACTTATTATCGCTATTATTGGGACAATTGGGGAATTAGGGGACATACTGCTTCAATAGAATTGCCTTATAAGATCAATAGGTTCTTTTCAGTATATCCTTATTATAGATTCCATACACAGACGGCAGCGAACTACTTCAAACCCTATAAAGAGCATGAAAGCAATTTGCTCTACTATACTTCTGACAATGATTTGGCCAAAATTACAAGTCATGACATTGGCTTTGGAGTACGCTATTCACCTGTCGAAGGCATCAGTACTTTTTCTTTTGGCAGTGCTTCAAGACCGCTGACGCTTAAAGAAATCAGTATGAGATACGGTCATTATACCCGTACGCCAACACTTACTTCGAACATCATAAGCTTCGGACTCAACTTTACTTTTTAATCATAAAAATAGATATCATGAATAGAGAACAATTTTTAAAACGGCTGGGGGCAGGTGCTGCCTTTGCGCTTACCGCTGCTTGCTTAGGGGGTTGTGCGGTTGAAAATCTAGCGCCTGAGGGATCGACAAACGCCACCAATACAGGTGCAGGCATTGATTTTACGCTCAACCTCAACGACAGCGCAAATGCAGCACTTGGCAATCCCGGTGGCTATGTGATTGTAAATGGCAGTGTTGTGGTAGGCAAGGCCACTGATGGAACATATGTTGCTGCTACAAGACGATGCTCGCATGAACCCCGAAATGAAGTAGGTCTGCGCAATAATGAGTGGTATTGTACCGCACATGGAGCAAGGTTCAATTTAGACGGAAGAGGGTTGAACAGCAATGGTAGCAATGGACTTACCATCTATAATACAGAATTGAACAACAATATTTTAAGGGTATTTTCTTAAACACGAAAACTATGAAAAACTTCAGATTTATAATGCTATTGATGATTACCGCTTTTTGGAGCTTGGTTGCTTGTGATATTCCTAATCAGGAAATCACGCCAATTGATTCCACTAATGCGAATGTAACAACCATTGATAATCCTTTGCCGGGTGGTGGGGAGGATGATAGTGATGATAACGATGATGACGATGGAGAAGATGACAACGATGATGGTGATGGTGAAGATGATGACGACAATTGATCAAACAAAAGGCCTCAGAATTTAAGCTGAGGCCTTTGTTTTACATAAAATGTTTTATTCGTAGCTAACAGCCGTTCCACTGGCGGTAACCATGAGCATACTTCCATTGTGACCAATGGTTTCATAATCCAAATCAATACCTACCACGGCATTGGCGCCTATTGCTTGCGCATTATATTCTAAACCCGTTGGGTGAAATTAAATGATTTGAATTTTGAGGTTGTTAATATT
>PCUU01000099.1 GCA_002786855.1 Cytophagales bacterium CG12_big_fil_rev_8_21_14_0_65_40_12
TAAAGATCATACTAATGAATACCTTCATTTTGGCGAAATACAGGGCGAATCGTGATAAAGGCTGGGCATAGATCAATTTCCATGTATTTGAGCTGTATTCGATGTTATTGACCAGCAAAGCTACCATCATCACGAAGAAGGGGAATAGGAAATTAGCAGGATCAACGCTAAAGTTGATTAAGGTTGCCCAAGCATCCATATCTGGTTTTATGACTTGCGGCCCCTTTTGCCATAGAATGATAAAATTGATGACAGGAACAAAAGCCGGTGCAAGAATGAGCAACCACAGGGTTAAGGTCTTTTTGTATTTATAAACTTCGGCCGAAAGGCTTCTTTTTAGCTGTATTGCGATGTTCATTGGTCTAATTTTTTGGTAAGGTTTAAGAAAATGGCTTCGAGGGTTTCTTCGGAAGATTTCAGTTGATAGACATCAATATTATTATCCACCAAAGCCTTGTTGATTTTGGCAGTATCGGCCTTTTCTAAAATTGGTAATGTGATTGACTTGCTGCTATGTTCAGAAACCGTATAGTTGAGTGACTTAATGATTTCAATTGCTTTTTCAACGTTGCTCAACTCTATTTCTAAAAACTTAGAGGTGTTACTGTGAAGGCCATCGAGCTTGCCTTCGTACATGATTTTACCTTGATCAATAATCGCTACATCGGTAGCCATTTTTTCGATTTCAGTGAGAATGTGGCTCGAAAGAAAAATGGTTTTGCCGTGATCTTTATTCAAACTGATGATCAGTTCTCGCATTTCGATAATTCCGCTCGGATCCAGTCCATTGGTAGGCTCATCTAGAATCAATAGATCGGGATCACCTAATAAAGCTGAAGCAAGTCCCAATCTTTGGCACATGCCCAAAGAGTAATTCTTGGCTTTTTTATCGGCATTGTCCATAAGACGGACAATTTTGAGCACCTCATTGATCCTGGATTTTGGCACCCCAATCATGCGCCTTACGACTTCAAGGTTTTGGCGTCCGGTAAGGTGTTTGTAGATGGAAGGATTTTCGATCAAGGCTCCGACTTTGCTCAAGAGTGCCACTTTATTTTGGGATAAATCCTGCCCGAACAATTTCACCTGTCCGGCTTCAGCATGGAACAAGTCCAACAGGATTCTGATGGTGGTTGTCTTTCCAGCACCGTTGGGGCCTAGAAATCCATAGATGCTTCCTTCGGGTACATTTAAGTTGACTTTATCTAAGGCCTTGAAATTCTTGAAGTAGAAATCTAATTCAGTGGTTTGAATAATCAGTTTCGACATGTTTTAGCATTTGTCCATAGACGCTATGCTTTCTCACTTTGTGTAACTGACTATTCAACTACTCGACCAACAAGGGAATTTTATCTATGAATCGTGATTTGAGCCAGATTTGTTGATTTGTTCATAACCAGTAAAGTGCAACGCTTACCGAAGGCTTTCCAACATCATTTCAGTTTTCTCAAGCAATTCGCCTACCCCGAAAGCGGCCCAAAGTATAAAAATGCCAAGGACAATTTTTAGGGCAAAATGAATCTCAAAGCCTATTTTTTTATGGATTAATACATGGACGGCTGGAAAATAAATCAATGCACTGACTAGGATAAAGAGACCAAAAAACGAGTCGTTGCCCCAAAAAGTATTGATGAGGCCGATGCCAGAAAATAGAATGCCAAATGTCCAGCCTGTTAAATTGAAAATCGTAGAGTTGTTGTTCATGATGTTTTATTAAAAAGTACTTTGAAATTCAAAGTAAATTTATTCCTTTTTCATTTGCAAGGTTTTCTTTTGAATGTTAAGGGAACTTATGAGTTGTGGCCAAGAAGAGGTAGGCAATTACACTCGCGGAAAGGCAAATTAGCCCTTCTTCTCCACTTCCTTCCAGTCAATAGGGCTTACATCGTCATGATTTAAAACGCGCAGTTGATCTCGGTCAATGCGCATTACCAATTGGCAGGCAGGGTCTGGGCAAACCACTCTTGCATCGGTTTCCATCCAGTCGGCTGGGTGGTTTTTACGTTGCTTGGCGGGGAGCAATGGGAGGGTAGATTGAAGTGCATATAGACAAAAGTTTTTTCCTTCAGGCATAGAAAGTTTGCCTCCTTTTAAATAGAAAGCATCTCCGTTGGCCATTTCGCAGGTACAATGCCCATCTATCTTTTCCACGACTATTGAGAGATCGTAAAGCTCAAATTGATCTGCTCTTAATTCTTTCTTGTCACTCATTTTTGATCTGGGTTTTCGTTTCGGCCAAAACCGAATATAACTACTAAGATGACGATTGCCAATAATGCCCAAGACACAAAGTTGTACATTCCTATTTGTAGAGGCGCAACGGATGGAATCCCAAATTCTTCTCCTGAATGCGTCATGTTGGTCATTAAAATGATGGGAATGAAATAAGGCAATAAAAACGGAAAGGTGCAGGCCACTAAACTTAGTAAATTGGCCCTTCTGGTTTTACTAATCCCCATTTTTTCTCCAGTGGTATTGGCAAATTCCGAAACCATTAAAATGGCCACTGCACTGTGGGTAGTGAGTAAAACAGCCGCGCTGATTGTGCCAGTGATCCAAGTTTCAGCATGTCGCTTTGTTTTACTTCGTTCCGAAGCAAAATCCACTAATTTCTTGATGAGACCGCTTGCTTTTAATGTCGCCACTAAACCCATCAATAGAATGGTGAAAAAGCTGATACCGACTGCTCTGTTGATGCCATCAATTATAAAGCTCTTCGCGGTAAAGTTGTCTAGGTCCAATGAGATCAACTTGTCTAATGGCAATAAGCCCAGCGCCAGTCCCAAAGCAATTCCGAACATCAAACCCGTTATCAAACCAACGAAAAGATGTTTTCCTTTTAAGAACATAAAGATGATCAAGGCAGGTACCAACAACATTGGAAGCCCTGCTGGATTTCCCAGTAAATTAGAATTCACTTCTTGGCCATTCGTTGATGAAAGGCTGGCGCTTACAGCATAAGCTATTAACGCTAGAATGGCCGCAGGCACAATGTATTTGATTCTGCTTTTGACAGTAGCGCCTAATTCAGCTTTTTGACTTAAAGCACTGACAATGGTAGTATCAGAAATAGGGGCAACGAAATCGCCAACGGTAGCACCACCGATAATGGCGCCTGCCAAGGTTGGTAAATGAGCACCTAACTGGCCACCGACTGGATATAGTAATGGGCTGCAAATAAGGATTGTAGCAAAACTTGAGCCTGTAGAAAGTGATACAATGCAACAAATGACAAATGTGGCAACGACAAAACCTGTTCCTCCCAAATTCATTTGAGCTGATGTCCAAATCAGCGCGTCTACGAATCCAGTAATCTGCATAAGAATGCCAATCGTAGAGGCTAAAATCCATGCCGTAATCATGACCATCACGATTTTGTTGGACATCCCCTCAATCACTATTTCAGAAAACTCCTTCCGATCCTTGGCCATTAGAAGCCCAACAGCCAAAGCAACAATGAGTACAGGCCAGAAACCACGTTCATCTGGTGCACCAGATAATGCAATGATGATCACCCCAGTTACGAAAACCAGAAAAGGCAGGAGTGCTCCAAAAGCTCCACCATAGAAGCTAATTGACCTTTTACTTTCTGATGCTTGAACGTCTATTTCCATTTAGGTACTTGGTTCATTCAAATTGTAGCGCATAATTCTGCCATGCTTTCCTTCTTTATCGCGTTCCAGATCATAAACAGGACCTTTTGGCCCTTGGCTTTTATCAACCATTGAGCGAATGGCAGCCATATCTTCGGCATCCAATTGGAATTGGGCTATTTTATGGAGGTTCGCTAAATGATTTCGGTTACGTGCTCCTATGATTACCGCAGCAACCATGGGTTTCTGAAGCACATATCTACTTGCTATTTCTGCAATGCCCATTTGATGTTTATCTGCAATAGATCTTAAGATTTTGAGGGCTTCTTGAAATAAATCATAGCCGCCAAATTCGTCAATGATCAAGCGATATTTAACCAAAGATCTGTTTTCTAATGGTTCGGATGGATCAGGCATATTGAGATAGCGATCACTCAAAAATCCACCTGCTACTGCGCCATAGCATAGAAATGGAATGTTGTTTCGCATTGCGAAAGCTTCTTGATCATTTTCAGGTCGATGATCAAGCACCGAATACTGAACTTGGTTTGTCTTGACAGGAACGCCCGCTTCGATCAATTCTTTGAGATGGGACGTGTCAAAATTGGTGACTCCAATGTATCTGATTTTACCTTGCTCTTGTAATGTCTTGAGGTGAAGGGCAGTTTCCACATATTTTGGAAATCGATAATCCCACCAAGAAAACTGCACTAAGTCGAGCCTTTCAACCCCTAACCTTTGCAATGACCTGTCAATAATTCGAGTCGTATCGGCTAAAGTAACAGTGGCCAAAGCGCTATAATCGGGCACATATTTGGTGTGAATTTGTACTGGAGCTAAATCACCAGCGTTGATTTCTGATTTATAAGTCCTTAAGAATTTGCCAATTAACTCTTCAACGCCAGTATAAATATCTGCGCAATCAAAAGTGGTCACTCCTGATTGTACAAAAGCCTTCAT
>PCUU01000053.1 GCA_002786855.1 Cytophagales bacterium CG12_big_fil_rev_8_21_14_0_65_40_12
ACAATCAATCAGGCATGAGTAACATGCATTAATAGGGTGGAGAAAACTTGAAGATCGTTTGGTTAGCTTTTGCTTTTTAATACTTGGTCAATATTGGCCTTGAAACTTCTGGAAATATTCAACTCTTGATTATTCAAAAGCACTAATTTGTTAGAGTAAGCTTCGCGCACAAAGAGGATGTTTACGATGCATGACCTATGAATCTGAATAAAGACGTTTTCTGGCAAATCAGATAACAGTTCTTTTAAGGTACCTCTGTCGATTTCTGGATTTGATTTGCTGTCGAGGTAAAACTCCAGATAGTGCCCATCAGATTGCACAAACATAAGGTCGGCCAGTTGGATCACTGCTTTGCTCTTAAGGCTGATGAACTTTTTGCTTCCATTCTCTTTACTATTTTTAAGTTTTTGAATTTGCTCATTTAATGCCTCTACCTCGTCTGTAGCAAGTGCGGCTTCAAGCTTTTTCCTGTTGAACCTATGGTATAGATAGATGCTCAAAAAAACAGTTAATACCAGAAATATGGCCAACTGTGTGGTCAGTTTTTGAAAGAATTTGGTTTGGGCTTTGCTTTCATTTAAAATTTCTACCGATCGTGCGAGGTCATATTTCGAAGTGATTTCCTGAATCGTTTCGATACTTCTATAGTAATCCAGGCTGTCTTTCAGGTTCTTCCATTTTTTCATAATGTTTAGAGCAGCCGTGGTATTTCCATTTTTTTCATAAGCATCTGAAAGGAGCGTATAATGGTCGTTAAGGTTGTCTATTCTGTTATGTTCCAAAGATTGGCTTATGGCTTCATTAGTTAACGCTATTGCCTTTTCTGGGCTTCCAAATTTCAATTCAACTTGAGCAGCTAAAAATGTTAATTGGCCTTTTCTGAATGCATCTTTAGGGTCGCTCAAATCCAATGTCTTATTTAAATAGAAATAGGCGCTGTCTTTATTTTCTAAAGTCAGAAAATTGCTGGCCTTATTCTGATAAGTGCCAATGAGATCGATAGTGAGGTTAAGCTCTTTATAGATTTTTTCGCAAATCGATAAGTAATAATTACTTGAGTCCAGCTTTTCTGACCTTCTATAATTCACCGAGATGTTATTGTAACATCTAGCAAGAATGGTGGTTTGGTTATATTTTTCGGCATTTTTGGCAGCCATGAAAAGGCGCTTGTTCGACTCTTCTACTAGATTCATTCTGCCGTACATGGTGCCCAGATTTAGCATGGCATTGGTTAATGCTTCTGTACTAGGGTCTACTTTTCTATAGATATCAATTGCTTTATTAAAGTACTCTGCGGATTCAGTATAGTTTGCAGCATTTTGAGTTAGTACACCCAGCTGATTAAACATGAGGGCTTGTTCTCTTTGGTTATTGTTGTCTTCTGCAGTTTTGAGCAGGTCTAGATAGATGTCTTTTGCTAAATCTAGTTTACCCATTCGTTGCAGTGTAATGGCCTGATTTCGTTTTATCCGACTAAAACTAGCATAGTGATCTACAGGGTCAGTATAGATTAGGGCAGTATCATAAAATAATACTGCTTTATCCATTTGGCCTTTTTGGTAGAGAGAGTAACCTAGAGCGAAATAACCTTCAGATTTGGCAAAAGAATCATCAAAGGTGATGAGTTGTTTGCCTAGGTGCTCGAGGCTATCAGGATATCTGGCGTATTGTCTAGTAAGACCAGCTAGCTCATCAACTTTAGGGTTTGTCGACTGGGCAAAGCCTACGTTTGTAATAAACGTTAAAAAAACTAGGGCTATCCAAGTTAAACTTACTTGGTTAGGCATAAGTTTATATAGGGTCATTTATTTACGGTGTCGGGTTGTCTAGATTAAGAATTGAATACTTTACAATCAATTCAATTTCAACTCTATAATACGAAACAATAAGTGGAATTTAGTACAGATTGTTTAAAACCCTAAGAAATTCCTTGCCGGCAAAATAGCCCTAAAGATTATTTAATAGGTTTAATTATTGTATAATAATAAACTATTTTACGAAAAGGAATCGAACAAAAAAGGTGGTATTGCTTTCACAAAACCACCTTTAAAAATCTATATACTAAATTTTATTTTGCGTAGTTCACCGCCCTCATTTCTCTAATGACTGTTACTTTGATTTGACCAGGGTACTGCATGTCTTTCTCGATTTTTTGAGAAATATCAAAAGACAACTGGCCTGCTACTTGATCTGAAACAGAATCTGCATCTACCAATACGCGCAGTTCTCTACCGGCTTGAATAGCATAGCATTTGTTTACACCGTCAAAGTCTAAGGCAAGAGCTTCAAGGTCTTTTAAACGTTTGATGTAAGATTCCATCACCTCTCGTCTTGCGCCTGGCCTTGAGCCTGAAATCGCATCGCAGGCCTGCACTAGCGGAGAAATCATATTGGTCATCTCCGTTTCATCGTGGTGGGCGCCAATGGCATTGCACACTTCTGGATGTTCTTTGTATTTCTGGGCGAGTTCCATGCCCAACAATGCGTGTGGCATTTCTGGTTCTTCGGGCCAAACTTTTCCAATATCGTGGAGGAGGCCAGCCCGTTTTGCGCGTTTGGCATTTAAGCCAAGTTCAGACGCCATGGTGGCGCATAGTCGGGCTACTTCGCGAGAATGCTGCAACAGGTTTTGACCATAAGAAGATCTAAATCTCATTCGGCCTACTAATTTTATCAATTCAGGGTGGAGGCCATGAATACCAAGGTCAATGACTGTCCTTTCTCCAATTTCAACGATTTCTTCTTCGATGTTTTGAGTAGTTTTTAGAACTACCTCCTCGATACGAGCTGGGTGAATTCTACCGTCAGTTACTAGTCTATGAAGAGAGAGCCTTGCAATTTCTCTTCTTACAGGATCGAAACCCGAAATGATAATGGCCTCGGGCGTATCATCAACGATTATTTCCACTCCAGTGGCTGCTTCTAAGGCCCTGATGTTTCGACCTTCTCTACCAATGATTTTACCTTTGATATCGTCACTTTCAATATTAAAAATAGAAACACAATTCTCGATTGCATGCTCCGTAGCGGTACGCTGAATCGATTCTATGACAATCTTTTTAGCTTCTTTCGCACCAGTGAGTTTAGCTTGATCAACAATGTCTTTAATCAATGCAGAAGCATTAGATTCAGCCTCTACTTTAAGGGTCTCTATGAGTTGTTCTCTTGCTTCATCGGCAGAAAGCTGCGCAACTTTTTCAAGTGCTCTTACTTTTTCGTCTACCTTTTTTTCAAGTTCTTCTTTTCGCTTTCGAACGATTTCTAATTGAGCATCAAGGTTTTCTTTAGCGCTATCAAGCTCAGATTCTCTTCTTTTGACCTTTTCTTGTTGTGCGGTAATTGCAGTTTCTCTTTGCTTAATTTTGTTCTCGTTGGTGATGATTTGGTTTTTCTTGCGATTCACCTCTTCTTCAAACTCCGACTTTAGCTTAAGGTATTTTTCCTTGGCCTCAAGAACCCTGTCTTTTTTGATGGTTTCGGCCGTAAGTTCGGCTTCTCGAATGATGAGTTTGCCTCGTTCTTCTAGTTCTTTGGCCGCTTTTTGATTTGCTTTTTGCAATAATACGCGCCCTATGAAAATCCCCACAACCAATGCTCCGATGGCTGCGATAAGGATAGTAAGTGTATCTCCCATATTTCTATTTATATGTAGATAGGGAAGAAGGGAAGAATTGAAACAGTATTAAGGAATTAGGTCAAGGCCGAATTGATCATTTTTTCAAGTTGGTCCAATTGGCCTGAAGTAGTGCTATCAATCGAAGTTATATCGTGCTCTATCTTCATTTTTGAGATTAAGCAATCGAATGCAACCATGGCCAAAAGGTCTTCTTTATCATCGATTCCAAATTGATCTCTGTAGGATTTCAATTTTTCATTGATGATTTTTCCAGCATTTCGTACCCTTTGTTCCTCTTCAGGCTTTACCTTCATCGGATACTCCCTGTCGCCAATTTTGATTTTGATTGATAGAATGTCTACCATATGTCGATACTACTCACTTAAATGAGCAATACATTTATCTATTTCCCTAATGTACTCGTTTAACTTATGTTTCAACTCTGTAGATTCTTCTTTCTCTACGGTTGTGTTGGTTACAATTTTAGTGATTTTATCCTGATTTTGAAAATTGGCAACTTGCCCTTTCAAATCAAGGATTTCTTTATTTAGCAGACTGTTTTTGGCCACTAACTCATCTCTTTGCAATCGCAATTGGCTGTGCTGTTCAACTAATTTTTTGAGTTGAGTTTCCAGATTTTCAAGCCTTTCGAATAGAGAGAGTTCAGCCATTTTATTTTCTAATTATTGCTCCAAGTTCGCGTTCAAAGCCTTGCATTAATTTGCTCATGGTCTTGTCAATCACCTTATCCGTGAGCGTTTGATCTTGGTCTTGAAGATAGAAACTCACAGCATATGCTTTTTTGCCAGCCTCGATCTTGTCTCCTTCATACACATCAAAAACGTTGATGCGATTGATCAAAGATCGTTCAAGTTTCATTGACAACTTTCTAATGTCATC
>PCUU01000007.1 GCA_002786855.1 Cytophagales bacterium CG12_big_fil_rev_8_21_14_0_65_40_12
TGTTTTTGGTGACCACATTTGGAGGTGTGATATCCTGAATGGTGATATCAACATCTTGCGAACATGAATTACCAAATTGATCTGTTGATGTAACCGTAATTGTGTTGGAGCCTAAATCATCACAGTCAAAATCAGTTTTTGAAGCGGTCTTTTGAATTACTCTTTCAATAGTCGAAAGGTCTAAATTGAAATCTCCTTGGTAGTAGTTAGTGCCATTAAGAGAATAACTAAACCAGCCTGACATACCAAAACCAGCATTTTTCATATTGGCACCAGTACCGAATTGGAAACCTATATTCAAATTGGCCGGCATGTGTATAATTGGCACTGTTTTACCAGCATTGCCTTGTAATCCAACTAACTGACTGGCTGTATTAGGATTGATAATATAGTAGGTCCAATTAACATGATTTCCATTGGCAAAACCACCTTCGTCTTTATAGCTTCTTCCTAAACTGCTCCATTGCGACCAATTGGCCCCATTACTCAAATACAATGTTACTTCCCATTGATCTTGCTGATTCGTTGTGTTGGTAAGAATACCCGTTAATGTGGCTGTGCCATCCACATTTTGAATAAACTTCGCATTAGAATCAAAAAGAAAGTCTGTAGAACTCGCAGGGAATGAATTATTGCTTAGCCACATTGCATGATCGTCACCAATCGCTCTAGACGGCAAAAAGTAACTATCTGAAAAGCAATCTGACAAATTTAGATTTGCGAAATTCAATGAGGCCTGTCCGTTGGAGTTCAAACTAAGGGTTTGACCAGTTTGAGCTTTGGCTGTAACGACAAAAAACATCAGACTCAACAGAATCAAATGTTTCAATCTCAAGGCACTCCCTAATTTAGGGTTGAGTACACACTTTATCATTAATGACACACGTTTAGTTAAAAGCAATCTCTGTTACCACCTAGAATTCATAAATTTTTTGAGCGCATTCATAGTCGATTCTCTGATTGCCTCAAAAATTCAGGGGGTAGTGATTAAGCGAAAGGTCTGCAAATATATAAAATTTTGATATACGTATACTTTTTTCTGCTGTTTAAATCAATATTTACTCAAATTAAATGATTGGTTTCGAGTAGATTAAACTTTCGGCAGGGTTGGTACAATCTTATCTAAGATGAACTATTTAAGCAGGGTTCTTTCTTTTAATCAATATTTCAATCTAATCACCAAGCTTTTCTTGGGATTCGTTTTTTATTTAAGCTATTCCTCTTATCAAGGAGTAGGACTCCAAGTTTCTTAGTTTGAAACCACAAGCCATCAAATGTTCATGGAGCAGGGTTTCAAGTTGGTCGTCAAGGGATAAAAAATTATCCAAAGTACACCATGGATTAATTTTTAGCTCTACAAAATCGTCTTTCAATTTGGCTACTGATATTTTTATTTTAGGAGAGCTTAAAAGACCATTCTGAGACTTTAAAAAAGAGATGATCGCCCCCTTTAAAGCAGGCATGTTCTCTGAGTAAGAAACATCCAATTTTAAGTCAAGACGTATGATGTTTTGCTTGCTTAGGTTGTGCATAGAACCTAAAAAGAAGGCAGAGTTATCAATGGTAATTAATTCACCATCAATGGTTTGTATTTGACTATTGGTAAGTTTTTTTGAAATAACGGAACCTATTTCTCCATCAATTTCGATGAAGTCGCCTGAGTGGAATTTTTTCAACAAATTAAGCAATAAACCAGAACCAAAGTTCGCAGCAGGACGGAGGAACGGAGCCCATAATTTACTGACAATTGTTTTCATAATCAGGTTGTTTTGGTTACCAATTACTTGAATTGATGCACCAAATACACATTGATGTATGTTTACCCTACCAGCAGGAAAAAAAATATTTTGAATTAACTGAATGAGTATATAATGCCTCAGAAAAAATGAGGGTTATTGATCCTTAAAAGTAGCTGCGATTTTACCAACGATGATCACGCCTTTTGGCGTTTGGTCAAATATTAATTTAATAGAAGTCAATTCTTCAATGTTTAAATCGCTGAAGTTAACTGCTGACAATCGCCTGCTGATAAAGAAGGTGTTATACACTGCCTCAGACTTGTCATTGGTATCTAACTCAGGATTTTTAAGAACATCAACTTCAATTTGTCTTTGTAAAAAAGAGTAATCGCTGAGCAGCATTTTTGCCGAGATTCCTTTTTTGTCTTTTAGCTCAATTGTGAAGTTTATTGGGGCAGGAGCAACTTTTGAATCATCTTCTTCCTTGTCTTCTTCCTCTTTCTCTTCGCTCACCTCATCTTTTTCGTTAGAAGAGTCGTTGTCTTGCAATTTTAAAAGTTCTTCATCTCTTTCTTTGTCGGGATAGCTGTCTTCTTTGGCCTCAGAGAGTTCTAAGGTAAGGGCTTCAATATCTTTTAAGTTAAAGGTGGAGTCAATTGAGAATTCGATAGATGCCGTTTTGCCTTCATACGCCAAGCTGTCCCATCCTATATAGACCGCTCTAGAACCTCTATTACCCCATTTCATCCCTACCATTTGTTCTCTCCATACGGTTAAGTTTTCGCTAGAGATCATACCTCCTGAAGAACTAGTGGTTAAATTTAGATCTTCTTCAAAATCTGCTAATGTTTTCCAGTTGGCCGATTCATACTGATTTAAATAAATAGTATTGGGTAACCAATCGCGTCCCGACCTATGATCTTTGAATAACGTCTCAAACTCTTTTTTGCCTTGCAGTGTAGCCTGAAGGAACGCACTTATATACACTTTGCCTATTTCGAGCTGATCTGCCATTGGCATCAAGGCTTTTTTATTTAATAAGGAGGTAAAAGGTTGGGGAGAATCAGAATTACCCCAAGTAGTATTGAATTGGCCGTGATTCGCACCATATATATATACTGCGGATTTAAACATTTCCGAAGGCTGAGTGAACTCCACTCTTTCGTATTGCCTTAGTCCTCCAAAAGATGAAACATCTCCATCATTGGCACCATGAATTACTAAATAGTTAACGTCTTCTAATGGAGTGCCCACTTCCCCAGGTTCGTATTGACCATCAACGGGTGCAATGGCGACAACAGATTTAATGTTGAAATTAAAGTCGAATTGCTGCTTTGCGTCATCGGGGTAATATTTGAGTTTGTTTAGAAATGCGGCCACAGCGGCTGCCTCTCCACCTCTGGAGTGACCCATTACAGCAATGTTGTCGAGATCAATTTTGTCTAAAAACATTCCACCCGAGGTTGAATTCCAAATTCTCCAATATTTTAAATGTTCTAGTAGAAGCCACCCGCGTGCATCATTTTCTTCATCCAATCCATCCCCAAAAATATCTTTCCAAGAACTGTTGATGAAATTTTCATCGACACTGACCATGATGATTCCTTGGCTGGCGAGAAGTTCCCCTAAATATTCATAGCCAGTATCTGAGAAATCTTCCATGCCATGGTTGCCGTGCACTATCAAGGAAATCGGGAAAGGGCCGTCACCTTCTGGATACCAGACTCTGCCGTTGATTGGCAAGGCCTTTTCGTCAAATCCCCAAAATTTTGTCCTTAATTTTCCAGCTAAGCCCTCCCAATTATCAATAAGCCTTGAAGCATCAACAGAGTCGGTAACAATGGTGGCTTCTGTACCAAATTCTTTTCTATGCTTGTCTTTTCCACTTCCATAGGTCATATACTTCACTTCGAATGGTCCCCGAGCTGCTGGATTGAAGCCTTTGATATGATCGGGTTGGTAATCCGAAAGTTGAGCTGCATTGATGGGTTCTATTTCTGGCTTTTTGCCAGTATCGAATAACCAGATCAAACCCCAAACGAGACCAGCCATACCTAAGAGAAGTCCAATGCTCGCTGTGATTTTTTGAAGCAATGTTATCGGAGAGGAATGCTTCTTGATCAAAGTAAAGAGTCCAGCGCCAGCCAAACCGGAAAGACAAATGGCTAAAAGTGGGAATTTTGCTCCCAAAGCATCACCAAAAATAAAAGTGGTTAAAAAGAAAGCGCCTGGTAAAACCCAAAGGAAACTTTTGGGTAATTTTTTGAGCAGCAAAAGAATAAGTAAAAATCCAGCGCTCACCAGAAAGGCCAATATTAAACCTAGGAAAGTAGGAATTAGGCCTAATGGAGTGCCTGAAGCAAAAACAAACATGGCAAGCGCTCCTGCAATCCAAATGATAATTGCTGTAGTCGCAATTGCTTTGTTGGCACCTTCCCAAGCTATTTTCCCAGGAGATATTTTAGTGAAAAATGATTTAATCTTAGAGAAGAGGGATTTGAAGAAGCGCAGCATAATCTGAAAATAAGTACAAAAAGTACTCAATTAAATCAGTCCAATCAAATTTGAAAATCACTTCGATCTCTTTTCAAGGATCTGAAATCTTTAGAAATGGGCTGTTTCAACTAGACTTCCGCAATGCACTTTAATTCTATGCCGATAGGGGTAGGCAGTGAATTGATCTCAACGGTAGTTCGGCAAGGCTGATTGTCTTTGAAATATTCAGCGTAAATTCTGTTGTAGGTTTTAAAATCAGCTTTCATATTGGTCAGAAAGACAGTAACATCTACCAGTTTATCCCAACTGCTGCCAGCATCTTCCAAAATCAACCTTACATTTTTGAAAACAGAATGGCATTGCGCTTCAATATCATAAGAAATGATTTCACCATTTTGATCCAATTCAACCCCAGGAATTTTCTTGGTGCCTCGCTCTCTTGGACCGACACCTGAAAGGAAAAGTAAATTACCCACCCTTCTGGCATGCGGGTATAGCCCTACAGGTTCGGGAGCTCTTTCTGAATTTAGTTTATTACTCATTGTTTTCTTCGTTATTGAGGAAACCAAATGTTCCTAGCGTTGATCTTTTCTAAGCGTGAAGGAATCGACATTTTAGAAGTTGTTTTACAGCAGAAAACAAAGCCGGAATAGGAGGTGCTGTATTTGAAAAATTCTTTCCCAAAGAACTTGGTTACACTTTCTATCACAAGGCCTGATTCCATTTTTGAGATCAACCTCGAAAACTCAGAGGCCTCAATTCTAACAATTGTGCCCGAAGCTTTAATGGCTTCTTGAATGGCGGCTTGTGCTGCTCCGGCTCCTACTGCTGCGCTCATATCACTTAGAATTCATGATGTCCTCAATTTCTTCCGCTTCCAAAGGAATATTTCTCATCAGATTGAAAGTGCCATCTTTGGTGATTACTTCATCATCTTCCAATCTTATTCCCATTCCTTCTTCAGGAATATAAATGCCAGGCTCTACGGTGAAAACCATTCCTTCTTTAAACTCAGTGTAAATGCTGGCCACGTCATGCACGTCTAATCCAATGTGATGTGAAGTGCCGTGCATAAAGTATTTCTTGTAAGCAGGCCATTCTGGGTTTTCGTTGGCAACATCAGTTTTACTGATCAGGCCAAGGCCAATCAATTCGCTTGACATGATTTTGCCAACTTCTTTATGATATGCTGGGATGTTATTTCCAGGTCGAAGCATGGCAGTAGCTGCTTTTTTAACCCTTAAAACAGCATCATAGACTTCACGCTGTCTTTTGGTGAAACGTCCATTCACAGGAATAGTCCGTGTCATGTCTGCGTTATAATTGGCATATTCTGCACCAACATCTAAAAGCAATAAATCACCATCGCGCAATTGATCTTTATTTTCTACATAATGAAGCACGCAAGCATTGGCTCCACCACCAATAATTGGAGTGTATGCAAAACCTTTTGATTTGTTTCTGATGAATTCATGTAGAAACTCTGCTTCAACCTCATATTCCCAAACGCCCGGTTGGATATATTTCAATACTCTTCTGAAAGCCGCATCTGTAATATCGCAAGCCACTTGCATCAATTCAATTTCCCGAGGTTCTTTAACGGTTCTTAAATCATAGATGATAGGAGCTAACCTTTCGAATTCATAATTTGGATATTTGGCATGGCACCATTTGGTGAATCTATCCGTGCGAGTTTCCACTTCGGTAGCATTGCGGATATGTTCGTTATTATAAAGATAGATGTGCTCAGTTTCCGCGAGAATAGTATTGAAAGTGTTTTCAAATTTATCGTTCCAAATAACGGTACGAATGCCAGAGGTTTCAGTGGCTTCTTCTTGAGTGTATTTATGTCCTTCCCAAACAGCGATGTGATCATTGGTTTCTCTTAGAAATAGGACTTCTTTCAACTTGGGGTCTGGAAAATCTGGAGCAATTACCAAAACCGATTCTTCTTGATCGATGCCCGACAGATAAAGCATATTACTGTTTTGCCTAAAAGCCATGGTGCCGTCCGCATTGGTTGGCATCACATCGTTCGAGCAAATCACAACCACCGAATTTGGCTTAAGTCGAGCTTTGAGTTTTTCTCTGTTCTTTATAAAAAGGTCTTTTCCTATGGCTTCGTATCTCATAATCGGTACTTTTTCAATTGGAACGAATTACGCAGTAAATGTTCAGAAGAACAAGGAAGCCAAAAAATCAATGTCAGAGCTCAATCATTATTGGTGCAATGGGTTGGTGCTTATGACTCACTTAACGTTGAAAATTTAATATGGTGTTTTAAATTTGCAACGTTAACTCTGTTACTAGTCTAGTAGCAAACCTCCGACTTCAATATCCCTTCCACATTTAAAATGGCCTTTGGGGCATTCTTTAAAACCATGGAGTCCGCAGGGACGGCATTCTAATTTTTTTGTGACTTGGGCAATTCGAGCGCCATCGGCTAAAGGCCCAAAACCGAACTCTGGCACCGTAGAGCAGTAAATAGCCATGGTTTTTGCGTTCATGGCCGAGGCTAAATGCATGGGTGCAGAGTCATTTACATAATTCATTACGGCATCTTTCATCAAAGCAGCCGATTGAAGTAAGTTCATTTTTCCGCAAAGGTTGTGGGCTTTCATATTTCCGCTCAAATCAATGATTTCCGCACAAAGTAAATTGTCACTTGGTGCTCCGAGCAAGTAAATATTTCCCTTGAAATCTAGCGATTGAATAAGCTCGACCCATTTTTCTTTAGGGAATTGCTTCGTAAACCAAACCGATGCAGGAGCCATGCACACGAAAGGATCGCTCTTGTATTGCACTACTTTGTCGAAATCTTCGACTGAAGGGTAAAGCACTGGTTTTTGTAATGTGCCATCGGTAATTGCCAGGATCAGCTCATTGTTTCGTTGTACTTCGTGAACACCTTCTTCAATCTTGTGTGCTATTTTTTGAGTGAAGGCCCAACTGAAAGGATTCTTGTCGAAACCAATTTTTTCTTTGGCTCCGCTGAAGGCTGTCAGAAATCCAGAGTTTGCGAAGCGTTGCACATTGATGACTAGGTCATACTTCTCGCTTCTTATTTGCTTCAGAAGCTTGAAGAGGTTGCGGTACTTTCCTCCTTGCTTATCCCAAATCAAAACCTTATTCAATTTTGGGTGATTTTTGAGCAATGAGTCATTACCCTTCCTTAAAAGAAAATCGATCGAACTTTCAGGGAAATACTTATGTAACTTTTCAATCAGAGATGTTGCGAGAATAACATCACCAATAAATGCAGTTTGAATGATTAAGATTTTCTTATAGCCCATGTGCAGGCCAAATATAAGGCTTTTCGCTTTTCTAAAATCCTTTTCGCAAGGGCGGGCATTCCTCAATTAAAGGCTGGGTATTCTTTTCTGTTTATTCTTTTAACTTTGTCGCTTGAAGGCAAGCAGTGATGGTAGATTACAATATTTTTACTTTACCCAATGGCATCAGAGTGGTGCACAAGGAAGTCCAAAACACCAAGATTGTTCATTGTGGATTCATCCTTGACATTGGCAGCCGCGATGAGCTCGAAGAGCAATTAGGCATCGCTCATTTCTGGGAGCATATGGCCTTTAAAGGCACTACAAAAAGAAAGGCTTACCACATTCTTAATAAGTTAGATGCCGTTGGAGGTGAGCTGAATGCCTATACCACTAAGGAGAAAATTTGTTTTTATGCTTCGGTGCTGGATAGGCACATGGAATCAGCCTTCGAACTTCTACAAGACATTACCTTCGATTCTATATTTCCAGAAAAGCAGATTGAAAATGAGCGCGGAGTAATTTTGGAAGAAATGTCGCTTTACCATGATAGCCCCGAGGATGCCATTCAAGATGAGTTTGACAGGGTGATTTTTGGAAATCATCCACTGGGGCAGAACATTCTAGGTACTTCAGAAAGTGTAAAATCCTTTCAGAGAGATGATTTCAAAGAATTTTTAAGAACGAACCTGAATACGGAAAGGGTGGTTTTTTCCTGTGTCGGAAACATACCCTTAAAGAAGATTGAAAAGTTAGCCGAGAAATACTTTGCGCAGATTCCTCATCATGTTGGTGAAAGATTCCGATTAGCTTTCGATAAATACACCCCTAATTCAGAAACGATTTTTCGCAATATCACACAAGCGCATTGTGCCATTGGTACCACGGCTTACGAATTGAGCCACGCTAATCGCCTACCTTTCTTCATGTTGATGAATGTTTTGGGTGGGCCAGGAATGAATTCCAGATTGAACTTAGCCCTTCGTGAGAAATACGGTTTTGTCTACAGCATTGATGCAGGTTACCACCCTTTTTCTGATACAGGTCTGTTTTCTATTTTCTTCGGAACAGAAAAAACACAAGTAGAAAGAGGCAGGAAGTTAGTATTGAAAGAACTTCAGAAATTGAGAGAAGTGCCATTGGGTACGCTGCAACTGCATATGGCCAAAGAACAAATCATTGGTCAATTGGCCATGGCCGAAGAAAACAACACCAGCCTGATGCTGATGATGGGAAAAAGTATTTTAGACATGGAACGAATAGATGGATTGGAGTCGATTTTCAATCGAATCAGGAAGATTACTTCAAATGAACTTCTCGAAATTGCGAACGATCGTTTGAACGAATCTCAATTGAGTCATCTCACCTTTTTGCCAGAGAATTAATGGAGTTTATTGCCGAAGATATTCAAGCCTACTCGGAGCAACATACTGAAGGAGAGTCGGATTTGTTGAAGGCTTTGACAAGAGAAACTTACCAGAAGGTGATGATGCCTAGGATGCTTTCTGGTCATTTACAGGGGCGTATTCTCTCCATGATTTCACATATGCTTCGCCCTTCTAGGGTACTTGAAATTGGGACATACACTGGCTATTCCGCTTTAAGCATGGTGAGCGGATTAGCCGAAGATGGAAAGCTTATTACTATTGATATCAATGAAGAGTTGGAAGATATGGTCCGCGGTTATTTCGAAAAATCTGGCTTTGGTGAAAGTATAGACTATAGAATTGGCAATGCCATTGAACTTATCCCACAAATTGAAGGGCCATTCGACCTTGTTTTTATAGATGCGGATAAAATTAATTACTACAATTACTTTAAATTAGTAATCGAAAAGGTGCGTAAAGGCGGGTTCATTATTGCCGACAATGTGCTTTGGAGTGGGAAAGTTGTTCAAACCGAAAAGAAAATCGACAAGGACACACAAGCAATCTTGGATTTTAACCGTTTGACCCATGAAGATGATCGCGTTGAAAACGTACTTTTACCGATCAGGGATGGCCTAATGGTATTAAGAAAAAAATAAGAGTGATAAAACAAATAGCGTCAATCATCATTTTTTTGATGGCTTCGTTGAGCACTTTCGCGCAAGCCCCAATGATTGTCCCTTCTGAGATGGAATTCGCTGGCATCACCCTCAAAATTACCAACAGCGCAAAAAAGGAAATTGAAGAAACACTCGATTTACTCACCCGAAGTCAATACCATTTCCAGTTGTTAGTGGACCGTTCGAACCTTTACATGGGTATCGTAGAGGAGGTGCTCAAAAAGGAAGGTATTCCAGATGATTTCAAATATTTAGCAATTCAAGAAGGTCAGTTTATTTCGGATGCCGTGTCAACTTCTAATGCCGTGGGTTTCTGGCAGTTTAAAAAAGCTTCGGCACAAGAATTAGGGCTTAGGGTCGATAATTTAGTGGATGAACGAAAGCACATTATCGCCTCAACCGTTGGTGCTACCAAATATTTTAAGCGAAGTAATTTCGTCTTCGACAACTGGCTTTGGTCGCTTCAGTCTTATTTACAAGGCTTGGGCGGAGCGCAAAGGGTGATTCCTGAGAAGGAATATGGGGCGACTAAAGTAGAAATTGACAGCAAAACGCATTGGTACATTAAGAAGTACATCGCCCATAAATTGGCTTTTCAGGATTTTGTTGGGAAGGGAAGAAAGAACCCCGAAATTCAATTGGCCACTTTCGAGGGAAAAGGAAAGACCTTGAAAGATGTGAGTAAAGATGTAGGAGTTGAAATTGATGAACTAAAAAATTTGAATAAGTGGCTTATTGCTTCGAGAATTCCAGATGAGAAGTCTTATCAAGTGATCTATCCACTCAAATCGGGTCGCCAACCCATCGCACAAAATAAACCAGTCGAGAATAATAGAACCGATGATAGAAATGGTGTCAAAACTCCATCGACCACAACTTCCAACAAAACTAACACTAGCCAGTCCAAGGCAAAGAGCAAAAAAAGCACAAGCAAAAAGTCGAATGTGCGTCCTGTAGAGGGGAATATTGGGGTTTTTCCACAAATATCGGGAGACATTAGAAGGGCATACGAACCCGATCAGATAGAAGTAAATGGGATTGATGCCATAAAGGCGCGTGAAGGTGAAAACTTAAAATCTTTAGCCGCAAGAACAGGAAAGAGTGTTTCGAAACTAAAGCGCTACAACGATATTGACGAAAAAGGCAATGTCAGGGCAGGTAGCTATTATTACTTAAAAAATAAAAAGAGCAAAGGAAAGGTCCATTATCATATTGTAAGACCAAACGAGACGGTTTGGAGTATTTCTCAGGATTATGGAATCAAGCTGAAAACGCTGCTTCACAAAAATAGAATGCGAGAAACCGAGCCTCTCAAGGTGGGTAGGGTGATGTGGCTGCGCTTTATTCGTCCCAATAATGTGGCCATTGAGTATGCTGATGTGATGATACCCAACAACCGACCTACACCTGAAGATAAGTTGATCAAAGAAGTGAGTGCTCCAGAAGCGAAATCAAAGGAAATTTTGCAAAATCCTAAGCCAACTCAAGTCAATAAAGAGATTAGAGAAGAAGATGGACCTGAAGAGGAAATTGCTCAGGTAGTAAAAAAGGCTTTGATTGCTACCGAAAAGGATACTATTATTACCCATTATGTTCAACCTAAGCAATCATTTTTTGCCATTTCGCAACAATATGGGATTGAGGTAGATGATATTTTGGATTGGAATGGATTGGACGTAATGAATGGATTGCAAATCAATCAGCCATTGAATTTGGTGGTGCCCAAAGCGTATTTTAAACCTTTAATTTCAGCGAGCCCGATTCAGGCAAGGGAAATTATTCATGAGGTTCAGAAAGGAGAGACTGCCTGGGCAATTTCACGAATTTATGGAGTGACGGTCGAAGAGATTTTGAAATGGAATAATAAATCCGATACCAGCCTTGCCTTAGGTGAGCGCCTGAAAATAATCCCTAAAAATTAAAGCCGACCCAAAGCATTGAATAGTTTTGCACAACTTTTTCAGAAGAAAAGAAGGATGACTCGATTTTGGCTTATACTATTAGTAAGTGCTTTTACTAGTGCCGTAGTTATGGCGCAAGGTCAAAATCAATTTGAGCTATTATTGCCTCAAGATACCACAGTGATTAAACCCGATACCATAAGTTACTGGAAATCAGGCAATCAATTCAATTTTAATCTTCAGCAAGTAGGGCTTACCAACTGGGCAGCTGGGGGAGAATCGTCTGTTGCTATCGGAACTAAGATTGAAAGTTTTGCCAATTATGAAAAGGAGGGAAAGGTTTGGCAAAACAGACTCAAAGTGAGCTATGGTTTGATCAGGAACGGAGATTCAAGAAATCGGTTTGTCAAAACAGATGATCAGATTCTATTAAGCTCAAAGTATAGCCAAAAGTTTTCGGAGCGCATTTTATTGACGACCTCAATCAACTTTCAAACTCAAATGGACGAAGGTTATCGTACCGAAAAAATTGCGGGCACGGATCAAACCAGAAGGATTTTGATTTCGAACTTTATGGCACCTGGCTACTTGCTGGCTTCTTTGGGTTTGTCTTATCGAAATGGAGATGCAATTACGGCAACTTTGGCACCTTTCACCGGTCGATTCACTTTTGTGCTAAGCGATTCGCTGTCCAATGTAGGGTCTTTTGGCGTAAGCCCGGGCCAGACCATTCGGCCTGAAGCAGGGATAAGTTTAACAGGAACTTATAAAAGGGCCATTGTTGAGAATGTTACTTTTTTGGGCAATTTCAATCTCTTTGCCAATTATGAAACCTTCCCAAATACGGTGGTAAATCTAGAAGGAGTATTTAACCTGAAGGTGAATGGCTATTTGTCCACCAACATCAGCTCTCAGCTTATTTATGATGATGACATTAAAATCACTCGAAGTGATGGAACGCGAGGCCGGGATATTCAACTTAAGAATGTAATCAACGTTGGTGTAACGCTGAGTTTTTAGAATTCAGGGTCTAGCCCTAGTCTTTCTTGCAGGTCCTTTAAGGCTGGGTATTTCTTCTTTAAGTGCTCAAACTTTTCTTGATCAGTATAAAGCATTTTGCCTTTTTCAATCTCTACGGTTTCTGACTTCAGCTGAATACTGTCATTCTTTAAGCCATCGCGCAAAGCAATCAGTAAATCTCCCCTGAAACGTTCAAAACTGGCTTCGGAAGCGCCATTTGAGATATTGACAGTTACTACATTGCCAGACAGTTTATAAGGTTCTTTTAAAATCAGTAATTCTAATTGGTTGTCTTCCTTTTCTTTCTGGGATTTAAACTCGTTCCAAATTTTATCGAGGTCTGTCGTAGTAAATGGCTCGTTTCTTCCTTGACTTTCCTCGATTACCTCTCCATCAATGGTTTCCTCTTTTTTGTTGGCTTGGGCTTTGAGCTCAGACAATGATGGGATACTTATGGTTTTAGAAGGAGCTCTGCTTGGTGGTTTAGGAAGGCTGACTTGAGTTAGTGGAGCAGATGGAACTTCTTCTTTTTTCTCTTCTTTAAGTTCTGGCAAAGGAGCCGTCTCTTTTGCTACTGGTGTAACTACAGAATTTGAAGTTTCACTTTGTGGATTCGGCTTTTGATCTTCTTGAACGGGTTCAACTAAGATTTTTTTTTTGATGGATCGCCAATAGCGTCCACTTGAGCCAATTTAATGGCTGAAGAAAGGTGGGCTATTTTCACCAGTGCCAATTCCACATGCAATCTTTGATTTTTGCTTCCTTTGTACTGAAGGTCGCATTGGCTCGCCAAATTCAAAGCGGTAAGCAAAAAGGAGAGTGGTAGAGTTTCCGATTGTGTTTTGTACCGTTGTTTGATATTGTCAGAAACCTGCAATAATTGAATGGTGGCAGTGTCTTTGCAAACCATTAAATCCCGAAGGTGACTTGCCAGGCCCACAATAAAATGATGCCCATCAAAACCATTTCTTAAAATTTCATCGAAAGTCAAAAGTACATTGGCCGTATCTTGACTGAAGAGAAACTCAGTCATTTTGAAATAGTAATCATAATCCAGAATATGAAGATTCGAAATCGTATTCTGATAGGTTACTTTTTGGCCATGTGAGAAGGTGACGATCAAATCGAAAAGCGATAAAGCATCGCGCATCGCTCCATCTGCCTTTTGAGCGATGAGGTGTAATGCTTCTTCTTCCGTTTCAATGTTTTCTTTCTCAGCAATCATTTTCAATTGCCCAGAAATATTACCTACCTCTATTCTGTTGAAGTCAAAAATCTGACAGCGAGAAAGAATAGTAGGGATCACTTTATGCTTTTCAGTAGTCGCTAAAATAAAAATAGCGTAAGATGGTGGCTCCTCTAATGTTTTCAAAAAGGCATTGAAAGCCTGATTCGAAAGCATGTGCACCTCATCTATGATGTATACTTTGAATTTACCTTGCTGAGGAGGGTAGCGAACCTGATCGATCAGATTTCTGATGTCATCGACCGAGTTGTTGGATGCCGCATCAAGTTCATAGATATTGAAAGTATCGTTGGTGGCTAGCGGATTGTCTATGGTTTGCCCATTGATCATTCTCGCCACAATGCGTGCACATGTCGTTTTTCCTACTCCTCGAGGGCCACAGAAGAGTAAGGCTTGTGCCAATTGATTATTATCAATGGCATTCTTTAAAGTAGTAGTGATGTGTTCTTGGCCAACTACTTCTTCAAAGCCAACAGGTCTATACTTACGCGCTGAAACAACGAAATTTTCCATTGCTGCAAGATATAAATCTTAGCTTATTTGTTTCGAATAAAGACTTCAAAGATTTTGCTACTTTTTATGGAGTTCGTTAGCGGTAATAAAAAAATACTGCCCAACTTTGTCGCCTGCTTTTTTTCCATTGCCGCCTTCAGGCAATCTGAATGAGGTCGAAAGGAGAGTTCTGGTTAAATACCTTGGTTAAAGTGGGTTAATACCGAATAAATTTATTAGTCAACGTTGGAATTAAAAAAGCAAACTTCTATCTTTGTGTCCCTTTTTAAGGGGAGGACGACATAAAGTATTAAGAGTCAATTAAATATATCGAAGTGG
The DNA here is from genome assembly GCA_002786855.1 of Cytophagales bacterium CG12_big_fil_rev_8_21_14_0_65_40_12. Taxonomy (GTDB): domain Bacteria; phylum Bacteroidota; class Bacteroidia; order Cytophagales; family Cyclobacteriaceae; genus Roseivirga. The sequence continues at coordinate 14,553 of PCUU01000007.1, forward strand.
ATACACTAAGTTATAAGACAGTTTCGGCTAACAAAGCGACTGCAGACAAGAATTGGGTTATCGTAGATGCGAGCCAAAAAAGCCTAGGTAGATTAGCCAGTGAAGTGGCTAAAATGATCAGGGGAAAACACAAGCCTGACTACACTCCGCACGTAGATTGCGGTGATAACGTGATCGTTATCAATTCTGACAAAGTTAGAATGACAGGAAAGAAATGGGATGACAGAGTTTATTTGAGATACACTGGTTATCCAGGAGGTCAAAGAGAAACTACTCCAAGACAGCTAAAAGCGAAGTCTTCTACTTTATTGGTAGAAAGAGCTGTTCGTGGTATGTTACCGAAATCAAGATTGGGAAGAGCGATTTTCCACAATCTATATGTATACGAAGGTGCAGAGCATTCTCACGAAGCTCAAAAGCCAAAAGAAGTTCAATTATAATATTAGCCGTTAATGGAAGTAATTAACACAATTGGAAGAAGAAAGACCTCAGTAGCTAGACTGTACATGGAGTCTGGTAAAGGTGTTTTTAATGTAAATGGAAAGACTTTAGAGGATTATTTTCCTTCTGATGTTTTGCAAATTATTGTAAAGCAGCCGTTAATGCTGATTAATCAAAATGACAATTTTGATTTTAAAATCAATGTTGATGGTGGTGGTCAAAAAGGCCAAGCCGAAGCAATTAGATTAGCCATTTCTAGAGCACTTTGTGAAGTTGATCTTGAAAACAGATCTCCTTTGAAAAAAGAAGGCTTCCTTACTAGAGATCCAAGAATGGTTGAACGTAAGAAACCAGGTAGAAGAAAAGCGAGAAGAGCATTCCAGTTCAGCAAGCGTTAATTCGAATTTTTATCAAATTTATATATGTCTAACAAATTAGAGTACAAAGACTTACTTGATGCTGGTGTCCATTTTGGTCACTTAACGAGAAAGTGGGATCCGCGTATGGCGCCATACATCTTCATGGAGAGAAATGGTATCCATATTATCGATCTTAATAAAACTCTTAATTGCCTCGAAGAAGCATCATCTGCAATTAAGAACATTGTCCGTTCAGGAAGGAAAATCATGTTCGTGGCCACGAAAAAGCAAGCACAAACTATTGTGGCTGCTGAAGCGGAAAGATTAAACATGCCTTACGTGACTGAAAGATGGTTAGGTGGTATGTTGACCAACTTTGCCACAATGAGAAAGTCATTGAAGAAACTTCAGGGTATCGACAAATTGATGAAAGAAGAGGCTTTCAAAAACCTAGCTAAAAGAGAAAGGTTAATGAAAACTCGTGAAAAGGAAAAGTTAGAAAGAGTTTTGGGCGGTATTACCGACCTAACTAGACTTCCTGCTGCCTTGTTTATCGTGGATATCAAAAGAGAGCATATTGCAGTGAATGAAGCTAAAAAATTGAACATACCTGTGTTCGCTTTAGTGGATACTAACTCTGATCCAAATGCTGTAGATTTTCCAATCCCTGGTAACGATGATGCCTTTAAATCGGTGGAAATTATTTTGAAAGCCATCGGTAAAGCAATTGACGAAGGTTTGCAAGAGCGCAAAACTGAAAAAGAGGATAAGGATAGAGAGAAGTTGGAAGAAGAAAAAATTGCCGTAGACAAAGGCGAAACTACAACAGAAGAAGCTTAATTCGATTAAGATCAACTCATATAAAAAATTGAACATTGAAACTTCTTCGGTGTTCAATTTTTGTTTTAAAGCGCCAAAGCTTAACACAAGCATAAAAGACACTTGTCAAGCATGAGCTGCTAATAATTTATTTTTCGCATAATATTTAAAACATATAAAAATGGCTATCACAGCAAAAGAAGTTAACCAATTACGACAAATGACCGGTGCAGGCATGATGGACTGCAAAAATGCATTGGTTGAAGCTGAAGGAGATTTCGACAAAGCAATTGATATTCTTCGTAAGAAAGGTCAAAAATTATCTGATAAAAGAGCCGACAGAGAAACTACTGAAGGATCTGTTTTTGTAAGAACAAGCGCTGATGGCTCAAAAGCTATTTTAGTAGCATTTACTTGCGAAACTGACTTCGTAGCAAAAAACCAGGATTTTCAATCTTTGGGCAACGAGATTGCTGATGCAGCTATGGCGCATCAACCTGCTGATCTTGAAGCTTTAAGAGCAATCAAATTGGGCGATCTTACGCTTCAAGAAAAAGTGACTGAACTTTTGGGTAAGATTGGTGAAAAGCTTGAAGTTTCTGTTTACGAACAATTAACTGGTGAGCAAGTGGTTTCTTACATCCACTCTACAGGTAAATTGGGTGTTTTGGTAGCATTGAATGGCGTAGGTACTGCTGATGTTGCTGCTGCTGGTAAAGATGTTGGGATGCAAATTGCAGCGATGAGCCCTGTTGCGGTTGATAAAGAAGGGGTTGATTCTTCAATAATCGAAAAGGAAATTGAGATTGGAAAAGATCAAGCTAGACAAGAAGGCAAGCCAGAAGAAATGCTAGAGAAAATTGCCCAAGGTAAATTGAACAAATTCTTCAAAGACAATACTTTATTGAGCCAAGCTTTTGTGAAGGACGCTAAATTGACTGTTCAAGATTATTTGACTTCAGTGAACAAAGGCTTAACTGTTTCTGCCTTCAAAAGAGTATCGATTGGATAATCTTTGAACTCCGTTCAGGATGATTTTATAGAAGCCTCGACAAGTCGGGGCTTTTTTTATGCCTCATTAAATCCGAAATGAGCAAAGTAAATATCTGGCATGAAAAACGGCATCAAACAGTCTTAATTCAAACAGTAAATCGTTTGCATAAATCTTTTATGCCACTTCGGCCATATTGCCTTTTACAACCAGTATTTTTGATCTTTTGAAATACGAAATCTACTGAAATGAAATTCAAATTTCCTTATAAGGCAGCCGAAGCCTACCAAAAACCGGTCGCATACTTTTCTATGGAGTTTGCCATAGATCAACCCCTTAAAATTTATTCCGGTGGACTTGGTTTTTTGGCGGGTTCGCACATGCGAAGCGTCTATGACCTCAAGCAAAATGTGGTGGGAATCGGCATTCTTTGGAAATACGGTTATTACGACCAAGTAAGAAAGCACAACAATGAGTTGGATGTTTTATGGCAAGAGCGTCATTACAACTTTCTTGAAGAACTGGACATACATCTAGAAATTTCGGTAGACAATCATCCAGTTAAAGTAAAGGTCTTTTATCTGGATCCTAAAGTGTTTGGCACCGCCCCGATTTTCTTGCTATCAACAGATCATCCAGATAACGACTACCTGGCCCAAACCATCACCCACAAACTTTACGACAATAACCTTTCTACGAGAATTGCTCAGTACATTCTTTTGGGAATCGGTGGAGCCAAGTTATTAGAAGCAATCGGTCATGATGTTGATTTATATCATTTCAATGAGGCGCACGCTTTACCAGCAGCTTTCCGATTGATGGAAAAATATGGTGACATCGAAAAAGTAAAGGAGAAATTAGTCTTCACCACGCATACACCAGTTAAAGCGGGTAACGAAGTGAATGATCCATATTTCTTGCATAAACTTGGCTATTTCAACGGATTCTCGATCCAAGAAATGGAAGAAATGGTAGGTTTTGAAAATGGCATGTTCAATCATACTTTGGCCGCGCTTCGATTATCGAAAATTGCCAATGCAGTGTCCAAAAAACATCAGCAAGTTTCAAAAGAGATGTGGGGAGGTTTTAAGAATATCTGTGATATCATCCCTATTACCAATGCGCAAAACAAAGGTTATTGGACAGATAAAGAAATCCAAGCTTCATACGACAAAAAGAGCGACAAGAAGTTTGTGGCTAGAAAAAAGGAATTGAAGAAGCAGTTGTTCGAATTGGTGGCCGATCAAACTGGGAAAATCTTTGATTCCAATGTGCTTACCATTGTTTGGGCCAGAAGATTTGCCGAATACAAAAGGGCCGACCTTATCGCCAGGGATGTAGAAAGGTTTGAAAAACTATTGAACAACAAGGATTTCCCAGTTCAAATTATTTGGGCAGGTAAACCTTATCCATTGGATCACAATGCGGTGAGCACCTTTAACTGGTTGGTTCATTTTACTAGAAAATACCATAATGCCACTGTTTTGACAGGTTATGAGCTAGGCCTTTCGGCAGTAATGAAGAAAGGTTCGGATGTTTGGTTGAACAACCCAAGAATTCCATTAGAAGCATCAGGCACAAGCGGTATGACGGCTGCCATGAATGGTTCCTTGAACTTTTCTACCAACGATGGTTGGATATTAGAATTCGGAGAGCATTTGGTAAATGGATTTGTAATTCCAGAAGTGGATACCACTTTGCCAGAAGGCGAGCAAGATCAGCAAGATGCCGATCACATGATGCGTATTTTGGAAGATGAGTTAGTGCCAATGTACTATACCGATCATGCCAAATGGGTTGAAATGAACTGGAAGAGCATGGCCGATGTAGACAAATATTTCAAAGCCTCCAGAATGGCCGATGAATATTATGCTAAACTCTACAATCATTGATTGAAAGGAATCTTTTTATAAATAGTGCATCGGCAGGTTTTCCTGCCGATTGCATTTGTAGCAGATTCCGAGGATTTAGAGCTTTGGTTTAGAGCATATCTTGTAGGAGATTTTGGATTTTCAAGGATACATTTAAACACATTATTCTCCACCTTAGAATCACAGATTAAAAGAATCTTTTTATTAATATTGCAGCGGTAGAAAAACCTGCCAATTGCATTTATACAGATCCCGGGAAGTTAGCTCAGTTGGTTTAGAGCATCGCCTTGACAGGGCGGGGGTCGCTGGTTCGACTCCAGTACTTCCCACTAAAAAGCCTCGTGAAAACGAGGCTTTTTTATTGCCTCATTCATTTCTCAATACCTCAACCGGATTCTGTCGGGCGGTTTTAAGCGTTTTGCGGAGAATTTGCTCGTTACCTGTTCAGAGGGTGTTGCCAGAAATAAATTATCCAGAAATCTAATAACTCAGAAATACTTCATTTATAATTGAGCCTTTTTATGGCTTAACCCAAGTTTTGCTGGTTATTCCGAAATCATTTCCATTTGTAAATTGAACAAGGTGAAAGAACAAACATTCACTTCCTACCAGAAATTTATCATTGCAATACTTGCCGTTTCGCAGTTTACTGTAATCTTGGATTTCATGGTGCTTTCTCCATTAAGCGCTATTTTATTGGATGAGCTTTCCATAACCACTCAACAGTTTGGAATGGTGGTTTCGGCTTATGCCTTTAGTGCAGGGGCTGCTGGTTTATTAGCGGCTGGCTTTGCCGATAAATTCGACCGAAAGAAACTGCTACTGTTTTTTTATTCAGGGTTTATTTTGGGCACACTGTTTTGCGGTTTGGCACCCAACTATCATTTCCTGTTGATCGCTAGGATCATCACAGGCATATTTGGTGGGGTAATAGGTTCGATAGTTTATGCCATCATTACCGACCTTTTTGTGCTAGAAAAGAGAGGAAGGGTAATGGGCTTTGTGCAAATGGCTTTTGCGGCCAGCCAGGTTTTGGGGATTCCTATTGGACTTTATTTGGCCAATCACCTGGGCTGGCATTCTCCTTTTTTATTGATTGTTGGCGTAAGTGTAATAGCAGGCATCACTATCATGATTTACATGAAGCCGATAGATGAGCATTTGAAATTGCAAACGCGTCAAAATGCCTTTGTACACATGATTAAAACTTTGAGTAATAAACGCTATTTGAGAGGTTTTTCGGCTACTACACTTTTGGCAACAGGAGGCTTTATGCTTATGCCTTTTGGGGCAGCTTACGCAGTGAACAATCTGGGGATTTCTATTGACATGCTTCCATTGGTTTACTTGGTTACTGGAATATTCACCATGATTTCAGGGCCGGTTTCTGGTAAGTTGAGTGATAAGTATGGTAAGTTCCGTTTGTTCACCATTGGGTCTTTATTGGCCGCAGGACTTATTCTGCTTTATACCAATCTGGGCGTTACCCCAATTGGGATAGTGATTGCCATCAATGTGGTGTTGTTCTTAGGAATTACCCTCCGTATGATTTCATCGCAAGCATTACTTACTGCGATTCCCGAGCCGAAAGACCGAGGTGCGTTTATGGGAATCAACTCTTCTATAATGCAGATTTCTGGAGGTTTTGCAGCTGCCTTGGCCGGGGTGATTGTGGTGCAAGGCGATGACGGCAAACTTTTACGTTATCCGCTTTTAGGCCTGGTGGTAACCATTAGTATTCTCATCACCATTCTGTTGATGTACTTTATCAATAAAATGGTATTTGAGAAGAAGGAAGCGGTTGTCGCTGTGCCAGTTTTGGCAGAAGTGCCTATTGTCAAGAATTAGGGTTTTTCAAATTGAATAGAATGCTTAATATTGCGATTATAATCGGGGTATGGCGCAGCCCGGTAGCGTGCTCGTCTGGGGGGCGAGAGGTCGTGGGTTCAAATCCCGCTACCCCGACTATTTTATCTGAGGTGGATGCTGTATTCCAAACCTACTAAAGGTTAATGCCTTAACCTTCTCCAATATTTGTTCGCTAAGTATAAAAGGCTTAAGCCCAAATAAAAACCTCCAAACCAAGCAAAGGTATTGTCTGTTTCGCAGCAGCTAAAGTAATAGTAACCTAAAGGGATAAAGTAAAAGAGTGAGGTAACTAAAAATAGGGGAACCGCTATTTTATGTGCAGGTTCTGCTGTTAACTGATATGTTTTCTCCTCCAAAGCTTAAAAAATTGACCAATAACCGTTACTCTAAATGGCATATAAAGGTTATGGCTCTTTTTTCAGTGGCTATAGATTTTAGTTAAATGGTAGGGGCAAAAAAAGAGGCCGCCCTTTTTGGACAGCCTCTGTTTTTAGTATGAGCTTTTATAGAACTAAAAGTACGATGTGCGAATTTTGATTTTTGGTAATGTGGCCAAAAATAGTTGGTGACTTTGTAATGAAATTTGCATTATTTGGATATTGTAGATCTAAAGAGGAAGCGAGCTCTGC